>JAAZYI010000001.1 GCA_014239735.1 Dehalococcoidia bacterium
TCCTACTGCTACTGCTATTCCTGCTCCTACTGCTACTGTTATTCCTGCTCCTACTGCTACTGCTATTCCTGCTCCTGAATATAGCCTGAACTTAGAATTTACTACTAAAAAATTATCTCTATATAGCTTTATTTATCTTAATGATTTTGACTTAGAAATTCTTAATTCAGGTGGATTAGAAGAAGGGCCTATAAAAGCAAAATGGTCATTCTACAATAGAGAAAATTTACTAACATGGGAGAAAGATTTTGACCTGAAATATATAGAAGGCGAGACTGAAAAAACTTTAGATGGAGAGAAAGTTAATTTTTGGTTGTCCGCAGGTGAAAATTCATGGCCTTCAGTCCAAGTAATAATTCCAGTCCAGCAGCGTCTTTATGCTAAAAGCTATATCAGTATAAATGGAGGGGAAAATATACCTTTTTTCGAAATTAGCGCTTCGCAATACTAAAATGAAAAAAGTAGTAATTTTTCACCTAAATAAACTGATTTTTAGAGAAGATTTTTAGACAAAGTAATAAATAGGTACAAAGACACAAAGATAAAAAACCCTCCTATAATCCTGTTTACTAAACGTTCATGAATTTTAATAAATGGAACTATCCCTGACCTAGTAATAGTAATCGCTATAAATGAATACCATACTGTATCAATTATTCCTGCCATTATCCCCATTGAGACAATTTCGCTCCATTCAGAATCTGGTTGAACAAAATGACTAAATATGGCTATAAAAAACAAAGCAATCTTGGGGTTAAGTATAGATATTAAGAACCCTTCTCCTGCCGCTCGATATATAAAATATGATGAGGCAGGGTTTTTATTTTGCTGAAAGATTGGCAAGCCTGCCTTATCAATAAGAGTTCTAATCCCCAAATATAGTAAAAAGCTAGCACCTAATAATTGCACTAATATCAACATAATGTTTGTTTCAATGATAATTTTTGCTATTCCAGCTGATGTAAGAAAAGCCCATATAACAATACCAAAACCATGTCCAATTCCAGTTGAAATTCCATACATACGCCCTTTTGAAAGCGTGTTTGTACCTACAACTGCAAGACTTGGTCCAGGCGACATAGCTCCAATAAGACAAATCAAAAACAACTGTAACCAAATAGTGACACTCATATTTTACTTATAAATGACCTTTAAAGCTTCGGAACAGATTCCATTGCCTTATCAATATCTTCTGAAGGCAAGGCATAGTCGATCATATTTCCAGAGAAATAATTATCGTATGCTGATAAATCTAAATGACCATGTCCGCACAGATGGAAAAGTATATTCTTTTCTTCTCCTGTTTCCTTGCACAACAAAGCCTCCTCAATAGCAGCTTTAATGGCATGAGTTGGTTCAGGAGCTGGAATAATTCCTTCGTTTTTAGCAAATAGAACCCCAGACTCAAAACATTCATTCTGATTATAAGCACGAGCTTCATAAATTCCAGCTTCAAATAAAGCACTGATTAGAGGCGCCATTCCGTGATAGCGAAGTCCGCCAGCATGAATCGGGTTTGGAACAAATGTGTGCCCAAGCGTGTGCATTTTAATTAAAGGAGTCATGCCAATGGCATCTCCAAAATCATATGCAAATTTTCCTTTAGTTAGTGATGGCGAAGCTGCAGGTTCAACTGCGATAAACCGAGTATTTTTTCCTTTCAACTTATCTGGAATGAAAGGGAAGGATATTCCTGCAAGATTAGAGCCACCACCTGCGCATCCAATAATAATATCTGGATAGGCATCAGCCATCTCCATTTGTAGAATTGCTTCCTGACCGATTACAGTTTGGTGCATTAGAACATGATTCAAAACTGAACCAAGGGCATATTTTGAGTCATCTTTCTGAACTGCTACTTCAACCGCTTCTGATATAGCTATACCTAAAGAGCCTGTAGATTTAGGGTCACCTTCTAGGATTTTTTTTCCTGACTCAGTTTCTGTGCTAGGACTAGATGTCACAGTACCGCCCCAAGCTTGCATCATTGATTTTCGATAAGGTTTTTGGTCGTAACTAGCACTTACCATAAATATTTTAGAATCGATGCCAAACTGGCTACACGCATAAGCAAGCGCACTACCCCATTGCCCTGCACCGGTCTCTGTAACAATTTGCTTAGTGCCTTCAATTTTGTTGTAGTAAGCCTGAGCAATTGCTGTGTTTGGTTTGTGACTCCCTACAGGACTAACGCCTTCATATTTGTAGAATATCTTAGCTGGAGTTCCAAGTGCTTTTTCTAAATTTGTTGCGCGAATCAAAGGAGTCGGACGCCAAGTCTTGTACATTTCTCTAATAGGTTCAGGAATGTCGATCCATCTATCTTGACTAACCTCTTGCATAATAAGTTCCATTGGAAATAGAGGTGCGAAATCATCAGGTCCAGCAGGATTGCCAGTTCCAGGATGCAATGCAGGGTCTAAAGGTTTGGGAAGGTCTGCCTGTACGTTGTACCACTGTTTAGGTATATCGTTTTCAGAGAGGTTAAATTTTTTTTGGTCAGTCATGTTAACTCCTAATTAATATAAAATTCACTACTCAAAATAAAGCAACGATCATTATTATCTACTCTCACCATTATAACCAGATCTTGTGCAATAGAGATAGGAAAGGCAATAATAGTCTAATGAGTAATAAAAAATTACATGTTCTTGGTTCAGGAACACCTCAGCCTAATAAGGAAAGGTGGGGGTCTGGGTTTATAGTTGAATTAGATGATGAATTAATAATGTTTGATTGTGGACCAGCTTCTACTTACAAAATGATACAAATGGATTTAGATCCTAGAAATGTAAATTCCTTGTTTTTTACCCATCACCATTCAGATCACGATTTAGATTACCCAACTTTTCTACTCACCAGATGGGAAACAAGCATTGGAAAAGAAAAAAAATTAGAAATATTTGGGCCTCCTCCGACAGTTAGTCTAACTGAAAAATTAATAGGTTTGGATGATGGGGCCTTTGCGCATGATCTTATAGCTAGAACAAATCATTCGTTAAGTTTAAATTCTTTTCAAAGAAGAGGAGGTAAATTACCAAGAAAGCTACCTGATTTTTTAGTAAAAGACATATATCCCGACGAAAAAATCGAAAGGAGAAATTGGAGTGTAAAAACAACTCTTGCCGAACATGTGCAGCCATACCTCGATTCTCTCGCTTATAGATTAGAGGTTGACGGATTGAGTATAGTTTTCACAGGAGACACAAGGCCATGCGAAACGGTTAAAGATTTAGCATACGGCGCCGATTATCTTGTTTGTTTATGTATTGCCCTACAAGAACAAATTGATGGTACTCCGGAAGCTGAATATATGATGGGTCATGTAGATGCAGGAACCTTAGCAAGGGATGCTAAAGTTTCTAATCTAATTCTAGTTCATGAAGCTTTAGGCATTAGCTCTGAAAACAATTTTAAACACGCTGTTCAAGAAATAAAGAAGATTTTTAAAGGGTCTGTAATTCAAAGTTTTGAAATGACAACTTATGACCTTACTGAAAATTAAAATATAAGGATTAATTATTCAAATGGAGAAAAAACATGAATGGAGAAAGCATGAAAAAACTTTATATGTTCCTAAAGAGGTGCCTGCATTAATAAACGTATTAGAATATAAATATATAACAATTAAAGGACATGGAAGCCCGGAAGAAGAGCGTTTTAGTCATTGCATTGCTGCTTTATATCCATTGGCCTACACAATTAAAATGAATTTAAAAAAAACAGTACCTAAGCCTTCTCACTATCAAGACTATACTGTTTACCCACTCGAAGGTTTTTGGGGAATCAATAAAGCAGCAATAGAAAATTTTACTGGAGAGATTAAAAAAGAAGACTTTGTTTACACACTTATGTTGAGGCAACCATCATTTATCACCAAAGAGTTTTATAGCGAAATGAAGGAAGTATTGAAAGAAAAGCTTTCAAAAAAAAGAGAAAGCACTGATTTTGTGGAGAACATAAAATTCGAAGAAATTTCCGAGGGGAAATGTGTGCAAATGTTGCATGTTGGAAAATTCTCAGATGAAGATAAAACATTTAAAATTATGGAAGATTTTACTTATGCCAATGGGCTCATGCGTACCTCCAAAGCTCACAAGGAAATCTATCTTTCTGATTTTAGAAAAGTGCCAGAAGAAAAGCTTAGAACAACTCTTAGATTCAAAGTAAATTAATAGTTATTAATGCAAAAGTTTAGTCAAAAGTGGAGAGGGATAAGGGATTCAAATTCTCTACACTATGCTTGAAGGTTAGGTTCCATTTCTATTATGCCTACAAGTTCGGCTCATAATAACAATCTTGCGTATTATTCCATAACAAGAATGTTATTTCTTACAAGTAGGCAAATATATCATACCATTCCTTCATCTATTTAATTAAATGGAGAGGGATAAGGGATTCAAATTCTCTACACTATGCTTGAAGGTTAGGTTCCATTTCTATTTCTAGATACGTATAAGTTTGTAGAGATGGGCTTACAAAATTAATTTTATGTAAAATAAGCCCTATGAAAAAGATTTTATTCATATTGCTTTTTGGGCTAATAATTGGATGTGCTAGTGAGGTTGCTCCAAATTCAGAAGTTGATATTGATGCTACTGTTGAAGCTAGAGTTGCTCAGAAATTATTAGAAGAAGAGAAGCCTAAGCCAACTGCTACTCCTGTGCTTGAACCTACTGCTACTCCTGTGCTTGAACCTACGCCAGAATCTAAAACTGAGGTGCTGTCTTCCCTCGAGATTACAACTGATATGCTGTCTTCCCTCGAGATTGTAGATTCAATTACTTGGGTAGGCATATGTGCCAAATTTGGATGGGACCCTGGAAGCATTGATGACATTTGCCCTGAGGGTCCAGCAGATTTAGCAGGAATCAAAAGCGGTGACCAAATAATTGAAATAAATGGCGAGGATATTTTGGGTCTTAGTAGAAATGAAGTAATTTCAAAACTTGAAGCTAAGTTTGATATAGAAATTGGAACTTCAATAGATTTAACAATTCAAAGAAATGGAGAAAGTGAGCTAATCAAAATAACTGTTGTTACTGATGAAATAATAGCTCCAGGAAACCCAATGACAACTGCAAATATCAGTGAAGTTGAATTAGAAAAAATCATAAATAACCAGCCCAATGTGCTTGTATATGTTTTTTCTTCTAATTGCGTGGCTTGTGCAGCAAGCGAAGAAGCTGTAAACAAATTTAGAGATATGTATTCTGATGAAATAATATTGATTAAGTTAAATGCTTACGATATAGAATATTCGTCATTTATTGTAGAGAATTCAGTTTATACCACTCCGGCTTTTGTACAATTTGAAAATGGCACATTAACTAAAAATTGGTCTGGTATGATTGAAGACCCAAAAGTGCTCTATGAAAAGATTAATAATTAAAATATAAGAATTCAGGATATATAGAATATAGCATTGCTAAAGACATGGCAGGTTGTTCAATATTTTAGGCAGAAGTTTGTAGAGCTGGAACATAAAAAAATATTGTATAAAATGGATTATATGAAAAGGATTTTATTAATATTGCTTATTGGATTAGTACTTGGGTGCGCTAGTGAGGTTACTCCAATTTCAGAAATTGATATAGAAGCCACTGTTGAAGCTAAAGTTGTTCAAAAATTAGAAGATAAGAAACCAGAGCCTACTGCTACTCCTGTGCCTGAACCTACTGCTACTCCTGTGCCTGAACCTACTGCTACTCCTGTGCCTGAACCTACTGCCATACATACTGTTGTTGTTAAAAATATAAAAAGTGCACCACCTTTTGGAGGGACAAGTTTTTTAAGTCCTGACATATTAACTTCATCAGACCCGTCTTCATTTGACCAAGTTTGCAAGTGCAATCCCAATGATATCAGTTTATATTGGGTAGATGACGAACCTCGCCAGATGTTTGATAGAAGACATGGATGGATAAATACAACACCATTTAGATTTCAAGCAGAATTTTCTGACAATTTAGTCATTGAAGTGCAGGTAAATCCTGAATTTGGATCTAAATTAATAGCTGAAGAAATAGCTTTACAATATCTTCTTGCAATTGGCCAACTACCTACTTATTTACGTAAAGATGTAGATACAATTTGGCTTCATAAAGGCATTGAAGATTTTGGAGGAGGAAATAACAATTTATTGATTCATCATGGCAGAGGTCTTGAGTATAAAGAACAAGGAATATTAGAAGAGATTTTTTTACATGAGGCTACGCATACTTCATTAGACTCCTATCATCTTTCGTCACCTGAATGGATTGCTGCTCAAGAGTATGATGGTCAATATATTTCAGATTATGCACGAGATAATCCTGAGACAGAAGATCTTGCAGAGACTTTCCCCTTGTGCTTTGCACTTAAGTACAAAGCGTCTGTACTATCTGAAGATGTAATCCAAACTATTAAGGAAACTATCCCTAATAGATTAATCTATTGTGACGTGGTCTTTTTCGATGGTTATTGGTATTGAAATAAAATAAATCTCTAAAGTGTGTGGTTGAATTTAATTGACTGAAATATTTATTTTTTCGTATAGTCAATCTATGAGAATTTATTTGTTGGAGATAATATTATCTGCTTTATTTATATTTTCATGTTCTTTTACAGCAGAAGAACGTATTCAGGTAAACACGATTTACTCTTTGAATGATGTTATTGGCGTAGGAATAAAAGTTAAAAAAGATTTAGAAACCGAATTTCCTCAGGCAACCGATGCTAAATGGGGTTTTCATAAGAGCAGAGAAATTGCAGTTATTAGATATCCAACAGTAGAGCTTGCCCGAACCCTAGGGAAAACAGCGGGAGAAGAACAAACTGAATTTGTCGAAATAGTAGAGAAAAATATTGCTCACGGCACCAAAGTAGAAAAAACAAAATGCAGGGGTCTTAAATCTAATCGTTATGGTTTTAACAGTAAGATGGATTCTAAGATTAATTCTGAAATTGGAATTGGCAATATAATGATATTGAACAAATTAAAATTTTTTGAGGATGACATCAACTTTTCTAGTAATCCAGCAGGAGCGGTTTGTGTTCGAAGAGAACCTCTTTACTCAGATTTTGTAATTCATGGAAACTTAGTTTTTTTAGGCGAACCTTTAATGAAAGATTATGGTCAAGGCCAAATGATTGAATCTTCTGCAAAAACTATTGAATTCCTTGAAGAAATTCTAGACTTACTACCTATCCAATAAGTATCTTCTAGCCCTGCTTGGAAGCTAGATTCCATAAATATTGACTAAAATATATATATTTTTTATATTCGATTTATGAGAACTTATTTATTTTTGGGATTAATATTATCTGCTTTATTTATCTTTGCATGTTCTTCTACAGCGGGAGAACCAGTTCAAGTAGATACAGTATATTCAATGGAAGATGCGTCAAAGTTAGGTATAAAGAACTTAATGAAGAATGATTTTGAAACTGATTTTTCTGAAGCCACAGATGCTAAATGGGGATTTTGGAAAGGAAGAGAAGTAGCAATTATTAGATATGAATCTGTTGAGAATGCAAGAACATTTGGAAAAGTTATTGCAGAAGAGCAAACTGAACTTATTGAAGTAGTAGAAAAGAATACTGCACACGGCCCAAATGTTGAGAAAACTAAGTGCAGAGGAGATGCATACGGAGGCAATCCTTATATATTATCTCCAAAATATGATATTGGTTTTGGAGAAATACTTACTTTAAATAAAAGTTCGTTTATAGAATCGGAACTTGATTTGGAAGCAAATTCAGTCAGGGATGGTTGCGTCAGGCGAGAACCAATGTTTATAGAATTTAGAATTCATGGAAATCTTGTAATTATGATAGAGCCTATGCCAGATGAAGATAGGCCTGCAATGAATAAAGTTATTGACGAAATCGTAGCTAAACTTCCTTAATTTATAGCGATTTAAAAATTTCTAAATATGTAGAAGTATTTCCTGCTATTTAAAATAAATCTCTAAAGTATGTGGTTGTGTGTTGAGATATGTAGAGATATTTCCTGATAGACCGACAAATAGACCGACAAAATAATAAATAACTATTCAAGGGTTATTGTTATATATTGTTTACATATAGTATGTTGTACATTACATAATGTATGTTATACTTTACATATTAAATAATTTATAAAGGTAAATATGAATATAAAACTTAGAAATACTTTAGGAGAAATAATCTCAGCATCAATTGCAATTATCTGGATGTACTTTAAATTAAATGAAGCTGCCACTATGAGTATCACTTCAATTACTCAAGTGCTTGTTCTTGGTATTGGAATTAGCATACTTGCAGCAATATTACTTTCTATAGTTATTTCTATATTTTCATCAATCATTACTGGGAGATATGAAAAAAATGTCGAAGATGAAAGAGACCATATGATTGAGTTATATGCTATGCGTTTAAATGGCGTTATATTTGGTATATCTATTGTAATAATTCTTGGTCTTTTAGGGTGGTTTAATCTACATATAAACTTTGGAATAATTGCTATAACTTTATCAGGATTCTTAGCAAGCATCAGTAGTAATTTTTTGAAAATATATTTCTACAAATAGCTTTTATTGAAAATGGCCATAAAAAAAATACATATAGAAAATTCTGTAAGACGTCTCAGGTTTAATAATGACGAAATGACGCAACAAGAACTTGCTGATGTGATTGGTATTTCTAGGCAAACAATAGTTGCCATTGAAAAGTATAAGTACACTCCTTCATTAGAGTTAGCATTCAAGATTGCATTAACATTCAACAAAGAGTTGCAAGAAGTATTTTTTATTAAAAAATAAATTTATTACAAGGAGATTTACATTGAAATACCCAGTCACACTTAAAATTGAATACCCAGGAAAATCCAACAAATCTACTGCATTTTTTAGAATAGTATTAATTGTTCCAATTATTATTATTTCTTCTCTGATTACTTCTTATGCTGAAGCTTTAATACTTGCAGTAGCCTTAATGATTCTTTTTAGAGAAAAATATCCAAAATGGTGGTTTGACTGGAATATTAGTATAACCAAATTTGGGTATAAAATTATCGCTTATGGCTTATTAATGAGGAACGAATATCCCTCAACTGATGATGAGCAAGCAGTAAAAGTTAATATACCTTATCCAAACGTTAAGACTGACTTAAATAGATGGATGCCGCTTGTTAAATGGATTCTAATTATTCCACACATAATTGTATTAACATTTATATTCATTGCTGTTGTTATTTGTAGTGTTTTTGCTTGGTTTACTATTCTATTCACAGGGCGATATCCGAAAGAAGTATTTAACTTTGTGGAAGGCTTCTTGCGTTGGTCATTAAGAGTTAATGCTTATGCATTTTTATTAGCAACAGATGAATACCCACCCTTTAGCCTAAAGGAATAAAAAAATCATCTAAAGGGATATATATGGAGCGGGAGAAGGGATTCGAACCCTCGACACCCTGCTTGGAAGGTAGATTCCATTGAATTTTAAGTAAAATTTTGATAACTTTTAATTAGTGTTGATTTGAAAGTCAGCTTGCGGACA
>JAAZYI010000002.1 GCA_014239735.1 Dehalococcoidia bacterium
AATAAATTCCATGAGATGAACTCCAGCCAGTAAATTATGGAGAGAAATAATGTAGTTATAACCACCGAGCCAATAAAGCCCTCTAAAGTTTTATTAGGACTTAAATCCTGAAATAATGGAGTCCTGCCAATACTACTGCCAACCAAATAGGCTGCTACATCTATTAGTGCTGTAATAAATAGTAATAGAAAAAGAACAAAAAAATGATTAACGCTAGAATTTGGAAATAGTAAAATTACCATCAAGCCAAAAAGAAAAGATTGTATTAAAAAGATGCCTAAATAATTATTATTGAAGCTAAAAAGCATGAAATGTCCTGTATTTTTTGAAATCAATAACAATCCATATATGCACCAAAATCCAAATGATACTAAAAGAAAGTAATTGACAAAATTCTCTCCAAAACATGCAAATAAAACCGCTGGGGTTATTAAGAAAATAATCTGTTTTAAGTGAATTTTAGTTAATGACACCTGCAACCATTCATAGCAAAGAAATCCAGCCACCACTAGGACTAATAAAGAAATAATAAGCAAGTTTTGCAAATATAAGATTCCAAATACCCCAACTGCAAGAGCAATTGCTGAGGGCAATCTTGATAAAATATTGCTAAAGAATTCTTTTGCCAAATCGTCTCTCCGTTTTCATAAATTCTTCCAAACATTGCTCAAAATGCTGCTCTGTAAAATCTGGCCACAACGTATCTAGAAATTGAATCTCAGTATAAGCTAAATGATAAAGCAGAAAGTTACTTATCCTGTGATCTCCACCTGTTCTGATTAACAAATCTAATTCTTTGATTGGGGCTTTTAGATGTTGGAAAATTAGGTCATCAGAAATTTCAGTTATCTTTAAATTCTGGGAAGCTATATCTTGTCCAATTAATTTAACCGCCTGAAGAATATCTGCTCTTCCTCCATATCCTAGAGCAATATTCAATTCTAATGTTGGTGTAGGAAAGTTTGTTGCTAGTTCCGCACCCTCAATTGCCTTTGTAACCTCAGGACCAAACCTTTAAAAAAAAACAAAAAATTTTAAGGCAACCTTTTGATTAATTAAGTCTGGTACCTGAGCATTAATGGCGCTAATAATTAATTTCTTAATCCCAAGAATCTCTTTTTTTGGACGGGACCAGTTCTCTGTACTAAATGCATATAAGCTCAAAGAGGCAATCTTATGCTGAGCAGCTGACTCAACAATTCTTCTTACAACATCAACCCCTTTCTCATGACCTGAAGTAACGTTAAGTGTATTTTTTTTAGCCCATCTCCCATTTCCATCCATGATGATGGCTACATTTGCCCCTGAAAGGTTGAAAGATTTAGTTTTATGTTTTGCCATCTTGGCTGCTGGGAAAAGAATCTAGATTTCTATTAAATCTTCTTCTTTCTTTTTAAGCTCAGCCTCAACAAGACCGATAAAGTGATCTGTTTCTTTTTGCACAAGACTCTCTATCCTTTTGAGATGATCTTCAGAGATATCACCAGCCTTTTGCTGATCTTTGGCGTTGTTATTTGCATCTCGACGAGTATTTCTAATAGATATGCGAGAATTTTCGGCTTCCGTCCTAGCTTGCTTGATATATTCCTGCCGAGTTTCTTCAGTCAAGACTGGCATAGTTACCCTAATCAAATCCCCGCTTGTGCTGGGATTTAAACCTAAATCTGCTTTCATAATAGCCTTTTCTACCTCTCCAATTAAAGACTTATCCCAAGGTGAAATCGCAAGAGTTCTTCCCTCTTCTATGGAGATATTAGCTGCTTGACTTATTGGTGTTGGATTTCCGTAATAATCAATTTTAACAGTATCTAAGATATTAGGATTTGCTCTGCCAGTACGAATCTTATTAAACTCATGCATAAGCGAATCAATAGATTTTTGCATCTTAGGTTTAATATCATTAATTATTTCATTCATAACTATGATATTAATGTCCCAATTTCTTCACCGCAAGCAATTTTTTTCAGCGCATCAGGATG
>JAAZYI010000003.1 GCA_014239735.1 Dehalococcoidia bacterium
AAGTCACTAAATTTAAAAGATTCTAAAACTACTGAAATGACTATATTCGCTTCCGTAATATTTTCAGAAGAAGAAATGCAATTAAGTTCTATAAAAGCTGTTGATAATTCTTATCCGCTTATCGGAGAGCTTGAGCTTCAAGACAGCTCTGGAACTTACAAAACTAAAGAAAACCCCACTCCAGGAACCTTGTGGATAGATGAGAGATTAAAAAACCTTCTATCTCTGAAATATGGAGATGAAATATATTTAGGTGATGCGACATTTGTATTCGAAGCAACCATAATTTATGAACCTGATAGAGGTTCAACTAATTTTGCGTTTGCACCTAAAACAATAATGAATATAAAGGACCTGGATAAAACTAACCTCATCCAACCGGGTAGCAGGGTTGAATATAACTATCTATTTACAGGACCTGAAGAAGAAATAAACCAGATAAGAAGCACTTTAGAAAAAAATAAAAACCCAGGAGATGACATAGAATCTTTAAACGAAGATGATAGCTCTTTAGGTAAAACTGTTGATCGTTCAGAAAACTTCTTTTTATTAGGTGGTTTAATAGCAGTCTTACTTTCGGCCTGCACTATAGGAATTTCTTCACAGAGATTTGCTCGTAGGCATGTTAGTTATGTCGCTATTCTTAAAACATTGGGCATGAATCTTTTTCAAATTAGAGGGCTGTATTTATTACTTTTTTTCTACATAACCTTGCTAACATTGGTATTAGGATTAACTCTTGGATGGTTTTTACAATCTAATTTCATTAGCTTGATGGATTCTTATTTTCCCACAGAACTGCCCCCACCTAGCCTCTACCCTCTGTATGTAACATGTGTCACTGTTCTAATTTGCCAATTTGGATTTATTTATCCGCATATATCTAAGCTACTAAATATATCTCCCATGCGTGTTCTTAAAAACGATATAAGTTTTAATCAAAATATCTTACCTATTTTCTTTATGGGATTATTGGCTTTTTTGTTACTACTTTTTATTTATACGAATCAAATTACTCTGTCTTTAATTATCTTTAGTGGGGTAATAATTTTTTCATTTATAGGCATAGGTTTCATATATTTATTATTAGGTAAAAGTAAATTAGGCCTGGGAGCCCAAGACCCTGTTAGTCTTGCATTTTCTGAATTACGAAGAAGAAAATTAAGCAATTCTTTCCAGATTTTTGCGTTTACTGTAGCAATTGGATTAAGCTTAATTACATTCTCGGCCAGTAAAAATTTGTTAGGAAGTTGGCAAGATTCTATTCCTGAAAATTCTCCTAACAACTTTGCTATCAATATAAACGAAGAAGATAAAGCTAGCATGAAGCGCTTCTTATCTGAGAATGATATAAAAATTAATCTTTTTTATCCTGTCGCTAATGCTCAGATTGTAAGAAAGCAAGATAAGGATAATATTATAGATAGAAATTTTAATATCACTTGGATAAAAGATCTTCCAGTACAAAACGAAATAATAGATGGAGAATGGTTTCAGGAAGGAGTGAAAAATGGAATTTCTATTTCAGATCAAATTTCTGAACGATACGACCTACAAAAGAATGACGAAGTTATTATTCAAATGGAAGATGGCTCGATAGAGACTTA
>JAAZYI010000004.1 GCA_014239735.1 Dehalococcoidia bacterium
AAGGCCTGCTCATGTTCGAGAGATTTCAGATCTAATAGCTTTTTTAGTATCGGAAAAATCTGGATATACTTCTGGGACTGTATTTACAGTAGATGGAGGTATATCTTCTAGAAGCTCTATTATATAAATAATTATGTTTATTACGACAAGCGATAATATCAAATTAAATGTTAAAAAAACAGGCCAGGGTAAAGTTGTACTTTTTGTACATGAGTTTGGAGGAGACCAAAGGAGTTGGAAGCCTCAAGTACGTTATTTTTCAAGAAGATACGAGTGTATAACTTTTAATGCTCGAGGTTATCCTCCGTCAGACGTGCCGAAGTCAATTGAATCTTATTCTCAGGAGCGGGCAGTTGAGGATATTAATGACGTTATGAATGAATTGTCTATAGATAAAGCTCATATTGTTGGTTTATCAATGGGTGGTTTTGCTGCACTTCATTTTGGCATTAAATACCCAAAAAAAACCATTTCTTTGACAATTGCAGCCAGCGGATATGGTGCTGAAAAAAATCATGAAGATTATTTTAGAAGACTATCTAGTGACGTAGCTAATCAATTTATAAAATTAGGGAGCAAAGAATTTTCTAAAATTTATGGTAGAGCATCCTCAAGAATTCCCTTTCTAATTAAAGATAAAGATGGTTGGGATGATTTTTTAAATATTTTGGGTGAGCATTCTGATATTGGAGCAAGCATGACAATGAATGCCGTCCAAGCTAAAAGACCTTCTCTTTATGATCTAGAAGAAACGATAAGAGAGATCTCAACACCGACTTTGATTGTGGTAGGAGATGAAGATGATCATTGTATTAATCCCGGTTTGTTCTTAAAAAAATGTATTAAAGCTTCGGGTCTTTTAATCTTACCAAAAACAGGACACACAATAAATTTGGAAGAACCTTCGTATTTTAACAACTTTTTGTCAGATTTCTTTTCTCAAGTAGAAAACAAAAAATGGTTACCAAGGGATCCTCGTTCTAACCCTTTAGAAATAATGAAAACATAGCTAATATATATAAATGAAACATATTTCCAGTCTCATAAATAATAACAGACTTTGGCAGAGACATAATGAATTGGCAAATCATGGAAAAACTGAAAATGGTGGTGTTAACAGACAAGCACTTTCGAATGAAGATTTACATGCGAGAAAACATATCATTAATTGGTTAAAAAAATTAAATATAGAAGTTTTCACTGACGGTGCAGCAAACCTTTTTTTTCGATTAGAGGGTATTAACAAGGATTCTCCCCCAGTTTTAACTGGTTCGCATATTGATAGTCAGCCTTCCGGGGGGAAATATGATGGAGTATTTGGCGTCTTAGCGGGTATAGAGATTATTGAAGCTTTGCGTGAAAATAATATAGTACCAAAATCGCCTATTGATGTTGTCGCATGGATGAATGAGGAAGGATCTAGATTTGCTCCAGGCATGATGGGGTCCGCTGTTTATACTGGGGCCAGATCTATTAAAGACATTAATAGGATAACAGATGATAATGGTATTACGGTTTCTTCTGAGATAAATAAAATGC
>JAAZYI010000005.1 GCA_014239735.1 Dehalococcoidia bacterium
AGGATATTGCTCCATGGTATAGTTATGTCGAAAAATATATTGGAGTCTCAGGTGAAAATCTAGGATTACCTCAATTACCTGATAGTGAATTCTTAAAACCTTTGCCTTTAAATTGTGCTGAAGAGGATTTTAAAGTTTCAGTAGCTAAAAATATGAATGACAGAGTAGTTACTCCCGCTAGAGTTGCTCATATAACTGAAGGCACAAAGCCAGGTCTTGGAAGAAGTACTTGTCAATATAGAAATAGATGCATGAGAGGGTGTCCTTATGGAGCATACTTTAGCAGTAATTCATCAACTCTTCCTGCTGCAGATGCTACAGGAAATATGACTTTAAGACCACATTCAATTGTACATAAAATAATATATGACGAAAAAACCAAAAGAGCTTCTGAAGTAGAAGTAATTGATGGAGAGACAAAACAAAAGTATAAATTTAAAGCAAAAATTATTTTCTTATGTGCATCAACTGTGCCTTCTACGTCAATTTTAATGCAATCAACTTCTAAAAGATTTCCAAAAGGACTCGGAAATGACAGTGGTGAACTAGGTCATAATATAATGGATCATCACCTATCAGTGGCCGCTTCTGCTAAGATTGAAAATTATAAAGAAAAGTATGACAAAGGAAGAAGACCAGGAGGAATATATATACCTAGATTTAGAAATATTGGTGGGAATTCAAATTCTAAAGATTTTATAAGAGGCTATGGATATCAAGGTGGTGCTTGGAGAAATAGTATGTCAGAAGTTGTAGCTGAATTGAAATACGGCCCTAAATTAAAAGAAGAAATATTAAAACCTGGTGGATGGAGAATTGGAGTAACAGGATTTGGAGAAACATTGCCTGACCACAATAATAAAATGTATCTAGATTATGATAAATTAGATGAATGGGGGCTTCCTACTGTTACTTTTGATGCTGATTTTGGCGAAAATGAATTAGCTATGAGAAAAGATATGAAAGATCAAGCAGTAAAAATGTTCAAATCTGCAGGTTATAAAGATGTTGTAGGCTATGACAGTATTGATTCTAGAGCAATGGGACTTGGAATTCATGAAATGGGAACTGCTAGAATGGGGCATGATCCCAAAACATCAGTATTAAATAAATACAATCAAATTCATGCTTGTAAAAATGTGTTTGTTACTGATGGATCATTTATGACTTCATCTGCATGTCAAAACCCATCACTAACATATATGGCATTTACAGCAAGAGCTGCTAACTATGCTTCAGAACAATTTAAAAACGGAAATTTATGAAACGTAGAGATGCATTAAAAAATATTGGACTTTCAGCTGGTTTGATTATTGTTACACCTTCTGTTATAAGTTTATTAAATAGCTGTAATACTAATCCTAATAATTGGAGGCCAATCTTTCTTAACAAAGAGCAATCTAAGGTGCTAATAGACATAGTTGATATAATTATACCTAAGACCGATACTCCTTCTGCAAACGAGGTAAATGTTGTTGAATTTCTTGATAAATACTATAA
>JAAZYI010000006.1 GCA_014239735.1 Dehalococcoidia bacterium
CCCACTAAAACTATTCTTTTATAGGATTGTTTATTGATGGGTAAAATTCTAGTTTGTCCTAGTTTTCCAGATATATCCCCATTCGATTGAAAATCTTTTATTAGATTATTATTCTGAGAATTTATAGTTTTAGATGCCCCTCTTAGGATTGCGTCTTCAAAGACAGGTAATATAAGACAATCAGTTCTTATCTCTGATGATTTATTTGTATTTATTAGAAAATTCATTTATTTCTCTCTTTTAGTTATTTTTCAAGGGTATTGTTAGTCTATTAAAATCGAATGCCCTAGTATTTATTGAGTCATAATTGTAGTGTAATGGTATTAGTTTAAAAACTAAATATGAATCTCATCTATTAGACAAATAAGATTTTTTATGGGAAAAATAATAAATCAATATCTTTTTAAAGAGACAGCTATCACTTGGTTGGCTGTCACAATCATATTATTGATTATTTTAGTTGCCAATAAGTTTGCCGATGTATTGGGTGATGCTTCTATTGGATTACTATCATCTGATTATATCATGCAACTAATGCTGTATTCTTCTATAGATTATTTGATTGTTCTAATACCTTTGAGCACTTTTTTATCAATTTTGTTGGTTTTTGGAAGACTTTATACTGACAGCGAAATTACGGCAATATCAGCCTCAGGAATAGGACCTATTTCATTATATAAACCTTTGGCTATGCCAACTTTGGTTATAGCAATTTTATTAGCAATTATTTCTGGCTATATATCACCACAAGCTAGAAAAAGTATTGAAACTACAAAATTAGATTCTATGACTTCAATTGGTATTGAATTTTTAGAACCAGGTCGATTTGTGAATCTGAAAAATGGTTCAGTTTTATATTCAGAAGATCTTATTGATGAGAACAGACTTATAAATGTCTTTTTGCAGCAAGAAAATAAAGGAAGAGTAAATGTTGTCGTAGCTGAATATGCTGAAATTGAGACCATTGGAGAGAATAATAATCTTCTTATTTTTTACAATGGCCAAAGATATGAGGGCAGACCCGGTGACCAAGATTTTAGAATTCTGGAATTTTCAGAACATCAATTACCACTTCTTAATAGCGGTAAGAAAGTTGAAAAGGAAGACTTGAATTTAGAGAATATGGAATTTCTCTATAAGCAAAAAACACTTCAAGCAAATGCCGAAATTCAATGGAGAATTTCTCCCTCCATTGCTCTAATTATTTTAGTACTACTTTCTATTCCCTTGAGCAAGGTCTCACCAAGGCAGGGACAATACGGTGGAATTATTTTTGGGGTATTAATTTATATGATCTATGTGAATTTGTTGGGTGCAGCAAAAATTTGGTTTGAGCAGGGGGACACTCCAGAAGTACTTGGATTGTGGTGGGTGCATTTAATCTGGTTATTTTTTGCAACTATAGCCATACTCTCCAACTATAATTTTTTTCAAAGAATAAGAATATTTGGAGAAAAAAATTGACAATAATTGATCGTTATATATTTAAAACAATATTCAAAACTACATGGATTGTACTGTTTGTATTTATTGCATTCTCAGGGTTTATTGATTTTA
>JAAZYI010000007.1 GCA_014239735.1 Dehalococcoidia bacterium
AATGAGTGTTGGCGGTGAAGAATTCTCTGAGGAGAGTGTTTACAAAATTTCCTCTGCACACACAAGATTTCAGAATAATCCTTTGTTTGGCGCAACTCATGTAAAAGATACAGGGAAGAAGATTGTAGAAGAATTAATTAACTATATTGAAAGGGAAGCAAATATTACTTCATCGTTAGACGATAGAATCAAAGTATTAGCTTTTGAATAAAAAATTAAATCTAATAAATCTTATTTGTAAAAAAAATGGCCAAAGAAATTAAACCGCCTCGCATAAGGATTTCTAGGCGGATAAAAAAAGATAAAGTAATCAAAGTTAAGGTTAAGTTTAACCATCCTTCATTCACGGGATTGGCAATGGCTGATGATGCATCAGAACCTGTATTTAACAGGGTAAAGCCAGTTACATTTATCAGGAATATGCTGGTCTACTATGGTGATGAGCTTGTGAGCAGATTGCGGATAGCATCAGGTATTGCCGACGATCCATTATTTATATTTAAATTAAAGGCGACTAAAGAGGCTGATATCAAAGTTGTTTTCATAGATAATTTTGGAAAAAAGTGGGAAGCTTCTAAAAAAGTAAAATTTAAGGGCTGAGTTCCTTATTAAACAATTTGTTAACTAATAAAAGGCTATTTGAAATGGAATTTTTTACACGAATATGTGTGAGTTGCTTTTTCTTCGCTTTTTGTTCTTCGTCTTCAATCATGGCTGAGACATTGGAGGAAGAGTTTAAAATAGAGGGGATAATTACTATAGCGAGTATCAAGGCATTACAGGCTGAGCTTCCAAAAAAATTAGATTTAAAAATAATAGATTTAAATTTAAAAAAAACAGATTCTGGATGGCCAGTGCTCCGAGTTCAATATAATTCAGATCTAATTACAAAAGATAAGATTGAAACCGCAATTGGAGAAATTGAAGATCCCGCTGGACATTTTTATAAAGTTCACAACGGACCTCTCATTACGAATGCCGAGTTATCAGAAGAAGAGATCCAGGCAATGTCAGTTATGGGAGATGTAGTAGGCGTTAGTGAAGTTAAGAATCCCACGGTCGATTTCGAAACATCATTAAAGCGTGGCGAAGATATGTTCAAAAAGAATTGTGCTAAATGTCACGGATTAAACGGTAATGGTTACGGCGTAGTTTCTCATGGGTTTACAACCTGGCCAAAACAGTTGTGGGCATGGAATGGTGCAGATAGTGGGGCTGATGGATATTTATTCTGGATAATAGAAAATGGCAAATCAGATATGCCTCCATGGGGTTTGATATTATCTGAAGATGAGCGTTGGGACTTGATAAATTATATAAAAACAATTAGAAAACCTGAAGGAATCTAATTAGGCAATGCATTTATAAATTATAATCAGAGTAAGATCAGAATTTGAAATAATGAACATTTCTGAAGACATTGTCACTAAAGTTTTTTCAGAGATAAATTTTGAAGAAATTCTTGATTATTTAATTCAGGAGATAAAGGCTAAGAACTACCTAATTACTCGAGTTAGTAATATAGATAATATTCATGATCGCCCTATTTTAAAATCATCGAGTAGTCTTAAATTCAAATATTACAAAATAGTCGAATTTTGTAATCTAGAAAGTTGCAGTCAGTTAATTTCATCAAATTTACTAGCTGGCGTTTTTATGCCGGTAAGATTTATTGTTTACCAACCTCTAGGAAAAAAACAAATTTTTATTTCTTTTTTAAGCCCTATCTCATTTGCTCGCCTATTTAATTCTAAAGAAATG
>JAAZYI010000008.1 GCA_014239735.1 Dehalococcoidia bacterium
GACCCGTCAAAAGACCAATCCGGTGCAGTACTTGCATCTGTAGCCTTGACCTTACTTCGCATTGAAGGCTCAGGTTGATAGCCATCTAACCAAATATATTCATAAGTTTTATAATCTGCCATACATTTCTCCTCAAGTTTAATTATGTAGCATTATTATAATATGCAATTTTAATGCCAATATATTTGCCCAATATATGTGCAATAATTGTCATATTATAGGGCAAAAATATTATATTGCACTTAATTAGTGCATATAAAGAAATATTTTGATTTTGGAGAAATGAGTTTCAAGGTTTTCAAATGAATGATTCCCTCCAAATGTTACATCCAGCACTGCACCCTGATAAAAATTAGTGGCAACCCTGTAATCTAACTTCTCATCATGTGACTGCAATAAGATCATAAAATTCCTAGGGCATTTAATTACTTTTATCTCTCTTCCCATTCTGTCTAATAGATCTAACTGTTCCTGGTTTATTAAAAATTTTTCGCCAGTTGAGTAATTCTTATTCTCTCCAAGATATTCAGACATTTCCGCCGGAGGAATTACGGCAGGATTAATTCCCACACACTTTAAATTATATTGTTCAGAAAAATATGTTGCATAGAATCCACCAAGCGAACTTCCAATTAATGCAGAAGGTGAGAATTCTTCAATGAGCTTATCGATTTGCTGGACGGCATCAACAATATTATTTTCGATGTCGGGAATAATGATTTCTGTTTTTGAATAATTTTCGAGTATGTATTTTTTTAGCTGAAGAGCTTTTGTTGAATTTGCAGATGATGCAAATCCATGAAGATATATAATTTTAGCCATTCAAAAAATCTATTTCTTTTTTTTCAATTGCCCCGTGAATAAAAATATTTTCTAGCCATTCAGTTAGAATTTTATTCTGCTGAAATTTCTCATCTTCTGATTGAGAGAAGGGCGACCTTATAAAAAATGGAACAGGTTGTTCTTGCTGATATGAAATAACTTCTGCGAGATTTGCATCAACATAAATATTAATTCTTAGTAGAATCTCAATAAGGGCTGAGTCTTCACTTAGTAGTTTTGCCTCTACCGAAAGTGTATGAGGCGTTCTTGAGATAATTAAAAATTCTGCCTTATTTTGCTTTCCGGAATATAAAAGATCAAATGAGTATTTATCTTTATTGAATCCAGATAATATTTTATTCAGCCTAGAATAGTTAGCTGAGCATGTGGATAAATGATTGCTAGTTTTAAGAGTTTTATTCATTTATTAAATCTTATAATCTTTATTAAAAGGTGTATAGGACTTGCAGGCCTCAATATAATTTTCAATTTGTTTTTTTTCTGATTTACAGAAATTGCTGACGGCATCACCAAAATCATCTTTTAAAAAATAATGAAACGAGGAATCTATTTTAGGTTGAAAACCTCGCCTGATTTTGTGCTCCCCCTGAACACCAGGATCAAAATACTTTATGTCATTTTCAATACAGTACTCAATGCCCTGATAGTAGCAGCATTCAAAATGAAGATTCTTGACCTTTCGCAAAGCCCCCCAGTGTCGGCCATATAGTGTGTCTTTCCCTGCAAAGCATAGAGAAGCTGCTATCACCTCATCTTTATGATATGCAAAAAATATTACAGGCTTAAGTATATGATTTGCGGTATTAATATTATAAAAAAATTCTTTAGTTAAATAGGGATTTTGTCCTCTTTCAAAGTAAGTTTGCCTATAAAAATTATAAAAAATATCCCAATCATTATTGTTTATCTCATCAAAATTCTTACTTACAAATTGGATATCAGCATTTTTAATGCTTTTTCGTTCCTTGCGAATTGTAGCTCTTTGTCGAGAGGTAAAAATCGCAAGGAACTCATCGAAATCTTTAAAGCTATTGTTGTGCCAGACA
>JAAZYI010000009.1 GCA_014239735.1 Dehalococcoidia bacterium
AGAAAATAAAAAATTATGAATATCTTGATGCTTGATCACTAAACCAATCATCATATTTTCTAGAATAATTTGCTATTATACTCCTCGTATGAGTATATTGCATATAAGCCTCATAGCCATTTTCTCGACCGATACCGCTGTTTTTAAAACCGCCCCAAGGAGAACTAGGATCATTTTTATGATGATCATTGATCCATATGATTCCACAATCCAACTTACTTGCAACGCTGTGCCCCCTAGCCAAATTTTCTGTCCAAATCGAAGCGGCTAAACCATATTTGGTATCATTAGCTAACCTTATAGCATCTTCTTCTGTATCAAAAATAATACAAGAAAGAACAGGACCAAATAATTCTTCTTGAGCTATATTTGCAATATTTTTGGTCATAATAACTGTTGGCTCGTAAAAAAATCCTGATTTTATCTTTGTGTGAATTTTGCCACCAACAATGATTTCCCCACCTTCTTTAACTGCTTCTTTAATTTTATTATCAATCCGTAACAAAGAATCCCTTGAAATAACTGGACCAATATTTGTCTCTAGAGAATAAGGGTCCCCGATTTTAAGACTTAGCATTTTTTTCTTCAAAGAGGATAAAAAATTTTCCGAAATAGATTTTTGAATTAACAATCTAGTACCGGCAATACATGTCTGACCACTCGCAATAAAACAACCGAAAGTAATACCACTGACTGCCTTTTCAATTTCACAGTCTTCAAACACAAGCATTGGAGATTTGCCTCCTAATTCCGTAGAATAGTAAATTCCATTTTTGCCTGCATATTCTCCAATTATCTTACCGGCCTTATCTCCTCCGGTTAAATCAATTTTTGAAACATAATTATTTACACACAATTTCTCCCCAATTTTGCTGCCATATCCTTGTACAATGTTAAATACTCCTTTTGGCAACCCTGATTCATTTAAAAAATCTGCAATCCTCAGTATAGACACGGGAGATAATTCTGATGGTTTTAGTACAACAGAATTACCTGCAGCTAATGCACAGGAAAGTTTTTTTATTGAGATCAATAAAGGATGATTCCATGGAGTGATTTGAACTACAAGACCCAAAGGGACCCTCTCTACATAATTAATATAGTCCCCTTTGAAAGGAGTTACACTTCCTTCAAAAACTCTGATTAATGATGCAAAATACTTAAACCACTCAGATAATCTTCCTAATTGAGCCCTCATTTCTCTGATTGGTCTTCCAATTTGATTAACTTCAATTTTTATTAGCTCTTCAATATTTTTGTCAATTAATGTCGCTGTGTTATTTAGCACTTCGCTTCTTTCACGAACATCTAATTTTGACCAAACACCTGATTTAAAACTTTTATACCCAAATTCTAAAGCACTTTCAATCTGACTAAAATTACTCTCTTCTACTTTATATTTTATTTTTTCATCGTATGGATTTATAACAGAAATAATATTGTTTGAATCATTAAATTCATGTCTACCATTAATAAAACAACCATAAATCTTCATTTGACTTCCTCTATTGAAGAATTGATAATTACCATATTTAAGCTAACATTATAGCTTTCAAATCTTCAAGATCATAAATTTTTAATATAACTTTTCATCATAAAAATATTTTGATGAATTTTATTAGCAGTATCTTAAATTTAATAAAAACTATAATTATAATAGTAAATTATTCCCCCACGATGCGAACACTGTCACATATATGGATTCAACTATAGTACTTTCTGACCTTTCAGTAGAAATAGGATGTCTCAGATGGCTAGCCTGATACACTCCTAAATGGTTAAGCTAAATAAGATTAATACTTAAAAAAATGACGGCTAATTCCTTTGAATCAGGAGAATTTCTTGATGACCCAAATAAGATCTAACAAAGTTCCTTCCTCATTCCGAAAAGTCTAATCTCAAGATAACTTCTGAATTCAGGCCGTTGAAAACAGAGAGTTAAGTGCGGCTTGTATTTTGTTGATCAATAATTATTTTAATCTTACAGCAGCGCTCAACGCTGAGGTCTGTTTTTTAAAATTGGTGTCCAAATTAAAATATTGACAAACTCGAAAAAAGTGTCTATAACTTACCTCATTAAGAAGCATTTTCAAAATATTTAGACAGTTGAGTACATAATAATATTGTTGATAGTTCACCGGTGTGGTGACTCTGTATCATGGAGGTATTATGTTACGTCTGTTTCTAATCCACCTATTTATTTTCCTCTTTAGCATTTCAGCTTCAGCTGAAAGCATTCCCTACGAAAAACTGGTCGGAGTGTGGACTGTGTCCCAAAATGGCACCAACCACAACTTAACAAAAGAACAAATATCTGAACTATGTGGAACGGTTTTATCTATCATTCATCCTAATCGGAATATGGACAATCACATCCGGTACACGCAGGATGGCAAGTTGATGATGTCCATGGATATTCTTTCTAAGAATCCATGTACTTATGCTGATAACCAGCTTTCCTGTGAAATGGAGTTTACTGCTTTTGGAAAGTCTCAGGGAGTGCAACCAGGAATTACTCATTTTCAAAAGGTTAGGAAAGGAGTCTATGACGTAACTGCATTAAAGCCGGACGGGAAAACTGTGCACCAGGTTCAGACTATGTATCCCTGCTCAATGACGATTCTGGAAGCACAGGCCTGGGTGGAGGCTAACTCGGGACCAGGAGAGATTGGTGAGAAATTGGGAGAAACTA
>JAAZYI010000010.1 GCA_014239735.1 Dehalococcoidia bacterium
GATTGGTATGATCCAAATGGGGAAAACAGTGTCATAAAAGGCAAAAATATTTGGCCTCCAGATAATTGGAAATGGAGCTCAGGAAATCCTGTTAAATAATCTTAAATAGTATCAAGTGCAAGGAATATTTTTATAAAGGGCTGAAGCATTATTGGCAATGCACTTCGCTAGCAGTTAAATTTCATTGGATAAAGTTCCGTAATTATTTTCCACTTGATCACTTTTTTGGCAATACCAAATAAGTAAAAGAATTATCCCAATTATAGTTATATATAATAATTGCCACCAACCTGATTTATTTACATCATGAAGTCTTCTAGATGCAAGTGCTAACGATGGAATAATCAAAAATAATGACCAAAGTAAATTAAACCAACCAATAGGTTCATTTGGATCAGTACTAGTTGCATCAACGCCTAAAATAGCAAAATCAAGTATGCTGAAAAAAAGTCCAGCCATAATGCCAAATAAGAAAAACCACCAGTATTGAGATCTTGATGACCTCCCACTAAAAGTTCCATATTTATTAAAAGCATCTTTAACTGAAGGTATAAATTCCATAAAAACTCCTTAATTGATTGTAACAATAAAGTATATTATTAAAAATTTACAATAAATCTGAAGGCATATGTACAATAATAATTTGGGGCTGTAGCTCAATTGGTAGAGCACTTCGCTGGCAGCGAAGAGGTTACGAGTTCGATTCTCGTCAGCTCCACCAGCATAAATTAAGTTACTTCTCTTCTATTTTTTCTTTTCTAAAAATAAGAAAAAGCACCAAGTTGAAAAAGCGGTCATAAGATGTCAAATAGCATGAGGCTGTATCCAAGAATCGGGGTTTCAGAAAGAGTCTTTCAACAATGATAGATTGCGAGATTGATCTTAAAATTACCATAATCTACGGGAATCTTTAAACTGAAATTATGAAATTATAATTAAGCATGGAGGTTTTATGAATTCTAAAATGACTGGGTGGCTATTTCTTATAGCTCCCTTAATTACACTGGTGTTTTGGTTGGTTTCTGGAATGCCCACAGATGCTTCAGATTTGGGAGTAGGAGAGATAGTAGGGAAACTTGGAAAGAATCCAGACTGGCTAAAATTATCAGTATCTCTTGCATCACTTGGAGTTGTAGGAACAGCAATTGGATGGGCTAGCATGAAAGGAATGATGTCTGGTTCTAATTGGGCATATATAGGAGGATTAGCAATACTTATTAGTGTGCCTGGGCAGATTGCAGAAGCAGGGTTAATTGCAGGTACTGGCTCAGCCGGTGGATCAGCAGCAGCAGCAGGTGCAGCAGGTATGGCTGATGCAGCAGCAGCAGCAGGTGCAGTAGGTGCAGCACTATGGTCTGCAAGTCAGGCAGTAGGTGCTCTTTCGACTGCAGTGTTTTTTCTTGGGATAGCTTCTATGGGCATAGGCATGATCTTGCAAAAAAATGTTCACATAATTAGTGCTTCATCTTTTGCAATAATGGGAATATTAGGTGTAGCCGGAGCTGCTTATGACTATGGTAACGTGCTAATGGCCGTTCCTTATATTGGAATGGTTCTAACTAGCGTTGCTGTTGGTGTTCAGCTTATAAGAAGCAAATAAAATTCTAAATTTATAACAAGGGTCTTGTATTAATTTTTTTATATAATACAATTCCCTTGTTATGAAATTTTACTTAACACAAACTTGTTGCTGTTGCTGTTGTCAGAATGACAACGGGGTAACAAGTCGCGTCTAGTCTAAATAAATTAAGAGACATAGAATCGAAACCCCGAAAATTCGGGGTTTTTTTTATTTCTGGAAGGAGAAAAATGAGTTTACAAATAGGAGATGAAGCACCAAATTTCGTTGCTGATACAACATTAGGAGAAATTGATTTTCATCAATGGATAGAAAATAAATGGACTGTATTGATGTCTCATCCTGCAGATTTCACACCTATATGTACTACAGAAATTGGAAGAGTTGCTAATTTAAAAGATGAATTTAATAAACGCAATGCTAAAGTTTTAGTCTTAAGTGTAGGAACAAAAGAAGGTCTTCAACCATTAGAATCTCATAATGAATGGATAAAAGACGTTAATGAAACTCAAAATGCAATAGTGGATTTTCCAATGGTTATAGACCCTAAAAAAAGTATTGCAAATTCATATGGAATGATTCACCCAAATGCAAATGACACCTTAACTGTTAGGTCAGTTTTTATAATTGGCCCTGACAAGAAAATCAAGTTGATAATCTCTTATCCTGCTTCAACAGGTAGAAATTTTCAAGAAATCTTAAGGGTTTTAGATTCTCTGCAGTTAACTGCAGAATATCAAGTTGGAACTCCTGCTGATTGGATATATGGAGATGACTGTGTAGTAGTTCCTGCTGTTCCAACAGAAGATATTCCAGAAAAATTTCCAAAAGGCCACAAGATAATAAAAGAATATCTTCGTACCACTCCACAACCAAACGTTGATTAAGGCAATATGATAAAACCAGCAATAAATAAATTCTTTGAGTTTCCAGAAACTGTTAATGAAGTTTCTGCCAGATTCGTAGCTGCAGGTGTTTTTACATTATCTTTTATTGCGCTAATATCCATTCAATTGAATTCTAACCTTGGCCCTATATTAAATATAATATTAATCATAGGTTTTCTAGCAAGGGTTTCTTCTGGGCCTAAATGGAGTCCTTTAGCAATATTTGTTACTAAGATATTGGTGCCAAATTTAAAATTTAATGAAAAAATTGTACCTGGTCCTCCAAAAAGATTTGCTCAAGCAATAGGTCTTGCTGTCTCAACCCTTATATTGCTTTTCTTGGTATTAGGAATTAAAGAATTATCAATGGCATTGCTAATAATTCTTATGATTTTTGCATTCTTGGAATCTGCTCTTGGTTTCTGTTTTGGTTGCAAAATATTCGGAAGTCTTATTAAACTCGGAATTATTCCTAAAAAAGTATGTGAAAAGTGCGCTAATTATTCCTATTAATTAGTAAATATATCTAAAATACTTTCTCCAACTCCTGCTTTAGCTCCTTTAAATAATTCTGTATAGCCACATTTTGTACATGCTATTGCTTTGAATTTATTTGCTTGCATATTTAATATTTTTGTTAATAATCCTCCAGTTGTAGAAACACGAAATTCTTCGTAATTCTCATTACTGCATTTTATACATTTATATTGAACTGTATCCATATCTATATTTTTTAAATACCTCTTAACTATTTATCTTGATTAACTTCTTGATTGATTATTTTCTTTTTCAAATAAATACTCGCAGAAGAAACTAAGACCGCTAAAATTCCTATGAGCGTAAACCAAATACTTAAGTTATTTATCAAAGAAAATAAGATCAGCAATATGCCAATGAAAAGATTAACGTAACTCATATATTTTGAGATCTTTATACCCATTTCTTAATTATCCACAAAAAAACAATATTTAGGAAATCATTTCTAATTATATAGCCACTTTTATTAATAATATGTTAAATTAATATTATTAATATAAACGCTATAAAGGAGGTGCAATTGTATACATCAAAAACAACCGCTGGAGGCGAACTCAAGTAACCCTCACGTTTAATATTTCATAAGCCTCTAGTGGTTTATATTAAAAGAGCTCCTTTTTTGGAGCTCTTTTTTTAACTCTGCCTTCTAGCCTTTTTTAAATCTGAATTAGTTGATATTAGATTATCTTGTATATAATCATGGTTAATTTTCAAACCTAAGCCAACACCTTTTGGCATATGAATAAATCCTTCGTCATCCATAGGGTCAATTATTTCATGCAAATATTCTGGCGATTTTTCATAATTAACATGAGGGTGCAGTAGTCCTCTTTCATAAAATTCTCCAGGAATTCTAATTGATCCAAGAGCGTGAAGATTCCCTTCTTTCCCACCATGAACTTCCATAGCCATGTTAAAAGATTCAGCAAGATGTGCTACTTTCATTAAAGGAGTAAGTCCTCCAAGGTCACCTGTTCCGCCTCTTAAAATGTCTACAGCATTATTTTTTACCCATTCTGCTCTTGTAGATATCTTTCCTGTCATGGTTTCTGGCCCAATTATTGGAATATCTAATTGTTCTGATAGCCAAATATAAGAAGACATGCTTGATTCATCCATAGGTTCTTCAAACCAATAAAAATTAAGCTTCTCTAATTCTCTTCCAATCCATAATGATTCCAATCTTGAATAATAATGATAGGAATCCAGCATTAAAGGAATATCTTCTCCTACTGCTTCTCTAACAGCAGCACATGCCATTATATCTTTTTTGGGATCAGGAGCCCCTTCAATAGGAGGCATCCATCCATGAAGTTTAACTGCCCTATAGCCTTTTTCTTTTACACACCATTCTGCAAATTTTCCATAGTCATCAGGAGTAGAAAGACCACCTTTAATGGTATCTCCGCACATTGTACTTGCATAAGCAGGAACCTTTTCTCTATACAAACCAAGAATATTATTTACCGATTGATTCATTATCACTCCGAGCAGATCCCATAGAGCAAGATCAACGGAAGACAAAATTCTTTCATCAATTGCAGTTACTATTCGCTGCATATGCATCATCTTCTCCCATATTTTTTCTCTATAAAATGGATTCTCCCCCAATAAAATTGGGGCAATTACATTCTTAACTATTTCAGGATTTGCCCCAAAAGAATGTCCTTTATGGCCCTCGTCAGTTTCTATGGTTATCAAACTTTGCTTTACCTTATGAGGTTCTTTTGCCGGATGACCATGACCTTCGTCATCACTTTCAACATAAGAAGTATATTGAAATAATTTGGATTCAACTTTAATAATTTTCATAAAACCTCTCTATTTTATAAAGTATTATAGTTAAGTTAAGTTAATTCATGAGGAAATACAATGAAAAAAATTTTAATAACAGGCGGAGCTGGCTTAGTAGGTAGCATACTAATTAACAGTTTAAAAAATAAGTTTGAAATAAGAACATTGGATCAAAGATCTGTTGAAGGTATTGACTCTCGAGTAGGAGATATAAGCAACTTAGAATCAATTCTTCCTGCATTTGAAAATATTGATACAGTCGTACATTTAGCAGGAGACAGAAGAGTTCATGGGGACTGGAGTTCGATTTTAAATAATAATATTACAGGAATTTATAATATTTATGAGGCATCAAGAATAAGTGGAGTTAAAAGAGTAGTTTTTGCTAGCTCACAGCATGCTACAGGAGGATTCTATGATGTTGAACCATGGTCTTTTATTAATAATGGCGAATATGAAAAATTGCCTAACAACTACAAGCCACTCGATGAGACTTGCAGGATAAGGCCAGATAGCTATTATGGCGCATCCAAATCCTTTGGCGAATCTTTAGGTAGTTATTATTCTGATTTTTATAACCTATCTACTATCCATATAAGAATAGGGTGGGTAATATCAGATGATGACCCAACATTTTCTCCAATATCTCTAAATCTATGGCTAAGCCATAAAGATGTATGCCAAATAATAGAATTAAGTGTTAATGCAGGTGAAAATATTAAATATGATATTTTCTATGCAACTTCAGATAATCATTGGAAAATATGGTCAATAGATAAAGCAAAAAATATTCTTGGGTACAAACCGGAAGATGGGGCAGGAGAAACTTATAATCTAAGAGACCCTAAAAAGGCAGACACTTAATCTAGAGTCCAAAAATAATTAATGATGCCAACCCCATGTAAAGTAATATTCCTGCTATATCTGTAAATGTGGTTACTATTACAGCAGATGATGAGGCAGGGTCTAAATTTACAGTTTTCATAAAAATTGGGACTATAACACCCATCAATCCTGCAACAAATAAATTCAACAACATAGCGCCACCTACTAATGCGGCAAGATTAAAATTAGACTTCCAAGCATATATGACAATAAATAATAAAAGAGTAACCAACAAACCTTGAATGACTGATAAAAAGAGCTCTCTATTTAATATATTCCTGGTATCTTTTGTAGTTACTTCTCCTAGAGCCAACGCCCTTACTACTAAAGTTAAGGTTTGAGTTCCTGCAATCCCTGCCTGGCCAATTATCACTGGTAAAAACACAGCTAATATTGGCATTTGCCTGACGTGATTTGTAAATAAACTAAGTATGAACCCAGCAAAAAGTACTGTTCCTAAATTAATAATTAACCAAGGCAATCTTCTTTTGAAAGAATTTTTTATTGGGCCAATTACTTTATCGTCTATACTCATTCCTACCATGTTAAACATATCTTTTGTGGCTTCTTGTTCAACTAAATGAATAACCTCTTCAATTGAAATCACCCCTTCCAAAATGCCATCTTCATTAGTAACTGCTAAAGCCCTCAATCCGTGCTTATCCATAATATTGGCACATTCTTTTTTATCAACATCAGCAGTAACTGAAATGATATTAGGCTTCATGACTTCAGAAACTGGCTGAGTTAGATTTGCAAATATTAAGTCTGAAATATCTATTGACCCAACAAGCTTTCCTTTTGCATCCACGACAAAAAGGTTCTGCAATTTATTAGAACTGATATTTGATTTTCTTAAAACTGAAACTGTATGAGATACAGACCAAGCACTTCTAATGGCAACAAAATCATGTTTCATGAAATCATCAGAAGGTTTCTGGTATTTATATAATTTTCCTACTCCTTCCATATCTCTTATCTTAGAAATAACTTGGCTCGCGTGATACCAATCTATTCCTCTTAATACTTCTGCAGCTAATTCAGGAGGGGCTTCATTTAGCACAGATGCCAATTGATCAACATTTATTAAACCTTTATCAGAGTCATGCTTTTTCAAATTTAACTGACCTATTACGCTTTTAAGTTCATCAATGGTCAGGTCTTCTATCATTTGTTCAGACAAAGCTTGATTAATTTCAATATCAGAATTCTTCGAAACTAGGTCAGGAGTCTCATCTAAACTTAATTGAAATGATATTCCTCCAGAATCTAAAGAATCTAGATCTTCTTTTTCAAATTTAGTATTTAATTCATTTATGTCCATAGGTCTAAAAAATATTCTTACATAAATTTGTATTGAACTTCATTAGTAATAGACACGGATTAAATTTATTTTGTTAATATGAAGCTAAAATAACAATTAATAAGGCAAAGTTATGGCTGGATTTTTATCAGAAGAATTAGAAAAATATATTAGTGATCACTCAGAAAAAACAGGCTCAAATGAGCAGTCGCTTAGAAATGAAACACTTGGCCTAGGCCCTTCATCGGGAATGATGTCAGGTGATTCAGTAGGAAATTTTCTAAACCTAATAATTAAAATTAATAACTGCAAAAGAATATTAGAAATTGGCACATTCACTGGCTATAGCGCTTTAATGATGGCAGCAGCACTTCCTGAAGGCGGAAAATTAATTACTTGTGATGTAAATAAAAAAACATCAGAGATAGCAAAAAGGCATTGGGGAGCTAGTCCACATGGATCAAAAATAGAATTGCATATTGGCCCTGCAATAGAAACTATAAATAACCTGGGAGGAGAATTTGATTTAATATTTATTGATGCAGATAAAAATAATTATTCAAATTATTTTGAACTCTGCAAAAACAGACTGTCAGAAAATGGATTAATTATTGCTGACAATGTTTTATGGTCTGGAAAAGTTTTAAACCCAGAAGATGACCAAACAAAATCAATTGATTCTTTTAATAAAACAGTTAATGAGGATAATAATTTTTGGAACACAATTGTTCCTATAAGAGATGGATTAATGATTATAAAAAAGAGAGGTAAATAAATATGAAAATTACAGATATACGTACGGTTGTTGTTGGAAATCCGTGGAAAAACTGGGTTTTTGTTGTAGTTGAAACATCTGATGGTATTTCAGGGCTTGGAGAGACTACAGGAGGTCTATCAACAATGCCAAATAAAGAAGCTGTAGAAGAAATAAAACATTTAGCCATCGGGAAGAACCCTTTAGAAATATCTAATATTGTTGATGAATTATATAAAGCATTATTTTTAAAAATGACACCTGCTGTTGCTGCAATTGAAATTGCATGCTGGGACATATTAGGAAAACATTTAAAAGTACCTATTTATCAATTATTAGGCGGAAAAGTTAGGGACAAAGTCAGAGTCTATGCTAATGGATGGTATTCAGGTGAAAGATCGCCAGAAAATTTTGGAGAAAAGGCTAAATCTTTGGCTGATAAAGAGTACACTGCTCTAAAATTTGATCCTTTTGGATCAGAATATTTAAGGCTCAATAAAGATTCTGAAACTTTCATAAAAAAAATAATTAGATCTGTTAGAGATGCTGTTGGCCCAAATGTTGAGTTAATGATAGAAGGACATAAAAGGTTTAATACTGTAGAAGCAATTAAGATTTCCAATTGGCTAAAAGAATATGATGTTACCTGGTTTGAAGACCCTATTGATAATGACGACATTGATTCGTTAATTCACGTTTCTAATAATTCACCTGTAAGAATAATTGCTGGAGAGGGATTTGATGATCACAAAGACTTTACTAGATTTGTTTCATCAAACGCAACTGACATAGTTAATCCTGAAATCATGAAAATTGGAGGAATTAGTGGGGCTGTTAAAGTCGCAGGAATTTGCTCCTCTTTTGATGTTGATCTTGCTTTTCATAATGCAGAAAGCCCATTAAAAACTATGACAAACTTACAACTTTGTGGAGCAATAAAAAATATATACATACAAGAATGTTTTGACGATTTTAATGAAGGCTGGATAGACGAATTATTTCCTAATTATACGAAAGTAGAAAATGGTTATCTGGCTATACCAGATAAGCCGGGGCTAGGCATACAACTTAATGAAGATGTTGCTAAATTACACCCATACAATAAAAGCAACTTTCTAAGAATGTTTAAGCCAGGGTGGGAGAATAGAAAAGGCGCGAAAGATTCAGAATAAATCTAGTAATTTTTCAAGATCCGTGACATGATCTATTTCAAAGTCTGGCTTTTCATTTAAAGGGTATTGCCTGCCCATGGTGACCCAAGCGGTTTTCATTCCAGCTTTTTTAGCCCCAACTATATCTGTTTCAGCTGTGTCACCAACAAACAAAATATTTTCACATTCTAAATTTAGTTTTTCAGCAGCTGCTAAGTAAATTTCTTCACAAGGTTTGTGGCAACCAAAATCACCAGAAACCATATAAAATGGAGCCAATTCTCCAACTCCAGATTTTTTTAACTTAGTATGCTGAAAACTATAACCATTAGTTACTACCCCCCAGGGTATTTTTAAGTCATTCAATTTTTTTAGGTGTTCATTTGCTTTTAAATCAGGATCAACTGACTCGACAACTGAGTTCCAAAAAAAATCAACATAATACTCACTATCATTTGAAAGATTTATTGATTCTCTTAATTCATCAAAAAGCAATTTTTTTTCAGTAGACCACTTTGTTTTCTTATCTGCATTTCTAATTATTTTCAGAAATTCATCGTATGAAAAATCAGATGCATCAATAAAACTATCATAGAATTTCTTTGTGAATCCTAGAAAGGCATTATCTCTACTAATTAAGGTGTCATCAAGATCATATAATAAGCCCTTAATGCTCATCTTAAAACAAATGTCCTAAACGACTCTGCATATTCCATGTTATGCTTTTTTCCGTTTTCTTTTTTCCATGAAATAACTCGCTCAATTGCTTCCGGCGGAACTTGGCTCGTATGAGCAGTTAGCGCTTTCATTGCAACATTCATATCATCTTCTGAAATTTCATTATAATGATCTGCATCATCTCTGCTCATTACCCAAACCTCCCTGACTTTATGTGGCTCAAAGCCTTCTTCTAATAATTCTGGAAAAGTTAATCTATCTCTAGCTGTAGGATAAACTGAAGATAGTGTTGCTTCTCCTGCAGCTATATGGTCTGGATGAGAAGATCCATAGTTTTGCCCTAAAGTTCTAAATGGGGCAGTTGTTATTAATATGTCGGGTTGATGTTTTCTAATTTGCCTAGTTATATCTTTTCTTAATTCTAAGCTAGGGGTTAAATAAGCATCAGGGTAATTTAAATATTCAACGGCTTTCAGGCCAAGGATTTTTGCTGCATCTTCTTGCTCCTGATATCTTATTTCAGCTAATCTCTCTGGTGTCATTTCAGGGTCATCACTACCTTTGCTACCATCAGTGCATAAAACATAAACAACATCCCACCCCTCCTTGCACCATTTAGCAACTGTGCCTGAGCAACCATATTCTGCATCATCAGGATGAGCAACAACAACCATTGCTTTACTGTATTTAGGATCTGGATTTAGATCTATAGGCATGATTATCTCCCTCTTAATATTAATTTTATATGATCAACAATTCTATTTGTTCTCCAAAAAGCCCCTATGTGCCCAAGTCCTTCTATGACTATAAATTCAGAATTTAAAAACAACTTAGATGTAGATTCAATCCAATTATAATATGGATCTTCAGATCCTGCGAAAAGAAGCACAGGCTTTGAAAAAATTTTTATTTCATCATTATCAATGCCTTCCCATTCATTTTGAGCCTGATTGCATAATTTAAGTGCGTTAGGATCAAATTTCTGTCTAACAACTGGAGTAAGATTTTCCTCTTTGTAAGTAATTATTTTTTTATGGGTTTTTGGTGGTTTAGGATGCATACCACCAACAATAATACAGTTCAATTTATCTTTATGTTTTTTTATTAAGTCAAAACAAACTCTTCCACCCATTGAAAACCCAAAAACTGAAAAATTACTTATGCCTATTTTATTTAATAATGTGATAAGTATCTCCGAAACATTAGAAACATAATAATTCTCAATTTCTTTGGGAGATGAACTTTTTCCATGACCTGGATAATCAAGCATTATGAGCTTATTGTCTCCTTTTAATAGATCAACCCATCCTGATTTATGCCAATGAAATACACTGCTCATATAAGGATGGATTAACACTAGCGGAGCACCATTACCAAAAATTTCGTAATAATAATTATTACCTTTAACTTCTATGAATGGCATTATTAATCTAGTTTAGAGTTTAAAACAGACTGCGCTTTTTTCTCTCTATATTTTTTAATTCCATTCGATATAGCTTCATCATTAACTCCCAAAATTGCAGCAGCAAAAAGAGCTGCATTTGTCGACCCTGCGCTACCAATACTAAAAGTAGCAACAGGAACTCCGGAAGGCATTTGGACGGTTGATAATAAAGAGTCTAAACCTTTTAAACTCTGACTTTCCATAGGAACACCAAGTACTGGCAAAATAGTATGAGCAGAAATAACTCCAGCTAAATGTGCTGCGCCTCCTGCTCCTGCAATAAAAACTTTTACCGAGCCTTCTTTAATCTTTTCATCAAGGTATTCAAGTAATTGTTTAGGTGTTCTATGTGCAGATAAAACTTTTACTTCATAAGATATTTCAAGAGAATCTAATATTTCGGTAGCTGGCTTTATGGCTGGCCAATCAGAAGTACTTCCCATTAGTATTGCTACTTTATTGCTCATTTTGATGTCTCCAATTCTCCGGATCTCATATTAAATAATTTATCACCAAATTTTTTCATACTCTGATCATGCGTCGCTAAAATAACTGTTGTATTAAAAGTCTGACATATCTCCTTAATTTGTTCAAAAACAATTTCTGTATTTACTGAGTCAAGTTGAGATGTAGGTTCGTCTGCTACTAAAATTTCAGGCTTTCTTACTAAGGCCCTTGCCACTGAAACTCTTTGCCTTTCTCCTCCAGAAAGCTCATAAGGCCTATGACTCATTCTGTATTTAAGGCCTAGAATCTCTAATATTTCTTCCGTTTTTTCTTTTCTTTCTTTCCCTTTCATTCCTAATATTCTAAGAGGCAACTCAACATTTTCATATGCAGACAAAAGTGGCATTAGCGCATGAGCCTGAAAGACCATTCCTATTGTCTTCCTTCGCAATTCATTCAATTGTCTTTTAGAAAATTTATTTGTGGGCTTTTTATTAAGCAATACTTGTCCTGAAGAAGGCAAATCTATGCCAGAAACTATATTTAATAAAGTAGTTTTTCCGGCACCTGACGGACCAGAAACAATTACAAATTCACCTTTTTTTATACTCAAACTGACGTTCTTTACGGCTTCTATATCTCCGCTAGCAATTTGAAATTTCCTATTTACTTTTTTTAAATTAATCATTTCTTATTTTTATTAATTATTTTTTCTAGACTAATTTTACTTTTTTCAGAAGTCAGGCTTGCTTTTGATTGTATTTTTGACTTAGATAAAATCTCTTGTGGAATTTGAACGCCCCCAAAAGAATCAATTACTACAAATTCTGACTTCTTTTTTTTATTCCTTAAAACTTCTTTTACAACCTTGCCGTCTCGCATTCCAATTGATCTATTAACATGATCTTCTATTTTGGGGTCATGCGTAACGATAACAACAGTAGTTCCATAATTTTCATTTACATATCTCATCTTCTCTAAAACCATGTCACTTGTTTCGTCATCAAGCTCTCCCGTAGGTTCGTCTGCTAATAGAAGCGGAGGTTGGTTAGCTAAAGCCACAGCTATTGCAGAAACTTGCTGTTCTCCTCCAGAAATGTTTTCTGGCAATCTTGATGATATTGAGTCTAAATTCAAAAATTCGATTAAACTATCTACTCTTGCTGTTCTCTCTTTTTTAGATAAATTTGATGCCATCATAGGAAGTTCGATATTACTATAAATATCCAAATAAGGGACCAGGTTCTTTCCTGTTTGTTGCCAAACAAATCCTACCTCTGTTTTTCTATATTCAACAGCTTCTTTTTGGTTTATGCCTAATAAATCAAAATTTCCAACTTGAACGTCTCCGGCTGATGGAGACTCATATCCAGCAAGAATATTAAGTAAAGTAGACTTACCACTACCAGAAGCCCCAACAATTGAAATTAACTCTCCATAACCTATGTCTAGATCAACGCCCCTCAAAGCCACAACCTCTAGGTCAGAAACCTTAAAGATTTTATATAATCCTGTGCAATTAATATGAAGTTTGCTAATCACATTATCCTCTTACTTTAAATTTATTCTCATTGTTTCATTTATAGAAATTCTGAACACTGAAATTATAGTAAAAATAATTATTACTAGAAATAATATTCCAACTAACCCAAAAACAATACTAAAATCTAGCCATTCAACCGAATTGATCATTGGGGGAACTAACGAATTTGAAGATTCTGGGCTAATCAAGTAAGGCATTACCGTAGACGAAAGTCTAGAGCCCAAAACAATTCCTAAGGCCACTGCAAGTCCAATAACAATAATTTGTTCTAGGGCGATTAAGACAATAATTTGAACTCTAGAAATTCCAATACTTTTTAAGGTTGCGAATTCCAAATTTCTTTTTTTAAAAGAAACTCTTGAATGTATTAAAAATCCAACAATGCTAACCAATGCAACTGTGCCAAAAGAAATTAATAATAATGTCTGCCAGCCTGCAAAAACCAAAGGATCTATTTTTTGACCTTCTAAAGATTTTTGATTACTAAATATAGATCCGTATGGAATCCCTTGCATATTTAATTCGCTTACTACATCACCCAAAACAACATTGGAGTCCAAAAAAATTTGTTCCTGAATTTGTGTATTAGTAATCCAGATTTCGTTTGCTTGATTATCACCTTGTTTCTTTCTTACATTTGCTCCACTTACTACATCACTTAACTCAGCAATTACAAATGGTTCGGAATCTGGATAAAGCGTAGGGAAGAAGTTAATCGAATCCATTATTTTAATTGAAAACTCACTAGCCATTATTGTTACAGTAACGACATCACCAATCTTAGCATCAATTTTTTCCATAAAAGATTTGCTTGCCACCACTTCAATTGGTTTTTCAGAATCATATTTTGAAAAACCTCTTAGCTGCCTAGTATCACCATTGGTCCATTGATATCTTAAAAACTCTTTTTTATCTTTTGTAAAAATTAAATTATCAGATAACGATTGGGGGGTAGTATTTAATATGTGCCAATCATTATCAAAATAATACTCACTTAAAATTTCTTCTGGATTAGGAATTCCTAATGACACAGATCCTTTCATAGACATTATTTTGTGAAAATCTATTGCTCCTGGATCTAATTCTTTTGAAGGCGAAGTAATAAATAGAGAATGCAATGAAATTGGATATTCTGGTACAAAAGGAGCATTTCTTGGATCATCTTTTTTTGTTATACCAAACCATCTTCCTGTACGAATATAAGGATTAAGTAGTTCGGGTTTTATGGGTGTTATGATATCGCACCAATAATCTTCATTGGAGTTGGCAAATTCAATATTTGCCATCATAGCTATTCCGCAATCTGTTGCATTAAAATAAGCTGTGTAAAACCTTGAGTTAGCATCAGAAAGCTTGGCAGCTATTATTAAATGAGGAGAGCCTCCAGCCCCATGATAATTTGATACCCTAGATGGCTCAAGTATCAATCTCAACTGAATCCCTAATAAATCTGCTTCTTGATGCAATTTAATAGGCTCATAAGACAAAGGATTAATTTTGGAAGAGAGAGACTCAAGTTCAGATGAAAAATCATCTCTCCAAAAAATAGAATCATTTTTTAATTTAGATGAATCAATTGACAATAATGTAAAAGAAGGTCCCAATACAGAAGCTTTCACTCTCTCGGAAGATCTATGTGCCTCAATAACATTATTATTAAATGAAAAATTATTTACGTTTTTACTATCTCCATTCCATGGAATTTGTAATCCGTCAATTCTAAACTCAGATCCAACTCTATAAGAAACAGTATCTTCTATGCTTTTATCTAGGGTGGCTTTAAAACTTGACGTAAACATGCCTAATGCGGCGGCAAGTATAATCAACAATGACATTCTTGAATAAGTGTTGGAGCTTCTTCCAATATGCCAAAGGCTTAATACAATCCAAGAAGGAATAATTCGAGAAATTATCCTTAAAGATAGCAGAGCTGATAATGCTCTTATAATCAACGGGAAAATTCTTAAGAGAACAATACCGGATCCCAATAAAATGAAGGAAGGCATTAGCAGAATTATATTAGCTATAATACTTTCTCCAATTAAATTTTGAACAAATATAGATTGTGACTGTGAGATCTGCCACATAAGCAATAATGCGATTAAAAGAGACCCCACATCTAAATAATATCTTTGGACAATGCTAGGTTCTTCTCTTTCATCAACTGATGAGATCTTTAACTTACTCCTTAAAAAGAAAAATGTGGGGATAATCACAGCAGAAAGCGACACCAGTCCTCCCAATGTAGAAAATAAAAATGCAGCTAAGGTAATGCCAACATAAACATTACTGTCTCCAAGCATATTTGAAAGCCATGGAAGAAGCGAAGCAAACTTTATTGCTCCAAAAGCAGCAAAAGGTCCAAGCAAAGAAACTAAGATAGCCATGATCATAAATTCTAAGTTAAATATTATGTATATTTGTTTAAGGCTTGCGCCTCTTGAGCTTAAAAAAGTGATCTCTTCTTTCTGATCTTCAACTATTAAACTCACCAAAGAGAAAACAAAAAATATTACAACTACTGAAATAAGTATCAATATTGTTTTCATAGGTATTGCAGCTGTTGATAAATTATTATCAAAATTATCTAATGAATCAACAATGCTAGTATTGAATGAAAAGTTATCATATTTAGATGATAAATCTGGAGGCACATTAACTAAAATACTGTTCAAACTGTCTACTTCATTTGAGTTTATTCTCTCTTCATCAATATCTGATTTCCAATATAAATTTGAATCCATTGATACAAATTTATCTCCAAGTTTTTCTAAATCCTCTTCACTAGAAATTATCAAATTAGCAAATACAAAAGAGGAGTCTTTTTGCTGAAAATTTTCAATGTAAAAATTATTGAAGTTTGCATTGCTTCCAAGATCATAAAACCCCGAAATAAACACTGTGGTGATTGGATTAGGTTCGTCCCAATAAGCCTCAATATTAATTGAGTCGCCAATATTTACATTAAAAAAAGTTGCTACATTACGATCAAGAAAAACCTCAAAATAATTTTCGTCTGTGCTTTTTAAAGATTCATTATTTCCCATATTAAAATACTTATTCAAAGAGTCTTCTCCAAAATAAGTGAAATAATATCTTTTACATATTTCAAGGACTGAATTACTTAAAACTTGTTCTTCAGAATTACATAATGATGTTGATCTAGATGTCGCTCCTTTAACCAAATCTTCACCACCCTCATTCCATTCAGTTGGCAAAAAAGTTGAGGATCTTACCCCATAAAAAGTTTGATTAGCATACCTATCTAAAGGATTAATCAACTGAGATTCTATATCTTGTTTTAAAGATAAATATTTTTCTCCCATTAATGGTCTTTCTGATGATGAAACAACAATATCCATTTCCTCAGATGAAACTTTTGCTAATTCAAAGTCCAGGGCAATATCTCTGAGTGAATCAAAGTACATCAAAGATCCAGACATAGTTGAGCTTGATAAAAGCATGCCAGCAAAAACAACAACTAAAAATTTCCACCTATGAAAATATCTTCTTAAAATTAATCTAAATAACATTTAATTTACCTTCTTTAATTCTTCGGCAATATTTGTTCTAGTAGAAATAAATGAAAATATGAAAGAACAAAAAATATAAAGCAATCCAAGTAATAATAACGCATAAAATACATAGCCCCAAGATACTATTAGTGTCTCAGGAAAATTTGTAATTGTGCTTTCATCTAATGACATTACAAGCTGATTCAAAATCCTAGAAATAATTAATCCAGATATAACGCCAGATATAACACCTAAAAGTATAACTGCTCCATATTCAAAGTATGACATTACAAATTTACTGAAAGGAGCAAATCCTATTGCCTCATTAATAGCATTATCCAAGGAAGACTGGATTTCATTTGCAATATAAAAACCTATTAGACCTATAAATATTAGAGACATAAATGCCCATAACCCAACAATAGAAATTCCTTTCCAGCTAATTACAGCAATAGGAGTAACTAATGATTTCTTTTCTATCATTGATTTATCTTTAATAGTAGATAATGGGAAGTTTTCAATAACATATTCTGAAACTTTTTCTTGGTATCCATTTTGAACATCTACGACTAATTCATTAGGCCTAAAGATCTGTAACTTTGTTAATTCAAGATAATTTTTTAATACCTTTAAATCTATTAAAATAAAATTATTATTATCGGAAGTTCCAGGAAAATACTTCGCTGTCTTGATAATTTTCATAGGAATATAGCTTCCTGCAGCATAAAAAATTATTTGATCTCCAATGACTTTTCCTGACTTTGAAATAAATTGGTCGCTTGCAATTACAGGAATTCCTCCTGAATAATCACTTACATAAATTCCTCTTATGCCTTTCGTTGACCCATTTCCTAATTTAATAATTAAGCTTTCATCATTTGATTCAATATTGGTATCAAATCCTTCAGAAGTGGGCATAGGGGCCCAATTTAAATTATCTTTAAATGAGAATTGGTTAATTATTTTAGAATTATTATCCAAGAATGATATTGAGTCTAAATAAAGTGTAAATGGCACTGAATTATCTTCACTTGATGGTTCATAAACCTCAATACCAATTAGTCTGGCTGGAAATTTAATATTTTTTAGTTTGACCGAATTTATTGTCCATTTATCAGGCTCAACAGGACCTAAACTAACTGCAGTAATTCGGCTATCTGATCCTTTAACTATTGCCCATAAAAAAGAGTCCTCTAAGTCTTTATTCGAATAATTTTTTATATTAATAGACGAAATATTATCTTCAATTAATATTCCAGGATCATACTCATTATTTTCCCATTCTGAAAATAATTGCTCCTTACTTTCATAAAAAAAATCCTCTCTTGTCCATGCTATATCTACCAGGTTTTTATCAACTCCCAACAACTGGGCATCGACTCCTGCTCCAGTTGTTCCTGAATTTCCTGAAATTCTATTCATCCTTCCAACAACATTTATGCCTTTCTGATCTAAAAGATCAGAAATGTATTCTTCTTCTATTCCGAATGGGCTACTTTCTGAAATTCTAAAATCACTTATCGTGATAAAAGAAGATTTATCTTTCTTACTTTTTTCTAATGAACTTTGAATGCTTGAAATTACAATGAAAGAGGTCATGCCCAAAGCAACAATTAAAAAAAGCCATAAATACCAATTAGAATTTTTAGATAATTTTTTTGAACTTAAGTAAAGTGGGGCGTAAGTCACAACACCAATTATTGATAAAATTTTTAATAATATTGGCAATATCCTTATTAGCACCATAGTTAAAAAAATCATTAAAACTGAAGACATTAAAAAGAAAGTATATTGATTAAGAATTAAATTTTCAGCAACAGAACTCAAAACTCTCATTTGTAATTCAAAGAAAATTAATATTGATCCTATTGCTATAAATACATCCAGAAAATATTTAGTAAATATATTATTTTTTACAGAAGTTCCAATAACAAATAATCTTTTCGAATTAACAATTTGATTATTAAAAGCTAGATAAATAATAAAGCTAAACACACAAGCTATTAATAGAAAAATAATTGAAATAATTAATGATTCTGCTTTAAAAACAAATAACCAATTTGTTCCTATTGGTTCCTGTTTTAAGTATGTAGAAATAACAAAATTTAAAACAATATTACTTAATATAGGGGCTATAATCATTATAGGAATTCCAAAAATAAGCCATTCATAAAGAAAATATTTTATAACTCCAAATTTTGAAGCGCCTCTTAAAAATAAGTAATTGATCTCTTCTTTTCTTTCTTGATTTATCAGGAAAGAAAACATTGCCAGTAAAGTTGAGCTAAAAATTACTAGTAAAGAAAATATCATTAGCACGGGGGCCCTAACAAAGTTCATTTCATTGTCTGTTTTTTCTGTAACTCTATCTAACTGAGTAAGGACGGTCGCCTGAGGAAAAGAAATTAACATATTTTTTTCAAAGTTTTGTAAATTTTGTAAGTAATTCTTATCAATATTTTCAGTAAGTTTTTCATGAGCTACATCAAGATACCACCAAGCTCTAACTGGCAAGCCTTTTGTTAAAGGCTGCAGAAAATCAAAATAATCATCTTGACTCATAACAAGAACCAATGGGAGCTGACAAGTCATACACGGGGAAGGAGGCAAAAAGAGTTCGTCATAGTAACCAAATAGTTCATTATTAGCAATCTCATTGAAGTATCCTGATATTCTTAACTCTAAATCTGAGGTTAATGTTTCACTTAAATCATCATTCAAAAATTGACTTAGTTCATCTAAATTTTTAACTCCAAAGGTGGATAAGCCTTCCTTTAATTCATCAATATCTATATTGCCAATTGTTTTATTTGATGAGCCCTTAAATATATCTTCCACTGATCCACCATCAGCCTCAATTTGAAAAATAAAATTTTTGATATTTTCCTTTGTTTCTTTTAGTCCGCTATCAACATTTCCACCTGCACCCTTTATTGAATCAGCTCTCAATATATCTCCAACTTTTAATCCAAGATCATCTAGTCTTTTTTTAGGAGCCAAAACATTAATATAGCTTTCTTCAATACTATTTTCATTTGTAGAATTTATGAATTTCTCGTTATTACTTAATGCAACAAAAGTTAATAATGAGGCTGTTCTACTTTTATCTGGTTCTGGCTTACCCCAATAATATTCTGTGGATTGAAGAACTGAACTCTGATCAATAAATAAATCGTCTAAATCTGAACTGGCGAGATTTATAATTATAGAATCATTTTCTTCAAATGAATCTTTAATTAGTGGCTGATTTCCTGTCGTGATACTTATATTTTTTGTAGTTGCAGGAACCTGATTCAAGGCATCTTTATAAATCATGCCTTTGACCCACCCTAAGTATGTGGGTCCAGAAATTATAAATGTATTTGCTATCAAAAATGAAAGCCAAAGCAATGATAAAATTTTCCACTGACTTTTTGCTCTATAAAAAATATATTTGATCATAATTTAATAAAGTCTTATTAATTTCTAGCATTTATTACAGTATCCAAATCTTTATCTCCTCTTCCACTAACCAATAAGACTAATTTTTCATTTTTGTTGGTCTTTTTCATGAACTTATCTAAAAAGCCAATTGCATGTGCTGGTTCAAGTGCAGGGATTATTCCCTCAGTAACACTAAGCAAATCAAATCCTTCTAGCGCTTCTTTGTCTGTGGCAGAAAAATATTTTGCTCTGCCGATATCCTTTAGGTGACTATGCTCCGGGCCTACTCCAGGATAATCTAATCCTGCAGAAATAGAATGGGCCTCATTAACTTGACCTTTGTCGTCTTGCAATAAATAAGAATAGGAGCCATGCAAAACACCTGGGGATCCTTTAGACATTGTTGCTGCATGCTTTCCTGAATCAATACCTTTTCCAGCTGCCTCTACCCCAATAAGTTTAACTGAATCGTCTTGAATGAAAGAAGAGAAGATGCCTATAGCATTACTCCCACCCCCAACACAAGCCATAACATAGTTTGGAAGGCCCCCAAACTGACTAATCATTTGAGATCTAGTTTCATCTCCAATAATTTTTTGAAAATACTTAACTATTGATGGATAAGGATGGGGGCCAACTGCACTTCCTATGATATATAAAGTATTCTCTACATTTGTAACCCAATCTCTTATAGCTTCATTTACAGCATCTTTTAAGGTTCTGCTGCCTGATGTTACTGGGACAACTTCAGCCCCAAGAAGTTTTATCCTATATACATTAGGCGCCTGCCTTTTTATATCTTCTTCACCCATATAAATAACACAATCTAAATCTAATAATGCGCATGCAGTGGCTGTAGCGACACCATGTTGACCTGCCCCAGTTTCAGCAATTATTCTTTTTTTTCCTAGCCTCTTTGCTATTAAGCCTTGGCCAAGCGCATTATTAATTTTATGAGCCCCTGTATGAGCTAAATCTTCTCTCTTTAAATAAATTTTTGCTCCACCAAAATGATTGGTTAGGTTCTCTGCGAAATATAATGGGGTGGGTCTTCCAACATATCCAGACTGGAGCAATTTTAGTTCTGTATTAAATTCTTCATCAACTATATATTTAGAAAAAGATTGCTCTAGTTCGTCTAAAGCAGGGATGAGAGTTTCAGGCACATAACTCCCTCCAAATTTTCCAAAAGATTTTGTGAGATGATTTTCCCCTTTATTTTTATTATCCATAAAACTATTTTATACGATCTTTAATAAAAAAAATTTAATTACATGATCCTCCAGGACCATTACAAGTTTTCCAATAATCATTAACTTTTTTCATTCCAACCGCTAGTTGCTGACCTATAACTCTTTTTCCTCCAACAGTCTGAACTTGTGCATATATTACACCAACCGCATTTCCTTCATAATCAATTATTGGTCCGCCACTATCACCTGGGTCAGCACCTGTATCTACTACTACTACTGGAAAAAGATCGTTAGAATAATTTTTATCATTTAAAATTTGGTACTTCGGAGCCGAGTTGTATTGACCTGCAGTTCCCATTTGATTAAATGCAGATACTACTATTCCTTCTCTAACCGCAGGATAATTAGTGACTCCTGTAGAATATCCTATCTGCACTACAAACGTTCCAGCATCTTCAGAAGTTAATTCCTTTCTTATTAATGGAATAGCTCCGTGGTTCTCTGATTTAATAAACGCAAGATCTGAATTTTCATCCCAAGACCTTACCCACCCTATTTTCTTGACCACCTGCCCATCACTAGAAGGTATAAATATATCTACAGAATTAGCGTCGGTAATAACATGCTCATTAGTTACAATATAATCTTTATCAATAGCCCATCCAGTGCCCTCAACTCCCCCATGTTTAATTAAAACTACAGACTTTCTATATTGATCATAAAAAGCATTAATATTTACAAGGTTTGGCTGAGGAGTTGCATATGGCTCTTCTAATAAATTTCTCAAATCCTCTTCTAGTTCAATAATTGTTACCGGGGTTGGAGTTGGCACAGGAGTTGGCATTGTTACCGGGGTTGGAGTTGGCACAGGAGTTGGCATTGTTACCGGGGTTGGAGTTGGCACAGGAGTTGGCATTGTTACCGGGGTTGGAGTAGGGAAAGAGGCCATAAGATTTTGAAATTTACTGTCAATCGTATCTTCAATTTCGGCTTGACTAGGTCCACACCCAAAAGTAAATAGAGCAAAAAATAATAACAATGTTAAAAATAATCTCACCATACTAAAGCTTGCCCATCTCTTCTTGGATCGACCGCAGCGCCAATCAATCCGCTTTCTGAAATACTTATCATTCCTTCGCTTCCACTTCCCTCCCAAGGGCCAACAATATTAATCTTGTGCCCCATTTTTTCAATATTTTTAACTATCTCATCACCAAATCTACTTTCTAAACTTATAAATTCTGAGGTTGAATGAGGAATAGTGGATTCTGTAAGATTTTGGTAATGAGTCCATCTTGGCATACTAACTGCCTCACCAACCAAAAAATTATGATCAATGATTGAGGATAATACCTGCATATTTGTTTGTACTTGTGTGTCAGCTCCAGGTGTGCCATTAACGAGACATAATTTATTTTCAGAACCATTTGATTTAAAAACCATTACCGGGTTCATGGTATGTCTTACTCTTTTTCCTGGAATTAAATAATTAATATGATTTTTATCAAGGTGCCAATATGACATTCTGTTGTTCATTAAAATTCCTGTTCCATCAATAACCATCCCTGACCCCCATTGAGTTTGAATGCTTTGTAGTTGTGACACAGAATTGCCATCCTTATCAACAACACAAAAATAAGTGGTATCTCCTACTCGGTCGGGTTTATAGTTTATCTCCAGCTCTTTATTGCTTATTCTAGGCCCATTAATATTTATTTTATTTGATAATTCTTTGGCGTAGTTTTTATCAAGCATTAAATCAACTGGCACATCAAAAAATTTGGGATCAGCTAAATATCTTTCTCTATCATAAAAGGCTAATCTCTTTGCCTCAACCATTAAATGCATTGCAGATTTTGAGAATGGACTCAAATCCTTTTGAGAAAAATTTTCAATGATGTTCAATTGTTGAAGTAATGTTATTCCACTAGAATTAGGTGGTGCCTCATAAACATCATAGCCTCTATATGAAGTACTAATAGGGTCTTGAATTTCTGATTCAAATTTGTTGAAATCATTTATTGAAAATAATCCATCATTTTCGTTTGAAATTTTTACAATTTTGTCGGCGATTTTGCCTCTGTAAAAAACATCTTCTCCTTCAATAGAAATTAATTTTAATGTTTCGGCTAAATCTTTATTAATTACTCTATCTCCAAAATTTTTTAACCCTTTTTTCTTGTCTCCCCAAATCTTCAAAGAGCTTTGAAAATTTTCGGCTTTTGAGTCCGATTTTAGTGATGTTGACTGATCTTGGCTCAAAGCAACACCATTAGATGCAGCGTCAATTGCTGGAGCAAGACACTCCTGAAGGCTCAAAGAACCTTTTAATTTATGCATCTTTAAAACTCCACTTACTAAACCAGGAACTGATGCCGAACTAATTCCTTTTATAGGTATTTTGTCACCAACTTTATATGAAAATTCTGGGGCTGGGCCTGTAGCATTAATTACATTAACTTTATCTTTCTTTGAGTCGTACATCATAATAAAGCCATCACCTCCTATCCCAGACATTTGTGGCTCAACAACACCTAACATAAAACTAATTGCACATGCTGCGTCAAATGCGTTTCCGCCTTTCATTAAAATATCTCTACCTATGGAAGAAGCCATCCAGTGGTTCGTTACAACAGCTGCATTAAATCCAATCATATTAGTATTAATTGAGCCGTAATTATTGCCATGTGGTAAATTATGTTTCATTGCATCCTTTTAAAGTATGTGGGTAATTATATACTTCATTAATTAAAAAAAGGGGGCTTGTAGTTATGAAAAATAATGAAATTATAGAAAAGATAATTAAAGAAAGAAGAAATGTAAGGACATTTAGTAATAAAAAAGTTTCAAAAAAGATTACTTCAAAAATTATTGAGATGGGAATATGGGCTCCCAATCACAGAATGACTGAACCATGGAGATTTAGAGTTATACAAAAAAATTCTGAAAAAAGATTATTAATTTCAAAAAAGATTGAAAAATATATAAAGAAAAATTCCAATAATAGTAATTCTGAAACAGTTCAAAAAATTGCAGATAAAGTTAAAACTGAATTTGAAGCATGCCCGCTGATTATTTACGTTTCCTCTTTAGTAGGAAAAAGTGAAGAAGAAACACTAGAAAACTACTCTTCAACCAGCATTGCAATTCAAAATATGTCATTATATGCATGGTCTGTGGGAATAGGAATAGGCTGGTCTACAGGAAAACCAATAAAAGTAAAAGAATTAAAAAAAATAATAGAGGTTCCTAATTCATCAATAATTGCAGGATGTTTATATATGGGCTACATAGAAAAAAAATCTGTTATTATAAAAAAATCAAGAACAAATCACTTAAAGAAAACAATCTGGAATTAATATGTCTGAAAAATTCAAAAATTTTATAAATAACAAATGGGTTGACCCAATAACTGAAAAATATTTCGAAAGCACTAATCCTGCTGACGAAACAGAAGTGCTTGGCAAATTTGCTAGTTCAGGTACACAAGATGTGAATCTGGCAATTAACAGCGCATATGATAGCTTTAATTCTTGGAGCAAAATATCTCAAATACAAAGAGGTGATTTTCTTTATAAAGCATCATCATGGCTTGAAGAAAATGTAGAAAGATATGCAGAAGCTATAACTAAAGAATGTGGTAAATCTATAGCAGAATCTCAAGGAGAAGTGGGAAGATCTGTGGCTCTTTTAAGATATTATGCTGCCCAAGGTTCTGATCCTGTCGGAAATGTTGTTCCGTCAGTTAATGCAAATATTCTATTATATACGACAAGGGTGCCGTTGGGTGTTGTGGGGCTTATCACGCCTTGGAATTTTCCATTGGCTATTCCTATTTGGAAAATGGCTCCGGCTATAGTTTTTGGAAATACAATTGTTCATAAGCCTGCTTCTTCTACTCCTTTATTAGGGTCGATGATTGCTGCTATGTGGGAAGCTGTCGGGTTGCCAGAAGGTGTATATAACTTAGTAACTGGTTCTGGTTCAGAATTAGGTGACTCTATAATTGATCACCCTTATACAAACGCTCTTAGCTTTACTGGATCAACACATGTTGGTCAAGGTGTTGCTGTTAAATGTGCTAAAAATGGCATGAAATATCAACTTGAAATGGGTGGCAAAAATCCTGTAATAATAATGCCTGATGCAAATCTTGAACAAGCTGCAGAAACAACCCTTTCTGGGGCAATGAAATATTCTGGTCAAAAATGTACTGCAACATCAAGAGCGATTATTAGCGAGCAGGTAAAAGATGAATTCACAAAAATATTAACAAATAAAATTGAATCAATGAAGGTGGGGGATGGGATGGATCCTAGCAATATAGTGGTTCCTGTAATTGATAAAAAATCTTTATCAAATATTAATCAAAAAATTAATCAAGCTAAATCAGAAGGATGCAATTTAATGTTTGGTGGAAACATATTGAATGATGGAGATTTTAAAAATGGGAACTTTGTTGAACCAACCTTATTTAGTGACGTTGACCCTAATTCTATGATAGCCACTGAAGAAATTTTTGGGCCTGTTTTGGCACTGATAAATACTCAAAGCTATGAAGATGCAATTAAAATAGCCAACCAAACATCATATGGTTTAAGTGCAGGGATTTTTACATCCAATCTAAATTTAGCAATGGAATTTGCCAATAATATTAATGCTGGAATTGTAAAAATAAATGGAGAAACTGCAGGCTTAGAACCCCAAGTTCCGTTTGGAGGAATGAAAGAGTCTTCTTCTGGCGCAAGAGAACAAGGAAAGGCAGCTATAGAATTTTTTACTCAATCAAAGACCATTTATGTTGAAAGGTCTGCATAATGTATTTAGGTACTCAATTTGGAGCAAGAACTGATGCAGATTACGAAACTTTCAAGCAACTTGGAGTAAATCACATAAATGGTTTTCCTGAGATAGCTCATCAAAACTGGACCTCTTCAAATCTTACAGAATACAAAGAAAAAGTGGAGTCTTATGGGCTTAAATTAGACATGGTTCAGCTTCCTTTGAGTTCTGCAGATTTAGATACAAGGGCAAAAAGTGGAGAATTTTATAACATTCTAACAGGAAAAAGCCCCGAAAGAGATATTGAAATCGATCGAATATGCGAAATAATTCAAATGTGTTCAGATGCTGAAATACCAGCTGTAAAATATAACTTGAATATTATTGGAATACCAAGGACTGATAGCGAATTTGGTAGAGGAGGCGCTAAACTTTCAACTTTCAAATGGAATAATGCTGACAAAAATTCTCCAGACACAATTGCTGGAAAGGTATCAGAAGATATTTTTTGGGAAAGAATAGAATATTTTTTGGATAAAGTTGTTCCTGTAGCTGAAGAAAATAAGGTTAGATTGGCTTGTCATCCTCATGATCCATATACACCTCCGGGCTTTAAAGGAGTAACAAGGGTTTTGGGCACCGTTGAAGGGCTAAAAAAATTTATTTCAATTAAAGAAAGTAACTTTCATGGTTTAAATTTTTGCCAAGGCACTATAACTGAAATGATGGAAACCCCAGGGGAAGAAATTTTTGATGTTATCAGATATTTTGGAGAAAGAAATAAAATTTTCAACGTTCATTTTAGAAATATTCAAGGCAACAAATTAAACTTTACGGAAGTTTTTCCTGATGAAGGATCTATAAATATGTATGAAGTCATTAAAGTCTACAAAGAAGTAAACTATCCTTACATGTTAATGCCTGATCATGTCCCTCAAATTAATGCAAAAGACCCAAAAATGACTGCCTTTGCTTACTGTTATGGCTATATTAATGCTTTATTGCAAGCAATCAACGAACTTTAGTCTGGCCACTGAATTAGTTCAAGTCTTACATTTCCAGGAGTTTTAATAAAAGCTATTTGCATTCCGTTTGGCATATCAATAGGGCCTTCAGCTAATGTTGCGCCCATGCCTTCTAATCTAGATATATCAGCATTGATATCGGAGGAATCAAATCCAAAATGCTCAAGTCCATAATGTGGATCAGCATCGCTAGGTCCTAGCTTTTCATTTGTTCTTTCACCAGAAATATTTACACGCAAACCATCTTCACTTTCGCATGAAATAAATCGATCTCCAACTGCACGAACTTCATTGCTTGTTATCTTAAAATTAAATGCTTTCACAAACCAATTAGCATCAGTTTCAGGGTCATTGCTTTTAAGGTGTATATGATTAATTTTATACATTTTTTTCCTCTCTTCTAATTTTTTTATTGCTTAATTTTATACATTAATTTGTCATGGGCATCAGGCCATCCATATATAAACCATTCAGGCGTATTGTTTTTAAAATCATTCACATTAAGTTCATTCCCTTTGATGTCAGTAGATTTAATTCCTAATTTATTTCCTATTAATATTAATGCCCCGACATGTTCTAGAGAAATTTTATAAATAGCCATAATTGGTAAATTTCCTTTAATTATCTGAGACCCAGGATAAACCGCTGAGGCAAAAGAATTCACATATGAAAAATTTTTTATCCAATTTAGTTTGTTTTTGAATAAATCCACCCAATTTCTACCAGACTCTATTTCTAAGCATATCGTCATATCATCTATTTCTGGAAAATTATTTTTTGGGATTAAAATAACTCCATCTTTATAAACATTTTTTTCATCACAATAAATAATTTCATTTGATGAAGGGCACATTATAGCTCCAACTGAAGAATTATTAGAAGAAAAGAAGGAGACAGTTAGGCCCCAAGTTTGCATAGAATTGCTAAATGGCACTGTTCCACATAGAGGGTCTACGGCCCAAAATTTTTCATTGTCAGCAAAAGAAAACTGTTCTGTAGATTCTTCTGAAAGTATAGGAAATGAAGATTTAGACTTGATTGTTTCAATTATAATTTTTTCTGAAATTAAGTCTGCCTCAGTTACTAGGCCGGCTTTATGTTTGTTCCATTTTTTCATATCAGAGATAACATTTTTCTCTTGAAAATTTTTCAATTTTTTTCCAGCTTTTTCAACTGCTTCTATACAAATTTTTAATTCTAAGCTGATAATATTTCCTTTACCTTTAAACAATAAGGTCCATCTATATTTAATTTAACACTTATTTTTTGAGAAGAATTAAACTCAATTGTTCTCTCGCCATCTAATGCTACCGTCCCAGAAGATAATTTAACACTTATATTCTTATTATTATCAAATTCTTCCCATCCTAGGATTTCAATTTCTTCAATTTTTCCTGGAGCTATAGCTGACATTATTTTTTGGGGATTACTATAATCATTCTGACCTAGAGAAATGTGAATGCCTTGATTAAAACTTAAATCTTTTTTTATTAAAGAGTATCCAATTGATGAAAAACCTATTCCTTCATAACTAACTTTAGATATAAAAATTTCATCAACATTTTTTATATCCCAAATTGCTCTAGATCCAATATAGGGAGTTCTAGAAATAACAACATCTACTAAAGAAGAGTCGGTTAATTTATTATTTTCATAAATTTCTAATTTTTTTTCCCTTTTTGAGTATTTTTCTATATTTTTTAATAAACAAAATTTAGCTGCAGCAATTCCGACAACAGTTCCTTCCAAATTTAAAGGAAATAAATTGTTGGTTCCAGTAGAAACTGGCAGAATAGGAGTTTCTTTTATGTGTTTAGATACTAATCTACATGTTCCATCGCCACCAAAAACAATAATGCACCCTACTTTATTCGCTTCCATTTCTTTCGCAGCTTGAATTGTTGTTTCTTCTGAGTCTAATATATTTGTATTTATTAAAATTGTTTCGATTTTTTCTGAATACTGTTCTCTTGCTCTCCTAGATATATCGCTATAATCAGGCATTACATAAACTTTTTTAATGCCATAAGCAACTAGACCAGCATATAATTTTAAAATCTCATTAGACTTCATATGAGTTGATACTACAGAAGCATTTGCAACTAATCTTCTTATGTCTTTTCCTGATAAAGGATTTGCAATAATTCCAACAGATGAAAAATCTCTATTTTTATCCATCAATGATTGAAGGTTCATTAATATTTTTAATTATTTCTTCTAAGAACTTTGCAGCAGGAAAGCCATCTACAACCCTATGATCAAAAGTGAGGCTAATATACGCTGCTTTTCTATCTTTCAATTCTCCTTGATCAATAAAAGGTTCGCTTAAAGTTCTTCCAATTCCTAAAATTCCTACTTGGGGAGGATTAATTAAAGGGTCAAAATAATCAACCACTGTTGATGAAAGATTTGTGATTGAAAAAGTTCCATCGCTAAAATGCTCTGGTTTAAAACCTGTTTTTTCAATTTTTGAATATTCCCTAATAATTTTCGCTATTTCAATTATTGATTTTTTTTCAGTATTTTTTATTACAGGAACCACTAAGCCTTGTTTTGCAGCAAAAGCATATCCTATATTGATATCATCAAAAGTTTTTATTTCATTATGCAAAAAATGAGAATTAAATATTGGATATTTTTTAATTGCATTACTTAAACACTTTATTAACAAATCTTGAGAGGTTGGTCTTATTTTTTCTTGCCTCCATTCAGAAATTAATATTTTTTGATAATCATTAAATTTATCTAGTGCGACTTTTGATACCAATGTAACAGCAGGAATCTCATTACTTTGTGACATTCTTTTAGCAATTACTTTTCTTATTCCTGAAATATTTTCAGATATCTCTGAAGATTTAGGATTATCTGAATTAAAACTTTTTACATCATCATCTAGTATTCTGCCATTTGGCCCAGTACCTTTAATCAAAGATATGTCTACATTTAATTCTTTCGCTAACTTTCTTGCTCTTGGAGTTATTTGAACAGATTCTTTTATTTTTTTTATTGCACTTTGTAATTTAATTTTAGAACTGTCTTCACTGTCTTCACTACTAGTTTCAGAATTATTTACTTCAGGCAAAGACTCATCATCACCAAGAATAATTGCTAGGATTTCTCCAACTTTTGCTACTTGGCCTTCTTCGTATAAGATTTTGCCAATTTTTCCAGATTCTGGGCTTTCTATCTCTGCATTAACCTTTGATGATTCTACTTCTACTAATTGATCTCCCTTTTTAACCAAATCACCTTCTTTTTTTAACCACTTTATGATTGTTGCATCATTCATACCCATGCCCCACTGAGGAAGATATACATTAGTAGCCATAATTAACTCTATTCAAGTGTGCCTTTCACAGCATTCATTATTTTTTCTTCTGTTGGAAATATAAGTGACTCCAAGGCTTGAGTAAAAGGTACATGAACTTGTTCTGCTGCAACTTTAGCTGGCGGAGCTTGTAAATTCCAGAAGCCTTGTTCGCTCACAATTGAAATTATTTCACTTGCGGCGCTACACACTTTATGAGCTGGGTCTACAACGACTAATCTTCCGGTTTTTTCAACAGATTCTAAAATTATTTTTTTATCTAAAGGGACAAGAGTTCTTGGGTCTATTACTTCAACAGATATCCCATCCTTTTCAAGCTTTTCTGCTGCATTCAATGCATGAATATTTCCTCCTGCTATTCCTACAACCGTACAATCTGTTCCTTCTCTCAATAATTTACCTTTTCCAAAGGGGATTAAAAGTTCTTTATCCTTATTATCTGGAACATCTCCTTTAATTCCCCCAAGATTCCCATCCTCAAAAATAATACAAGGATCGTTATCTCTAACAGCAGTTTTCATTAGTCCTTTTGCATCTTCAGGGAAAGTGGGAACAATTATCTTTATTCCAGGCATATTCATAAACATTGGATAGTTTCTGTCAGAATGATGGGCGGCGGCGGCATTATTATAGTACATTACTGCCCTTATTGTGACAGGCAATGATGCTTGGCCACCGAACATATATTTCATCTTTGCAAGCTGACTAATTAGTTGGTCCATGGCAACCCACATAAAACTAGTTAAAGTTTCAACAATTGGTCTCATACCAACAAGACTAGAGCCAACTGCTGCACCAATAAATCCATTTTCTGAAAGAGGAGTATCTAGAACTCTGTTTTCTCCGTATGCTTCAAAAAGGCCTTTTGAAGCTCCATAAATTGAGGCTCTTACATCTTCGCCCATATAGTAAACTGAATCATCTCTTTCCATTTCTTCAAAAATGGCTTGATTAAGAGCTTCTACATACATAATATTTTTCAATTTATTTTCTCCATTTATGCATATTCTATTGGGTCTGTGAAAAGATCATCATACAATTCTTCAGGGGCAGGGAAAGGGCTTTTTCTTGCAAAATCAACTGCTTTTTCTACTGCAATTTTTTCTTTTTCTTCAATTTGGTCAAACTCTTTTTGTGTGATTATTTCTTGTTTTATCATATTGCTCTTCAGCACTTCAATAGGGTCTCTTTTTTTCCATTTTTCAACTTCCTCATCGCTTCGATATGACTGATCCCTACGAACTGAAGCTAAGCCTAAAGAATGGTCCTCATACCTATAAGTTAATCCTTCAATAAGAGTTGGGCCCTCACCACTACGCGCCCTATCTACTGCTTCGCTTGTAGCTTCATACATAGCCAAAGCATCTTGACCATCTACTAGTACACCTGGAATTCCGTATGCAGAAGCTCTATCAGATATATGATCTACTGAAACAGAATCTTTATATGAAGTGGTGACAGCAAATTGATTATTTTCACAAACAAATATTACTGGAAGCTTCCATAAAGCGGCTAGATTCATTGATTCATGGCAGGCGCCTTGATTTGAAGCTCCATCTCCAAAAAAAACTAATGATATAAATTCTTCATTTTTTAATTTTGAGGCCAAGGCTGCCCCTGTTGCGACTGGAACAGATGAAGCAACTATTCCAGATTCTCCAAGAATTCCTATAGAAAAATCTGCTAAATGCATTGAGCCCCCTTTTCCTTTGCAATAGCCATCTCGCTTACCAAATATTTCTGCCATCGCTTTATTAATATCTCCGCCTTTAGCTATAGGGTGTCCATGAGAACGATGGTTTCCAGCTATATAATCATCATCATTCAGCGCTACACAAGAACCAACTGCCACTGCTTCTTCTCCAATATAAGTATGGAGGCTACCAACTATTTCTCCAGACTTCTGGCACTCTATTAAAGCAGACTCAAACAAACGGATTCTTATCATGCGGGTTAACATTAAGAATTGCTTTTCTTTGCTTATCATTTTGTATTATTTAGCATTCAATATTTAAGGATTTGTAGTTGGGATAATTATATAATAAATAATGAACATTTAACTAATTTGGCCTAACTTAAACTAGTAAATTAATATCATGGCAAACGCAAAATATACATCTGAAGAAATAACGGTACTTAAGGGTCTTGAGGCCGTTCGCAAAAGACCTGGTATGTACATTGGAACAACTGGTCTTGAAGGCGTCCAGCATTTAATACATGAAATTGTAGATAATAGCGTTGATGAATCTATGGCAGGATTTTGTGATACTGTCGAAATATTATTAAACGAAGATGGGTCTGTAACTGTCTCAGATAATGGAAGAGGTATTCCAGTCGATGTAAAAAAGGGTACCGGAAAATCAGCGTTGGAAATAGTAATGACAACTCTTCATGCTGGAGGAAAATTTGAAAGCAAATCATATCAAGTGTCGGGAGGGCTTCATGGGGTAGGGGCATCTGTAGTTAACGCTCTTTCTGAGCGTCTTACAGTTTATGTAAAAAGAGATGGGTTCCTAAACAAACAAGAATATTCAAGAGGAAAAATTTTAACTGAAATTGAAAAAACGCCCCTCGACGAGTCAATAAAAAATGAAACCGGAACCTCAATTACTTTTATGCCTGACATAGAAATTTTTAAAAGCGGTATAGACTATGACTACAAAAAAATAACCGACAGGTTTAGGCAAATGGCTTATTTAAACCCTAAACTTACAATTAGGTTCAAAAGTAATTATCACTCTAGTCTTTGGCCCAATAACTCGACGACTTTCAGATTTACCGGAGGGGTTCAAAGTTATGTAAGAAGCCTTAATAGGTCAAGGACTCCTATACATCAAAACATAGCTTCAATAAACGGAACCTTATCTCCAGATGACTCGAAAGCAAAGATAGATACTCCTGTTATTGTTGATATAGCATTTCAATATAATGAAACCTTTCAGGAGAATGTCCTTTCTTTTGCTAACTGCATAGTAACACCTGAAGGAGGCACTCACTTAACTGGCTTTAGAAGGTCTTTGACACGAGCAATAAATAATTATGGTAAAAAAAATGGCCTCCTTAAAGATGACCTTAAGGATGTCTCTGGTGACGATGTAAGGGAAGGCCTAATGGCTGTTATAAGTGTAAAGCTTGGTGAGCCTCAATTTGAAGGTCAAACTAAAGCAAAGCTTGGTAATCCGGAAATAGAATCTGCAGTGACTTCTCTTATGACACAACAATTATCAGAATACTTAGAAGACAATCCTGGTGATGCAAAATCAATTCTAGAAAAAGCTGCAACTGCTGCAAGAGCAAGAGAAGCAGCTAAGAAGGCTAGAGATCTGGTTATTAGAAAAAATGCAATGGAAGGCGGTGCTTTACCAGGGAAGTTAGCAGATTGCACTGAAAAAGATCCTGTCAAAAGCGAGCTTTTTCTGGTAGAGGGTGATTCTGCTGGTGGTTCAGCTAAACAAGGAAGAGATAGGCAGTTTCAAGCTATATTACCTTTAAGAGGCAAGATATTAAATGTTGAAAAAGCAAGACCTGACAAAATGTTGGGTCATGCTGAAATTGCAGCATTAATCACTGCGACTGGAACTGGCATAGGTTTAGAAGATTATGACGCATCAAAGCTTAGGTATCACAAAATAGTAATTATGACAGACGCAGATGTTGATGGTGCCCATATTAGAACCTTGCTTTTAACTTTTTTTTACAGAAACATGCCTCAATTGATTGGGGATGGAAATTTATTCATTGCACAACCTCCTTTGTACAAAGGTTCAAAAGGAAAGTCTTCTCAATGGCTTTATTCAGAATCAGAAAAAGATGGATGGATGGCAGAAAAAGTATATGGCAAATTAAAAATTATTGGGAATAAAGACAAGAGTGTGGAGCTGGAAAAATCTGAGTTGGGAATTTTAGCTTCAAATATCAGAGATTACATAGAAAGCTACAAAGGGCTTGAGTCCTTAGAAATACCTTCAATGGTAATTGAAAAATTGATTACTGATCCTGAGCTAAGAGGTTTAAGTTTTGATCAGCCAAAAAGTGAAAATCAGCCACCAAATAATCCGCAAGCCTCTTTTGATGACTTAATAAATAATGATTCTGAAGAAGAAGTTCCTGTTGAAGAAGAAGTTCCTGTTGAAGAAGAAGTTCCTGAAATTAAACATAACGTAGAAGGCTTCGAAGTAACAAGGAGTATTTTTGAACATCCAACTTTAAACAGGCTTAGAATTTTATATGACAAACTAGGCAAATATATAAATGAAGATACCTTCGACGTAATAAAAGGTGATGAAAGCATATCTTCAAAAATTTCATGGAAAGAAATTCCATCAATTTTGGAGTCTAATGCTGACAATACTGGTGTAAATATACAAAGATACAAAGGTCTTGGAGAAATGAACGCAGACCAACTATGGGATACAACAATGGATCCCGAAAATAGGGTGCTTCTTCAAGTTACAGCAAACGATGCAACAGCAGCAGACGAACTGTTTAGAAAGTTGATGGGTGACGATGTAGCTCCAAGAAGAAGATTTATTCAAACAAATGCTCTTGAAGTAAAAAATATTGATATTGCTTAATCAGCGTGAAAAACTTCTTCTAATTCTATCATGGATTCATCGGGTCTACTTTCATTAATATCTTCAAAATAAGGCTTCATGAATTCCTGCCATTTTGAATTAATTTCTTCTCTTTCCATGCCTTGAAGTGAATCTTCAAAACTTTTTTCAGCCTCAAAGTAACCGAATAAGGTTCCGTCCGACTTTAAGAAAATTGAATAGTTTCTCCATCCATTTTTTCTTAATGCTTCTAGCATCTCAGGCCAGACTTCTCTGTGATGTTTTTTGTATTCATCCATTTTTGATTCTTTAATCTTAAATATAAAACCTACTCTTTTCATGTAAAATACCCCTTAAACAAATTTTTATCTATGAATGAATTAAATTCTAAAAGACTTGAAAATTACATACAAGAGGCAAAAGAAGTGTTGCTGGAAACTGAAATGCTATCTTATTCAATTAAAAATGGTTCTATAAAATCAAAACTATCTGAAATTGTAATACCCAATTTAATTAATTTTATAACTTATTTAGAAGTTAAAAGGTTTGATAGAAAAGAAATAAATTTTTACATTAGGAAATGTCTTGAGGAGCTTAATGAAATAGCTGAATACAATAAACAAATGATGCTACTCACCTCAAAGTATAAAATAATTAAAGAAGATGCTAATTTGATAGTCGATTTGAAGCAATGAATAAAATTTTAATTTCCATAGATCAGGACTTTAAAAAAAGCATAAATAAAAAAAATATAAGAAATTGCATCATGTCTTCTATTAACCATGGAGCTTTAGATAATTATGATGAATCAGTCTCTTTATCGATAACTTCCAATGAAAAATTAGAAGAACTCAATGATAATTTCTTAGGCAAAAAAGAGCCGACTGATGTTCTAGCATTCCCTTTTAATAATAATTGGAAGGAAGGAAAGGTCACTAACAAGAATATTGCTGATTATGAAAATTTTAAATATTTAGGAGATATATTTATCTCTTTTCCTAAAATAAAAGAACAAGCAAAAACACATAAAACTGGGATTGAATTAGAATTAAATATTATTCTTGCTCATGGAGTGCTGCATCTCCTAGGTTATGACCATAAGAACAAAATAATGAAACAAAAAATGATAATAAAGACAGTTGAAATAATGAAACACTTAAAATTAGATCACATAAAGGCTAAACTATCATTAGAAAGCAGAAATGGATAATAGAGTTTTATATCAAAAATGGAGACCACTAACATTTAATGAGATTGTTGGGCAAGAACATATAACGCAGACCCTTAAAAATGCTATTAATCAATCTAGTACAAGCCACTCTTATCTTTTTTCAGGCCCCAGAGGGGTTGGCAAAACTACAACTGCAAGAATATTAGCAAAAGCATTAAATTGCACCAATTCTTCTAACTGTAATATGCAAGAAGTCGGAACAAGAAAATTTTGTGAAATTTGTACATCAATGAATGCCGGATCTATGATTGATTTAATTGAAATAGATGCAGCATCAAACAGAAGCATTGACGACATAAGAGGTATTAAAGAAAAAGCGCTATTTGCTCCAAATATTGGTTCTAAAAAAATTTATATTATTGATGAAGCCCATGGGTTGACAGGCCCCGCACAGCAAGCCTTTTTAAAGCTTTTAGAAGAGCCTCCAGAAAATGTAGTTATTATACTTGCAACAACAGAAGTTGACGCATTGCCACTAACGATAATTTCTAGGTGCCAAAGATTTGATTTTAAAAGAATAGGCCACAAAGAAATCTCGAATCACCTATCTATTATTGCTAAAGAAGAAGAAATTTTAATTGATGGTCCTGCGCTAGATCTGATATCTGTTAATTCCTCAGGGAGTCTAAGAGATGCCGAAAACCTCTTACAACAAATTTCGTCAATTGGAGAAGAGACTATAAACGAAGAACATCTTCTTAAGTTTTTGGGTATTGGAACTTTTTCTTCTTCCTTAGAAATTCTTTCTTTAATTTTGGATAAAGAGCCTGATAAAGTTTTAGCTCTTATTCAAAATGAGGTTAATAATGGCACTGATCCTAAAATGATAAAAGACAGGTTGCTAAAAAATTTAAGAGGTTTGATATACACAAAAAACAACCTTGCTAATCTTTTAGAAGAAACGGAACATACAATAGTAAAATATGCAGAATTATCCAAAAAATATTCTTTGGGAGATCTTAGTTCAGTAACTTCTATTATTTTAAATGCTAATGTCCCCTCTAACGAACACCCCCCTATAAGCTTAGAGGTTGCTATCATAGATGCATGTTTCCATGGAAAGCCCGTCCAAGAGGTTGTGCAAGAAAATATAGAAGTTAAAAAACCTGCGCCCGTCCAAGAGGTTGTGCAAGAAAATATAGAAGTTAAAAAACCTGCGCCCGTCCAAGAGGTTGTGCAAGAAAATATAGAAGTTAAAAAACCTGCTTTTAAAGAAGAGTGGGATGAGGTTTGCTCCGCACTCAGAAGAGAAAAAGGAGATAAATATTTCCTGGGCGGCTTATTAAAATCAGTCTTGCCAGAAATTAAAGAAACCACAATTTCTCTCACTTTTAAAAGCAATACTATGAAGCAAAATTTCATAGACGAAATATCAAATGGCAAGGTTAGAGAAAAAGTTCAAGACACTATAAATAATTTCTTTAAAAAAAATCTTGAAATTTTAATTGAAGATACTGTTAATGGTGATAAAAAAGAACAGAACCCTCTAATAAAAACACCTATTGTTCAACATGCCATTTCAATGGGTGCAAAAATAAAAGATAAGTAATAAGGAAGGCAAAATGTTTAATAATGCAATGATGAAACAAGCAAAAAAGATGCAAGAAAAAATGAAAGAGGCGCAAGAAGAGATCGCTAAAATGGAAACTGAAGGATCATCCGGAGGAATATCAATTAAAATGGTTGGGGGCAAAACTATTGAAGAAGTAACAGTTTCGGAGAAGATTTTTGAACAAAAAGATAAATCTTTGTTAGAGAAATTTATCAAGGATGCTGTGAATGATGCTACAAATAAAGCTGACAAGGCCGCCCAAAAAAAAATGAAGAAGGTTACTGGCGGAATAAAAATCCCTGGCTTATTTTAAAAAATGACTTCTGGCAATAACTCTCTTCCAGTAGAAGTACAAAAATTAATAATTGCTTTTTCTACGCTACCAGGCATAGGGCCCAAGACTGCTCAAAGATTATCGTATTTTGTCTTGTCTCAAAATAAAGAAGAAACATTAAAATTATCTGAAGCCTTAATAGAAGTAAAAGAAAACCTTAGTTTCTGCAAAACTTGTTGTTTTATTACAAGTGACAAAAATTCTGAAAGTTGCAGCTACTGCTACGAAAAAGATTCTGCTCAGATCTGTGTTGTAGAAAATGTGATAGACGCAATCACTATAGAAATGTCAGGGATTCATAAAGGCTCATTCCATGTTCTGCATGGCGCAATATCTCCCATAAACGGAATTGGCCCTGAAAAATTAAAAATTGAGGAACTTATGAAAAGAATAAATAGAGGAGAAACCAAAGAAATAATTTTGGCAACAAATCCTACTTTAGAAGGAGAGGCAACTGGGATGTACTTAAATAAAATTATTTCTGAAAATTATAATAATATTAAACTTACTAAGCTTGCTAGAGGGTTGGCATCTGGAACAGATCTTGAATATTCTGACTTTAATACTCTTTCTAATGCCTTTCAAAACAGAACATCTATTGATGAAACCAACTAGTAATCACATAAAAGGCATTATAACCAGGTGTACAAATTATAAAGAAGCTGACCGTATTTTTACTTTAATATCAGACAACGGAATTATGAAATTCATTGCTAGAGGAGCAAAAAAACCTAGCTCAAGATTGTCTGGACACATAGAGCCTTTGAATTATGTCACACTTTATTATAGGCCCAGCAAATCATTAAATTCTGTTTCTCAGGTGGAATCAATCAACGCATTCTTAGAAATAAAAAAAGAATATAATTTAATATTAAGGGCCCAATATATGATGGAGCTATCGGAGTCTTTATCATCTGAAAATGAAGACAGCTCTTATATTTTAAGCTTATTAATTAGCACTCTATCAAATATTCATAATTCAAAAATACCGGACTTAGATATTTTAATTTTTGAATTCGAAATATTAAAACATCAAGGCTTTGGAATTAGGCTTTTTGATTGCACAAACTGCAATAAAGAACTGGAAAGATCAGATCACTACTTCTCTTCAAAAGTTGGAGGTTTTTATTGCGGAGGTTGTTTTGAATCTAAAGAAATTCATCACGAGAGTATTAAAGTCACTATAGAGCAACAGCTTCTTCTTAGAACAATAAGTAGAAAAAAATATAAGGACCTAATAAATTTAAATTTGGGAGAAAAAGAAATAAATAATTGCAGAAAATTAATTCAGAAATCAGTTGAAGACATAATAGGTGTACAATTAAAAACAGTTAAATTTAGTGACTTATAATGTAATGCCAGTTTCAAAAAAAATTAAAGTTAGAGGCGCTAGGGAAAACAACCTAAATAATATAAACGTAGATATCCCTAGAGATAAATTTGTTGTTATAACTGGGGTTTCAGGCTCGGGTAAAAGCTCCTTAGCTTTCAATACAATATTCGCAGAAGGACAAAGAAGATATATGGAATCTTTGTCTGCGTATGCTCGACAGTTTTTAGGGAGAATGGAAAAGCCTGATGTCGACTCAATTGAAGGTCTTAGCCCAGCCATTTCAATAGACCAAAAAGGGGCCTCTAAAAACCCTAGGTCTACAGTGGGCACTGTAACGGAAATTTATGATTATTTAAGGCTTCTTTTTTCAAGAATAGGGAGGCCTCATTGTCCATCATGCGGGAAAATAGTTGCCAAACAATCCATTGAAGAAATTACAGAAAGGATACTCAAATTAGAAGAAAATAAAAGAATTATGCTATTGGCACCAATAATTAAACACATGAAAGGCGAACATAAGAATATTATTTTAAAAATAAAAAGAGACGGCTATGTTAGAGCAAGAATAGATGAAAATATTTTTGAATTAGAAGAGGAAATTAACTTAAACAAAAATAAGTGGCACAACATCGAAGTTGTTGTGGACAGGCTAATTATAAAAAAGGATATGGACAGGTCAAGATTAAATGAGTCTGTAGAAGCGTGCTTGTCTCTTGGGGACGGCAGGCTAATTATAGCCAGCACTTTGGAAGAGGATATCATGGTTTCAGAAAATTTATCTTGTGCTAAATGTGATATAAGCATAGAAGAGTTAGAGCCCAGAAACTTCTCGTTCAACACACCTTACGGGGCTTGCAAGTCTTGTTCTGGGCTGGGCTACAAATTGCAAATTGAGCCTGAGTTAATTATTCCAGACCCTAATAAAAAATTAATAGACGGAGCTATTGTTCCCTGGACACTAAAAAATGGCGCCTTAGCCTGGGAATACAATTTCATTAGAACGCTTTCAGAGGTTCATGGGTTTTCTGTAGAAGATAAAATCAAAAATTTGGATCCAGATATTTTGAAATTAATTTTATACGGATCTAAAAATGATGTTTACCCTGTGAGATACTCTTCAAAAAGAGGGAGGGAAAAAATTTGGAGAACAAAATTTACAGGAATAGTTAACATACTTGAAAAAAGATTTCACTCTTCTGAGTCTTCTTCTGTGAGAGATTCCTTGCAGTCATTCATGACTCAAAAAAGATGCTCAGAGTGCAAAGGCCAAAGACTCAAAAAAGATGCCTTGTCAGTTAAAATACTAAATGAAAATATTTTTAAGATATCTGATCTTTCTGTTAAAGATTGTTACAAATGGGTAGAAGGGTTGCAAGAAGAGAAATCAACACGATACGAATCTTTAAATAAGTCGGAGTTAAAAATTGGATCACAAATATTTAAAGAAATTTCTTCTAGGCTTAAGTTTTTGGATAAGGTTGGTCTTGGATATATTTCAATAAACAGACCCACCTCAACTTTAAGCGGGGGAGAAAGCCAAAGAATACGGCTCGCATCTCAAATTGGCTCTGGGCTTACAGGGGTTATGTATGTATGCGACGAGCCCTCTATAGGCCTGCATCCAGTAGATAATAACAGGCTAATTAATACCTTGATTGAGTTAAGAAATTTAGGAAACACCATCTTGGTTGTCGAGCATGATGAGTCTATAATGCGTGCCGCCGACCATATAATTGATCTTGGTCCTAGGGCAGGAAACTTAGGGGGAAATATAACCGCACAAGGATCAATAGAAAAAATTATTAAATCTAACAATTCTTTAACAGGCGAATATCTATCAGGCAAAAAAAATATCGAGATTCCTAAAAAAAGAAGGTCTAAGCTAAAAGGCAAGAATATACAAATCCTAGGGGCCGAAGAAAATAATCTCAAAAACCTAGACGTCTCCATACCGCTGCAGCTATTGGTGTGTGTTACTGGCGCTTCTGGGTCCGGAAAAAGCACCCTAATAAATGAAATATTATATAAATCTCTGTACAAACATTTCCATAGCTCGAGAGAAATGCCTGGGAAACATAAAGGTGTTTCAGGTCTTTCAGAATTAGACAAAGTCATCAACATTGATCAAAGCCCTATAGGAAGAACTCCAAGATCAAATCCTGCTACATATACAGGGCTTTTTGGTTCGATTAGAGATCTTTTTGCTTCAGTCCCAGAATCAAGAGCTAAAGGATATAAGGCTGGGCGATTTTCTTTTAACGTAAAAGGCGGGAGGTGTGAGAACTGTGAAGGGGCTGGGTACAATGAGATACAAATGCAATTTCTTCCAGACGTAAGCGTTCCTTGTGAAGACTGCAAAGGAAAGCGATATAACCAAGAAGCCTTAAATATAAAATTTAAAGGCCTTTCAATTTCTGAAACACTAGACTTAACAGTGTCTGAAGCACTCAAGGTGTTTTCGCCTTATCAATCCATTTATAAAAAGCTTGAAACACTAAACGATGTGGGGCTGGGCTACATAAAATTAGGACAACCTGCAACCACTTTAAGTGGCGGCGAAGCCCAAAGGGTTAAACTTTCAACATATCTTTCTAAGAGGGCAACAGGAAAGACGCTATTTATTTTAGATGAGCCTACTACAGGGCTTTCCTTTGAAGACTGTAACGCGCTTATAAAAATATTGCACAGGCTGGTAGATGCTGGAAATAGTGTTGTGCTAATAGAACATCATTTAGATGTGATTAAAAACGCAGACTGGATAATTGATCTTGGTCCTGGGGCAGGCGAAAGTGGCGGCGAATTAATTGCTGAAGGCTCTCCTGAAAATATAGCCGCAGTAAATGCTTCTTTTACTGGGCAATATTTGAATAAAGAATCAAAAATAAAACCTAAAGTTAGAGGGGCTGAGCCTAAAAAAATTACAGCCAATAAGCCTAAAAAAATGAAAAACAATTTAATGTTTAGCTTTCCCAAAAGAGATCAAGAGAGCATTGGCCAGATAAACCCCCCCAAAAAAAAATTTAGAGGACGGAGAAGGTCTAAGTCAATTATTTAATTATTGTTTCTGACTCTATTTTTGAATCGTCAATTTCCATGCCTAAGCCTGACTCTTTAGGTATGGCTATCATTCCTTTTTCTGGGTTAATTGGGGTTTTTAAGAAAAATTGATGAATGGCATTCCATTTAACTAGAAACTCTTGGTAAGGGGTATGGATTGGAGATTGGGTAATTGAGAAATTTATTCCTGCTCTTGAGGAATGCCCATGAGGTATTGTTATTAAATCATGAACGGTAGCATAGTTTGCTATTTTTAATGTTTCGCTCAATCCTCCTGCCCAATAAATGTCGGGCTGCAATATATCTAGCGCCTCCTGGTCTACAAATCTTTTGAATCCCCAGCGTGTATACTCATGCTCAGCCCCAGACAAAGGTATTGAGGTTCTTTCTCTTAGCTGCCTATAAGTGTCAATTCTATCTGGCATAGCAACTTCTTCAAGCCATCTGGGCTCATATTCTTCAATATAAGAAACCATCTTTACTGCATAATTCAGATCCCAGCTTTGCCAACAATCAAGCATAATATCATCGTCTTCTCCCAAAGTTTCTCTTAATGTTTTTACTAAAGCCACATTTTTCTTAAATCCTTCAGGGCCACTCATCGGGCCATGTCTAAAAAACCACTTTTGGGCAGCATACCCCATCTCCTTAAATTGTTGAGCTCTCTCTTTTACCAACCCAAGGTCTTCAACGGAGAATCCTAACATGCTAGCATATACTGGCATTTCTTCTCGAGTTGGTCCTCCAAGCAATTTATATACCGGCTCTTTATAATATTTTCCTTTTAGATCCCACAAAGCACAATCAATGGCGCTTAAGGCTATCATAGGGGTTCCTTGTCTTCCATGGACTTGAAATCTATGCATTTGATCCCAAATTAATTCTATAGCGAGAGGATTTTTTCCTATAAGCAGGTCGACTAGTTGCTCTTTTATTATATACGCCTGAACCTTATCAATTGGCCCTCCTATTCCGGTGACACCATCGTCTGTTTTAATCTCAACAAATACTGCGGAAATAGGATATTCGTGCTCCTCTTGAACGCTACCAAATTTAGTTTCATTAAATTCTTCAGCCCTATAGTCAGGATAAATATCTATTGGTCTTGCCAGCCTCTCTTCCCAAAAAATATCTTCTGTTTTTAAAGTTCCTTTTAATTCCCTTAGTTCAACTTTTTCTATTTTCATGTTGCCTTCTGTTTCCTGTTCTTTTATGTAAAGATATTTACTATAATTACAGAAAATACAGTAAAGGTAAATCTATGGTTGGACAATTAAGAATATACACAATTAACAAGGGAATGGCTGAAAGCTGGCTGAAGCTATTTCATGAAATGATAGCCCCTAAAACACTTGAGTTTGGAATGGGAATACAATCCGCATGGATGGATGAAGAAAAAGAGAGATTTATATGGATAAGAACATATGAAAGTCTTGATGATATTAAAGCAAAAGAAGATGCATTTTATGGTAGCGACTGGTGGAAAGAAAATATGCCAACAATCAGAGGGCATTTGGCAAGAAGAGACATAACAATCATAGAGCCTTCAGCCTAGCAACTTAAAAGTATTCCGCTCATCTTTGTTTTCATAAAAAGTGTATCCGTTAATAAATTCGGCGCCGGAGATTTTTGATTTCCCTTCTACTTGAAGTTGACGGATTATTACTATTCCGTCTTTGACTGTTACTATTAACTGTTCGCGAGAGTGTATGCCAAGCATTCCTGAAGGACGGTCGCTTCTATTCCCTAAAAGGCAATGACAGGAAGAGGCACAATCATCCATAAAAACGGCACTAAAAAAATTTATTCTTTTTCCGTCTAAAAAAGAACAAGCGGCATTATTATTATCAAACGCTCTTATGTGGTTTATTACTTTTTCTCCGGGTTGACTCCAGTCAATATATCGATCTTCTTTTAATATTTTTTTTGTCATGGTAGAAAAGGAGTGGTCTTGTTCCTTTGCTTCGTTAATTTTTGAAGGGTCGCCTAATATTTTTAGGATAATGTTAGAGCCTTTTGCAAAGAGATTTTCAGTAAGCGTCTTTAGGTTGTCAATCTTTTCTATGGCGTGGGTTTCCTGTTCAACAATTGGGCCAGCATCAAGTTCTTCTGAAAGAACTATTATAGACACGCCAGTAATATGGTCGCCATTTTTAATAGCTGTATGAACAGGGGAGGGCCCTCTATATTTTGGTAGAAGCGAGGGATGTAAATTTAAGGAGCCATATTTAGGCAAACTGATAATTTCATCGGGAATTATTCTTCCGTAGGAGGCGACCACAATTACGTCTGGGCTCAGATTATTTAAGTCGCTGATTTCTGGTATTTGCTCGACGCAGCTGATTTTGTTCTCAGCACAATACTCCTTAACAGGGACAGGAGATTTTTTAGTTCCTCTGGACCTTACTTTGTCTGGAACTGTAACGGCCAGCACAACATTGTGCGAAGAGAGCTGCAGATCCTTTAAAACTAATTTTGCATTTTCATCTGTTCCAAAAAAAATGATTTTCATAATTTTTATATTACAACATTAAAGAACAAATGTTCTTTTAAACTAGCCTGTGAAAAAAAGAACAGCTTTTCATGATATTTCCCAGAATTTTGGGGAAATTTCACAAAGAAAGGTATTGCCATATATGCCTTACTATATGTTATGTTTGTTTAATCAATTGTATAAATATTTTATTACTATTTTTGCAACAACGGCTTTATAATTTTGGGCCTCTGAATTTTGAAATCAAATACTTACATCCGAGGTGTCTTTTTGTCAATTTTTAGAGATATGAGGAAAAAATAATTGGATATAAAAAGTTTATGGGCAAGGTCTTTAGAGATCCTTAAAGAAGAGATAAACTCAATAAATTTTAATATGTGGATATCCCCTATTGAGCCCACCTCTTATAAAGACAATTCTTTAACCTTAAGCGTTGAAGGGCCCTTTGCTTTGGAAATGCTACAGGCAAGATTAATGCCTAATTTAAAAAGAGCTGTTGAGGAATCCTGTGGAGTGGCAACAGAAATTTTAATAGTTAATAAAAAATCCGCAAAAACTGAAATTCACCTGCCATCAAAGTCAAACAGCAACAAATATACTTTTGATTCTTTTATTGTGGGCCCTTCAAATGAACTGGCTTTCGCAGCCTGTAAACAGTTTGCGGATTTTTCGGAAACGGATTTCAACCCTTTATATGTCTATTCAAATGTAGGTCTTGGTAAAACTCATCTACTTCTGTCAATTCACGGTTCCCTTATAAAGCAAGGCTTAAAAGTAAAATATATTACTTCGGAAAGATTCACGAATGAATACATTAAGGCAATTAAGGAAAAGAAAACGGAGTCATTTCGATCTGAGCATAGATCTTGCGATGCCCTAATTGTTGATGATATTCAATTTTTAAGTGGGAAAACACAAACTCAGGAAGGCTTCTTTCACACATTTAATGATCTTTATTTAAATAACAAAAAAATTATTCTGGCTGGGGACGACCCTTCAAAATTAATAGAATTCGAGGCAAGGCTAACAAGTCGTTTTCAGTCTGGGTTGGTGGTTGATATTCAGCCTCCTGACTATGAAACAAAAGTGGCAATCATTGAATATAAGGCTGAAAAGTTAAGTCTCAATATTAATAGCGAAATTATAGATCATGTCGCACAGCTGTGCCAGGTAAATATCAGACAAATTGAGTCTATTTTAAATAGGCTGAAAGCAATGTCGCAACTAAGGGAAGAGCCGATTGATATTGATGGAGCTAAGTCTATGATAATAGGATTTGATGATATTAAAATTAATAATAAGCCAGGGCCTTCTGAGGTTCTGAATAAAGTGGCAACACATCTAGGAGTGTCTGAAGAAGAGATTAAAAGTAATAGCAGAGGTGCTCAAATTGTTTATGCTCGAAGAATTTCTAGTTTTATTTTAAATAAGGACCTTAATCTGACATTGTCAGCCTCTGGCGCCCTATTAGGCAATAAAAACCATGCAACTGTGCTTAATGCTGTAAGATTTGTAGAAAACTCAATGGAGTCTGATTTTGATATGCGCTACAACTTGCAAAAAATTAGAAACTCTCTAAGAATTTTCTAACATTTTTATTGTTATCTATTGTTATTTGCTTGTTAAATCTAATTAAAAATTAAGAAAAGCATTTCTTTTATTATTATTATTTACAAATTAAAAAATAATTGTGAATAATTAAAAAATTTTTTAATTACAAATAACACAGTTAACATAAATAACAAGCTTATTATTTTTATTATAAAATTAAATGAAATCAAAAATTAAATTAATACTAATATCAGGGAATGGTGGTGATGGTTGGGTTTCTTTTAGGAAAGAAAAATTTGTTCCTAGAGGAGGACCTGATGGTGGTGATGGTGGTGATGGTGGTGATGTAATACTTAAACCAAGCGCAGATATTTGGGACTTAAGGAATTTTGAAGAAAATCAAATATTAGTAGGTGGTGATGGTGGTGATGGTGGAAAAAGAAAAAAAAATGGAAAAAAGGGAGAAAATTTAATTATAAATATTCCTTGTAATACAGAAGTAATTTTTTCTAATCAAAAAAAAGTAATAACAAATAGTAATTTTTTATTATTAAGAGGTGGTGATGGTGGAAGAGGAAATAGAACTTTTAAAAACTCCATTAACCAGGAGCCGCTTTTAGCTGAGGCCGGAGATGAAGGACAAGAAATAAGCATAGAACTAAGAATAAAAGATTTGCCGAAGGCAGTAATTTTTGGGCTATCAAATTCAGGAAAAACTTATATCTTAAATAAAATAACAAATGCGGCCGCAAAAGAAGCAGACTACCCATTCACAACCACAACCCCAGTTATAGCTGAAATCAAAAATGACATTGAAAGTATCAAAGTCGCAGAGATTCCCGATTTTATTAATTATAAGAAAGCGTCAGAATATTCATCACTTTTAAATGAAGCAAGGGTTGTGATAATAACTATAAATCATGATGATAAGGCTACTGAAACATACAGGGCTATTAATAAGATAGTTGATAATAAAACAGGTAATTTTTGTGAAAAAATTCTGATATTAAATAAATCAGAAGAAACACTAAAAGGTAGGTTTAGCGCAGATATAGACCCAAATAATATTTTTTATGTAACAAATAATAATATTGATATTGAGCGCCTAAAAAATTTGGTGATTAGTTTAGGCAAGGTAAATTTTAAGAAAGACGAGCCCCCAAAAGAAGAAGTCTTTATTCATGAGCCCCCAATAATGAAAGATTCCAACAAACAAAAATTTTCTTTTTCGGAAAAAATAGTGCAAGTATTTGATAAAAAACTGGTAAGGGTGGCTAAAGGGAGCAATTTAAGCAAGCCGGAAGCGCAGCTTCAGTTTCATAACTTATTGAACAAAAGAGGCTACCTAAAAGCCTTTAAAGCTGCTGGTGTTTCAAAAGGGGCGACAATAAAATTTGATGATATTGAAATGGAATTTAAGTGAGAATAGGGGTATTTGGGGGTAGCTTTGACCCCATTCATTTAGGGCATATAAAAATAGCCATAGAGGCCCATAGTCAGTATTCTTTAGACAAGGTGATTTTTTCACCTTTAAGTTCAACCTGGGAACAAAAATCGGCGCCTATAGCCGATCCTGAACAAAGAGCAAAAATGTGTGAGCTGGCCCTTAATAAATATGATTTTTTTGAAGTTTCGTATGCCGATATTAAAAGAGGAGGAGTGACTCGCTCTATAAATACAGTGAGTGACATAATTAGAGAGACCAAAAACAAACACCTAATATATTTAATTATCGGCGAAGATAGCGCTTACCAAATAAATAAATGGGAGCAAAGCAAAGAGCTTTTGGCAAAAACCGAGATTATTGTGGCTCCAAGAAATTTGGCAGAAAAAGGCGAGATAGACAAAGACTTTAATTTTATCAATATTGATAAAATCGATGTTTCAAGTTCTACTATAAGGGAGAATATTAAAATGGAAAAAAAGTGGGATCACCTTGTAGCCCCCAATATTTTTAAATATATTGTAGAAAACAAAGTTTATAAATGAGCGACTTAAAAGAAGGCCTTATAGAAAGAATAGAAAAACTGAAGGTTTTTAAAACTGGAGATTTTACTTTAGCATCTGGAGCTAAAAGCAATTTTTATATTGATGGCAGAGTAATTACTTTAGACCCTGTTGGTTCAGAGATAATATCAAAAATAATTGTTAATAATTTAGATAAAGATATAACTGCAATTGGGGGCCCAGCTACCGCCGCAATCCCAATTATTTCATCATTAGTTCTTGTTTCTAATATGTTGTTTAGTAGGCAATTAAAAGGGTTTTATGTTAGGTCTTCTATAAAAGAACATGGGCTTTCAAATTCCATAGAGGGGTCTGTTGGCCGAGAAGATAAAGTTGCCATTGTTGATGATACTATCACCAGCGGGAATAGCTTAATCAATTCAATTAAGGAAGTTGAAAAGCTTGGCTGCGAAGTGATCCAGACTTTTGTGATTTTTGATAGAAGCGAAGGAGGAATAGAAAAGCTAGAAGGCGCTGGCTATAAAAACCATTCTATTTTTAAGTACGACCCTGAAGAAAACAAGTTAATTTAGCTCGCTACATATGAATGGCTCCGTTGTTTAATGACAATGCTGCCTCTTTAACTGCCTCTGATAATGTTGGGTGTGCGTGAGTAAGCTCAGCAATCTCTATGTCTGTGCCTTCTAAATACTTTAAGAGGCCTACCTCAGCTATTATTTCTGTTACTTCTGGCCCAATCATATGGGCTCCTAGCAACTCACCGCTATCCTGATCGGCTATCATTTTCACAAATCCTTCAGAATCACCAACAGCTATTGCCTTCCCAACAGCCTTAAAAGGGAATTGGGACACTTTTATGTTAAAACCTTCTTCTTTTGCCTGTATTTCTGTCAGGCCTATGCTTGCTATTTGAGGCTGACAGTATGTACATTTTGGCATATCGGCATAATTTATGGGGGCACATTCCAACCCAGATATTGTTTCTGCAGCTATTATTCCTTGAGTAAAAGCCACATGCGCCAACATCAGCTTCCCAGTTACATCTCCGACGGCAAAAATGTTAGGAGAAGATGTTTGCATAGAATTATTTATTTTCACAAATCCTCTGTCTAGTTCTATTCCAACTTTTTCAAGGCCTAGGTTGTCAGCGTTTGCCTGAACTCCAACCGCTACTAATATTTTTTCTGCTGAATAATTTTTTTGTTCTCCGTTGGCTTCGTATTCTATTTCCATTTCACCTTCGCTCCCCCCTGTCTTTAATACCTTCGCTCCCAACTCAAATTTTATCCCTTGCGCCTTAAAAGCCTTTTCAAGTTCTTCTGAAATTGACTCGTCTTCATTTGGGACCAAATGGCTTTGAATCTCAAAAATTGTAACCTCTACTCCATAGGCATTAAACAGATAAGCAAACTCTACTCCTATTGCTCCAGCGCCAATAATTCCTATTGCCTTTGGAAGCGTTTTTAGCTCTAGAGCCTCTCTGCTTGTTATGATTCCTTTTCTGTCTATTTCGAGATTTGGTAAACTTCTAGGTCTTGCGCCAGTTGCCAAAATAATATTTTTAGAAGAGATTTTATCGCCGCTTGATTTAAGCGATATTTCAGTGGAGCTTTCAAGCAAGCCCTCATCTTTAAATAATTGTATTTTGTTTTTTTTGATCAGGTACTCAATTCCTTGGGTTAATTGTTTTGAGACATCCCTGCTTCTTGCGATAGCTTTTGAAAAATCAAATGTTACATTATCAAATGATATTCCCCATTTTTCTGAATCTTTAATTTGGTTAACTAGTTCCGCATTTTTTAATAAAGATTTGCTTGGGATACATCCCCAATTTAAACAAACTCCCCCCAATCCAGCTATTCCAGACCCGTCATCTTTTTCTATTAATGCTGTTTTAAGTCCAAGCTGAGCTGATCTAATTGCGGCATGATAGCCTCCAGGCCCACCCCCCAAAACTGTTATATCAAAATTATTTTCAGACATTTTTCTCCCAACTCAGACTTTAGTTATATTGTATAAATATCTAACCGCAGCTGATATCAACAAAGTTATTAAAACCACAAATGCGGTGATAACCGCTGATCCGATAATATAGCTTTTCCAATCAATTGAACAAGTGAGGACAAATCTACATATTATTGTAGAGGATCCAGAATACATTATTGAAAATAATATTCCAAAATAGAAGCTGTTTTTTATTATTTTTTTCAAGGCTATCTTTTAATGCCCCTGCTCAGCAACTTAAAGCTCCCTGCTTTTGTATTCAATGAGGTAAGCGCAAGCTGAGTTCTGCTTTGCAAAATTCTTAATGAACTTATTAATTTAAGCCTTTTAAATTCCGGGATTTCCTCGGATTGGATTAAGTCTATCTCAGTGGACAAATCCAGGATTCTGGATTCAATTGTATCGAAATCTATAGAATTTGCTTCTATTTCATTGCCTTCTTTTTCCACCTCAGACATTTTTTCAACAATAGGCTTTCCCTTGGTAACGCTTTCAATAATTATCTTCACCTCAACCTTGGGGTGCTTCTTCGCCAAAGATACAATCTTTTCAACGTGAACAGAACTTAATATTCCTTCTAAAAAGGGTTTTGCAAGTTCAAATTGTTTTTCATGATCCTCTATGTCAGCTATGCTCCTCGCTTCCTTAAAAGTTAAATTTTTCTCCTTAACATGTTCCTTTAAAGAGGGGGCAAGCGTTTTTATTAGACTCTCATAGTGATGTATAGTTCCAGGAGTTATTCCTGTTTTTTTTGCAAGCTCTTGTTGAGTTACAGAAAATTTTTCTCTAAATGAAAGAAATTCCTCTCCTAGGTTAATAGGGCATATATCAGAACTTTGGTATAAAAGCCTGAGGTCTAGCGCTCCCTTTTGTTCGAAATCAAGCTCGCTTGTTAGATTGCATTCGACTGAGTCTTCTCCTTTCTCATTAGCAAGGTGAATTTTTTCTGCGCCCGAAACAAGTTTGTATTTTTTATTAGAAACTTTATCAACAACAGGGACAAATTGATTAGAAAACTTAGACCACCGTTTAGTTTCTTTCCTTGACTCAAGTTTTGCTGTAGATTCCGCATCAAACTCAATGTTAGCTATATTTATTTTCAATGTGACCTCCCATAGGTTCTGATTTATATTCATAATTATGAACATTCCGAAAAGCAGTTTCAAATATTGTCCTAGTGGGAAATTTACACATTCTAAAAATGATTATTTTTGGAATGTGTGGTAGAATATATAAAGATATTTAACAAGGATTTATATTTAAAATGCAAAGAAAATTAGGCAAAGTCGGTCTTCCATATGTTTCATATAGAACATTCCGAAATTTTTTAGAACTACTGAACGAAGGTATGCCCGCCAGGATAGATAGAAGTGTTTGGGGCCCAAGATACTCTGGAACCTCTGGCCAGCAACTCATGACTGCCCTAAAAAACCTTGACCTTATTGATGATGTGGGCGTTCCGCTAAGAGCACTTGAAGAGCTTGTGGTATCTGTGGGAGCTGAAAGAAGGAATTATCTTAAGATAATTTTAAAGGATAAATACAAGCCAATATTTGAAATTGATTTACTAAGAGCCACGCGATCTCAATTTAATGAAGCATTTAGATACTTTGGAATCAATGAGGGTGTTTTAAGTAAGTGCCAGCTTTTTTTTATACAGGCTTGTCAAGATGCGGGAATAGAGCTTTCCGCATATATACTTGCAAGAAGGCATGGATTATCTAGTAGAAAAAAATCTGAAAAAGCTATGGCTTCTAGGCAGAGTGCGCCTCAAAAGTCTGATAAATTAGAAATAAATGAAGCTGTTATTTCAAAGATTCTAGAAAAATATCCTGATTTTGACCCATCTTGGGATCCTGAAGTACAAAAAGCATGGATGGATGGAATGGTCAAGTTATACGAAGGATTGAAAAGCGAAGACAAAAAATAAAAAGGGCAGGAGTAATGCCCGCCCTTTTTAAAGATCAATCTATTTTTAAAAGCCCATTCCGCCCATTCCATCCATACCACCACCACCAGGCATTGGAGGAGCAGGAGCAGCTGGCTCCTGAATATCAGTCATCATAGATTCTGTTGTAAGAATCATGCCTCCAACAGAAACCGCATTTTCAACTGCAGCTCTTGTTACTTTGGCTGGATCGATAATTCCCATTTTAAGCATGTCTCCAAACTCATCTGTAGCAGCATCGTAACCGTGGTTTCCGGTTCCTTTCAATACTCCCGCAAGAACAACTGCCCCTTCGGCTCCAGAATTATCAGCAATAACCCTAACAGGCTCTTCTAAGGCACGCATTAAAATGTTTATTCCTGTTTGGTGCTCCGCATCTGATTTAAGTTTTGATAATGCATCCGCTGATCTAATCAGAACAGTTCCACCACCAGGAACTATTCCTTCTTCAACAGCAGCTCTTGTAGCAGATAAAGCATCTTCAAGCCTTTGCTTCTTCTCTTTAAGCTCTATTTCCGTGGCAGCTCCCACTTTAATTACAGCAACTCCACCAGACAATTTGGCCATTCTTTCCTGTAGCTTTTCTCTGTCATAATCAGAAGACGTTTCTTCTATTTGGGCCTTAATTTGTTCAATTCGCCCCTGAATCTCCCCTTTATTTCCTTTTCCGTTAACAAAGGTAGTGTCATCTTTTCTAGAAACAATCCTTCCGATTTTTCCTAGGTCGCCAATTTCAGCGCCCTCCAAGGTTAATCCAATATCTTCAGTTATAACTCTTGCGCCAGTCAAAATTGCTATATCTTGCAGCATTTCTTTTCTTCTGTCGCCAAAACCTGGAGCTTTGATGGCAAGCGCAGCTAAGGTGCCTCTCATTCTATTCACAACAAGAGTAGCCAAGGCCTCGCCTTCTACATCTTCAGCAATTACAACAATATTCTTCGTTGCATCTTTTAACACCTTTTCCAACAAAGGAAGCAGGTCAGACACAGCTGATATCTTTTTATCAGTAACTAAAACATGAGCATCTTCAAGAATTGCTTCCATCTTGTCAGCATTAGTTACAAAGTATGGAGAAATATAGCCCCTATCAATTTGCATTCCTTCAACATAGTCAGTTTCATACTCAAGCCCTTTTCCTTAATCTACAGTGATCACACCATCTTTTCCTGTTTTTTCCATAACATTTGCAATGAGATTTCCCATTTCATCATCATGAGCGGAAAGAGTAGCAACTTGAGCTATTTGATCCTTTCCTTCCACAGGCGTGGCAAGTTTAGAAATAGACTTTTTGACAGATTCTAGTGCAACTTCTAGGCCCTTTTTTATGGCCATAGGATCAGCTCCTGCGGCTACATTTTTGAAGCCTTCGGCCACAATAGCCTGAGATAAAACAGTCGATGTTGTTGTTCCGTCTCCTGCATCATCATTAGTTTTTTTTTTTTCTTCTTTGATCAATTGAGCTCCCATATTTTCAAAGGGGTCCGCTAGATCAATTTCTTTTGCAATTGTTACTCCATCAGAACAAACCTGAGGTGGCCCAAATTTCTTGTCTAATATTACGTTCCTTCCTTTTGGTCCAAGTGTTACCTTAACTGTGTCGGCTAAGGTATCTATCCCAACCTTTAGCTTGGCTCTTCCTTCAGACCCAAATCTTAAATCTTTTGCCATAGTATTTTTCTCCTAAACTATTGCCAGAATATCTGACTCTTTAACTATTAAGTATTCCGTTCCATTTTCACTGTATTCCGTTCCAGCATACTTTGAGTAAACAACAACATCCCCAACTTTAACTGGCATATCCAGCACTTTTCCATCGTCATTAGCTCTTCCTGGTCCAACAGCAACAACTTTACCTTTTTGTGGCTTTTCTTTAGCTGTGTCTGGAATATAAATCCCACCAGCACTTTTTTCAGCGTCATCCTCTGAGGGTTCTATCACAACCCTGTCTCCAAGTGGCTTCATTTTTACTGCCATTTTCATGCCTCCTAAAGCAAGTTTTTATATGTAAATTTTTCAAAGTTGATTTTAGCACAAATCTTGCTTAAAAATGAATATTTTCTTAATTAAATATTTTTTGTATTTTTTCTTACCAAAAATGAACCTAAAATAACTAAGAATGAACCAAAAACAACTACCCACCCAATAGATTCGTTCAGAACTACCCATCCAATTATAATTCCGAATATAGGCTGAGATAAATGTATTACTGTAACTTGTGAGGGTTTATAGTTTTTTAATAACCAAATGTTAGCTATAAAATTAAAACCCGCAACAACAGCTCCTTGATAAATTATTGACCAAAACAAGATCATTGAAAATTTATAAGGGTCTGTCTCAATTAACAGGCTAAGCCCCAAAAAAACAATAGTTCCAAATACGGCTTGGGCCATTAACAGCTTCATGGGGGCTATAGAATCACTATTTTTTGCTAGATATATTGTCCTTACTCCTAATAAAAAACCTGATATAAGACAAAATGAGTTCCCCAGAAGATATGCGCTGTTATCTAAAGAATCAAAATATGTAACGATTATTCCGCAATAAGCAATAATAATTCCTATAAATTTTAAAAAAGTAAACTTATCACTTTTTATGAATATGGGGCCTAAAACAATTACCCAAATAGGGTAGGTGCTGTTTAAGATAACACTAGAAGCGACGGTCGTCTTGCTTATTCCGTAGTTTAAAAAAAGCAATTGAATACTAAACAACATTCCGAGCTTGAATAAAGGAAGCACTTCAGACTTTTCCACCTTTAAAGAGATATTGTTATATCTGGACCAAATAATAATAATAATGCCACTTAATAAAAATCGCATCCAACCTTGGCGTATTGGAGGCGCATAAGGCAAGCCGACTTTTAAGGCGGCAGGATGTCCTCCCCAAAATATTGAAAGCAAGATATCTAAAGCAGCAGCGCGTGAAGTTAAATTTTTTCTGTCACTAGGTTCTTTAATGTTGGTCCTTCGCTAATCCAATTGCAACAAATATTGATTAACAAAGTCGTAAGAAACAAGGTCTTTATATGATTCAATTAATTTTTTTGTAACTGGTCCATATGTTACTTTTCCAATTTTCTTGCCATTAAAGTAAGTCACTGGACATATGCAAAGGCTTGTGGAAGTTAAAAATATCTCATCAGAATTTATTGCTTCATAAACCTCAATGTCCTTTTCCACAACATCTATATTTATTTTTTTTGCTTGTTCAATTACTGTTTCTCTACTAATTCCTCCTAAGACATGTTGTGATTTAGGTGTATAAACAGTTTCATCAACAATAGTAAAAATATTGCTTCCCATTCCTTCAGTTATGTTTCCATTTATATCTAACAGAATAGCCCAAGCATCTTTGTCAATTCTTTTAACTTCATTGTCTCCCAAAATCAAATTAATATAATTATGAGTTTTTGCTCTTGGGCTCATGCTTTGAAAAGGCGTTCTTCTTGTAGAGGGAGTCCAAACTTTTATGCCGGTTTCATATAGAGATGCTCTTGGTTTCAATGGAAGAGGGGCACACTCAACAATAACTGTTGGCCCGCCGTCGAGGTCCCATTGTTCTCCGCCAACTTTATCTACCCCCCTTGAAATTCTTTGCCCTATCCAATAGTCATCGTTAGGACCTAGTAAATGAAGATTTTTTTCTAAAATTGTTTTTGATATATTAACCATTTCTTTTTTCGAAACATTAATCTCAATGTCCATGTAATTTAATGATTTATATAGCCTCTCTACATGTTCTTCAATTTTAAATATTTTGTGGCCAAAAGTTCTTGTCATATCAAAAACGCCGTCACCATATTTAAAACTTCGGTCCCTAAAATGCACCCTTACTTCGCTTTCGGGAACATAATTTCCATTAAAATATATTATTCGCTCTAAATTGCCCATAACTAATTATATTTTTTCTACTATAGCATTTTTATTGTCCAAATATATTTTTGATGACCATAAATTTGATGAAGCTTTCAAAATTGTTTTTGAATTATAGTTTTTTAAGCTAGATTTTCTATAGATAATTTTTTGCCCAAATGCTTTTTCTAAGTCTGTGGTTTTAACAAATTCATTTAAGCTATTTTCCTCTCCCAGAAGAATAAAATAATCGAGATTATTTTGTTCCGGAGATATATATTTTTTTATATCCTCATGGGCTTTTTTGTTTAACCCCTCAATCCATTTCTCTCTATTTCTTTCAAATCTTCTTTGAGATTGCCCTCCTGCCTTATGCCTGCTTTTGACGTATCGAGAACCTCTTTTCGAGAATAAAACTTTTTTGTATTTTATGATCCCTGAAACCCATGATCCCAATTCAAAAAATAAAACTCCAATAGCAATATCATTGCTTAAAATACTAATTATCTCTGCACAGGATCTTGGCTTTATTTTATTAAATGGAAAAGGAAGGCCAATAAATAAAGAGTGTTCTTTTGACACTATTACAATAATTTGTTGATTTATGTTCCTGAAAGAATCAAGCTCTTTAATTCCGCTTAGCTTTTTAGAATCAATGACTTCTATTGAGATGATATTTTGGTTTAGCTGATCATCATTAAGTAAATCAGTTAATTTAGTTCTGCTTATCCACCTAGTTTTATTTTTTTCTAAAATCATAAGCCTATTTCCATAATAATTTTATGATTATTATTAAAGTTTGGCTCTGCACCCAACCCGTATCCTTTTGGAAAAAAGAATTTGCCTTTCATAATTTTTTCTTTGGGATAAAGATAATTAGATCTATCTGTAATTTCATAAACTGCATGCTCTAAGGGCAACTCAGAATTTAGTGCGGCTGTGACATGAGCGCTGCCCAATAGTGATATTGGGCCAGAAGGGCAATGAATTGAGAAAGTACCTTTTGAAATTTTGGCTAAATTTGTCCCAATCTTTATGGACTCTTCTATGCCTCCACAGTATTTTATGTCAGGCATTAATATGTCCAATGTTCCTGATTTTAATAATTCTAAAAATTTTTTTACTCCATAAAATTCTTCTCCTCCAACAAGATCTCCTTTAATTCTTTTTTTTATCTCCTTTAATTCTTTAGAAGATGTTTTTGGGTTCATAGGCTCTTCGAACCAATTGACGCCCAATTCGAATAGTTTTTTCTCAACTGATATAGCGCTTTGTTGATCAAATTTTGAATGGCAATCAACTAATAATTTTTTATCTGTAGTTAATAACTTTGCTATTTCTCTTACTCTTGCCAACCCTTCTTGAATAAACTTATTATCCTTATAATAATTATTAGGGTAGCCATCAAAAGGTGCGCATTTAATATACGAAAATCCATCATCAAGTGCCTTTTTTGCCATTTTTGAAAATGATTCCGGACTCCTATCTGTAGGGCCATTGTCATCAGGCAAAAGTGACCTATTAATGTTGGCATAAAGATTAACAAAATTTGATGGGGTGCCAGACAATAAATATTTAGACTTTAAATATTCATTCATAGGCTTTGAGGCTTCTTTTGCAAATATATCTGAGCATGCAGACCTTATTCCGCTCCTAGAAGTTGCAGCTACGAGATCATAATTTTCATCAGAATTGCTTAACAATTTATTAATTTGATCGTCATCTTTCAAATCTTCACTTTGGATTTTCTTTAGTAAGCCACTTAATGAATTTTGAAGATTATTTTTTAGAGAATAGTTTGACATTGTAAGTTCTGAAAATCCATCAAAATTGGAATCTGAAGAAATTTTAAGAATTATCCATTCAGCTCCTCCTCTAACAGGAAAAGAATATAATTTAGCTGATTTTATTTTCATTTTTAATTATTTAGATTTCGTTCTAAATTTTGAAAATTTAGAAGATGTTTCAAATTCAGAAATATCAATTTTTTGCCCACCAATAGAAGAAGAAACATTTGCTGCTAACACAGCTGATAAAGAATTTATAGAACTTTTAAATGAATTTTTTCTTAGTTCTGGTTTATTCAATACTATTGATTTTATAAAATTTTCAGAAATTAGTTTCGTGTTATGTTGCCCCATTGCATCTTGTTGAGGTCCCTTAGCCAAAACTTTGATCGTTTCATTTTCTTTATAAACATCTTTTGTTTTAAAATGTTCTCTTCCTTTTTCAATTGAGTATTTGTCTTCTTCAACACCATACGCAATTAAGTCACCCTCGAATTTAATCATTGATTTTGAAGTTAAGATGTAATCATATCTTTCTGTATAAAATACTCCTGCAGGTTTTGTTAGAATTAAGGTTCCTGTCCCTCCTTTTTTAAATCCATAATTTACGTGATAGGCGATAGGGTTATCGCCCTCTTCTTGAATTGCTTTTGATGCTCTTTCTACATATGAAGATTGCACCCAACTTATTTCATCATTTGACCAATATCTCATTAAATCAGTCTGATGTATCCCTGCCTCAACCATGGAGGTTCCAGACCACTTTCTATCAGCGGCCCATATCCTATTTTCAGGACCCTGATCTTTACCAATTATTGTATGCTTTACACCATGAGTCTCAACAGCCCCACAATTAATCATTGCCATGGAAGCTACCCATTTATCATTAAGGTAATCTCTTATTTTTGTATACCAGGAATCATACTCCATTTGAAATCCACAAATTGAAGGAACAGCATACTTTTCTATAGCATCAGACATCGGAAAAATTTCGTCTAAGAATAAGCTTTGAGGTTTTTCAGCGAAGATTGCAATTCCTTTTTGAGCTGCTCTTTCTATTTGATTTGTGTGCTGATTTGGTGGAATTACAAACCATATTCCATCAACTTCACATTCATCCAAGAACTTATCATAATCAGTGAATAATTTTATGTCAGAATCATTATATTTTGGAACATACTTGCTAATTTTTTCAGTGGATAAATTTTCACTGAATGGGTCTACAAGGGCCTCTATTCTTATCAGCTCTTCTTCCTGTAAATCGCATAAAGCCTCAAGGTGCTGAAGTCCTCTTTGTCCTACTCCTACTAAAGCAACTTTGAATCCTGACATAATTCCTCCCTAATCTTATTTCAAGTTATTAGAATATAACTTTTCTAAAAATATACAACGGAGCTAAAAATATAATTAAAAAAATCACTGCAAATAAATAAAAAGATGATGAAAAAGGACTGGTTTCCCTATTTCTGTCTTCAATATAAATAGAAAATTCAATATTTTCCTCATTATTATCACTAGATATGTTTGTTTTAAAAATCCACTCACCACTCTTTTCTAAGTCAAATACGCATTTATACACATTGGGATTTGTAGAATTATTTAGCGCAAAGGTTTTAAATTTTTCTTCTCCTTTTTCTGCAATTACTGATATTTTATAATTATTTTTTTGGATTTTAGATCCTTTTTCAGTAACTTGAAAATTCAAATCTACATATCCAACTTTTGGATTTACTGTGTGTTCAATTTGGAGGATGTATTTATTTCCAGATATATTTATATGGTTGCTATTTGGGCTTGATTTGTCCGCATATATTATTCCATAGAATGAAAAAAATAAGCAGAAACCAAGGGCAACATTTATTAGATAATTTTTTTTTATCTCTGAACTCTCCCGCTTGTATCACCTTCTGCTACTGCGTTAACTTCAGCTAGTGAAACTAAATTCAGATCCCCATGAATTGTATGTGCTAAAGCCGATGAAGCAACGGCAAATTTAAGGGTTGCTTCTGCAGACATTTCTTGAATATTCCCATATATAATACCAGCGGAGAAAGCATCTCCTCCTCCCACTCTGTCAACCATATGTACGGAGTATTTTTGCCCCACATGCATTTTGTCTCCTTCAGAATAAACCGCAGACCAATTATTATCGCTTGCTGATAAACTTTCTCTAAGGGTTATCCCAATCTTTTTAAATTGAAACTCAGAAAAAAGCTTACTCAGAACATCTTTGTAGGCATCTGGGTTTAATTCTCCGGAAGTCACATCTTGATTTTCAGCGGAAACTCCTAAACATTTTTCGGCATCTTCTTCATTTCCTATTGCTATATCTACATAATTCATTAAGGGCTTCATTACTTTCTGAGCTTCTTCTGGAGACCATAAATTTTTTCTGTAATTCATGTCTGCGCTTACTGTTAACCCCATAGCTTTTGCAGCTTTTGCAGCTTCCAATGTAACATCTGCTGCTTTTTTTGACAGAGCGGGAGTTATCCCAGTGAAATGAAACCAGTCTGTTCCTTTAAAAATTTCTGTCCAATTGAAATCTCCTAACTCTACTTCACTTATAGAACTTCTAGCTCTGTCATAAACCACTTTGGAAGGCCTCATCGCAGCTCCATGTTCTAAATAATAAAGACCAATTCTAGAGCCCTGCCTAATTATATTTGAAGAATCAATTCCATAGCTTCTTATCCTGTTTATTGCAACATCTCCAATAGGATTATCAGGCAGAGCAGTAATAAATTTTGTTGGCACGCCAAATTGGGCTAGTGACACAGCAACATTATATTCTCCTACCCCATAATCAATATCAAAATTATTTGATTGTACGAATCTCTCTTTTTTTGGAGTAGCAAGTCTTACAAGTATCTCTCCTAATGTTGCCACATTTTTCATAAACTGCTCCTAGCTAATATCCTTTAATATTTTACTTAATTTTTTACATTGTTTTTCAAGGAGGCCCCAATCTTTGTTTTGCATTATCTCGTTTGTAAAAAGCTTTGACCCCATACCAACAGAGAATACTCCAGAATCAAACCATTTTTTTAATCCGTCTGGGTTCATATCAACTCCACCTGTTGGCATTATCCAAGACCATGGCATTGGAGCTAAAATAGATTTAACAAATGATGGTCCGCCTAAAGAGTCAGCTGGAAAAACCTTAACCACATCACAACCCAATTCTTCAGCCCTTGATATTTCCGTAGGTGTTAAGCACCCTGGCATGTAGGGCACCTTTTTTCTATTACAAGAGGTCGCCACATTTTCATTTGTTAAAGGCCCAACAATAAAATTTGCGCCCATAGAAATATACATATCAGCCATTGTCGAGTCAGAAATTGAGCCTGCTCCTAAAACCATTTCAGGAAATTTTTCTTTGCAATATTTTTCTAGATCCTTAAACACTTCCCATGCAAAATCTCCCCTGTTCGTGAATTCTAAAATTTTTATTCCACCTCTATAGCAGGCCGAGGCAACTTCTATGGTCACTTCCACGCTGGGATCATAAAAAACAGGCACAACTTTTGTTTTTTTAATATGATTTAGTGTTTCTAGTTTGTTAAATCTTCCCATAGGTTCCTTAAAGTTAATTGTTAGAGTATTCTATTGTTTTCTTTTCTAAACTTGATACATAATACAACTAATAACAAAAATAATTAAAAAAATGAAAAAAAATATTGCAAAAGCAAAAATAAAAAAAGGAATTCCTTCTATAGGCACATGGGTTTCAAGTGGAAATCCTTTAGTGTGTGAAACTCTGGCATCTACTGGCGTAGATTGGATAAATATTGAATGTGAGCATAGCTCGATTGATTTGGGAGACCTGGTTCATTGTTTCAGAGCAGTTGAGCATACTGAAATACCCGTATTTGTGAGAGTAGCAGGTAGTGATCCTTTAATTATTAAAAGAGTTGTGGATTCTGGAGCTTTAGGAGTTGTGGTTCCTGATGTTAAGAATGCTGAAGAAGCAAAAAGGGCAGTAGATGCATGCAGATATCCTCCTGTTGGCACAAGAGGGATTGGAGCCACAAGGCCAAATGCAATTTATCCTGATTACATGAAGCATGCCAATGAGGAAATTTGCGTTGTGATAATTATTGAAGATATAGAGGCAGTAAATAAAATAGACAGCATTATGGAGGTTCCAGGAGTTGATGTTATTTTTATAGGACCAAATGATTTAGCTGCTACATTAGGCGTCCCTTTAGGCATGGACAATCAGCATCCGAAACATGTTGCAGCAGTAAACAAAGTTTTAGAGGCAGGAAAAAAACATGGAATTCCTACAGGAATCCACTGTGGCACCCCTGAAGAAATTGAGCGAAGAATTAGCCAAGGATTTCTATGGATGCCTATAGCTTCAGACGTTGCATTAATGAAATCAGCTTTTACTACATCAATTAAAAAAATTACTGATTCCTCGTCTATGTCGGAAGTCATTTCAGACGGAAAGTTCTATTGATTTAAACCTTGAGGCCAGAAGCCTTCTGAGGAAAATTGATGAAAATATACTTTGAATCCTCCTAGTCCATTTGGGTTCATTAGTGACACTATTTGTTGTTTCTCAATCGGATCTTTTATTGAATTAAAATAATTTGCTATTCCCATATTTTGAAGAAATTTTTCTTGTAAACAAAATCCTAATTTTTTAAATCCAGTATCTTCTAAAAAATAATTCAGGAAGTAAAAATTAACATCACAGGTAATGTCCTTATTGCCAATATTACTCAAAATATCTTTATCCATATTATGACCTGAAAAGCACCTAATGTGACCATTCGGATTGTTTATTAAAAGTTTTTCTAGGTCTTCAAATCCATAATCTATTGTTAGCATAATGCAATGATCTAGAAATGAGGATATTTTATTACAAATCTCTTTTAAGTTATTTGTGAGTTCTATTCTTGAATTTTCCGGAATTTTTGAAATAAAATTATTATCAAATATATTAATTTTCTCGCTATCTTTTAATACTTCTACAAGATTATTCTCGCTATCTTTTTTTATAAATATTTCTTTTAAGGCTTTGTTCTTTTTTTGGAACCTATCAAAAGGCAAGGCATCAAAAAACTCATTTGAAATAATGCATCCATACTTTGAGTTAAAATTTACGTCCAAAAGAGAATCATTGTTTGCTTCGTCTATATTTAAGTAGACAAGGCTACGATAAATTTTTTTATTATGTTTCTTCATATATGAAATAATGGCCTCTTTTAGTTTTCCTGAGCTCCCCCCAAGTTCAATTATTGAAAAATATTTTGGATTTTTATAATAATCCCATATCTGGATTATTTGCTTAGCTATCATTATTCCAAAACTTTTATGAGTAAGCGGACTAGTTATAAAATCTGCCAAAAGCATTCTTTTTTTGTTGGAGTAAAAGCCGAAGCCTCTGTCATACAGGGCAAAATTAATAAAAGTAGAGTGGCTTATTTCTAAAGAATTTTCAAATATTTTATTTAAAATATTTTTATTTTCTTTCTTCGATTGGAATATATTTTTGTTGATGCTCACCTGTATATTCTAGCAAAGGTCTTAATAATATATTATGTTCATATTGTTCTAAAACTTGAATAGTCCAGCCTGGTATTCTTCCAACAGCAAAAATAGGTACAAATAAATCTGTTGGAATTCCAAGGAGGTGATAAATTACGCCTGCAAAAAAATCTACATTTACATTAATTCCTCTTCTTTGGTAAGGCTTCATTGCATCCATAACTGCAACTAATATTTCATACCATTCAGGCTCGCCTTTTTCATGACTAAGCTTTTCCACTCCTTCTCTTAAGTGGCCAGCTCGTGGGTCTTGAGATTTATATACTCTGTGCCCAAACCCCATTATTCGCTGCTTACTTTTTAAAAGATTAGTGACATAATCTTTTGCTTTATCAGGAGACCCAACTTCCTTAACCATTTTCATTACATTTTCAGCTGCTCCGCCATGAGATGGGCCAGATAGAACAGCAATTCCAGTGGTTATTGCGCTATGCAAATCTGCCTGAGTGCTGGCGCATACTCTTGCTGCAAAAGCAGACGCGTTAGAGCCATGATCAGCATGTACTATAAAGTCTTTGTCCATTAAGTTAGAAGCACTTTCTGAAGGAGTTTCTCCATTTAGCATATAAAGGAAATTAGCTGCATGCGAAAGAGATTTGCTTGGCTCAATTAGTTCTTTGTTATTTCTAATTGCATTATGAGCCATAACTATTGTGGGCACCTGAGAAGTTAGTCTTATTCCTTTTCTCATAGTTGCCTCATAGCTTTTATCTCCTGCTTCTTCATCAAATGTAGATAATGCAGAAACAGAAGTTCTAAGAACATCCATTGGGTGTGCATCTTTTATAGATCTAATTATGTCTATAATTTTTGAAGATACAGGCCTAGAGTTAATTAGGTCGGTGTTAAATTGACTAAGCTCTGATTGGTTAGGGAGCTTTCCGTTAAGCAACAAGTAAGCAGTCTCTTCAAAAGTTGAATTTTCAGCTAAATCATGAATACTATAGCCACAATACTCAAGAACTCCCTCTTTCCCATTTATAAAAGTAGTTTTAGTCCTATCAAAGTAAACTCCTACAAGCCCTCTGTGTATTTTTACTGAATCTTGAGTCATGTTTAAATTTTACCATATTTTAATAGTTTTGAGAGGCTCTCATCGTCATTTATTTTTACTGCATATTCAGATAAAAATTTGAAGTTATTTAATCCTAATTCATTTATATTAGAGCCATCTCTAAGCCGAACTGTGAACTTATTGGATTCAATTTCTTTGTCTCCAATTATAATCATTAATGGAGTCTTATTAATTTGAGCTTTTCTTATTTTATTATTAAATCTATCGTTTGAGTTATCAGTTTTTCCGCGCAAATTAAATGCGTTTAATTTTTCTTGTATTTTGTAGCTATACTCAAAATGATTTTCAGAGATAGGAATTATTGAAAATTGCTCGGGGCTTAGCCAATATGGGAATTGGCCACCATAATGTTCAATTAAAACTCCTAAAAATCTTTCAAGTGATCCAAAAATAGCCCTATGAATAACCACTGGCTCTTCTTTTGAGCCGTCATCTGAAACATAAGTCAATCCAAATTTATTTGCAGCAAAAAAATCTAATTGAACAGTTCCAAGTTGCCATTCCCTATCTAAGGCATCAGGAATAGTGATATCAATTTTAGGACCATAAAATGCCCCTTCGCCCTCCTGAACAGAATACTTCATCCCGGAGGACTCCAAAATTCTCTTCATTATCTCTTCTGACTTATCCCAGATTTCATCAGAACCAGACCTATTTTCAGGCCTAAGAGATAAATTGTATGTAGGATCTTTAAATCCAAAATCGGAATATACTTCTTCTAAAAATTTTAGAAAAGATGAAACTTCTTTTTCAATTTGATCAAAGCTACAAAAAATATGTGAGTCATCTTGTGAAAAGGATTTTACTCTTGTTAGTCCATGAGAGACACCTGATCTTTCATTTCTATGAAGCCTTCCAAAATCAGCATATCTTACAGGAAGATCTTTATAAGAATGTAGTTGAGATCTAAATAAAAGATAATGTGAAGGGCAATTCATGGGCTTGATTCCCATATTATTATTTTCACTTTCTGTAAAAAACATATTTTCTTTGAAATGCTCTGAATGGCCAGACATATCCCAAAGCTTTGAACTAAAAATTTGTGGAGTTATAATTTCTTGATATCCATTAATTTCATATTTTTCTCTCATGTAATCAATTAACTTATTAAGCAAGAAAGCCCCTTTTGGTAGAAAGAAAGGCATTGATGGAGCGAACTGATCAAAATAGAATAGGCTTAATGAGACGCCTAGTTTTCTATGGTCTCTTTTTGCTGCAAGTTCTAGTTTTTCTAAGTGCTCTTTTAAAGTTTCCTTTGACTCCCATGCTGTCCCATAGACTCTTTGTAGCATAGGATTATTTTCGTCTCCTTTCCAATAAGCACCAGCAACATCTAGAAGTTTAAACGCAACAATATTTTTTGTGCTTTCTACGTGTCCGCCTCTACAAATATCTTCCCAGCTTTCATGGCTCCATATACTGATCTTTTCATCATCCGGAATGCCGTTAATTATTTCTAGTTTATAATCTTGCCCAATAAATCTTTTTTTTGCTTCTTCTCTAGATACAAAAATTCCAGAAAATTTTGTTTTTGCCTTGATTATCCTTTTCATCTCTTTTTCAATAATTTTGAAATCTTCTTGGGATAGAGATTTAGGACAATCAAAGTCGTAGTAGAATCCGGTTTCTGTGGGCGGACCCATTCCAATTTTTGTGCCAGGAAATAAATTAGTTACAGCTTCCGCCATTATGTGTGCAGTTGAGTGCCTTATTTTATATCTGATATTTTCTATTGTTTCTTCCATATATTATGGTGGGCGATGAAGGATTCGAACCTACGACCTCAGCGATGTCAACGCTGCACTCTAACCAACTGAGCTAATCGCCCTTATTTTTATAAGGGTTACTACTCTTTATTGTCCTCTGAATTTTCACTGATATCAACCGCAACGTCTTTAGAAGCCTCTTCGGTTGTTTCTGAATCAATATTTATCTCTCCATTATTTCTTCCAAAAATATTCTTGGGGAGATTCTTAAATCCTAATTTTTCATACCCTTCTTCAGACTTATCAAGCCTGGCTGGGATTAGTCTTCCAATAATTACATTTTCTTTTAGTCCTCTTAGGTGATCTACAGATCCTCCAACAGCAGCTTCAGTCAAGACTCTTGCTGTTTCTTGAAAAGAAGCGGCAGCTAAAAAACTATCTGTTTTAAGAGAAGATCTTGTAACACCAAGTAATACTTGGCTAGCAGTAGGAGGAGTTTTCCCATCAGCTTTCATCTCCTCAACAACTCCTTCAAATTTTATTCTATCTTCAAGCTCATTAGGTAAAAATTCAGCACTATCTCCAGTTGTTTCAATTTTCACTTTTCTTAGCATTTGACGAACAATTAGTTCTATGTGCTTATCGTGAATTGAAACACCTTGTGATCTATATACTGCTTGAACCTCATCTATTAAATATCTTTGGCATTCTTGATGACCCATTATTCTTAATATGTCATGAGGACTTTTAGGTCCGGCTGTTAATACTTGGCCAGCTTTTACTTCTTCCCCGTCTCGCACTAGAATTTGTGCTGCTGCAGGAATTAGATATTCCCTTTCATCTCTTTCTTCCCAGTTTATCTTTATGGAGCTTTTTGTTATCTTTGCTAAACCAGGAGTCTCAGAAACTAATGAGTCATCTGATGACAATATGTCTCCTATATCTACCCAATCTCCTGATTTAATTTTTGAAGTAGATTTTGCAGGAAGCTTATATTCAAATTCTTTTTGAATTTTGTTACTAACTTTAATAGTTCTTCCTTGTGAGCCTACCGTCAATTCAGTTTTACCATCTATTTCAGAAAGTATTGAAACTCCTTTAGGAGTTCTGGCTTCAAATAGTTCAACAACTCTTGGTAAACCGCTAGTAATATCAAGACCAGCAACTCCTCCAGTATGAAAAGTTCTCATGGTTAACTGTGTTCCTGGCTCTCCAATTGATTGTGCAGCAATAATTCCAACCGCTTCACCCAATAAAACTGGTCTTCCAGATGCCATAGAGACCCCGTAACTTTTTTGAGAAACTCCAAATTTTGATTTACATCCTAAGGGAGAGCAAACCCATGCCTCTTTAACTCCACTTTCTTGAATTTTATTAGCCAACTCAACTGTAATTAAAGTATCTGTATCTGCAATAGTTTTTTCTGTTTTTGGATCCTTAATATCTTTAAAAGGATATCTTCCAACGATTCTTTCAGATATTCTCGCCTGGATGCTATTTTCTTCAGAATCTTTAACTAGTATCCCCTCTTCTGTTTTATCATCTACTGAAGAAACTATGAGGTCTTGAGCCACATCAGCTAATCTTCTAGTTAAATACCCTGAATCTGCAGTTCTTAATGCAGTATCTGCTAAACCTTTTCTAGCTCCGTGAGTTGAAATAAAATATTCAAGAACTGAAAGACCCTCAACAAAGCTTGATTTAATAGGTAGTTCGATAATCCTTCCTTTAGGATCCGACATAAGACCTCTCATGCCCGCCATCTGCCTTATTTGTTCAATATTACCTTTCGCTCCTGACTGAGCCATTGCATAAACTCCACCAAAATATGGCAAAGTTTCCTTAACAGCTTGTGTTAATTTTTCATTAGTTTCTGTCCAAACATCAACAGTTTTTTGATATCTTTCGGTTTCGTTATGTATAAGACCATTTCCGTAAAGATCATCAAGTTTTGAAATTTTATTGTCAGCACTCTTTAGCAGAGAGCCTTTGACTTTAGGCACAACCATGTCTTTAATTGCTATGGTAGTGCCAGATTTAGTTGAATATTTAAATCCTAGATCTTTTAAATCATCAAGCAAATTGCTAGTAACTTTGTTATTTTCAGTTTCATGACACCTTACAACTATTTCTTGAAGCATCTTCTTATTAATAGTTTCATTAATGAATTCAAAAGAATCAGGAAGTATTTCATTAAATATGATTCTTCCGGGAGTGGTATAAAAAGGTTTATTGTTCTTGCTTAACTAAAGAACTTCAATTTTTCCTCTTAGAGGAGCTATGCCTACATTGTAGGAGTAAACAACATCTTCAATAGAGTTATATTTTTTAACCTTATTTTCTTCAGATTTTTCCAATTCTGTTAAGTAATAGTTTCCAAGAACTAGATCTAAAGTAGGGGCTACTATAGGTGTTCCTGATCCTGGGCTTAACATATTTTCAGAGCTCATCATTAGGCTTCTGCATTCTTGAATTGATTCGTCTGAGAGCGGAACGTGAACAGCCATTTGGTCTCCATCAAAATCTGCATTAAAAGCAGGGCAGACGAGAGGGTGTAGGCGTATTGCACTTCCCTCTACCAAGACTGGCTGAAATGCTTGTATTCCAAGTCTGTGCAAGGTGGGGGCTCTATTTAATAGGACAGGATGGTCTTTTATTACTTCTTGTAGAATGTCCCAAACTTCATCGTCACCGGACTCAGCCTTCCTTTTAGCACTCTTTATATTATGAGCATATCCTTGAATCACAAGAGCATTCATAACTAATGGTTTAAATAGTTCAAGAGCCATTTTTCTAGGAAGACCACATTCGCTGAGCTTCAGGTTTGGCCCAACTACAATTACAGATCTTCCGCTGTAATCTACTCTTTTTCCGAGAAGATTTTGTCTAAACCTGCCTTGTTTTCCTCTTAGTAAATCAGTTAGTGATTTTAATACATGATTATGACTACCTTGTATAGCTCTTCCTCTTCTGCCATTATCTACAAGGGCATCTACTGCCTCTTGAAGCATTCTTTTTTCATTTCTTACAATTATTTCTGGTGCTTCAAGGTCAAGAAGGTGTTTAAGCCTGTTGTTCCTGTTTATAACCCTTCTGTAAAGATCATTTAAATCGCTAGTTGCAAATCTTCCTCCATCTAACTGAACCATTGGGTGCAAATCAGGCGGAAGCACAGGAAGAACATTGAGTATCATCCATTCAGGTTTGTTTCCACTTTTCCTAAAGGCCTCTACTATCCTTAGCCTCTTCAATGATTTTTTTCTTTTTTGCCCAGAAGTTATTGTAATTTCTTTTTTTAGTTCACTGCTAACTACTTCTAGATCAATTTTTTCTAGAAGCTTCAAAATTGCATCAGCACCCATTTCAGCGTTGAAAACAGGTCCATATTTATCTTTATAATCTCTATAAAGCAATTCATTTAATAGGTCTCCTTCTTTAAGACCTTCCAACTCTTCTAGCCTGTGTTCAATTTGGTCATTTACATCTTCTTCCTCTTGCTGTTCATCTTCAGAGCTTCCTTCCTTATTTTTTTTAGAGGATTTTTTATTTGATTCAGCAAATTCTTTTAGAGTATCTACGGCTTCTAATCTTTTTTCTTCGTCAATTGATGTAACTATATATTGAGAAAAGTATAAAATTCTTTCTAAATTTCTTGGAGATATATCAAGCAATACTCCTAATCTTGAGGGAGTCCCTTTTGAAAACCAAATATGAGCAACTGGCGCAGCTAATGCTATGTGCCCCATTCTTTCTCTTCTCACCTTGGCTCTTGTTACTTCTACTCCGCACCTGTCACAAATAACACCTTTGTATCTAATATTCTTATATTTTCCACAACCACAATCCCAATCTTTTATTGGACCAAAAATTCTTTCACAGAATAGCCCATCCTTTTCTGGCCTTAAGGTTCTGTAGTTAATTGTTTCAGGCTTAGTTACTTCGCCGTATGACCACGCCTTAATTTGATCAGGGGACGCTAGGGATATTCTTATAGCATCAAAACTAGTTCCATTGGTTGTCATTATTATTCCTCTTCCTTTTTTGATTCATCTAATTTTTCAACAATACTTTCCAATGATTCTTCAGGAATTTCAGAATCAGTGTTTTCTGGATTGCCTATAAGTTGTTGGGTAAGGTCTTCAAGGGTGTCTTCTTTGGGTTCCGGAAATACAATATCTTTTGTTAATTCATCTGGCAGCTCATAGCTGTCAAAATTATCACCAATAGTGTCTTTGTCATCTTGCCCCAAATTTCCACTAACAGAGTTTTCGGAAATTAGCTCAATTGAAAGTCCAAGGCCCTGAAGCTCTTTAAGAAGAACCTGAAATGATTCAGGTATTCCTGGTTGAGTGACAGGCTCTCCCTTAACAATTGCCTCATAAGTCTTAACCCTCCCAATAACATCGTCAGATTTTACCGTTAACATTTCTTGTAATGTATGCGCGGCACTATAAGCTTCCAAGGCCCAAACTTCCATTTCTCCAAATCTTTGACCTCCAAATTGCGCTTTACCACCTAGAGGTTGTTGAGTTATCAGAGAATATGGGCCTGTTGATCTTGCATGAATTTTATCTTCAACAAGGTGTATAAGTTTCAGAATATACATGTTTCCAACAGTAACTGGTTGATCAAAATGTTCTCCAGTTTTCCCATCCCTAAGTTTAGTTTTCCCAAATAATGGGGCAGAAAGACCCTGATTAATTTGTACATCTAATGCACATTGCATGAGCTCTGAATCCTTTATCTTATCCACTTCCACACCTGCTTCATTTTTTAACCAAATAGATAAGCATGCCTTAGAGGCATAGCCTTTATTAGATATGCTATCTGAAAAAATTTTGTCTGGTTTAAAACCGTTATTCTTAACCCATTTATTAACCTTGTTCCAGTCAATCGATTCATCATCTAAATCAATTCTATTATAAGAATTAGATTCAGAAACAAACCACGCCCTCGCCAACATGTCTTCCACAGTTACAGCATCTGCGCCTGAGAATACAGGAGTTCTTGCTTTGAACCCTAAAAGGTCAGCGGCTCTACCTAAATGTGTTTCTAATATTTGACCTAGATTCATTCTTGAGGGCACGCCAATTGGATTAAGTATTATGTCAACCGGAGTACCATCTGGCAGGCAAGGCATATCTTCTTGAGGCAGTATCTTTGAAATTACACCTTTATTTCCGTGTCTTCCTGCTAATTTATCGCCTTCAGTAACTTTTCTTTTCTCTGCTATCCAAACTCTGACAAGATCTTGAACTCCAGCAGAAAGTGTGATTCCGCCTTTCCTTCTTGGTTTCAAATCCTTTCTAGAAATCCTTCTCACATTAATTACTTTTCCGTATTGGCCATGAGGGACACGAAGTGAAGAATCTTTAACATCTCTAGCTTTTTCTCCAAAAATTGCTCTTAAAAGCTTTTCTTCAGAGGTTAATTCTGTTTCACCTTTTGGAGTTATTTTTCCAACTAAAATATCGCCTGGCTGTACGCTTGCACCTACTTGAATTATTCCATCTTCATCTAAATTCAATAGAGTGTCTTCGCCAACATTAGGTATGTCTCTGGTTATATCTTCATCGCCAAGCTTAGTTTCTCTAGCTTCAACCTCAAATTTTTCGATATGAATTGATGTAAATTTATCTTCTTTGACTAGATTTTGATTAAGTATAATTGCATCTTCATAGTTGTACCCCCCCCAACTCATAAACGCCACAGTTAGATTTTGGCCTAAAGCCAACTCGCCACCGTCTGTTGAAGAACTATCTGCAAGAGGGTGCCCCTTCTTCACTTTTTGGCCCTTACTAACTATTGGCATGTGGTTAATACATGTGCCCTGATTGGACCTGACAAATCTTCTTAAATCATAGGAATGAATCTCATTTTCTTTATCAATAATTTGAATTTCAGTGCTTGTGGCAGAATAAATAATACCATCATGGTTGGAAACAATTACTTGGCCACTTTCTTGAGCAACTCTTTGTTCCATTCCAGTGCCTACTAAAGGAGACTCAGGTAGCAACAGAGGTACTGCCTGCCTTTGCATATTTGATCCCATTAGCGCCCTGTTCGCATCATCATGCTCTAGAAACGGAATTAACGAAGTTGATACGCTAACTATTTGAAGAGGTGATACGTCTAAATGACTTAGATTCTCAGGGCTAATTTTTTTTACATCTTCCCCTTCTCTAACATCAACTGTATCAGAAGTAATTTGGCCTTTTTGGTCAATATGAGTAGTAGACTGTCCAATTACCTTACCTTCCTCTTCATCCGCAGACATAAATTCAACATCTTGAGGTCTAGAGGTGACATAAGGTGTAACGTTTATATTAAATGGCTTAAGCGATTTTATTTTCTCAAAATCTTCTTCTTTTATTATTTGGCCTTTTTTAACAATTATCTTTTTATCTTTTTTTACATCTTCGGTAGCTGTTCTAGAAACAATATTGCTATCATTTGAATTGATATAATTAAATACTTTTCTATATGGAGTTTCAATAAACCCATAATTATTTGTCTTGCCGTAAACAGCTAAAGACCCTAACAAACCAATGTTTGGTCCTTCTGGTGTTTCAATAGGGCAGATTCTGCCATAGTGGCTATGATGGACATCTCTAACATCAAAACCTGCTCTCTCTCTTGAAAGCCCACCTGGGCCTAGAGCGGATAACCTTCTTTTATGTGTAAGTTCTGATAGTGGATTAGTTTGGTCCATAAATTGAGATAATTGAGAACCTCCAAAAAACTCTCTTAAAGCGGCAACAATTGGCCTTATATTTACCAATGCTGCTGGTGTAGTAACTTCTGGATCCATTTGAGTTGTCATTCTCTCTTTGATTACCCTTTCCATTCTAAGAAGCCCAACTCTAATTTGATTTTGGATTAATTCCCCTACTCCTCTTACTCTTCTGTTGCCAAGATGATCTATATCATCTGCAGAAATTTCATTGTTATTAATTTTTATCAGATGTTTCATAGTTGCAATTAAATCAGGAACAGTAATTATTTTTTCTGACAAAGGGGAAGACGAATTTAATTTTTTATTTAGTTTGTATCTCCCTACTCTTCCAAGGTCATATTTTCTTGAATTGAAGAAAAGGTCCTCGATTAAATTCTTAGCATTATTTAGGTTTGGAGGTTCTCCGGGTCTAATTCTTTTATAAAATTCAATTAAAGCTTCATCTCTAGTTTTTACAGCACTATCTTTCTCAAGAGTGGTCTTTATAAATTGATAATCAGAAGTATCCACATCTTTAAAAGTTTTAAGAATTTCTTCATCTTCTTCAATTCCTATACATCTAAGAAATGTTGTAATTGGCGATTTTCTTTTTCGGTCAATTTTAACTGTAATTAGGTTTCTGTTTGAGGTCTCTATTTCTATCCAAGCCCCACGATAAGGGATAAGTTTTGCATCGCATAGAGTTCTACCTGAAGCAGGGTCAGGATTTGACTGAAAGTAGGCACCTGGAGACCTTACCAACTGAGAAACTATAACTCTTTCTGCTCCATTGATAATAAAAGTACCATATTTAGTCATCTTGGGGATGTCACCCATAAATAACACTTGTTGCTTTACTTCTTGGGTTGAAATTATTTTTAGTTCAACCGTTACATATAAAGGGGCGGAGTAAGTAATTTCTTCTTTTCTGCATTCTTCTTCAGATCTGGCAGGCTCTCTTATTTCGTGGTCTATGAATCTTACTTCAAATCTTTCTCCGCTAGAATCATCAATAGGTGAAATTTCTTCGAAAAGCTCTCTTATGCCTTCATCAAGTAACCAGTCATAGCTCTGTTTTTGAATATGAACCAGATCAGGAGCGTCAAAGTTAGATTCATCTATTATTCCAAAGTTTTTTAGTGAATTTTCATTGCTATTATTAGGAATGCTTAGAACCATTTATAGCTCTCCTTTTCTGACCAAATTAAACGCAAAAAACCTCGAAATAATTCGAGGTTTAAAAACATTTACTATATTTTAAGTGATTGCAACTTTATTAATTACCTTTTTGAAGTTCAGGGAAAACCCTGAAATATAAGAAAATTAACCAACCACAATATTCTCCACATAATAAGGAATTTGTCAACCCTACTTTAAAAATATTGTAAAAAATAATAAAAAAGTCATAAAAGTTAATTATTTTTGTATTATTTTTGAAACCATATCTATATAGTATTGATCTGAAACTCTAAAGAAATTGTATTAAGAAGGTAATTTGATAACGGTTTTTACTCATCCTGAATGCGAATACTCTAAAATGTTGATAAATGAGCTAGATGATGTTGGGGAAGAATTTCAAAATATCAATTTATTAGTTGACCCTGAATTCTGGACAAGCGTTGAAAAAGTTTGCGAAGGAAATCGAATGACCCCATTAACTGTATATTCTGATGGCTCTCATGAGGTTGGATTTAACGGAGTTGCTTCAAAGTTTTAATTTTTCTTGACCTTAGGTTACTTTGAACGCTAATATTTCTTTTATTATAAAACGGCCCCGTGGTGTAGTGGTTTAACACGCCTCCCTGTCAAGGAGGAGATCGGCAGTTCGAGTCTGCTCGGGGTCGCCACTATATATCACTATTTTTCTTGATTAGCTCATAATCATAAACACACCCATTCCATGCACCCCCGCTTAGAGATTGTAAATGAGCCCAGAGTAAGGTGTCTTCGGGAATTCCATCTTGAGGTTTTAGATCATTACGAATTTTTCTATTTTTTAATTGTTGGTTGCCCCAATCAATTCCTTTATTCTCCTCGTTTTCTCCAATTAAATTTAGAGAGCCCTCTAAATTTATAGTATCAATATTTATTTCGATCAAGTCATTTTCTTTTAATTTTCCTATTGGCCCACCATCTAATGCTTCTGGCCCAATATGGCCAATGCAAGCTCCTGTTGAAACTCCAGAGAATCTTCCATCAGTGATTAATGCAACTTCTTTTCCGTAAGGTAAATATTTTAATGCGATAGTTATTTGTGCCACTTCCTGCATGCCGGTTCCCTTAGGACCTCCACAAGCTATTACCATGATATCGCCGGCCTTTACTTTATTTGGCCCCTTGTCTTTAACTGCTTTTATTGCATCAGCCTCTGAAATAAATATTCTGGCAGGCCCTATTTTCCTATACACACCATCATCATCAATTACTGTTTTATCTATAGCTGTGCTTTTAACAACTGATCCTTCTGGCGCAATATTTCCTTTTGGAAATGTCACAGTCGAAGTCATATTTTTCTTTTTTGAATTTTTTAAACTATGAACAACGTCTTCCGGGTCAATTCCTCTTGATTTTACTAACTGGTCTCTTACAAAATGTCTTTTTTCAGATTGTTCCCACCAATTTAAGTTTTCTTCTAAAGTTTTACCGGATGCTGTCATAACATTTAAATTTAGGAGTCCTTCATTTTTTAGCTTTAACATAACTTCTGGAACTCCTCCAGATGAGAAAAAAACTGATGTTGGAAATCCTTTTGGTCCATTTGGAAGCACATCAACAAGCCTTGGCGTTAGCTTGTTTATTCGGGTCCAGTCATCTACTTTCATCATTTTTCTTTTCACAGCGTGAGATATAGCCGGCAAATGTAAAATAAGATTCGTAGATCCTCCACAAGCCGCATGAACTATCATTGCATTTTCAAAAGCCTCATCGGTTAAAATAGCTTTTGTATTTATTTTGTTATCTACTAAATTTTTTAATGCAAGGGCAGACCTTCTTCCAGTATCGAGCCAAATATTTGTTCCTGATGGAGTGAGGGCAGCATGAGGAAGTGTCATGCCTAACGACTCTGCGATTACTTGACTTGTTCCTGCTGTTCCTAAAAATTGACATCCGCCCCCAGGAGATGCACAAGTCTTACAACCCATATCTTGGGCATATTCAAGGGTCACTTCATCTTGAGCATACCGCGCACCAATAGACTGAATCATTGCAGTGTCTTCTCCTTCTTCTACCGCTAAAGTAACTCCTCCTGGCACTATTATTGTTGGTTTTTCAGGCATTCCTGCAAGCGCCATCATCATAGCAGGGAGACCCTTGTCACAAGTAGCAATTCCCATTACGCCTTTTGTAGTAGGTATGGACCTACTAAGCCTCCTCATAACAATTGCCGCATCATTTCTATATGGAAGACTGTCCATCATTCCTGATGTTCCTTGGCTTCTACCATCACATGGGTCAGAGCAATATGCACTGTATGGAATTCCATCATCATCTTTAATTTGATTGGCCACAGTTTCTATAAGCATCCCAAGTTCAAAGTGACCAGTATGGTGACCCAAGGCTATAGGCTCCCCATCATCTCCTCTCATGCCTCCCAGTGTGCTTAAAATCATAAATTGAGTTCCCCATAATTTTTTTGGGTCCCATCCCATCCCAGTATTTTGACTTTGCGCAAAAAGGTTCCCGCTAGGTTCAGAAATCAATTGCTCAGGCGTAAATTCGATTTTCCCTTTTGGGCCTTCCGCATGGGTTAGAAAATCCCATGAATCATTATTTAATTTAGACTCTCCCAATATATCCATAGACTTATTTTAACAATTTAATAAATTCTTGCTTGAAAGAAGTAATGTTTTTTAAAGAGTCTTTAGCGGGCAGTATTTTTTTGGGTTTGAATTCAATTATTCTAATACTTTCAGGATCAACTATTGAGGCTTCAGAGCAATATTTAGAGAGCATCGATTTAGTTTTTGAATATGAATAATAATTATCAATATCTAGATTGTCATCAGTTATATTTATAGCAAAATAATTTGAGTTAATAGTTTTATAGTTTTCAAAAATTATAGAAATTAATGTCAAAGGGTTGCGGTAATGTATGTTGATATTTTTTTGATAGTTCTTAAATTTAAAATTATTTTTAGTGTCCTTAAAATATAAAGATGCGTTATTAATTACGCCAATCATGTTAGTTTTGTTTGGCATTAAATTCCTTAGTTTAGTTTTTGAATTTATTTTTGAAAGATCCATATAAATAGGAAGAAATTTTTGCTTTTTGAATTTATTATTTAGTTTTTTTGAAAGTGCAATTGTTTCTTTTTTTGATTTAAAATAATGAAGCAAAATGTTATATTTTTTCTTTGCAAGTAACTCAGCTATATGTATTCCAAGTTTACTTGATGATCCTGTTAATAAAACAAATTCGTCTTCCGGCATAATTAATTTAAATTTAGGATACTTTTTATATTTTTTTCAGTAATATTCATCAAATCCTGTTCTTTTAAATTTTTCATTTCTTCTAATATTCTATTCGGGCTTAAAATAGGAAAATCACTACCAAAAATTATTTTTTCTGATCCAACTATTTCTATTGCTATTTCAAATATTTTAGGATTGTATAAAAATGATGATGCAGCAGTATCGTAGTATACATTTTTAGATATCTCTTTTACTTCTTTCATTAATTCATAAAATAATAAGCCTCCTCCCCAATGTGCAAGAATTATTGTGTTTCCTGGAAATAATTTAATAAATTTATATATATTTTCAGGATAGGTATTGCCTTTTCCAGGATACAAATGTCCTGCTGGTTCAGAGGCATGAATTATTATAGGAAGTGAGTTTTCTTCTAATAATTTTAAGGAGTCTTTCCAGATATTTTCGTTGTCCATGTCAAGTTCTTGTATTGACGGGTGTATTTCTCCTGCACCCTTTCCTCCAAGATTTATACATTTCTCCATTTCTTGTAAATTTTCTTTAAACATTGGATTGATTGAAAAAAAAGGAATTAATTTAGACGGATTTTTTTTGAAGGCATCTAAATTAAATTGATTTGATGCTTGCAGAAGATTGAAATTTGTCCATCCGTAGCCCAAAATAATTGATTTTTTTATATTGCTTAAGCTCATGCTTTTGAGTAGTTCTTCAGGTGTTGTAGCTTTTTGTTCATTACTGAACATTTCTAAAAGAACTTTCTCTTCGCCAAACTCTTCTATAAGTTTATTAGGCTTATTTGGTAATATATGTGTATGAGAATCAATCATGATTATTTAAAAATTTTAAGTTAAGTTTACAGGATATGAATAATTTAAATCGAGGCACTGTTTTCGTAAGGAAAATTTCACCAGAAACAATTCTAGAGGACTATTCATGGTTATTGCAAAAGGCAAAAGTTAGTGAGAATTTTGATAAATCCATAAATACTTTTTTGAAGGTAAACATTTCTTGGGATAGATATTACCCTGGGTGTTCAACAGCCCCATGGCAACTTGAGGGTGTAATTAAAGAACTCTTGAAAAATAATTTTTCAAATATTACCGCTGCGCATAATGGAACAGTTGTTGTGGATCCAGAAAGGGGCAGAACCGAAAATAAGCATAAAAATATAGAAGAAAAATATAATATCCCCCATATTCTTGTTGATTCACCTGAATCTGAAGCGATTGCATATAAGCCAAAAAAGAAATTATTAGTTTTAGATAAGATTTTTAAAGAAGGTATCATGATTCCAAAAATTTTTTATGGAAGCAATATTATTCATCTCCCAACAATGAAAACCCATGTTTTTACAACTATGACAGGAGCTCTAAAAAATGCTTTTGGAGGACTACTTAACCAAAATAGGCATTGGACCCACTCACAAATTCATGAGACTTTAGTTGATTTATTACAAATTCAGCATGATATACATGAAAATATTTTTGCTGTCTCTGATGGTGCATTTTCAGGAGATGGGCCAGGGCCTAGGGCAATGAGAATTAAAGAGAAAAATATTATTGTAGGAGGTTATGATCAAGTTTCTGTTGATGCAGTAGTAGCCAAGATGATGGGTTTTGACCCAATGAAAATCGATAAGTTAAAAATATGTCATGAGATGTCGCTTGGAGTAGCAAAACCTTCAGAAATTAATGTTATAGGCGAGGATATTTCATCTGTTAATTGGAAATATTCATCTAGTGAGAATACTTTTGCTAGCAAAGGGCAAAAATTTATTTATTGGGGACCTTTGAAGCCTTTAGAAAAAATTCTTTTAAGAAGCAAGATCGCGCCATGGGCATTTTTTGCTTCTGATTTATATCATAATAAATATTGGCTTAAATTTATCGGAAAAGGGAGAGTTAAGAAAGCATTAAAATCAAAATGGGGGAAGCTATTTCTAGACTACTAAGATCTAATGTGGCCTTTCCCTACAATTATCCATTTATATGATGTAATTTCATTTAGGCCTAAGGGTCCTCTAGGTGAAACTTTAGTTGTGCTTACAGCAATTTCAGCTCCCAGCCCTAGTTCTCCTCCGTCGTTAAATCTAGTAGATGCATTTACTGTCACAGCTGAAGAATTTACTTTTTCAGTAAATATTTTTTGATTTTTAACTATATTTGAGATTATTCCATCAGTATGACCATAACTATGCCTATCAATATGTTTTATAGCGCTCTCAATAGAAGGTACAGTTTTTAGAGAAACTATTAAATTTAAATATTCTTGCCCCCAGTCTTTTTCTGACGCCTTCTTAATTAATTTCGAAGGATTTATTTTTTTGCCTTTTGAAATAATTTTGGCTGAATTCTCATTTCAATTCCAAGCCCAATAAGATGATTAATTATTTTTGGTAATAACTTATTTTGCTGTTTTTCGTGAAGCAAGATTGTATCTAAGGCATTACAAACACTCGGAGCTTGTGTTTTTGCATTTTCCAAAATTGGTAAAAGTGATTCTTCATCTATTTTTTCATCTATGAATAAATGACTTACTCCAATTCCTCCAAAAATAGCCCTCATTTTTGCATTTCTTGAAACATTATTTACGAGCTCTTTCCCGCCTCTTGGTATAACTAAATCTATATATTCATCCATACCTAGTATTTCATTAATATATTTTCTGTTCGGATCTTTTAAATATTGAATACAATTAGAACTAACATTATTTTTTTTAAGAGCCTCTTTTATAATTTTAGTAATCGATAAATTTGTGTTTAAAGATTCTTTCCCGCCTCTCAGAATAGCTACATTTCCAGATTTTATAGACAGACATGCAATATCTATAGTCACATTTGGCCTACTTTCATATATTGCTGCAATAACACCAATTGGTACGGGCTGTTTCTTAATCACTAAGCCATCATTTCTAGTGAATTCCTCACTGCTTAGAAGAGGGTCATTTAGCTTCCTGATATTATTTATAGAAGTAATAATATTTCTTAATTTTTTAGGATTTAAAATTAACCTTTCCCTTATCTCAATAGGTAATCTCGTATTATTGGATAGGTCTTTTTTATTAGCTTTAAGAATCAGACTTTCTTGGCTTTTTAAATTTTCAGATATGTCTTTTAGTATCTGATTTCGTTTTAAGTTAGATAATGAGCCTATTTCTTTAGTGCATTCTCTTGCAGATTTGCAAATTGATATTAAATTCATAGATTATTTTCACTAGTTGATTCTAATAATACTAGATTATCTCTATGTATCATTTCAGTGCCATAATTAATTTCAATAATTTCATCTATTTCTTTTGAATCTTTCCCTTTTAGCATTAAAGAATCTTCAGTGCCATAATTTGTTATTCCGTATGCGATTTCATTATTTTCTGAATCTTTTATTAATAAAATATCACCCCTATTAAATTTTCCTTCAATTGATAAGATTCCAACTGGTAATAAGCTTGCACCTTTGCTAACTAGTGCTTTTTTTGCACCACCATCAATTATTATTATTCCTTTATTTTCAGATACACCAGTAAATAGCCATCTCTTTTTGCTCTCTATTTTAGAAGTATTAGGTATAAATTGTGTTCCTATACTATCTTCGTTAATAATTTGTTCTATTACATTATTTCTTGGGCTTGTTATTACACACCTAATTCCAGATCCTAGGCATATTTTTGCTGCTTCTAATTTACTTTTCATTCCTCCTGAACCAATTTTATCTTCAGAATCTTTCGCATAAGACATAATAGTGTCATCAATTGTATCCACTCGCTTAATTAATTTTCCTTTGTCGCTAATATCAGGATTTTCTGTATATAATCCGTCCATTTTTCCAAATAAAATCAGTAGATCAGCATCAATTGCATTTGCAACTACAGATGAAAGCCTGTCATTGTCTCCATAAAATCGACCCTCAATTTCTTTAGTTGAAACGACGTCATTTTCATTAATTATTGGAATTACATTTAATTCATAAAGCTTCTCTAAGGTATTTTTTATATTCAAATAAGCAACCCTAGAATTAAAATTATCGCGACCGGCTAATACTTGAGCACAATAAATATTATGAATTTCAAAAAACTTACTGTATTTTTCCATTAAAAATGTTTGGCCTATAGAAGCCAAGGCTTGTTTTGAGGAAGTTTGATTTGAATTTTCTAACCCTTTTATTAATAAATGATGTTTTGCTAGTGCGACTGCGCCAGATGTGACTATAGTAAATTCAAAACCTTTTGATCTTAAATTAACGATTTCATTTAATAATTGATCTAGATAATTATAATTATTATCTTGAGCATCATTAAGGATAATTTGTGAACCTATTTTTACGACAATTCTTTTCATAGCATATTCAAATTTTTTTTGATTATAATTTAGAGTATAGTTTTAAGTTGATTTATATCCAAGCATAAGGTCAAAATTTGAAAGTTCAATCCGAAATTAAAAATAATAATCAATTCGAGCTATTTTTTTCAAATCTTCTTCTCAATAAAAACGAGAGTTTAGTAAAAAAGATTTCAAATTTGGATAAAAGTTTGTTAGAAATATACTCTTCAAGCGAAAGCTTAGCTTTTATAACCTCAATAATTTCAAGAATCAGGAATGAAGGGGTTATTTTAATTGTTGATACGCCTGAATTATCTAGATCATTGTATGAAGATTGTTCTGAGTTTTTAGGTAATTATGTAGATGTTATTCATGTTCCCGAAATTGACACTCACCCAATGAGTGGCTTGGAATTTGGTTCTTTTTCCAATATTGAGCGTAATGGATCTATATCAAAAATATTAGATTTAAAAAGTAAAAATTTTTTGGCTATAACATCAGGTCTTTCCGTTGCACAGAAAACCCCTAGTTTAGAATTTTTAGTAAATGAAGGGACCCTAAATGCCCACATTAACCAAAAAATAAAAATTAGTGAAATAGTTAATAAACTTTCATTTTTGGGATATGAAAGGACCCATGTAGTTGAACAATCAGGAGAGTTTTGTGTTAGAGGAAGCCTTATAGATGTTTTTCCTGTAGGCACTAAGAATCCTGTAAGAATTGATTTTATTTCAGATGAAATCGAGAGCATAAGAAATTTTGATCAAGAATCTCAAAAAACAATAAGGCACTTAAAAAACATATCAATTAGGGTTTCCAGTCAATTGCCTACACCAACAACTAAAACATCAATTCCAAAAAAGAATTCAGATGGGTGCCTGTTAGATATTTTTGATGAAAATTCTATATTGGTTATTAGTGAACCACAATCAGTAGAAATTTCTCTCAAGGAATATGAAAAAAGATTTTCTTTTAATGAAAAAAATAAATTTACGTATGGACAAAAGGATATAGCAAAAAGGTTATTGAAATTTGATAAGAGAATAAATATAAAAAACCTTATGATTTCAAATAAGGTCAAAGAAAATTTTATTAGTGTTGAAAAAATAGATTTGAATGTACAGAATCCAAGTTCATTAGATCCAATAGGCAAAGCAGCAAATCAAATAGTTGAATATAGCAAAAATTTTATAGTTATGGTTGCTTCGAACAATATAGAAAGGCTAAAAGAACGAGTAAGTGAACATTTTGTTAAAGATAAGGAATTGAAAAAAAGAATTTATTTTGAAAAGAAGTCGATCAATAATTCTTTTGGAGTAAAAATCGTAAATCAAGGCGGGGTTATATTTCTAAGTGATCAAGAATTATTTGGAATCAAAAATAAAATCAGGGATTTAGATAAAACTATAAGCAGGAGTCGTAAATCAAGATTATTTGAAAAAGGCACCTTAGTTGTTCATGAAGATCATGGAATATCAAAATTTATTGGAATCACAAAGTTAAAAGGACATAGCGATAGAGAATACTTAGAATTACATTTTGCAGACGACGATAAACTTTTTGTGCCTGCAGATCAAATATCTAGAATTGAGTTATATAGAGGAGGGCAGGAGAATGCCCCTAAGCTACATCGACTTCATGGAAAAGAATGGGAGCGACAAAAAAACAGAGTAAAAAAATCCACAGAGATTTTGGCATCAGAACTTTTATATATACATTCAGGCAGAAAAAATGCTGAAGGTTTTTCTTTTAATAAAAATGACGACTGGCTAATATCATTGGAGTCTAGCTTCCCGTTTGCTTTGACTGAAGATCAGCAAAGATCTATAAATGAGATATATAAGGATATGGAAAGCAGTGTTCCTATGGATAGATTGCTTTGTGGAGATGTTGGATTTGGAAAAACTGAACTAGCAATTAGAGCAAGTTTTAAGGCTGTTCAAAATGGAAAACAAGTTGCAATATTGGTTCCTACCACAGTATTAGCTGATCAACATTATGAGACATTTAGAGCAAGACTCGGCCAGTTTCCAGTAAATATAAAATGTCTTAGTAGACTTAAGACAATTAAAGAGTCAAATGAAATAAAAAAACAATTGAAGGCTGGGCAGATTGATATATGCATAGGAACGCATAAATTATTACAGAACGCTATAGATTTTAAAGATTTAGGATTATTTATAATTGATGAAGAGCATAAGTTTGGCGTAAAACAAAAAGAATTTTTGAAAAACATGAGGCTCAACTTAGATATGCTTTCTTTAAGTGCTACTCCAATTCCTAGAACAATGAATTTAGCTTTATCAGGAGTAAGAGATTTGAGCATGATTGAAACGGCTCCCTTAGATAGAAGATCAGTTAAAACATATGTTATCGAAGAAAATGATGAATTATTAAGAGAGATAATTCTAAGAGAGAAAGACAGAAATGGACAGGTATTTATTGTTTATAATCGTGTAAATAAAATAGAAAAAATTTCTGAAAAAATTAAACAAATCGCTTCAGAAGTTAATGTTGATTATGCTCACGGAAGAATGGACCCTAGAAAACTATCAGAAGTCATGAATAATTTTGCAAATAAGAATATTGATGTTTTAGTTTGTACGACAATTATTGAGTCTGGCTTAGATTTACCAGACTCTAATACAATAGTGATAATCAATCCCCATCAATTAGGCTTAGCTCAGCTCTATCAACTCAGAGGGAGAGTCGGAAGGTCAAGTCATCAGGCTTATGCATATTTTGTTGTCCCTAAGAAAGCAAGACTTAATATTGAAACTGAAAAAAGACTTGAGACCATGACAAGATTTCAATATTTAGGTGCAGGCAAGGAGATTGCTTTAAGAGATATGGAAATTAGAGGGGTAGGAAATATTTTAGGTAAAGAGCAAAGTGGAAATGTTAATGCAATTGGGCTTGGATTATTTTTAAAATTTTTAGAATCAGCCGTTTCAAGGAAACAAAATAGAATTGATTATGATGATTTAAAATTTAAACATTCTTTAATTAATTTAGATTTATTGGAGGATATTGGTATACCTTTTGATTATATTCCTGATATAGAATCAAGACTAGAAATATATGACCGCTTATCTTCAATTTTCGATTTAAAAGAAATGTCTGATTATCGAGATGAATTAATAGATAGATTTGGACAATTACCTGTAAGCTTAATGAATTTGATCAATCACCAAAAAATAAAAATTTATTGTTCTAAATTGGAAATTAATTCCATTAGTATCAAGAAAGATCAAAGTCTAATTAGATTTAAATTCTCTATAATTGGGATGGAAAATTTTATTAAAGAAATATTTAAAAGTAAATTCTACATATCTGACAAACAAATTAAGATTAATGATAAAATTGAAATGACAGAACTTATGCAGATTTTAAGTGATTTTGAACAGTTTAAATCAAAATTTTCTGAACAATTTTCTTCTATAATATAAATTGCAGTTCGTTTAAATTTTTAATTATCTTGCACTCTTTGTAAGAATTATTATGATTTTCTCTATCTAATAAAATTGGTGTTATATTTGAATTTTTTGCACCTATAATATCTGTCTCTATTTGATCTCCAACAAACAAACATTCGGAAGGCTTAGAATTGAAACTATTTAGAGCGTATTTAAATATTTTTGGAGATGGTTTTGATGCCCCTGCGTCATGTGATGTTATTATTTTTAAAATATAATTTGATAAATTCAGTTTTTTAATTAAATCCTCTCCTTTCGCATCAATATTTGTAATTATACCCACCATAAAATTATTATTTTTTAAGAATTTTAGACAAGGCAACACATCATCATATTTTTTAAGAGAACTTTTTTTATTATATACATAAGACCAAATTTTTTCAGCTTCACTTTCTGATAAATTTTGACCTAAATATCTAAATATTTTTCTCTCATATTCACAGTAAAATATTTTTTTTTCTTTATCATTTAAAAGATGCATAGACTTCTTAGCAGTTTGCTCGGCAAACCATTCATCTGACTTCAAGATAGCATTTTTAAATTTAAATTTTTCGATTTCTAAATTTATTAATTTAGATGCTTGATATTGGGTTTCTTCTCTGTCTGGATAGAATTTAAATAATGTATTATAAAGATCAAAAAATACACTATTAATCTTATTCAATTTCTAACCTCATAAATAGTAGTTTCATTATTTTGATATATTATATTTAATAGTTTATTTTCTACTAAATTACTTATGGATTTAATTCCTTCCGAGGGATAATAAACTTTTTCTTGCTCTCCCACAATTACTAATTCAACATTATATTTATTTAGTATATTTATCTTTTGGTTTAGATCTAATGTTGAGTAGAATTCATTAACATCATTTTTTCTTTCATTTATTAATGAAGTTTTGTATTCTCTTTGTTGTATTTGATGCCAATCCCAACCTATTACAGATGGAAATCCAGTATATATTGAAAATCTATTACCCCAAGTATATAAAGGGGACAGGCCTTCAATTATATTTTTTGTTCTTCTTTCATTTTCTTTTAGCCAATTTATAGCATCCAAATCGTTCTTTAAAGATATAGAATCAGAATAATTTTTGTATTTAGCTTTCTCTGCAAATTTTGATCCATCTAGAGTTAAATTTGTATCAACGAATCTATCCTGAATTCGATTTATTGTGCCAAAAATAGGAAAGAGCATTCCTGATAAAAACAAAAACCCAATTATTGGATAGAAAAAGAATAATTTAAATTTCTTTTTTAGAGATCTTGAAATTTGCAAAATTAAGAAAGAAGATGAAATAGAAATTAAGATCCAAATTTGAAGATAGAATTTGAAAAAAGTATTCATTCTACCGATGTCATTTTGAACTTTAAATGTTTCTACGAAAATCGCTATTAGTAGTGCAGTAATAAGCAATGTAATTATTTGTGGATAGAATTTGTTTTTACTAAATTTGTTTCTTATTTTGGGCAATAAGGCAGTAAAAGCAAAAATAAAAATTACCACGAGACTTAAATAATGAATTTCTACAAAATCAAATATTCTAGTGTGAAATTCATTGACACCAAACCCTGTGAAAGGTGAGGTAAAATTAGCATGAAATGGCAAGAAAAATAAATAACCAATAAGCATAATTGCGCCAGTATATAGTGTGGCAGCTTTTATTGTATATAAAAGGTTCTTCCAGTTTTTAAAATGAATTAAAGAAAAGCTGAATATTAAAAATAATTGAACAGGTATTAGCCAGGTATTGGTAGCCCATGAAACCCCTAATAGTAAAGAGTTAAATAAAATAGTAGATATATAAAACTGACTAGAATTATTTTTTGTTTTTGAAAAGCTTAAAATTAAGAAAGTCAGGCTGAGGATCATAATTGGGATTGATATCATGTGAGGGTGTAGATCAGCAAATAGAAAAGAGAAAAATGGAAACTCTGAAATTTCATAACCCAAAGAATCTTGAGGCAAGACCCTAGATGGTTGCCAATAATCGATTTCAAGTAGTCTGCTTATTGATCCAGATTTAATCTTATTAAATATTTGCATGAAAGGCTGAAAATTTCCAAAAATTAATGTAGTTGAAGCCATTACTATTGGAAGAAATATTTTACTCTTTGATATATTACTTGCCAGACTCCACAATGTAGTAAATGAAATAGCAAATACTGTTGCTACAGCTAAATTAAATCCTATGTAAGGACTTATTTGTGAAAGCTTAATCATCATTCCAAATATAAAAAACCCAAAATAGTAATAATTCATCATTCCTCCAGAAAACCAAGGGTCAATTGGAGGCATGTACTTAGAATTTAGAATAGCGTTAATATAAGCTAGCTCCATGGGTTTTTCGCCACCTCTATATGGGTGCCATAAATCTGGATTAAAACTTCTTATTAATATAAAAATTACAAAAGAAACCAAAAAAATTAATTCATATTTTATAAAAGATTTTTTATTTTTGTAGATAAAAATCATCATCATTCTTTTGTTCTTAATAAATAAAACAAAGGAGGCAATGAAAACTATAAAAATTAAAAAGTATAAATTGAATAGGTTGAATGCAAAGAAATTGAATGAAAGGCATATCCATAAAATAAATGAGAATAGAATTAAAGATATAATTTTTATTGATCCTATAAATGGAAACTTTGAGTATTTAAAAATAAGCCATAATAATGGAATCGATATGATCGATATTATTTGCAAAATAATATACCAAGATACTACGGATAAGATTGATCCTCTTGAGTTTAAAAAACCAAAATAAGAATCTCCATAATTAGCATTAACCTTTTCTAAGTTTAAGCTATTTAGATAATTTTCATTATGATTTATTTCAATAATTATATTAAATATTTCATCTGATGAAAGTTTTTTTGTATTTTTAAAAATAAAAGTTTCTGGATGATCATATGCAGAAAAACTTTCATCAGTCCAGCCAAGATTTATCCCAAATTCAGTTTTTTCATAAGGATTAAAATCAATATTTTTTATTCTGCTAAAAGGGTTTGAATTATACGTAAAGCCTAAAGACGACGGGCTTATTATATTTGATCTAATTAATTTATAACCAAGGTCTTCTGAAAAAAGTTTTCTGTAATAATTTGTTGTTAATGGGTACCTCTCTTCAAGTCTTGGGATAGTTGAAATCAATCTTTTAGTAGTTAAATATATTCCGTCCGATGATGATAAAAGATTTGCTAAATTTCTAGTCTTAGATGTTGAATCATTGTCGTATAAATTTAACTCTTTTGTTATATATACATTATTTGTTTTTAGTGCTTCATCCCAATGTTCTTTTAATAAAACACTTCCTTCTTCAAACTCTTTATCTATAAACTTTCCCGCACTTATCGCTTCATGATCACCCGAATATATTTGCATAAAGCTAAATGTGTAATGCAATGACCCAGATAGCAATATGATGACCATCGTTATATATATCCTTTTGTACTTTTTTGATTTTGATAAAAGATAGGAAATCATGTATGAGGAGAATATGCTGATCATAGGTATTATTGGCAACATATACCTTAAAAATTTTGTGTGAATTGCACCAAAAAAACCAAAATATATTAAAAACCATAAAAATAATATCAACAAATTTCTGTGATTATTTATTTCTAATTTCTTAAAAGCAAATAAAATTGAAAAAATTCCTATCAAGCCTGCTATTGGCCCCAATGAAGTTTTTACTAGCTGGACTAGGTGATATATATATGGAGTTGTGTTTATATATTGCCTAGTATAGGGAAAATCAATTAAGCCACGCGCCATATCAGATTGTGTTTTTGAGGCTAATAAAAAGTCACTAAAATTAATTAATGAAAATGGATTTAATATAAAAAAAGTAAGAAAAGATGAAAATAAAACCAAAATATAATATTTCAATAAATCATTTAATCTGCCTTTCGAAGAATTAATATTAAATATAATTGCAATTAAGATAATACCCAGTATCAAGATAGAGCTAATCTTTATAGTTAACGAAATACCAAAAAGTATGCCTACCACTACTGTTCTGTTTATAGTTAATTTTTCATTTAATTTTATGCAATAAAAAATTATTAAAGTTGTAAAGAATGTGAGAAAAGTGTCGACAACGAAAAAGTGAGAAGTTTGAATTGCCAAAACGCATATAGAATAAAAAAAGCTAGCTAGGATTCCAGTAATATTTGAATATAGTTTTCTTCCAATAAGCCCAGAAATAATTATTGTAGATGAATCAAAAATTGAACTTAGAATCCTCCCTGGAAATCTTAATTCATAAATATTCCATTCACTATTTAGGGAGAAGAATTCTAGAAGATATAAAGGAAAGGTCCCATAGTTGTACCAGCCTGGATCTAGATTGCTTAAATTCATCTGACTAGAAATCATTAGGAGTTGCCTCTCATCAGGATGAAAAAGTAGCCCATTATCCCAATTAATTCCATAAAATCTTAATAGAAAGCCAATTATTGAAATAGCAATAACTACAATATAGAAATCTTTTTCTTTTATAAAACTAACAATTTTTTCATTAATCATGGTTTAATTATTCATCATGAACAATTTCAAAACAATAAAATTAAAAAATGGAGCAACTATTATTACTGTTCCGATGCAAAATACCAGCGCGACAACTGTTGTGTTGTTTTTTGGGACTGGATCTAGATATGAAACACCTAATATTGCTGGGTCCTCGCATTTATTCGAGCATTTATTGTTCAAAGGAACTAAAAAAAGAAATACTCCCAAGGAAATTGCTGAAATAGTGGAATCAAAAGGAGGCATATTAAATGCCTATACAGATAAAGAATCCACAGGCTATTGGTGTAAAATGCCTTCTGAATTTTACCTTGACGGGATAGATGTATTAGTCGATATGGCTAAAAATCCTTTAATAAAAACTGAAGATTTAGAATTAGAAAAAAATGTTGTGTATGAAGAGATAAAGGCGTTTATGGATTCAGCTGGCAGTAGAGCATCAAATAAGGCTGATGAACATATTTGGCCTAATCAACCTATGGGGGTAGATGTTGCAGGTTCTATAGAAACTGTTAAGGCTACTTCAAGAGAAGACTTAATTAAATATCTTAATAAGCAATATACATCTTCAAATGCGGTTCTAGTTGTCTCAGGAGATCTTGATCATGAAAAAGTTATTCACGCATCTGAAAGAGCTTTTGAAGGGTTTAGAGAAGGAGACCCAATGAAATTTTCTCCTCCTTCTTACTATAATGACAGGCCTTTAACAGTTTTAGATAAAATGGAGACTAATCAATCTCACTTAACTATTGCTTTTAAAAATTTTTCATTAGTTGATGATTTGCGACATGCTTCATTGGTGTTATCAGTGCTTCTGGGGGGAGGCATGACTAGCAGGCTTTTTGAACAGGTAAGAGAAAAGCGAGGTTTGGCATATTCAGTAAATACTACTTCTCAGGGCTATTCAGATTGTGGAATTTTTTATGTAGATGCTGGGATTGCACCTGAAAACACAGAAGAGACCTTTAAGGTGATAATAGGAGAGATAAAAAAAGTGAAAAATGACCTGTCCAAAGAAGAGCTCGAATCCTCTAAAGAATTAATAAGAGGCAGAATGATGATGAGGTATGAGGATTCAAGAGCAATTGCAATGAATTATGGAATACAACATCTTTTGAATAATAGAATTGTTTCTATAGAGGAAAGCCTTGAGATGCTTAAAAAAGTTTCTTTAAAAGATATTATTGATGCTTATGAATATATCTTTAATAATTCTACAGTTATTGCTTCAGTTGCAGGATCTGTTGATAATATTCCTAATCTAACTAAAAATTCGCAAATTTTCTGAATAATTGCACAAAAACCTATTGAATCTCAGATAAGTAATGAGTTAAATTTACCCATATTAATAACAATAGGAATAATTATGTGGAATTCTGAATCAATTAAAGAGCTAAGAAAATCTTTGCATTTATCACAAAGTGAATTTTCTAAGAAATTAGGAATTAGACAACAAACAGTGAGTGAGTGGGAAACTGGAGTTTATTCTCCCAGAGGCGGTTCACTTACATTGCTTGATATGGCCGCAAAAGAAGTACATGGGGACAAAATATTAACTAGCAATGAACACTCTAGGTCATCATTACAAGACATAGAAAAAGAATTGAATCCCTCTCATAATAAGAAAGTAATTGAAAAAACTAATAAAAAGCGAACGAACTTTGTTTATTATGCAAATGTTTCAAGTTCAAATAACGGTCAATTGCTTCCTATATAATCTGGATCTGAGAAAAAGTATTGCCTGAGCCATCTTAGTTCTTCAATGCTTTCTTGGATGTCTTCCATTGCAAGATGTGTTTTGCTTTTCTCAGGAAATTTTGTATTTGGGTACCATCTTTGAACTAATTCTTTTATAGAAGAGACATCAATCATTCTATAAAATAAATATTCTTCAAGCTTTGGCATTTCCTTTCTCAAAAATTTTCTGTCGACCCAAATTGAGTTGCCGCACAATATTCCTTTGTTATATTCAATTCTTTCAGAAATAAATTTATATACTAAATCTTCAGCATCATTTAATGAGGAATTAGATTCATCAACTCTTTTTAGTAGACCAGATTTTGTATGCTGATTAAGTGACCAAGGCTCGATAGTTTTTTGCTCTTCTTTGGTTCTATTTATTGCTAAACCTAGTTTAGAATCAGGAAATTTATCAGTTATATTTAATTTTTCATCTGTAATGATTACAGCAATTTCTAATATAACGTTTTCATCTCCTAGCCCTGTCATTTCAAGATCTATCCAGATGAGATTATTTTGACTTGGGTGTAACATACTTTAATTATAATATACTTTTTTCCTTAATAATTATGAAAATCATTTCTTGGAACGTAAATGGAATAAGAGCCTGCCTCAAAAAAGGGTTTGAGGAATTTGTGTCTCATCATTCTCCAGATATTATGTGTATTCAAGAAACAAAAGCAGACCAAAGTCAGGTTGATTTAGATATTAAGCCATATAAAATGTTTTGGAATAGTGCAGAAAGAAAAGGCTATTCAGGAACTTTAATCATTTCCAAGAAAAAGATACAAGAGGTTAAATATGGAATTGGAATAGAAAAGCATGACAATGAAGGTCGCGTGATTACAATAGACTTAGGCAATATCTTTGTTGTTAATGTGTATGTTCCTAATTCAGGATCTGACAGGAAAGAGCCACTTAAAAGATTAGATTATAGAACTCAAGAATGGGATGTGGATTTCCTTAAGTATTTAAAATCTTTGGCGAATAAGAAGCCTGTTATTGCTTGCGGAGATTTTAATGTTGCTCATCAAGAAATAGATATTGCTAACCCGACTTCTAATAGAGGCAACTCAGGTTTTACAGATGAAGAAAGAGAAAGTTTTTCAAATTTTTTATCCGAAGGATTTGTAGATGTATTTAGAGAGAAAAATTCATCATCTAAGCCATATACATGGTGGAGTTATATGAGCAGTGCTTATAATAATAATACAGGCTGGAGAATTGATTATTTTCTTGCTTCTAGGTCGATTCTTCCGCTAATTCACAGCGAGGAAGTACTAATATCACCTCCTGATGATTTAGGTGAAAGAAAGTCCGATCACTCGCCTATAAAAATTGAAGTGGATATTTAAGATCGATATTAAAGTGGAAAAAATATCAATAGATTTGCACGGAATGAGATATAACCAAGCTAGAATTGCAATAGAAAATCATATTACTAATTGTATTAACTCTAATTATTCCCATGTGAGAATAGTTCATGGTCATGGAACAGGTGCATTAAGAAATTTAACTAAAGAGCTTTTCGAAAAATCTGAATTTATTAATGAATTTTATTTAGAGCAAAATTTTATAGCTACTATTGGTAAGCTTAACTATTAAATGTGTTTTTTATCTCAGAAATTAAATGTTCAGTAACTAAAGACGAGTCAAATCTTTCTATTGACAGATTCATATTCTCTTTCAACTTTTTAGATGCATCCTCTCCTTTTAAAATACTTAAAGTTTTTTCTGATAATTTATGAATATCTTTGATATTTGCTAAATGCCCAGCTTTCCCATTTTCTAAAACTTCTGCCGTCCCTCCGGGGCTGTTTGTGGCTACTATTGGAGTTCCAAGTATCTGGCTTTCTATAAGAACATTTGGGAGGCCTTCATATAACGAAGTTAACATAAAAACTTTAGAATATTTAAAAAATTTATAAGGATTTTCGCTGTATCCAATTAGCTTAATTTGTTTTTCTAGTTTAGGATTATTCAATTTAAATTCCTCAACCAATTTTCTTTGAGGGCCATCTCCAACAATTAATAATTTTGAATTTAATTCGGTTGCAATAACTTTAAAAGTTTTAAGCATAGTTGGAATATCTTTCTGAAAAGATAATCTTCCAACGTACAAAATAATTGGGGCATCACTTTTTGAGATCCAAGTATCATTAACCTCCTCTTTAGATAACTTAATGATATTTTTTGCAGAAGAAGGGTTGAATATTTTTATAATTTTTATAGATTTATTTACATAATTTATTCTTAAGTCTTCACAAACTGATTCAGAGTTGCCATAAATTAGATCTGCATTAGGATAAGTTAATTTTACTAATAATTTTAGTATTAATTTTTTGAAAAAATTATATTGTTTTAGAGCTGAAGAGAGATGAAGTCTTTCTGAGAGAATTACTTTAACTTTATGCCTTGAAAGCATTGAGGACAATGTTGCAATTATATTTGCATAATATTGAGCTGAAATTAAAATATCTGGTTTTTTTTCGCTCAACACTCTAGATAATTTGAATAATGATAATATCGACCTCGAAGTGTTGAGAGAAATTATTTCAATTTTATTGTCATAATTTAATAAATTGTTATTCTGATTAAGTGTAATCACGAAAACTTTATTGCCTTTTTCTAAAAGCTGATTTGATAAAGTTAAGAAGCTTCTTTCTACCCCCCCAATGTTCATATGGGGTATAAAAATGAAATAGTTCATTATTTTAAAGAAAGTTTGCTAATTGCTTCTGCTAATTTAGAATCAGTTGGCTCACTAAGAATTATTTCTTTTTCAGAATTATTAATTATAATCGTGGGAACTGTAGCCCTCCCATTATTTATACTGATTACTTTTTCTTGTGCCTTTATGTCTTCAAGAATATTAATTTCTGTGTAAGGAATTTTATTATTATCCAAAAAAGCCTTGCTCCTTACACAATCTGAGCAAAAACTTCGAGAGTACATTAATATTTCTGGATAAACTAAATCATTCATAACATAGAGTATATTACAGAAAGTAATTCAGTTAAATTGTACTATGTAATAATAATGTTATTGTGACCTATTATAGAGTCTAGTTTTGAATTGAGCTCTTCAGTAACGTTAACAGATATAGGAAGTTCTAGGTCTATAGATCTTTCGTCATAAATTATTTTTATAGATACATTTTCTTTTTGCTCATTTGATTTATTTTCTAGAAGCAACTTCACAATATCTTCAAATTTATACTTATCTTCAATTAGATTTTTCGAACCAATGAATTCAAGCTTTAAATTCCCTGAAGCTGAAGCCTCAATAGCTTCGCTAGGCACTGGCTCAATTATTTCTTTTTCCACAAAAGGATCTTGGTTTGGCTTTTCTTCCTTATAGAACAATTCTTTATCCTTATCTAAATCAACAGTTTCTTCAGAAACAAATTTTTCTAGTTCGTTATTTTCAAACTCTAGTTTTTTCCCGTCTTGAAAAATTAGATTTGTAATGCCATTTCTTAAATTTGTTTTTACACCCAACTCAAGATATGTTCCGTTTTCCCACAAATCTTGTGAACCCTCCATTTTATCTGGCCAAATAATAAGCTCGATCGTGTTATCTAGAAGACCTAACTGACAAATTAAAAACATTTCTTTTGCTCTGGTTGTTCTTTTTGTGGTTGATATAACTTGTCCAATAACTTTGACTTGAGAATTTGCACGTTCCGAGCTTAATTGCCCTGCTAATACAATATGCGAATTTGAATAAGTTTCTATTTTTTTATTAATTGGATTCTCACTTAGAACTGTGCCTAATAAATCTCTCTCCCAAAACATTCTTTCTTTATAATCTACTTCTGTTTCTATTAAATTTAAATTTAGAGGCACTTTTACTTCATCCCCAAACAAATCAAACATATTTGCTTGTCCACTAGCTTCTAATCGGTTCCTTCTAGACATTTCCATAGCAATTTTTTCTACCGAAGGAAGTAATATTTCTCTTTTTTCAATATCATCAAAAGCTCCTACTTTTATTAAAGCTTCAAGAGAGCCTTTAGAGATAGGATTTTCTGACATCCTAGTTATAAAATCTTCAATGTTTTTAAATTCACCATTCTTTTTTCTCTCTTCTACAATAGGCAATATTGCATTTGAACTAATACTTTTTATTGTGCTCAGTCCGTAACTAATTGCCTTATTCCCTTCATAGTTTTTGTAGGTGTCAATTTCAGATATTTTGTCTATTTTTTCTCTATCAGTCTGAATTGCCTGATCTTTAATGTCAGGAACGTAGGGATTAAAATCAATTTCACTCATATTTATATTTGGCCTAGAAACGGCTATGTTCATTGAATTGCATTCTATAATGAGAGCAGAGATTTTTTCTTTGTCATCTGCAGAATTTTTCATCAAAACAGACATGAATTCTTCTGGATAATTTGCCTTAAAATATGCAGTCCAGTATCCAATCATTGCATAACTGACACTATGAGCCTTATTAAAAGCATAGCCAGCAAAAGGCTCAATTAATTCAAAAACCTTTTCCCCCAATTCTTTGTTAAATCCGTTGTCTAAAGTACCTTGAATGAACTTTCCTTTTTCTTCTGCCATAACTTGTGGAATCTTCTTGCCCATTGCCTTCCTAAATATATCTGCATCACCTAAAGAATAGCCAGCAATTGACTGAGCAATTAATAAAACTTGGTCTTGATAAACTATTACCCCATAAGTCTCTTTTAATATAGATTCTAGTGATTTATGAGGATACTTTATCGGAATTTTCCCATGCTTTGAATCAATAAAAGTAGATATATGTTCCATTGGCCCTGGTCTGTATAATGCAATCATTGCAGAAATATCATTTATTGAAGAAGGTTTAAGATCTTTTATGTATCTTTTCATTCCAGAACTTTCCAATTGGAAAACTCCAGAAGTTTTAGCATCACTAAGCAAGCCGAAGGTTTTAGTATCATTTTTTGGGAGAGAATTTAAGTCTATAATTTCTCCAGTTTTGTTCTCAATCATCCTAACAGTCTGATCAATTATGGTAAGGTTGGACAAGCCTAGGAAGTCCATTTTTAGGAGACCTAAGTCGGCCAGAGCAAACATCTCAAATTGTGTTAGTGGGGTAGCATCATATCCTGCGCTTGCTGGAGGTCTTTGAATAGGAACAACATTATCTAATGGATCTTTAGATATGATAACTCCAGCCGCATGAGTTTGAATATTTCTTACTGACCCTTCAATTTTTTTTGCATTTTCGAAAAGATTTCTTATATCTTCATTGGTGTCATATTCTTGTCTAAGCTCTGGACTCATATTTAGTGCTTTTTCTAGTGTCATATCTGCAGTAGGATTGCTAGGATCCCTATTTGGAATGAGTTTTGCAACTTTATCTACAAATGACAATGGAAGCTCCATAACCCTTCCAGCGTCTCTTATAGAGCCTTTTGCTTTAATTTTACTGAAGGCAATAATTTGCGCTATATGATCAGAGCCATATTTTTCTGTGCAATATTCCAGAACTTCTTTTCTCCTATCATCTTGGAAATCTATATCAATGTCTGGCATCTCTTTTCTTTCGATGTTTAGGAATCTTTCAAAAACTAATCTATTTTTTACAGGATCAATTTTAGTTATACCTAGACAGAACAATACGAGGCTTGCGGTTGCACTTCCTCTGAGAGTAGTTAATATTTTTTTATTGTTTACAAACTTAAAAATATCCCATACAACCAAAAAATAATCTGCAAAATCAGTTTCTTTGATAACTGATAATTCATACTCTAGTCTTTCAGTTATTTCTTTAGGGTTATCAGGAAAATTTAACTTTAATCCTTCGTAACATAATTCTTTTAAATAAGTAAAAGCATCTTTTTTATCAGGGACACTGAATTGAGGAATCATTGTTTGAGAGAAATCAATTTTTATGTCACATTTTTCAGCAATTTCCAATGTGTTATCACATGCTTCAATAATATCACTGAATTTCTCTCTTATTTCTTGAGGAGGCATTATATAATAACTATTATCTTCTAGAATATCTTTCCTTCCATTAGGGTTGCCTGACCTTACATTTTTCAGTAATATTTCTTTGTCATAATCTTTGTTTGTTTCATAATGATTATCATTAGTTGCTACAATTTTAATTCCTAATTTTTTATAATTATTTATTATCCACTGATTAATATTTTCCTGGCCTGGAACTAGTTCATGCCTCATAATTTCTAAATAGTAATCTTCTTGAAAAGTATCTTTATACCAACTAATAGTCTCATTTATTTTTTTTTCATCTCCCAAAATTATCTTTTTTGATAATTCTGAAGATGGGCATCCTGAAAGAACAATTAAACCTTCTTTATGTTTCTTTAAAAGTTCTTTATCAATTCTTGCTCTGTAATAAAATCCCTCTAGATTAGATACTGAGACGAGCTTGATTAAATTCTTGTATCCTGCATTATTTTTAGCTATTATTGTTAAGTGGTCATAAGCATGACTAGGATCTTTTTCTTGTCGTGTTTTAGGTGCTACATAAAATTCACATCCAATGATAGGTTTTATATTTTCTTTTTTACATTCATTATAAAAATCTATAGATCCATATAAATTTCCATGGTCAGTTAAGGCTATTGCAGGCATCCCATATTTATTTGCCAATTTAGCCATAGACTTTAATGAACTGCTTCCATCAATAAAGCTAAATTCAGAATGATTATGTAAATGAACGAAAGATTTTTCAACCATAATAATAACTTAATTTAATATATAGTTTGATATAAGAATAGTCTATCTATTTTTCAAACTTAGAAATAATTATGCATGAATTTTGTCCACCAAATCCAAAACTATTTGATAAAGCATGTTCAATTTTAGTTTCTTTAGATTTGTTAGGAGTGTAGTATAAATCGCAATCTTCATCTTCATCTATTAAGTTAATGGTTGGGTGCACAATCTGGTTTTCAATTGATTTTATACAAGCAATAGCTTCCAGTGCTCCTGCTGCTCCTGACGCGTGCCCAATAATTGATTTTGAAGAATTTATCTTTAATTTTTTTGAATGAGCACCAAACACTTTTTTTATAGCTAATGTTTCTGCTTTATCTCCAGCGGGTGTAGATGTTGCATGAGCATTAATATAGTCAATAGAAGATAAATCTAAGCCTGATTTATTTAATACTTTTTTCATTGCTTTTGAGGCCCCTTTGCCTTCAGGTTCTGGCTGTACTAAATGAAATGCGTCAGAACTACAGGCATAGGCTGTAATCTCTGCCAAAGGCTCTTTGCCTCTTTCAATCGCATGTTCTAGAGATTCCAAAATAATTACTCCGCTACCTTCAGAAGGGACAAATCCATCTCTATTCTTATCAAAGGGTTTACTAGCAGTTTTTGGATTATTATTTTGACTAGTTAAAGCATGCATATTGCAAAATCCTCCTAGGCTAGTTTCACAAAAAGGAGCTTCGGCACCACCTGCAATCATTACTTTTGCATCTCCTCTTTTTATAACTTCTGCAGCTTCTCCAATTGCTTGAGTCCCAGCAGCACAAGCAGTAGATACAGTATTTGAGTACCCTTCTAACTTAAATAATCTACTGATGTTTGAAGTTGCCATATTAGGTAGCATTTTAGGAACATATAATGGGCTTACAGTGTTTTTATTATTTTTGAACATTTGAAAGTTTTCTTTTTCTGTTTCTGGCAACCCTCCTGAGCCACTACCCAACAAAACTCCTATATCCTCACTTTCTTCTTTATTAAAATCTATTTCTGAACTTGATACAGCTTCCATAGAAGCTGCAATTGCAAACTGAGAATACCTAGCCAATCTTTTTATTTCTTTTTTATCCATATAATCTAGTGGGTCAAAATTATCAACCTCTCCTCCTATTTTGCATGAATATCCTTCAGTATTTACTTGCTTTAGATAATCTATTCCAGACTCACCTTTAATTAGAGATGACCAAAAATCATTAACAGTTTTACCTACACATGAGATTATCCCCATCCCTGTTACAACAACTCTATTTTTTATATTTTTGTTCATTTATCTTATTCAATGCATTGCTTATTTCTGAAGATACAAACAATGATCCTGTTCCTACGATTAAATCATTTTTTCCATAATTATTTATTGCTATTTTAAGCGCATTCTCTGTGCTAGTCGATTTTATAAATTTTATTCTAAGTTTCGTTAATTTTTTTTCGATTGCCTTTCTATTAAGTGATTTTGGATGATTTGATTCTGTTAATATTACTTTACAAGGAATTTTTTCTATGAATTTTATAAAAGTATTTATATCGTGGTTATTATTAGTTCCATATATAACGATATAATTCTTATTATTAAAAAAAGTGCTTAAAGTCTTTTTTAAATTATCGAATCCAGCTTTATTATGGGCTCCATCAAGAAGAATCATCTTTTCGTTAAGGCGGTAGAGATCACCCCTGCATGGCCATAAATTATTATTTATTCCTTCTAAGATAGTGTCAGATGCAATATCTTTATTGAATTCTTTAGTAGCTTTTATTGCAGTGGCAATATTCTCAAAATGATAAAGCCCTATTGATTTATAATTTACGGTATAGCAAGTCTTATCAACTAATAATTTTGCAACCATTCTATTATCAATTATTTTTGGACTACCATATAGTTTATATTCTACTTCAACTAAATCTGAATCTTTTGAATTGGCAGTATTTATTAATATTTCTTTACATATTTTTTTTTGTTTTGAAATAATCACTTTAGAATTTTTTTTAATAATTCCAGCTTTATTTTGTGCAATTGATTTGAGAGTCCCTCCTAATATTTTTTTATGATCTTCGCTAATTGGAGTAACTACGCTTATGTCTGAATTAACTATATTAGTTGAATCAAAGCTACCGCCTAACCCTGTTTCTAATATTTTCACATCCACCGCTTCTTTCATGAAAATGACGAATGCCATTGCAGTTATTATTTCAAAAAAAGTAAACTCTACTCCTCCTTCTTTTTCAAAATCAGAAATTTTTTCAGAAATTTTCTGATAAGTTGAAGCAAATAACTCTTGGCTGATCTCATTGCCATTAATTTTAATTCTTTCAGTATAATTTTTAAGATGAGGAGAGGTTAATAGTCCAGTTTTATAATTTTTTGAAATAATAGAATCTATTATTGAAGATACTGTGCCTTTCCCATTTGTGCCGGCTATATGAATAGTAAAAGAATTGTCATCTTGAGGGTTTCCAAGTAATTCCATTAGTTTTTTAGTTCTGTCTAATTTGAAAAATGGGAACTTGGATTTCTCTTCTTTTTCAAAATTAAACCTTTTCTCTAATTCATTTAAAGAGTCTGAATAATTTAAATTAGACATCAAAATCTAACTCTAAATTAATATTTTATTATGGACCTGCCAACTATCTGTCCATTGTGCAATTTGTCGCAAGCTTCATTTATCTGATTTAGTGAAAAAGTTTCACTTATCATTTCATCTATCGGAAACTTACCTTTGTGGTACATATCTAAGAAATAAGGAAAATCTTCTTCTGGGTATGTAGCGCCAAGACTGCCTCTATAAGTTTTTTGAAAAAATAGAAATTCATTTGCTTCTACTTCAAGTTCATTTTTTTCTGGAATGCCGATAAGAATAGATGTCCCACCTTTATTATCTGACCCTGACCCACCCCTTTTTGTAACCATCAAAATCTGATTCATAGTTATTTCTTTTCCTATTGCATCGAATGCATAGTCAACTCCTCCATTAGATATATCCATGATTTCTTCGATTGGGTTGGATTTTTTGGCGTTTATAGTATGTGTAGCGCCAAATTTTTTGGAAAACTCTAGTTTTTTTTCATCTAAATCTACTGCAATCACCATAGATGCCTTCATTATTGAGGCCATAGTTACAGCAGAAAGCCCAACTCCTCCTACACCAAATATTGCAACAGTATCTCCCTCTTTTATCTTGGCAGTATTCTTGACAGCGCCAGCGCCCGTCAAGACAGAACAGCCTACAATACAGGATTCTGCGGTAGCATGCTCTTTGGGTATTTTTACAATATACTCATCATCACACATTATAGTTTCTGACCATGTAAAAGTTATTCTGTGGTTAAGTGGCTTTTCCATATAGCTCACACCTTTTAGATCTGGTAAATATCTACCTTTAATTGGTGTCCTTGGGACCCATGTCGCTATAACATGATCTCCTTCTTTTGCGTATTGGCAATCTGGTCCAACTTTCGTCACAATTCCTGTAGCTTCATGACCTAGTAAAAATGGTCTAGGCAAAGAATTATCATGCATTTGGTGAAGTTGAGAGTGGCAAATCCCGCTTGAAATAAGTTTTATTTGGACTTGCTTTCCTTCTGGATCAGCTAAATCTATTTCATCAATAATTAAATTATCTTGGGGTTTTAATTGTATAGCAGATAATACTTTCATTTATTTATTAAAAATTTTCTAGTTAAGCTTAGAGCATTCATTACCGCCCGCCTCTTATCTGGGGCACCAATTCCTGCTGATCTTATGTGTTTCGTATCATATCCAGAATCACTAACAATCGCAAAATAGCTTTCGCCTTTTCCTAGATTTTCAACTTTCAGATCTCCAGAAGCTACTCCAAAGTATGCTAGTCCTATATCAGATGATGATATTTTTTTTATTAGATATGCTTGACTTAGAGCAATTTTAAGTGGATCTGAATCATCAAGATTAATGTCATACTTATTGAATAAATTTACTATATTATTGTTTGCTCCTATGGTAATTCCTTGAGAATAGAGATTGCTTGCAGAATTTTGAAAAGCTTCTGAAATTGTACCTCCAGAAATATTTTCTATCGTAGAAATGGTGGTATTATTTGATGAAAGCAAATTGCCTATATTTTTTTCTAAAGTCTCTTCATCTTCTCCAAATATTGCCTCTCCTAATAAGGAAGCTATTTCTTTTTTAACAGGGTTGATTATAAGGTTTGCCTCTTCTTTATTTTTTGCTTTAGCAGCTATTCTTATATCTACCTGTCCTGGATGAGCAAGGACGCCTACCGTAGGATTTGTTGATTTTTCGATAATATTCCCGATTAGATGATCAACGTTGCTCTCACCAAGATCAATTGTTTTTAAAATTTTATAGTGAATAATCTCATTTAAGTCATATCTTTTCCTCAAATAAGGTATTACTTCATTTTCTACAAGCCATTTCATTTCAAATGGAACTCCAGGCAGGCATATTATAGATTTATTTTTTTCTTCAACAATAAAGGAAGGAGCAGTTCCATTTGGGTTTTTTATAATTATTGATCCTTCTGGAAACATGGCTTGCCTATCATTATTTTTAGTTGGTATGAATCCTCTTTTCCTAAACCTTTCTTCTATATCATCAAGGGATTCTTGGTCTGCAAAAAGCTTTCTATTCGTTACTTTTGCGACTATGTCTCTTGTTATATCATCTTTAGTTGGACCAATTCCCCCTGAGGTGATAACAATATCTGCCCTTTTTAGAGAATTTTTTAAGATTAAATCCATTCTTTCAGGATTGTCGCCAACTATCGTTTTAAAAAATAAATTTACTCCATTTTCTGCCAATCTTTGAGATATCCATGCAGAATTTGAATCTACAATTTGGCCTAATAAAAGCTCAGATCCAATTGCAACTATTTCAGCATTCATAGTGACCTATTATAAGTTTTTAATTAAAAAAAAGTTAGATTTGATTAATTAGAACAAATGTTCTATATTATTAGAACAAATGTACTAATTGTTATGACGAGTTATTATAAAAATAATTTAAAATCCCGTGAGTTATCTTCTGATGACTCAAATTATTTTGATACCGGGTGTAAATATTCTCCTACTTGTCTAAATTGCCCTTTGCCTTTTTGTATTTATGATGATCCTAGTTCCTTTAAAAATTTTATAAAAGAGAGCAGAGATAAAAATATATTTCAAGATTATAAAAAAGGGATAAGCATGAAAGATCTATCTTTAAAATATGAAGTTAGTATTAGGACAATTCAAAGAGCACTTAAATTAAACAGATCTACAGAAATGACTTTAAATGATAAAGATATTAGCAAAAAAATATATAAGAAATTTAATTCTTATTCTTCCAGTTCATAGGGCAAAATTGCCCCAGAATCTCCTGTAATTACATATATAGTTCTCTCTGCAATATTATTTGCTCTATCTGAAATTCTTTCAAGATTATGAGCAACCCATATTATGTAAGTTCCTTGTTCAACTAATTTGGAATCTCTTGACATTCTTTTTATTAAATCGTTTTGTACCTGGGAATTTAAATGATCTATTTCATCATCTTGAGAAAAAATATTTTTGGCATCTTTTATAGCCTTTTTTTCTTCAGGAGAATTAGAGAAAAGTTTTATACTATCTTTCAGCATATTTTTTGCAATAGCTTCCATTTTAGGTATTTTTTCAAATTTTGTTATAAACGGATCTTTACCTATTTTCAAATTTATTTTACATATTCCAGAAAGATAGTCTCCGATTCTTTCAAGCTCTTGGGACACAAACATATAAGATGTTAGTTTTCTCATGTCTGAAGCTAAAGGTGTTTCCCTACGAATAACTTCTATAGATTTATTTTCAATTTCTATAGAAAATTGATTTATAAATCTATCATTTTTAATAACCTTTTTAGACTTTTCCAGATCTTTTTCATAAAAAGAATTAAATGTTTCCTTAAATGCTTCCAGAACCTTTAAGTTTAAGGCATTAACTTTGGTTTCTATTTCAAGTAAACCTAAATCTAGTGATTTTCTGCCATGATAATTTGCCATAAAAAAAATTCAGCAGTCATCCTATTCTGCCAGTTACATACTCCTCTGTTCTTTTATCTTTAGGATTTCCAAATATTTGATCAACTTCTCCATATTCTATTAATTCTCCGATCCTATCTTCTCCTGCCATCATGCATGCTGCATAGCCAGACACTCTAACAGCTTGTTGCATATTATGAGTAACTATTACAATAGTCACAGAACTCGATAAATCTTTAATTAATTCTTCAATTCTATCAGTTGAAATAGGATCAAGTGCTGAGCAAGGCTCATCCATTAAAATAACCTCAGGATTTACGGCTAAAGTTCGAGCTATACATAATCTTTGTTGTTGCCCCCCAGAAAGGCCGTAGGCATTTTCTTTTAGTCTATCTTTTACTTCTTTCCATAAATCTGCCTTTTTTAGACTTGCCTCAACGATTTGATCTAAGTTTTCTTTCATTCCATTAACTTTTGGCCCAAAAGCAACATTTTCATATATTGATTTTGGAAATGGATTAGGTTTTTGGAATACCATTCCTATTCTATATCTAACCTCAGCTGGATCCATATCATTCACGTCTTTTTTATTGTATAAAATTTGACCATTAACTTTTGCAATACGAATAGTGTCATTCATTCTATTGAAGCATCTGATAAGAGTGCTTTTTCCACACCCAGAAGGCCCTATTAAAGAGACGACTTTGTTTTTAGGTATTTGTATGTTTACATCTTTGACAGCTAATGATTTTCCATATAAAACGTTTAAATCAATGGACTCTAGCACAGGCTTTTCAAAACTAATAATCTTATTTGATGTGGCGCTTAGTTTGTTATTAATCTTTGAGGCGTTTTTAATTTTTTGGTTAATCATTACTCCAATTAAGGTACTTTTTTAAGACCTAAATTGATACTATCAGAGTTGAATAAAAAGTAAACATCAGGTTATTAAAAATTGATTTCAATATTTGAGAAAAAAAAAGAAGATATAAAATTAGAATTTGAGAGTGCTGGAATTAGAGAATATAGGGCTGACCAGTTATGGCAATCTATTTATGTAGATTTATCATCCAATTTTGATGAAATAAAAACACTTCCTTTGGAAGCAATAGATTATTTAAAAACTAATCATGTTTTTAGCCCGCTGCAACTAGTTGTTAAGAAAAAATCTAAAGATAAAAGCACTGATAAATATTTATGGAAGTTGCATGATAATAAGCTAATAGAAACTGTTTTGATGAGATATGATGAAGATGGCCACAGGAGACGGAGGAGAACAGTTTGTATTTCTTCTCAAGTTGGGTGTGCACTAGATTGTAAATTTTGTGCAACTGGACAGCAAGGCTTTTCAAGACAATTGACGGTAGGAGAAATAGTCTCTCAGGTAATTGAGGTAAAAAAAGATTTGATAATCGAAGAGGGGAGGTCATTCAATAACGAAAATAATTTGAATATTGTGTTTATGGGAATGGGAGAACCTTTGGCTAATTATTCTAGAACTATAGAGGCCGTAAAAAGATTTAATGACCAGAAAGGTCTTAATATAGGCGCTCGAAATATTACAATTTCAACTGTTGGACTAGTGCCTAAAATATTGGATCTTACAAAAGAAAAGATTCAAGTTAATCTTGCAGTTTCAATACATGCCCCAGATGATGAAACCAGATCTCAAACTGTTCCTATTAATAAAACATATCCGATAGGAGATTTGATTGAAGCATGTAAAAAATATATAGAAAGAACAAATCGAAAAGTTTTTTTTGAGTATGTTTTATTGCAGGATCAAAACGATTCTATATCTCATGCTGAGAAACTAGGTAAATTGCTAAAACCTCTCTTATGTCATTTAAATTTGATACCTGTTAACCCAACTTTAAAATCAGATTATAGAAGATCTAATTCAGATAAAATTAATGTCTTTAGGGAGATAATTAGTAAATATGGCGTACCATCAACAATAAGGATGGAAAAAGGAATAGATATTAATGCTGGATGTGGTCAATTGAAATCTGAATATCTAAGCATAGAGGGACAATAGATATGGATATTTATAAGGAATTGAATATAAAAACTATAATTAATGCTCAGAGTTGGGTGACTAAGTTAGGAGGAAGCATCATGAGTACAGAGGTTCTAGACGCCATGAATAAAGCTTCAAGTGCTTTCGTTAATGTTGAAGAATTACATGAAAAATGTTCAGAACAAATCGCTAATTTATGTGATTCAGAGAGTGCACTGATTACATCTGGTTGCGCATCTGCAATAGTTCTTATGTCGGCTGCAGTAATATGTGCCAAAGATGAATCTTTTATAGATGAAATTCCAAACCTAGCAATTAGACCAGAAATCCTGATTGATTCAAGTCAACGAAATCATTATGATTCTACTTTAGAGATGACAGGAGCAAAATTAATAGAATATAAGAGCGCAGATGATATAAGAAAAAAAGTTACTGAAGAATCTGTAGCTATAGCTTTTGTTGAAGCTCCTTTTATAAGCCTAGGATTAGGAATTAATGAAACAGTAAAAATTGCAAATGAATTTGATTTGCCTGTTATTGTAGATGCTTCAGCAAGAATTCCTCCAGTTGATAATATATTTAAATTCATAAATGCAGGAGCATCAATGGTTGCATATAGCGGGGGCAAAGGAATCAGGGGTCCTCAGAACACAGGCTTTATATTAGGAAAGAAATCTTACTTAGATCTTGCTAAGAGAAATTTAATTTGTTTTTCGGACAGCAAAGCAAAAATCGGAAGATCTATGAAGGTATCTAAAGAATGTTTGGTGGGACTCGTTGTAGCTTTAAGATTATTTTTAGATATTGACCAACAAGAAATATGGGTAAAGTGGGAAGAAAAAGCAAAATTTATTGTTGATGAACTTTCTCATATAGAAGGCCTAGATGTTAAGTTAGAGGATGACCGAGTAAATAGAGAAGGTCCACAGGCAGTGATTTATTTTAATGATAATTGGCGAGGGCTAAGCTCAAAACAAATTAGATCAATACTTCAATCAGGAGATCCTCCTATATATGTTGGATTGGGTGGATATGAAGATGAAATAAACTTAGCTATGACCAATATTCAAGAAGGCCAAGAGATAATAATTGCAGAAAAATTGAAGGATATTTTAATTAAATAATTTCAACTATAGTGACGCCTTTTCTATTTTCATCAGAATAATATTTATTTATTATTGTGGAGCTATCTAATATTCTTATAACTTCATTTTTTAAAATTCCTGAACCTTCTCCGTGGATTATTTTACAAATTTTTTGATTATTAACTATTGAAGAATCTAAATATTTTTCTAATTCTTCCTTGACATCACTTATTTGAATTCCTCTAAGATCTATTTCAGTATTTGTTGCTTTTAATTCTGATTTATAACTAATAAGTCTTGGAGAATCATTATTAATTTGAACTTTTGAAATTACGTTAGATATTGGCATCTCAATTATACTCCCTCCCACTTTAAATAATGCTAATTTTTTGGATTTAATTTTTGCTACTCTTCCAATTTCAGAGAGCCCTTCAAGTCTTACATATTCACCTATTTCCAAAGTGATATCGACATCAATTTCTTCCTGAGAAGATATTGTTTTTTTTATCTTTTTTAATTCTTTCTTATTTAATTTTATTTGGGAAGGTGTGTTCGATGCATCCTTTATCTTTTTTAATTCTCTTTCTAGTTCTCTAATTTTTGTGGCCTGTTTAATTTTAGTTTTTGAAATTATTTCTGCCTCTTTTTCCTTTATCTTTTTTAATTCTCTTTCTATTTCTGCCTCTTTTTCCTTTATCTTTTTTAATTCTCTTTCTATTTCTGCCTCTTTTATACTTAATTCTGATTTATTTTTTTCTATTTCTGAAATTAAATTCTTATATGACAAATAGTCGCTATCAAGTATTTTTTCTGCATTTTTTGCTATATCTTTTGGAATCCCTAATCTTTTAGAAATGTTGATTGCAAAGCTGTTGCTTGGAACCCCTTTATTTAATATATAAGTAGGTATATTTTTTTCTTCATCGAATGAAACACTATAATTTTCACACCAACTCTCCTGGTTCGCATACTCAATGATTCCTTTTATGTGTGTAGAAATGAATGATTTTGAAGAGATCTTATTTAAGTGATTTAATATTGCGCATGCTAGGGCATTTCCTTCATCAGGATCTGTAGAAGAAACAATTTCGTCAATTATAATTAATGATCCATCTGATGCATTATTTATAGTATTTATTAATGATGACATGTGAGATGAAAAAGATGATTGAGAACTTTTTATATTTTGATTATCTCCAATATGAACAAAAAAATCTTTAAATATAGGAATTTCTGAATCAGGAGAGCACGGTGGCTGTATTCCTGATTGATAAATAAGTGAAATTAATCCAACAGTTTTAAGAGTTACCGTTTTCCCTCCAGTATTAGGCCCACTAATGACGATAGTTGAAATACCTCTTTCCATTTTTATGCTTATAGGTATTGCATTAGACTTTAGAATTGGATGTCTGCAGTCAATTAAATTTAACTCATCAGAATAATTTTTTTTTAATATAGAGCCATCCATCTCCTTTGAAAGTTTTGCCTTGGCAAAAACAAGATCCATCTTAGTTATTATTCCTCCATTTACTTTTATGTTTTCTTGTTTTTTAATTATATTTTTTGTGAGTCTAGTTAATATTTTTATTTCTTCTTTTTTAACTTCGTTAATTGATTCAATCCAATCATTACAAAGCTCAATCGTATCAATTGGTTCTATGTAAAGGGTTTGATTAGTGGATGAGGATCCATGAACTATCCCCTTTACTTTTGATTTGTATTCAGATTTTATTTCTAAAGCTAACCTTCCAGAAATTGTTCTTATAGAACTTGATTGAAAATAAATCTCTTTAGATTTATCAGAAGTAATTTTTTCTAAGAATTTATTTAACAATCTATATTTATCAGATGATTTTTTTCTGAGCATTTTTAAATCTTTTGAGGCGGTGCTCTTTATCTTGCCTCTTGCATCAATAGAATTTTCAATGGAATCAACTACATCATGCATGATAGATATTTTATTTACTAAATTATTGAGATTATTGAATTTTTCTTTATAGAATCCTAAAGAAGTTTTTAAATCATCACACAGTTTTAAAAATTCACTTATTTCAATCAGTTCGAATGTTTCTAGTAAATGACCATCTTTTATTTCTGTTTCTAAAGGAACAACATTATTTATATTTGAAAATAAAATCTGATCTTCTTTTTCTAAAAATTCTCTAGCCTCTTGGGTTTTAAGATGCATTTCCTCAATTTTTCTTATATTAAATTCAGGTTTTATATTTTGAGATAGTTTTTTAGATATGTAAAAAGTACATAATGTGCTAAGGTTTTCTCTGATAAAATCAAATTCAAGTTTTTCTATATAATTGTTATTCATATAGATATTTTATTACGATTAATGTTATGAGTCAGGAATTGTGGAAAAGTTATTTTGAGACTGGGCTGGAAAGTGCTAAATCAGGCCTAGTTGAAACTGCTGTAGACTATTTTGAGTGGGCAGCCAAAATTAAACCAGATAACCCCGAAATTTATTATAATTTAGGCGTATCTTATATGACCCTTGGAAAAATGAATGATTCTATTGATTCGTTTACAAAATCTATAATTCTTGATGGGGATAATTCTGACGCATTTGCTAATAGAGCAATTTGCTATGCATATATTGATAATGAATCAGAGTGTAGTCAAGACATTGAAATGGCTGTAAGTAAAGGGGCGATTGAGTCTGGAATTAGAGAAGCAGTGAGGGTTATAAAGGAAAAAAGAAAAAAAGAAAAAGAATTAACTTAATAACTTATTTAGCTCTTTAATTCTTAATATATTTCTTACTTTTTCAAATCCTGAGTGGATAGATTTGATCGCATCTTTATCAAAATTAGAAAAATTTATATGTTCTAATAAAAATGTAGACTCAGCTTTAGATAATTCAGTATATTCGCTATGCCTAATTAAATATTCTTCAGGTATTCCTGATGAATTCATTTTTTTTAGATTATCTAGAAGCTGAATATCTAAGGAATCTATAAAATAGACATTTTTTTCCGTACTTTTTGCTGTCACGAGACCAGTTTTGATTATTTGTTTTATCCAGTTTTGATTCATTGATAGTTCTTCAGATAATTTTTTTATACTGCCTGTGAAAGACGTATATTTTGGAGCTTTTTTATTCTTATTTAATTCTTGCTTAATCATTTTTATAGGCAAACCTTTGGATTTTAACTCTTTTACTTTAATAAGCTCATCTATAGTTTTTTTAGAAAAAAATGCCCTAGTTTTAGCAGTCTTTTTAGGAGGAGTAATTAAATTACTCCTTACATAGTAATTAATTGCTGAAGTGGAGATATTAGTTTTTGAAGAAACTTCGCTTATTGAGAATTTGTATTCTTTTTCCATTGAATCCTATTGCTTAATAATAAATCCATATTATTCCCATTTAAACGTTAATGCACATATTGAAAATGCTATTGCAAGCCATAATATAGTTATTCCTATCTGAGGCAGAGTAGTTAGGGTGCTATTTCCATAAAGCGCAGATAACCTAATGCCTTGAGCTAAGTGTGTTAATGGTAAAATATTGCTTATATACCCAACAAATTTAGGCAAGAAGTCTATTGGAAAAAACACTCCTGACAGGAAAAGCATAGGAAAAGTCACTAAATTTGCCAATGCTGGCGCACTCTCTTCACTAGGTGCCAAACTTGAAATAGCCAATCCTATAGATAAGAATAATACTCCCCCCAAAAGAGAGAATAGCAATATATTTATCCATGCCATTATACTTCCTTGGCCTATCGAAACTCCTAAAATGAACACACCCATAATTAGAAGAAGAAAAGTTTGTAAAATTATTATTGTTACTCTTGAAATCAAATGGCCAACTATAAAATGAGATGGTGATATTGGAGTTGCTTGTAGTCTTTTCAGTACCCCTTGATTTTTATAGCTTAGAAGAGTAAATACAACAGAAAAAATACCATTTTGCATTATTGCCATGGCAGCAATTCCTGGAATTATAAATCCTTTATAGCCTTGATAATTTATATCAGCAATATTAGATTTAATATTATCCAATTCTTTTATTGAATCTCCACCTTCTAGCATTACAGAATTAATTAGATTGCTTACAACCTCTTTTTCAGCAAAATCATCTTTTCTTGTAGTGATAATTATTTCGCTTTCTGAATTACTATTACTAGATGAATTTATTGTTAAATATGAAGCAATGCTACCTTTTGTTAATAATTCTATAGCTTCATTTTCTGAGTAAAGAAGTTGAATTTCTGTACTTTTTGATTCTTTTAGTTTCTCAGTTATTGATCTTGAATTATCTGTATTTGCATAATCAATTAGCCCTACATTTGGAGCACTATATCCTATTATATTTGCATTTCCGAATACAAGCATAGTCACTACAGGAAAAAAAAGTGACCAGAATATAGAACTTTTTCTTCTAAAAAACATTTTGCTTGCAGCAATTGTAAAACTTAAATAAATTTTCATTAATCTTCTCTTAAACTTTTACCTGTTAAATTAATAAAAACATCTTCAAGCGTAGCCTCTCTAATCTTTTTTGATGATTTGAATCCTGACTTTGTTAATTCATCAATTAAATTAGATGGAGAATTTATTTTGATTATTTTACCTTCATCGATAATTGCTACTCGATCACATAATTCCTCAGCCTCTTCCATGTAATGAGTAGTTAAAACCACTGTCTTTCCTTCTTCTTGAAAAGACTTAATTAATTCCCATAAATTTCTTCTAGCCTGAGGATCTAGGCCGGTAGTTGGTTCATCAAAGAACAATACTTTAGGGTTATTTACAAGAGCCACAGCTATAGATAATCTTTGTTTCTGTCCTCCAGACAAAGTTTTAAAATAAGAATCTTTCTTATTTAATAGACCAACCCTTTCTAGTATCTTATTAGGATCAACTGAGTATGAATAAAGAGTTGAAAATAATTCTACAATTTCTAATAAAGATAATTTCTCGAAGAAATTCACAGATTGAAGCTGTACACCAATTATTTTCTTTACTGATTTAGTATCTTTACTTACATCTAAATCATTAATGAAAGCTTCCCCTTCAGTAGATTTTATTAGACCTTCTAGGATTTCTACAGTGGTTGTTTTTCCTGCCCCATTAGGACCTAATAAACCAAAAACTTCACCTTCATTTACTTCAAAATCTATACCCCTCACGGCTTCAAATTTGTCATATTTTTTCTTTAAATTTCTTACTTGAATAATTGACATAAATTAAAGTGTAGCGTGGTAATAATAATTTGTAACTTTTATTTTTTTGATATTAAGTATAGGAGAGACGGCAAAGTAACTAAGGAAGCTATTAATGCAAGACATATCATTACTGCTGTTAATATTCCAAATGTAGAAAACAAAGGCATTGGAGCAAAGCCCATAATCAAGAATCCTAATGTGCTTGATATTGCTGACCCTAATAAAGCTAAACCGGTTCCATTTATTGAATTGTGTAAGGCACTTAATTTATCAGTTGCTGATTTTAACTCTTCTCTGAATCTCATAGTCATATGAATCGCAAAATCAACCCCAACTCCTAAGGAAATAGCTCCAATAGTTGCAGTTACATAATTTAGGCTAAAATCAAATAAGTACATTATTCCATAAAGCCAAATTACAACTAATGCAATTGGAATTATTGTTGCTATGGCATATCTAAATGATCTAAGAGCTATTAGTATTATTAAAAATGATCCTATGAATGCGAATGGTATAGACCTTCTCATTGAATTTGTGGTTGCGTTTAATTGGTCACTTCTGCTAAATGGAGATCCGGTAAGCCCTAATGTTACATTTTTTGGAAAATCAGTCTCTTCTATTAATTTATTTAGATCTTTTCTTACCTCAGCTACATCATCTTCTGTTCTTGTTCCACTTAGGAATATCATTAAGATCGAAGTAAAGTCGTTATCTTTATCTAGGTCGTACCAAAAATATCTCTGAAACCAAAGAGGGTCAAAAGAATACTCACCTTTAGATTCGATTCCATTATCGAATCCGTATTTAATTATTTCTTTTATCTGGTCAGATTCATCAGGAATATTATCATTATTTAAATCAGTAATTTTTACCCCAGATCTTCTAAATATTTCTTCTTTTAACGGTTCATTTTTTAAAACTAGAGAAGTGATTTTTGATATATTTAAAACGTCACTTTGATTTATTTCTCCATTCTCATTAAGACCGATAAAATTTATTTTAGAGAGATCTTTAATGAATTTGTTAAAAGTCATAATAAACTTTGGATCAGTAATTTCTCCTTCAAATATAAACTGTGCTGGCTCTCCTCGAACACCTGGATCATATTCTTCGAATTGATCAAGAGAGATCACAAAGTCTGATTCGTTATCAAAGAAATCTTTCACATCAAATTCTGACTTTAAATTTATCGCCCCATATCCAGCAATTATTGTAATTATTAAAGAAAGAGGCAGCACAATATAATATCTTTTTGAAATGCTTGTGAACACATTAGCAAATCTTTTTTCAAACTTTCTGTTTTCTTTATATGACAGATCTTTATTAGCAATTTTTGATTTTCTATTAATTAAAATCGGCACAACTAAATTAATAATTAAAATAACAATTGCAGTTAGGAATCCGATCAATAGTCCTAAAAATTCATTTAGTATAGTTGAGCCTAAAATAACTACAAATATTATTCCAAAACCTATTGATACTGGAGTTGTTGTGAAGTTAATTACTCTTAAAATATTTTCAAATCTTGTCATTTCGTTTTTTATTAAAGGAGTTACTTTTGAATAGGCAAGTGGAACTAACAATCCAAGTACTATATAAGAAAGTAATGTTGCTAATGTGGCAGCAACACCGAAATAAAAAACACTCTCTACTCCACCAAAGGCATTTGCAAGAAAAGCTGAGCTATCTGTAAGAAGGGCAAGAGTAAGCGCCCCCAAAACTCCTGATATTCCTACTATAAAATAATTTTTATGACCATTTGCCCTTTCTTCTTGCATTCGCCTTAATGCATGAATCGCAAAATCGACTCCAAAAGAAACCATGGCAATAGGAACAATCAGGTCAGTTATTAATCCTCCCTTAAAGCCTAAAACAAATGTCATCCCTTTTAGCCATATCATCAATGCAATTAGCCCCACTCCAACTAAGACCATAGCAACATAAGACCTAAGGAAAATTCCGCATACGGCTATAGCTGCAATTACAGTTAAAGTAATGAACTGTCCAGCAATAGTGCCTTGCTCCTCAGCTACCAAATTAACATCTATTGCTATCCCTAAAGCTGTATAAGAAGGATTGTTGTAATTCATAACTTCAACAATCCTTCTCCCATATCTTTCTTTGTCTATAGCTGTTTCATCTGCACCAAGCTCGATAGCAAAATTTCCTCCTCCAAGTTTTTCATTTTCAGACAATATATCTACGAATAGGGCAGGAGAGGTCCAGTAGTTTATTTCTTGACCTTTTATAGTTCTTATCTCACTTTTTGCACCTTTAGCTAATAGAAATTTTGGGTCTCCTACTACGCCTGATTCAAATATTTGATGTAATGCTATCTTTACATCATCTTCACTAGCATCATTTAATCCATTAGGAAAATCAGGACTCATTTTTAAAGCGGAATCAACAATGTTTGCTATAGTGTAAACCCCTGTAAAAGTTGTGCTTGTTGATTCATCATAGCCATTCCAAAGATATGAATTTGGTTTTAATGATCCTACAGATAAAGATTGATTGGAATCTAATTCAATTAATCTCTCTTGATTATTTAGAAGTTCATTCAGGCTCTGCTTATCAATCATATCTCCATCGTTAGCCTTCGTTATTACAGAAACAAAATGCACAGATTCAACAAATTTCTCATTAATCCTCTGCTGAACTTTATAGGCTTCTTTTTTAGGGTCAAGAGAAGCATCTCCAGGATCTTTGAAAATAAGAGGCATAAAGCAAATCATTAATGTTAATAAGCCAAATCCAGCTAATATTTTATTTGAATGCTGATCAATTTTATTTAAAAGTGTATACATGATTATATTTTGATTTAAAATATATATATTTGTGTTTCAGGGATGTTAAAAAATATAATTATTTTATTACTAAATTAACAAGTTTATTTTTCACATAAATTTTTCTAATTATTTCTTTCCCTTCAAGGTGCTGACTAATCTTTTCAGAATTCTCTGCCATACGAATTATTTCTTCTTCAGATTTTTCACCTTCCATATCAAATTGATCCCTCATTTTTCCATTTATTTGAATTACTATTGTCCTCACTTCAGAACTTACAAGACTCTCGTCCCATTCAGGATATTTTTCATTATGAATACTGAATGATTCTCCTTTCATCTCCCATAATTCCTCTGTAATATGTGGTGCCATTGGAGATAAAAGTCTAATTAATATTTTTGTGGATTTCTCCCAAATATCTTTTTTACATCCAGCATCCCAAAATTTACTTAATTGATTTGTAAATTCCATTAATGCAGAAATTGAAGTGTTAAATTTAAACTTATCTAGATCATCATGAACTTTCTTAATTGTATAATTGATTAACCTTTCAATTTCGTTATTATTTTCAGGACTTTCATTTATTTCTGATGAATTTCTTGTGCATAAGTCCCAGACTCTATTTAACCATCTTGTAATTCCATTAAATGCATCATCATTCCAGTCACCTCCTTGATCCCATGGACCCAAAAACATTAAATATAGTCTTACTGCATCTGCTCCATATTCTTCGACCAATGGATCCGGGGCTAGAGGATTTGCTCTCTTGGAAATTTTTTGATGATTCTTTAAAAGCACCCCTTGATTAAACAAGTTTTGATATGGCTCGTCAAAATCAATGAAATCTAAATCTCTTAAAACCTTATTAAAAAATCTTGAATATAATAGATGCATTACTGCATGCTCTGCTCCACCAGTGTATTGGTGTACTGGCAGCCAGTCTGAAATAATTTTTGAAGAAAAGGGCTTATTATTTTCGGGGTCAGATGCAAATCTTAAATGATACCAAGAAGAGTCTACAAAAGTATCCATTGTGTCAGTCTCTCTTCTTAATTTTCCGTGTTCAGGGTGATCAAACCATAGAAATTCCTCATCAAGAGTCAAAGGTGATTGCCCTGTCGGCATAAATTCTTTTGCATCAGGAAGAATCACAGGCAGATCTTTTTCGGAAACAGGAATTATATTATTTTTATCATCATAAAATACAGGGATTGGAGTGCCCCAATATCTTTGCCTTGAAATTAGCCAGTCCCTTAAATGATATGTCACGGTGCCATTGCCAATATTTTTTTCTTCCATAAATTTTGTGATATCTTTGAGGGCTTGATCGCTATTCACTCCGCTGAATTGCTGGGAGTTTATTAAAATCCCTTTTGATACTTCGGCTTGATTAATTTCAGATTCTTCTCTGCCATCTTTGGTAATAACAACGTTTATTGGAAGATCATATTTTTTTGCAAATTCAAAATCTCTTTGGTCATGTGCAGGGACGCCCATGACTGCTCCAGTTCCATATGTTCCTAGAACATAATCGCCAACGAAAATGGGCACTTTGTCTCCATTCATAGGGTTTATTGCATATCCACCTGTGAATTCACCAGTTTTCTCTCTTTCTGTTGAAGTTCTTTCAATTTCTGATGACTTTGTTGATTTGGATATATAGGTTTCTACATTTTTTTTAAATGAATTTTCAGTTACCTCATCAATTAAGGGATGTTCTGGTGCAAGAACAATAAATGTGACGCCATAAATAGTATCCACTCTAGTAGTAAATGTGGATATATTATTTTTTGATGAAGTTAAATTGAATTTAACGGTAGTTCCTAATGATTTTCCAATCCAATTCCTTTGCATCTGTTTTATTTTTTCTGGCCAACCTAAATCGTCCATTTCCAAAAGCTCTTCCGCGTAATCTGTAATTTTGAAATACCATTGAGGCATCATTTTTCTCACAACTTCCGCACCTGACCTTTCAGATTTTCCATCTACCACTTGCTCATTTGCTAAAGTAGTTTGATCTATTGGATCCCACCAAACGGCACCATTTTTTCTATAAGCTATTCCTTTTTCGAACATTTTTAAGAAAAAATATTGATTCCATTTGTAGTATTTAGGCTCGCAGGTAACCAACTCTCTACTCCAGTCATATGAGTTGCCCATTAACCTGAACTGCCTCCTCATATTATCTATATTTTCAAAAGTCCATTTCATAGGATTTATGTTTCTAGATATTGCTGCATTCTCTGCTGGCAATCCAAAGGCATCAAAGCCTTGAGTATGCAAAACATTAAGCCCCTTCATTCTCTTAAATCTAGAATAAGCATCTGCAGGAGTGAAAGCATACCAATGGCCAATATGGAGATCTCCCGAAGGATAAGGAAACATTGTTAATGAAAAGAAATTATCTTTTTCGTCTTCACTAAAGTTAGTTTTATAAATATCTCCTTCATTCCATTTCTTTTGCCACTTAGGCTCAATAACTGAAGGGTTATAAGGGATAAATTCTGAACCTCTTTTTGTTTTTTTATAGTTACTCATTAAGGTTTTACTACACTACCATCTGCTCTTCTAACAGTATCCCATGCTCCACCAAATTCTCTTTCTATAAAAGGAAATTTAGCTGCTAGATCTTCATCTATATCTATGCCTAAACCAGGTTTTCCGTTAGACCACATCATCCCATCTTTAAGTGTTGGGCAGCCCGGAAAAACTTTTTTTGTATTTTCACCAAATAATGCTGCTTCTTGAATTCCAAAATTTTGACAATTTAAATTTAAAGCTAAGTTAGCAGCATGACCCACTGGAGAAGTATCTCCTGGTCCGTGCCAAGCAGTTTTCACTCCCATAAGTTCTCCAAATGCAGCAATTTTCCTTGCAGGAGTAATTCCGCCAATATCAGATATATGAATTCTTATAAAATCTATTAGTTTATTCTTTATCATTGGGTTAACATCGCTTGGAGAACTGTATAATTCTCCCATGGCTATAGGTGTAGAGCATTGATTTCTTACCATTTCAAAATAATGCTGATCTTCTGGGCTAAATAAATCTTCCAGAAAAAATAGCCTAAATTTTTCTACTTGTTTGGCAAACCATACTCCTTGTATAGGACTTATTCTTTCGTGAACATCATGTAATATTTCTACTCCATAACCAAATCTATCTCTAATATACTCAAATAATGAAATTGCTGAATTCATATATGGCACAGGCTCAAATACCCCGCCAGGGTGAGCATAATTTTTCTGGGGATTATAATCAGTCAGCCAGCTTGTTATAGCTATGGGCCCCTTAGAAACATCTTTGTTATTTGCAGTGCTAGTTCCGGTTTTAGCGCTTTTATTTCCATAAGTTGCGTAACCCGGCGTTGCTACTTGGACTCTAATATGATGGAATCCTTGATCCATAAAACTTTCCATCTTATCGCCAACTTCTTCATTACTGTCTCCAGAGGAATGAACATATACTGGCGCTGCTTCGCGGGATCTTCCTCCAAGAAGGTCATATACAGGCATGTTTGCCATTTTTCCTTTTATATCCCAAAGGGCTTGATCTATTCCAGATAAAGCATTGTTTAGCACAGGTCCATTTCTCCAATAAGATGAAACATATGAAGATGCCCAAATATCTTCAATATCTTTTACAGATTTTCCTTTTAGGAATGGAGCCAAATAATCTTCAATTGCTGCCTTAACAGGTGTCGGCCTTTGGGTAAATGTTGCACATCCGACACCGTAAAGTCCGGACTGATCTGTTTCAATTTTTACAATTACAAGCCTGATGCCATCAGGTTCTGTAAAAATTACTTTTACATTTTTGATTTTTGGATTGCTCATTATTTTACCAACCTTATGATTTTTATTAATTTTACTTCGAAAATAAGAGTAGAATTTTCAGGAATTACTCCAGGAATACCATCTTTTCCATAAGCGAGATTAGAACCAATTTGAAGCCTTCTAGTTCCCCCTTCTTTCATGCCAGTAATACCTAAATCCCAACCTTTAATTACCTGCCCTTGCCCAATTCTGAATTTAGCTGTAGAACCTCTTGGATAAGTGCTATCAAAGACGCATCCATCTGATAGCCATCCGGTATAGTGAACCTCTACTTTATCATTAGGAATTACTTCCATGTCACCTTGGCCCTCTTCAATGTCTAGGAAATCTAAATTTTTCTGCAAATTAATATAATTTACAGAATTGTTATCTCCAAATTGTGGTGCGTCAGATGGATACATTTCGTTTTTACATTCTACAGGAATTGCAGTGGGTGTTATAACTTTTATAACAGTATCTTCAGGAACCTGACCTCCAGACCTACAAGCAAAAGTAGCAAAAGTAATAATTGAAGTAAATATAATGATCTTTATTATATTTTTCATTTAGAATTTATTATTTTTGAAGCCTCATTTATACCGTCATTTAAAAAAGGGCCGATATTCACACATATACAATTTACTCCCATATTCAAATAATGATCAAGCTTTGGCACAGTTGTAAGTGCCCCAGCATTTTTTCCAGACCCTACAATCCTTTTTAAAGTGTCATCAATAGTATCTTGAACTTTCTGATCATCAGTTCTTCCTATGTAACCCATGGTTGCTGCAAGATCATTAGGTGCCACAAAGAAAACATCAATATCCTCTACCTCTAATATTTCATCTAAATTATTTACCGCTATTATATCTTCAATTAGAACTATCAGCATTGATTCTTGATTTGCTTTCAAGAAGTAATCTTTAACTCCATAGCCTTGCCTGCTCGTAGCCATTCCTCTATTGCCTATAGGTGCAAATTTAGCCGCATCTACAACATTTTTTGCCTCTTCAGCTGTATTTACGTGAGGGACACATATGCTTTGACTTCCTCTATCCAGGGTTCTGTAAATCACTCCCGTTTCATTCTGATGTACTCTAGTTATAGAAGTTTTATCCCATAAATCGCATGCTCTAGTTAAATCTGATATGTCTGCAAAATCTACGTCCCCATGCTCAGCTTCTAGCCATATTCCGTCAAAATCTAAAGGACCTAGCTGGTCTATTTGATCTGCATTAGCTACACCCATCAGAGTTAAAGTTGGTTGTCCTTTAGCTAATTTATGTTTTATTATATTTTTTCTTAGTTCAACCATTTGCTTTCCTCTCGGTTTCTTAATATAAGTTATAAAATAAACTTTAGAAACAGTTTAATTGTGATTATGAATGATTTCAAAAATAAAACTTTAACCATTGCAGGATCTGACTCAGGGGCTGGTGCAGGAATTCAGGCTGACCTGAAAACTTTTTCTTCTCTGGGCGTATATGGAGCAACTGTAATTACTGCTGTAACAGCTCAAAATACGATTGGTGTTCAAGGATTTAGAATGATGTCAGGAGATTTTGTTGCAGAGCAAATTAATTCTGTCATGTCAGATATTAAGCCCAGATCTATAAAAACTGGAATGCTGGGCAATTCTGAAATAATTCACGCTGTTTGTAGTGCATTAGAAAATAATAATTACGAAAATTTAATTGTCGATCCTGTTATGGTGGCTGAAAGCGGAGATTCACTAATTGATGAGTCAGCAATAGCATCTTACATTAATAAACTATTTCCATTAGCTACACTGGTGACCCCTAATATTCATGAAGCTCAAAAAATTTCAAAGACTAAAATTAATTCTGAAGATTCTTTGATTAAATCAGGCAAATTAATTTTAGAAATGGGAGCAAAAAGGGTATTAATAAAAGGCGGTCATTGGAAAGAGGATATAGCAGAAGATTTTTTATTTTCAGATAATAAGATAGTTAAGTTTTCAGAAGCTAGGATTAATACAATAAATACTCATGGAACTGGATGTACTCTATCAGCAGCAATTACAGCTTTTCTTTCAAAAGGAGATTCTATGGAGTTTGCAATTAGGAAAGCAAAGGAATACATAACTGATGGTTTAAAATATTCATATTCAATTGGTCATGGCAGTAGCCCTGTAAATCATTTTTATAAAAAATGAAAAACAAAGAGCATATTGGTAAAAACCTCCCTTTCATATCTTCAAGTCCTGAAAATGATTCTCAGAATCTAGACGTGATATTTCTTTTGCATGGATTTGGCGCTAATATGCGAGATTTAGTAGATATTGCTCCAATGATTAATCAGGATGACTATATATATATTTTCCCTAATGCACCTTTTGAAATAAATTCTGGGTTTAATCAAAATGCTTGCTCGTGGTTTGATTTTGACAATTTAAATGAAATAAAAGAATCAGAAAAAATTCTAGAGAATACCATTGAGGAGTCATTAGATTTATTTAATATAAATAATAATAGGATTTATTTAGGCGGATTTTCTCAAGGAGGAATGATGGCGATGCATGCGGATATAATTCAGCAAAATTTATTTTCTGGATTATTAATATTGAGCTCCGTGATAATACCTCCTATTGACTTGAATATAGATTTAACAGTAAATCCAAGAATTTTTTTAGCTCATGGAATTAATGATCCAATGATCAGTATTAATGATGGAAGAGAAACTCATAAAAAACTTATCAATAAGGGTCTAAATGTTGAATATCATGAATATGAAATGGGACATCAAATTATAGAGAATGAAATAAATGATATTAAAAACTGGTTATTGGAGTGATTATTTCATTCCAGCTACTTTTTTCTTAATCAAATTAGAAATTTCAGATTGTGTATAATTTAGTTCTTGTAAAATTTCTTCTGTATGTTCCCCATATAACGGCGCAGGCGTTTTTATTTGCCCAGGAGTAGATTTTAGTTTAGCTACAATTCCTATATTTTGACTACCTTTTAGATTTGGGTGATCTATTTTTACATTCATATTTCTGCTTTTTACTTGTTCATCGCTCCAGACTTCTTTCATGTTATATATCGGGCCTGCAGGAATGCCATTATCCAGCAACATTGATATCCATTCTTTATTGTTTTTAGTTGAAAAAACCTTCTCAAGTATTGTTTCAAGGTTTTTCCTGTTGATTTGCCTCATGTCTGAAGTAGTGAATCTACTATCTTCTTTTAATTTGCTCATTCCAATTACATCTACGAATCTTTCCCAGTTTGATTGATTTGCGGCACCCAAATTGATATATCCATCCTTAGTTTTGAATGCTTGGTAGGGAGCTGTGAGTCTATGAGCTGAGCCCTCAGGCTCGGATATTGATCCCGTAGTGAAATATATACTACTTTCATACAGAGTATATGCTAATGCTGACTCAAGTAATGATACTTCTAAAAACTGACCTTCTCCGCTTTTAAGTAGATGTATATATGCAGAAAGTATTCCTTGCATTGCAAACATTCCTGTATTCAAATCAGCAATGGGAACTCCTACCTTAACAGGCGCTGTATCTTTGTGGCCGGTTATACTCATTAAGCCGCTCATTCCTTGTGCAATTAAATCAAATCCGCCTCTTTTAGAATAAGGCCCAGTTGTTCCAAATCCTGATATAGAACAAAAAATTATCTTTGGGTTTATTTTCTTTACATCTTCGTATCCAAACCCTAATTTTTTCATCGCCCCAACTCTAGAATTTTCAATTAAGACATCAGCATCATTAAGTAATTTATTTAGGATAATTTTCCCTTCTTCTGATTTTATATCTAAAGAAAGACTTCTTTTATTTCTATTTAGTTGAACGAAGGCAGAGGAGTCTTTTCCAATAAAAGGTGGCCCCCAAGTTCTTACGTCATCTCCACCATTAGGTTTTTCTATTTTTATTACATCTGCTCCATGGTCAGCTAGTAGCATCGAGCAAAAAGGACCTGCTAGAATTTGACTACAATCAATAACTTTTATTCCATCTAAGGATTGATTAGATTTCATTGTTTAAATATCCTTTAGGTAAGTTTAAAAAGCAAGTAGGAGAATAATTTGTTTGATCTAAAAGATAAAGTTTCATTGATTACAGGCGGAAATGGCGGAATAGGAGAAGGCATTGCAAATGGATTTGCTGATTTTGGCTCAAGGGTAGCAATTGTTGGGAGAGATGAAGCAAAATGCAAAAAAGCTCAAGAAAAAATAATCAACAATGGAGGAGACGCGCAATATTTTTTGTGTGATGTCTCAAGCTATGAATCTGTAGAAAAGTGCATTAATGAGGTGAATAATGAATTTGGCTCTATAGATATATTGGTAAATAATGCCGGGACTAGTATAAGAAAGCCTCCTCATGATCTGTCCCCAAATGATTGGAAAACTGTTATGGATACAAATTTAACGAGCGTTCATTATTTTTCTTCTATTGTTTTCAACCAAATGAAGAAAAAAAAGTTCGGAAAAATAATTAATATAGGATCTATGATGTCAATTTTTGGTGCTGCTCATGCATCAGTGTATGCAGCAAGCAAAGGTGGGGTTGTGCAATATACAAAAAGTTGTGCAATTGCTTGGGCAGAATTCAATATTCAAGTCAACTCTATATTGCCTGGCTATATTACTACCAATTTAACGGATGGATTTAGAAAAAATTTTCCTGAAGACGCTGAGTTAGTAACTTCAAGAATTCCGGCGGGAAGATGGGGAATTCCGAGTGATCTTGCAGGCACAGCAATATTTTTAGCCTCTTCAGCATCAGACTATGTGACAGGTACTTTTATACCTGTAGATGGAGCATATTCAATTAGATAGACTAATTACCCCAAGGAATTTTTTCTTCCGGTATAACTGCATTTAAATCGTTAGGCACATCTTCCCAAGGAATTTGTTCCCATGGTTTTAATGATGTTGCTTTTCCTGCTAAATCAGATAGTCGATTCTTAAGATTTAGCATCTTCCCAACAGGAATTTTATCTATTGGTAGCTTATCTGCAGGAAAATTAACTTTATCCAAAGGAATCTTTTCCCAGAACTGTTCTTGAGATTCTCTTTCAGATTTAGCTAACTTACTCGTGTAGTCTTTGTCATTGCATTTTTGATAATCTTTATTTTGACAATAAGTATATAAACCTACTAATCCAAAGTAGTAAGATGATTTATGGTGATCTGTAAAATCTCTTGTGCTAAACAACAGTGCTGTATTTACATCGTTAAGGCCATATAAATCACCAGATTGATCAATTTGAATTAATTCTCCCACATGTTCATATGGTATTAGCATTCCAGGAACTCTCGGAATAGGATCATTTGCTACTACAAATCTATACATTTTTATTGGAAGACTATCAAAAGCATTTCTGAATTCTTCCATTCCCACTCGAGGAGCCCCAAAAGTAATGGCATTTACTTCTCTGTCTAATGTTGAGGCAATGTCAAAGCTAGCAAGAGTTGTTAATGCTCCTCCAAGACTGTGACCAACAACATAAATTTCTTTGTCGGGGTGCTTACTGACATATTCAATAACTTTTTCTCTAAATAACATATACTCACTTACGAATCCTTCATGAGCACTTATCTGAGAAAGTTTAGGGTCATCTAAGAAAGAAAGCTTCTTTAAAGTTGCTCTAGCATCAGTCAGCATATTAAGCATTCTCTCCCACCTTTTGTCACTCCCAGTATCTCTGAAAGCCACGATGATCTTATCCATTTCAGTAACTACATAAGCTTGTCCGCCACTCATTATTACTCCATAATCTAAAAATTCAGCCTTTTTCTCATTTCCAGGAACTATTACATCTCCTATTAATTCAACGCCAGCAGTGTCTAGATAATCTTTCATTTCATTTGCTTCAGCCATTACCCAATAAGTATGCTGAAGCGAACGCATGCCTGTTCTTAAAATTTTATCTGAAAAAGATCCCAACTTTTTTAATTCAGGTTCACTTAATAATTCCTTTTCATTTGCTTTCAATGATTCTGTATCTACTTCGGTTTCAAGTCTTTTTGCTTCTTCAGTAGCAGATGTTGCATTTAATTCTTCTTTAGAAAGTTCTTCGCCTTCTTCATTTGTTTTTGTTACGTTGCAAGATAAAAGAACCAGGCAAGCCAAGATGGCAAGAATAGAACCAGTTAGCTTAATCTTTTTAATGTCATATATTTTCATCTTTACCTCTTTAAAAATTTAATACATACAGGATACGGTATGTTTATCTTATCACCTGTATATTGCAAGGTTCCATTATTTTTATTAATTGAGAAAGTAAATATATCTCCAGAATCTTGGTTTGCTGCTAGAATATAATTACCTAAAGGGTCAATAGAAAAATTTCTCGGAGTTTTTCCTAAAGTAGATTCATGCCCCGCCTTTTCTAATTTTCTTCCATCATCTGAAACAGTAAATATTGCTAAGCTATCATGGCCTCTATTTGATCCATAAAGAAAATTTCCATCTGATGTCATATGTATATCAGCACAACTTTTATGATCGAATCCATCTGGGAGAGTTGAAATAGTTTCAATGGTATTTAAAATCCCCTTATCACCATCAAAATCAAATGATGTTATAGTAGCTCCGATTTCATTTATCACATAAACTACTTTTCCATTAGGATGAAATTCAAGGTGCCTTGGTCCCATTCCAGAATCGATTTTCACAAAACCTGGCGTATTAATTTCTAGCCTGCCAGTATTGTGACTAATTTTATAAATCATTACCTTGTCTGTTCCCAGATCCGGCACAAGTGCGAATTTATTATTAGGACTAACATTAATTGAATGAGCATGCGGTTCCATTTGTCTGTCAGGATTAACACTAGAGCCTTCATGTTGAATTACTTGGATGTTTTCATTTAGACTACCATCTTCATTAATAGAAGTTATAGTTGAGGCGCCGCCAGCATAATTTGCAGCAAGAAGTAATTTCCCACTCTTGTCAGTAGTTAAGTGACAAGGGCCGTTTGATCCTGACGAAATTGTATTTATTATTGAGAGGCTACCGTCATCTTTATTAATTGAATACGCAGAAAGTGCCCCTCCTCTCTTGTCATCAATTTCGCCCACAGAATATAGGTTTTTACCATTTGGAGATATGGTGAGAAAAGAAGGGTTATCTTTTTCAAAGCAGGTTCCTAATTGAGAAAAAGTTCCGCTAGATGAATCATATCCTAAAATATAAATCCCTTTGCTTTGCAATTTGGGAGTAATTACTCCTCCCGATGTGTATGTTCCAATATATGCATAATAATCAAAGTCACTCATTTAATCTCCCTTAATGTATATATGAATGATAAGTTCTTTTTTAAAAAATATAAATAAAGGATAAAAAAGGCAAAAAAAAATCCGGTTTTTCAACCGAACGATGTATATATTATAGCATAATTTTTTTACTCATGTCAATGCTTTAGGTTTAGAGATTAAATTTTTTTATAAATCTATCCCATATTTTTCTACAGTCATTTGCCATAATTTATTTCTTTGGGTTTCAATTTCAACTATAGGATTGGGAGCTACAATTATTGGATCACCCTTGTGTTGTTTTTTTGTATTTAAGCCTACAAATTCGCCTCCGTTTAGACTTGAATTAACACAAGAAAAAATAATTGATTTGGCTCCTTCTTTTGATGATGACATTACTGGTAGAGCATAAATAAGTTTTGCAAGAAAAAAATATCTACCAAGCTTACTTTTCGCAACTCCTGGGTGACAAGCAATTGATTTTATAGGAATATTTCTCTCCGATAACCTTTTTTGCAATTCTATAGAGAACATTAATCTGAACAGATTAGTGTGTTCATAAATTTCTCTCTTTTCTTTAAATGAAGAAATTTTTTCACTTGGGTCGAAATAATCCCAATTTATTTTTCCTACTCGATAACTTGATATGCTAGAAACACTTACTATTTTAGGATTTACTGAACCAATTAATTTAGGTATTAATTTTAATGAAAGATAGAAATAGCCTAAATAATTTATTGCAAATGTAATTTCAGTCCCATCTTTTGTTTTTTGGGGAGGGTGAAGCATCACTCCTGCATTATTTACTAATATGTCCAAATTGGAGAATTTCTGACCAAATTTCATCACAAAGTTGTCCATACTTTCTCTGCTGCTTACATCCAGAGGAATAAAAAGACTATTTTTTCCAATTTTTCTTTCAGCATTTCTTCCAGATTCAGCATTTCTACAAGCCAAAACTACTGTGTTTCCAAGATCTGCAAATTTTTTTGCTGCCTCAAGTCCTAATCCGCTGTTAGAGCCGGTTATAATTATAGTTTTATTGGTTAGGTTTTTTTGCATTTATTACTATTATAATTACTTAATACTAAATAATTTATAATTATAGTATTAATATATATAACTTAAATTACTTTACTTAAATTATCTTATCACGTTAAAATCCTGATCTTATGAAAAGAAATAAATTGCCAAAATCATTATTTGTAATAGCAGCAATAATTGATGGAATTATTGTGATTTATTTAATTAAATATTTTTTTTAATGAGTGAAGATAATTTTTATATTAGAATTTTTAATAATCTGGATCAGCTTCATGTCCAAGATATGGTTATTGCCGGCCTTCTTGCCACCGCAGAGGATAGAAGTGAATCAGTCAGAGATGGCATATCTGCTTATTTAGAAAGATCTCTTAGTGAAGATTTAGGTAATATTTATGATCATTATTTTACTGATGGAATTTTTTTTGTAGCTGTATCTGATGAGCATATTGTTGGATGCTTGGGTGTTGAAAAAGATAATGATTTTATTTATAGGCTTAAACGCTTAAGTGTTAAGAAGGGATATAGGAATCAAGGTATCGCCAAAGGATTGTTAGATAATATAGAAATATGGACTCAAGAAAGAGGGGCAAGTAAATTAATTCTAGGTACATCAGAGGTACAAAAGGATGCTTTAATATTTTGGAAAAAATCAGGATTTCAGGTTGTTGAAAGCGAAGTTGTTGAAAGCGGCATAGAAGTTTTTTCTCTAGAAAAAGATTTAGATCTTAACTTTGAGAATTGATAAATAAATTCCTATTACTAAACTCAACAGCCAAGTAATTATATCTGGCGAAAATCCGTACCAAATTGTTAGATGTCCTATTGCAACGCTCAAGCCCGCAATTATCATGAGGGTTAAACTTTTCTTATATCCTGAGGTTCTCTCAATTACATTTCCAATAATCCATCCAAGTATCGGAACTGGCAGTATTATCAGGTAATAAATAATTATAGATGGAATTAAATTCGATAAAATTTCTACCAATACCCTAAAAATAATAGCAAAAGATACTGAAATAAACATGCAGACAATGAAGCTTAATATTAAATCCTTCAGAGTTGGGTTGAATGCTGGGTTTAATTTTAATTTAGCGCATTTTTTACATTTTGGTACTGTTTTTGTTTGAATCATGCAGTTAGGGCAAATGAAATCTTCACAATTTTTATCTCCACATTTTAAAAGGGTGGATATTTCTTTACCACAACTACATTTATTTTTATCGGAAGTTTTCATTTATATATCTCTATCAAAGACTATTCTATTTATAATTATTTTATAATTATTTGAAAGTAAATTGCCTGTAATTCTTTTTAAAATGACTAAGAAAAGGCATATTAAGTAGCAGAAAAAAAGGGGAGTTGAAAAAAATAATGAGAAAATACACGAAATTCCAATGGATATTATCCATGCTGGACCACCATCTTTAATTTTTAGATAAATTATTAGATACAAAGAATATAAAATTATAGCCATGGTTACATTAATTCCTAGTAAGCTTCCAATGATAATGGCCATCCCTCTTCCTCCCTTAAATCTCATAAAAATAGACCAATTATTTCCAATTATTTGAGTGAATAATATAAGCATTAAATAATATTCATTTATTGGATCTAATTGACTGAAATCAAGCATAAATTTTGCAATAAAAATAGGTAATAGGCCTTTTAAAACACTATCACCAAAGAAAATTACTATTCCAGCAATTTTTGAATGATATTTCCAAATATATGAGGATCCTATATGTGTTGTCCATGATTGGGATGGATCTTTATTAATTTTATTAAGATAGATATTAGAAAAATTTAGAGAACTCAAGAAAAAAACAATAATTAGAAAAATTACATATTCCAACTTATTTCACCATTTAATTTATTTTTGGAAATATTATAGAAATTTAATAATTCTTGCTCATTTAGAAAGTTTTTTCCTAAATAAGATTTTTTTCTGCTTCTATGAAAATCACTGCCAGCAGTTTTAGTTAACTCAAATTTTGACATTATTTCATCAGAATCTTTAATTTTTTTATCTTCAATAATTTCGAGCCCCACTAATCCATTTTTATAAAGATCATTAATTGATTTATCTACATCATTAACAGTATGAGGATGAGCAAGTGAGCATACCCCACCTGCTTTTCTTATTACTTCAATTAATTCCTTTGCATTTATTTCAAAAGGATTTTCATAAAGGGACTTAATTTTGTGGAGATATGTTTCAAATGCATCATTGGTATTTTTAGCATATCCAAGACTAATTAATGCATATGCTATATGAAGCCTACCTACAGAGCCTTTAGAATTCTTTACTATATCTCCCCAGCTTATATTTACACCTTCTTCGTTAAGTTTTTTTAAGGCAAATTTAGCAAATTCATTTCTCCTTAATTGTAAAATCTTTAGGACAGAATTTAAGTCTTTATTATTAGGGTCAAAAAAATATGCGAGAAGATGAATATTAGAATTATTTACTGAGCCAGATAATTCTATTCCAGGTATTAATTTCAAACTGTTATTTTCAGATTTTTTGATTATTGAATTTGCTTTTTTATATCCGGTTAGATTGTCATGATCAGTAATAGAAATATATGAAATATTCCTGGAAATACTTTCTTTAATTATTTCTTCAGGACTTAAATCACCATCAGAGAAAAAAGTATGAATATGTAGATCTGCAATATTCAATATTATTGAGCTGTCTCGACTGATCTAGACTCCCTAATAACAATAACCTTGATTTGGCCAGGATAGGCAAGAGAAGACTCTATCTTTTCAACAATGTTTTTTGCTAATAATGCAGCTTCATCGTCATTAACTTTAATAGGATCCACCATAATCCTTAACTCTCTTCCAGCTTCAATTGCAAAACATTTTTCCACTCCTGCAAAACTTAATCCAATTTCTTCAATATCTTTTAATCTTTTAACGTAGGCTTCTGCTGAATCTCTTCGAGCCCCTGGTCTTGATGCGCTTAATGCATCAGCAGCAGCTACAATAAATGATTCTGTTGCTGAAAAATCAGAATCATGATGCTCTCTGATTACAGTCACAATCTTAGGATCCATTTCATATTTTTTCACAAAATCTGCCCCAATTTCAGCGTGAGGTCCATCAATTTCATGAGTAAAAGCTTTTCCGATATCGTGTAAAAATCCGCCAACCCTACACACTTTTTCATCTGCCCCAATTTCGCTTGCCATTAGTGATCCTAAATGAGCAACTTCAATAGAATGTTGCAATACATTTTCTCCATAGCTATATCTGTACTTTAGTCTGCCCATCATATTAATTATTTCTGGGTGCAAGCCCTTTACAGAAGATTCAAATGTGGCATCTTCTCCAGCCTTCCTAATAGTCTTGTCTATATCTTTTCTTGATTTCTCAGATATAGCTTCAATTCTGGCTGGGTGAATTCTCCCATCTTTTATTAATTCACTTAAAGCATTTATTGCTACTTGCCTTCTAATAGGATCAAAGCACGAAACTGTTACAGATTCAGGCGCTTCATCAACAATTAAATCTACTCCTGTAGCTTTTTCAATAGCTCTAATATTCCTTCCATCTCTACCTATGAGTCTCCCTTTCATATCCTCACTAGGAATAGATACAGCTTGTATAGTTTCTTCAGCTACTACATCAGAAGCAAATCTTTGTACAGCACCAGCAATGATATTTTTTGCATGATACTCTACTTTAATCTCTAGTTCTTCCTCAGCAGCTCTAAATCTTTTCGCCACGTTATGTTCTATGTCTTCTTGCGCTTCTTTTAAAAGAATATCTTTTGCATCCTGATAAGAAATTTCTGAAGCATCTTCAATTTTCTTCGCATATATTTCACGAGAATTTGTAAGATCCTTTTTCTGTTGTTCTACAAATTCTACTTGTTCAGAAATATTTAATTTTTCTTTATCAAGATCAGAAATTTGTTTTTCAACTTTATCTCTTAAAGAGTCAATCTTAGATTGATCTTGTCGTATTTTACTTTTCTCTTCATTTATTTCTTTTTCAGATTCTAGCCTGAATTGTAGGGATTTTTCTTTAGCCTCGAGCAAAATTTCTTGGCTTCTTTTTTGAGCCATATTTATTTGCTGGTTTGCTGCATTCTTTGCTGCAATTTGAGACCTTTGGTATAAAAATAATTTTATTCCAAAACCCACAGAGCCAGATATTATTCCAGTTATAAGCACAAGAAGTATAATGAGTAATGAGTTACTCATAGTACCTCCTGTTTGTTAATTTATTCTATTTTTAATAAAAATTTAATTTTCTAATTCGAATTTTCAAGCAATATTAGTGTGTAGTCAAGAATTTTGATGGTTGCAGTTGCTATTTAGCACCTTCAGCACCTTCTTCACCTTCAGCACCTTCTTCACCTTCAGCAACAGTAGGTTCTTCAACAACTCTCGGAGGCTGGATCCATGCCACTGAAGTTTCAGGATCACCTACGAGCTCCACTCCATCTGGCAATTTTAAATCACCTCTTTTAATGGATGCCTCTAGGTCAACTAATACGGACACATCTGCTTGAATTTCATTCGGAACTGAAAATGGTTTTGATAAAACAGATAGAGAGTATATAGATTGAGTTACTGTGCCTGCTCCACCTCTAATTCCTGGCGCTTCTCCAATTAGTACAACTGGAACCTCAACCTCTATAGCCTTATTTTCATCAACTCTCATAAAATCAACATGTTGGAGCTCTCCTGTGGCAGGATGCTGATCAACGTTTCTAACAAGTGTTGTATGTTCTTTACCAGACTCTTCTATAATTTTAACAGGACTAGTTCTCCCAGCTTCTTGCAAAACTTTTACTACCTTATTAGTCTCTGATTGGAGTGAAATAGACTCCATGCCCGGACCATAAACATGCAAAGGTAAAGTCCCATTTTTTCTAAGAGATCTTAGCTTTTTTCCAAATTTGGTTCTTATTTTAGTTTCTAATGATATTGAATCCATTTTATCCTGTTTTGTTTATAGCCTGACGTATATTAGCACATATTTGGATGATTAATCTATATGATTGTCCTAAATACGTGTTAATATGCATTCAAGAAAAGGAAAATAATGTTAGTACCAATGAAAATAGACTATGGGGTTAGGATTTTAGTTCATCTTGCCACGCTCCCTAAAAACTCTATAGTTAAAGGATCTGAAATATCTAAAGCAAGGCATGTTCCCGAAAATTTTTTATTTCAGATATCTAATGATTTAATTGAAAAAAATTTTATAAGAAGTGTTAGAGGCCCTAATGGAGGCTATGTTTTAGAGAAAAATCCATCTGAAATTTCTATTGCTTCGATTATTCGAGGATTAGACAAAACAATGGCTCCTGTGTCTTGCATTGAATTTCCAGATTTATGCCAAGTGTCGGGCCAATGTTCTCAGCAAGATATGTGGACAGATGTTGAGAAGGTCTTAATTTCTAAACTTGAAACAGTAACTGTTAAGGATCTTGCAGATAAAGATAAAGTATTTGTGAGTACTAAGGCAATTAATAGAAATTAATTATGTCTATTGAAATGAAAAATAGAAAATTTTGTTTGTGTTGTCACCTATGATGGGCATTTGATGTAGATGATAAAGATAAAGTAATCTTCAATGCCCCGACAACACGGGGCTTTTTTTATGAAAGGATAAAAATGATAAATAAATTGAATCCAGAACAAGTCGACAGATATAGCAGGCATATAATAATGCCTCAAATTGGGTCTGAAGGACAAAGAAAATTACTAAATTCAAGTGTATTAATAATTGGCGCAGGTGGTTTAGGCTCACCTGCAGCTTTATATTTAGCGCTAGCAGGAGTTGGCAGAATAGGAATAGCTGATTTTGATGTTGTTGATAGAAGTAACCTTCAAAGACAAGTTCTTCATAGAGATGAAGATATAGGAAAGAGTAAGGTTGTATCAGCTATGGAAACTCTTAAAGCATATAATCCCGATGTTAATGTTGTTATGCATGATGAGCCAATCAATTCAAAAAATGCTTTAGATATAATCAATGAATATGATGTTGTTATAAATGGAGCAGATAATTTTCCGACAAGATATTTGATTTGCGATTCTACATTTTTTGCTAAAAAACCTTTAATAGATGGAAGTGTACTAACTTTTGATGGACAAATAACTACTTACGTTCCTGGAGGAAATTGTTATAGGTGTATATTTCCTGATCCACCACCACCGGGGTCTGTTCCAAGTTGTTCAGAAGCTGGAGTAATTGGTGCTCTGCCAGGACTTATAGGAAGCATACAAGCAATAGAAACAATAAAATACATCCTTGGTGCTGGAGATTTATTGAAAGGTAGAATGGTCCTTATTGATGCTTTAAGCATGGAGTTTAGGACAGTAAAAATAAGAAGAAATGAAAATTGTGTTCTTTGTGGAGATAATCCTTCAGTCAAAGAGCTTATTGATTACGAATTATTTTGTGGAATGCCTTCAGTTGAGGAATAAGAAGAAATGAAAATTAACGAGAATATCACTGAAATAATTGGAAATACTCCGATGATTAATGTAAGTAATATTAGCCCTAATGAAGTAAAAATTTTTGCAAAACTAGAAAGCTTTAACCCTGCTGGCAGCATAAAAGATAGAGTTGCAAAATACTTGATTGAAAGTGCAGAAGCAAAAGGAAAGCTAGTTAATGGATCTACAATTATTGAGCCAACAAGTGGAAATACTGGAATAGCTTTGGCTATGTTATCAAGAGTGAAGGGCTATAAGTTAAAAGTTGTTATGCCTGACAATGTAAGTGACGAGAGAAAATCTATGTTGCTATCTCTTGGTGCAGAAATTATTTTTTCAGATGGAGAACAAGGAACTAACGGCGCAATAAGACTTGCTGAAAAGATTTCAGAAGAGAACCCTGATTACTTTATGCCATATCAATATGGTAACGAAGCTAATCCACGAGCTCATTATGAAACAACAGGCCCAGAAATAATTAAACAGCTCCCTGATATTGATGTATTTGTAGCTGGCTTGGGCACAGGAGGAACTCTGATGGGTGCCGGTAAAGCTTTAAAAGAACATAATGAAAATATTAAGATAGTTGCCGCCGCCCCTCACCCTGAAGAGGTTGTCCCAGGACTAAGAAGCATTGAACATGGATTTATTCCTCCAATTCTTGATCTTGAGAAGCTTGACTCAAGAATTTTAGTTGGAGAAGAAGAATCTTTCTATTGGACAAAGATGTTAATGGAAAAGTGCGGAGTTTTTGCAGGTGTTTCATGCGGAGCCGTTACTGCTGCTGCAGTGAAAGTTGCAAAAAAAATTAAAAAAGGAAATATCGTTATAATAATAGCTGATTCAGGGGAAAGATACTTGTCTAGTAAGCTATGGGAGATGGATTACGAAGATATCAAAGAAATTGGCGAACAAAAAATTTGGTGGTAATTTAGGCTATTGTTAAGATAATTAAATCAAGAATTAACTTAAAGAGGTGAATAAATGGTAAATTTAGCTGCAAATCTATCAATGATGTTTAATGAGGTGAACTTTATGGATAGATTTAAAGAGGCATCAAATCAAAAATTTAAATCGGTTGAATATTTATTCCCATATGATTTTTCAAAAGATGATATTTTGAATGAACTAAAAGAAAATAATCTTAACCAAATTCTCTTCGATTTACCTGCAGGTGATTGGGGCTCAGGTGATAGGGGGGTAGCTGCTGACCCTAACAGGATCAATGAATTCGAAGATGGTGTTGGCTTGGCGTTAGAGTTTGCAAATATAATTAAACCGATAAATTTAACTTGTTTAGTTGGAAAAGTTCCAAGTGGTGTTTCAGAAACAGATGCACAAGATACTTTGATTAAGAATCTAGCATTTGCAGCTGATAAATTACATGATTCTGGATTTCAGTTACTAGTGGAGCCAATAAATACTGTTGATATACCTGGTTATTGGTTGTCTACAACAAGCAAAGCCTTAGAAATCATAGATTCTGTAGATCATCCAAATATAAAGTTGCAATATGATATTTATCATATGCAAATTATGGAAGGGAATATAATTAGCACTATTAAAGAGAATCTAGGAATAATTGGGCATATGCAACTTGCAGACAACCCTGGACGGCATGAGCCAGGAACAGGAGAATTAAATTATCCTAAAATATTTAATGAGATAGATTCGATGGGATATAAAGGATGGATTGGTTGTGAATACATTCCTAATGAAGATACTATTTCTGGATTGAAATGGGCATCTCCTTATCTGCAATAATTTTATGACGTTAAATTTTTTTCTTAAACCTATTTATTCAGTTTTTGGCATAGGTTATATCAAAATCGGATCAGGAACCTTTTGTAGTTTAGTGCCATGCTTAATAATTCTTTTTTTTGGAGAAAATTTAGGATTATTTGCCCGTCTATCTGTATTAATTATTATTTTGATTTTTGGGGTTTTATCAACAAGCTTTAAGTTTGAAGATAATGGGATTGAATTAAAGGACCCTCACTTTGTTGTTATTGATGAGTTTATTGGTATGTGGATAGTACTATTAATTGCTGAAAATTCAATTTTATTAATTTTATTATCTTTTTTATTATTTAGATTTTTTGACATTACAAAATTACTGGGTATACATAAAATAGAAAAATTGAATGGAAGCCTTGGCATTATTTTAGATGATGTATTTGCAGGGCTATATTCTTTAGTAATTATTTATATAATTAAATTTATCTTTTAAAAAGGAAGGCGAAAGAGAAATCTCTGTGCAACTACACGAATACCAAGCAAAGAATATTTTAAGTGAACATGATGTTCCAATACCTTTTGGACAAGTTGCTTCATCAGATTTAGAGTGCAAAAAAATATCTACTTCAATAAATGGGAAGGTTGTTATAAAAGCACAGGTTCATGCAGGCGGGAGAGGAAAAGCTGGAGGAATAAAAGTTGCTGATAATCCTGAAGAAGCAAAAAAAGCTGCCCAAGAGATGCTAGGAACATCATTAAAAACTTTTCAGTCAGGAGGAACCGAATTTCCTATAAATAAAGTTTATGTCGAAGAAGCTTCTGATATTTCTAAAGAGCTTTATCTTGCAGTGACAATGGATTTTGATGAAAAATGTCCTGTTATAATTTTGTCTACCGAGGGTGGAATGAATATAGAAGAAGTTGCAGAAAAAACTCCAGATAAAATAATGAAAATTCATGTGAACCCTCTTATAGGGCCATCTCCTTATAAGGTAAGAAATTTATTATCATTATTAAACTTAGAACAAAAAATTTCTCAACAAATTTCTTCTATAATTCAAAAACTATATAGAATATTTGATTCTCTAGATTGTACTTTAATTGAAATCAATCCTCTTGCTATTACCAATGACGAAAAAGTAATAGCTCTAGATGCGAAAATAACTATTGACGATGATTCAATTTTTAGGCATCCAGATATTGAAGATTTATTTGATGAAACTCAAATGAATCAATCTGAATTAAAAGCACTAAGCAATGATCTAGCTTATATAAAACTCCATGAAGGAAAAGTTGGGTGCATGGTTAATGGGGCAGGTTTAGCTATGGCAACTATGGATATAACTATGAAGGCTGGCACTGCTCCAGCAAATTTTCTAGATGTTGGAGGTAGTGCTTCTGAAGAAAGGATTGAAGAAGCCTACAAAATAATTGCTTCAGATAATGATGTAGAGATAATTTTAGTTAATTTATTTGGAGGCATATTAAGATGTGATGTGGCTGCGAAAGGTATAATTAATGGATTTAAAAATCATAATAAACCCATTCCTATGGTAGTGGTATTAAGAGGTACAAATTCTAGTGAGGCAAAATTGTTACTTGAAAATTCTGAACTAGATATAAGCTTTGTAGAAGATTTGCCAACAGCTGCTATCGAAATAAGAAATAAGCTAGGGAAATGATGAATATTATTAATCAAGATTTAAATAAAGTGTTAATTCAAGGATTAGGTCGTGATGGTAGTTTTCAAGCGGAGAGATGTATTGAATTTGGAACAAATATTGTTTCTGCTGTCCACCCTACCAAAGCTGGTGAAAAATTCAACCAGAATATTCCTATATTTGGAAGTGTGTTTGAGGCTATAAAAAAAACTTCTCCAGAAATAGGACTAATTTTTGTCCCTGCACCCTTCGCTGCTGATGCAATAATAGAACAGATAGATGCAAATATATCTATAGTTGTATGTGTTACCGAAGGAATACCTGTTTCAGATATGGTAAAAATTAATGAATACCTTAAAGGCAAGAAAACTAGACTTATTGGCCCAAATTGCCCTGGATATTTAATTCCTGAAAAAAAACTAAAGGTAGGAATAATACCAGGGAGTATAGTTAAGTCCGGTAATGTAGGTGTTGTCTCTAGAAGTGGAACACTTACATACGAAGCTATAGTTCAATTAACTAAACTAGGCATAGGACAGAGCGCTTGTGTTGGCATTGGAGGAGACCCAATCAATGGAACTTCATTTGTTGATGTACTTAATATGTTTGAAGAAGATAAAAACACTGAGGCTATTGTGATGATTGGTGAAATAGGAGGCACAAAAGAACAAGAGGCTGCTGAAAGAATAAAAAATTATATATCTAAGCCAGTTGTAGCAAGTATTGTTGGTCAGACGGCACCAGAAGGCAGGAGAATGGGACACGCGGGAGCTGTTATAACTGGAAAATCTGCATTAGCATCTGAAAAGATTAATGCACTAAGAGATGCTGGAGTTTTAATAGCAGACTCTCCAACAGAAATTGGGCGTAAGGTTCAAGAACTATTGAAAATTAAATAAATTTATACCTATAATTCCAATTATTATCATAAGTAGGGTTGCAAAAATAACCGCCAAAGAAACTTTAAGTGCTGAACCTTTGAGATCTTTGATGTTTACAGTAAGCCCAATTCCTGCCATAGAAATTGCAAACAATATTTTGCTAAGCGAACTAATATAATCAATTAATGCATTAGGTAATAAATTTAATGATCCAATTATTGAGGCTATTATGAACCCAACAACAAACCAAGGAACATAGGTACTTAAATTTTGAAATTTTGAAATACTTTTGTCATTTGATTTTGTAAGAAAATTTACAGCAATAATTACAGGACCTAGCATTAAAACTCTTAATAATTTAACTTGAGTGGCGATTAGGCCAGCTTCTGTACTCACTACAAATGATGCTGCCACAACCTGAGGAACTGCATAGACTGATAGCCCAGCAATAACTCCATATTGAAAATCTGTAATATTGGTGAAAACTGGTATTAATGGCAAAAGTAGAACTTGAATAAGGCCAATAACAGCACTGAAGCTTATTGCAATTGCAACATGATTGGGGGCTGATTTGATTACAGAAGCCATCGCTGCAACAGCAGAGTTACCACATATTGAATTGCCTGTGGCAACTAATATAGAGATGCTTTTATCAAGATTAAATATGTATTTGCACAAAATAAAAACTAATATCATACAAGTAATTACAGATATAATAGCCAGAAGTATTAAAGATGACCCACTTTCTTTTATTAATGAGAAATTAACTTTAAATCCAAGTAATATGACTGCGAATTCCAGTAATTGTTTGGATACAAATTTTGGAGCCTTATCATTTTTAGAAAAAATTTGAGGTATGTTGAAAGGCGTATTTTTTACAATAATTCCAATTATGAGGGAAATTATTAATACATCAAATATTTTTTCATTGAATATATTTATCTCAATAAATTGAATGATGTAACTTATAGCACAAATTGAGATGCATAATAACAGACCTTTGAAGTTTTCGCGTAAGAAAAGCATAAGTATATTTTACACATTTTTTATTTTGAGTTTGGGAAAACAGCACAATATTAATAAAGATTATGCAAGATTCTTTCAACATATGGTTTATAGATAAGGGAATTTGGTTAATTCTTATTGGAATTGCCGGGATTGTTGGAGTTTGGCTAATTTCTTATTTTATATTTAAAGGCTTGAAGTTACTTGGTGCTGATCCAGAACGAATCTCAGATCCGAATTCTCAAAAACTAGTAAACACCATAAAAAATATATTTGTAATATTAGTTGCTTTTGCTGTAGCAGGCATTCCTAGCTTTTTTGGAATATTATCTGTTTTAAATATTGGTGAAAGTGATGCTGGACTAGATTGGGCAATTGGGGCGTCATATAGATTAATAGTTTCAAATGGGATCCCTATGCTTATAGTTATTATACTTGCATATATTTCTTTGAGAATCGCAGGAACTATAATGCCAAACTTGATTAAACTTTATTTAAATTCATCCACTAGATCTGGAGAGCATAGTTCTGAAAATGAAAAAAGAGTAGAGACATTCGCCATTGTTATTAGGAGTGTTTTAAGAATATTTGTTGTCTTGATTGCCGTGTTAACAATATTGTCTATATTAGGAGTGCCTGTAACATCATTGGTGGCAGGCATATCTATACTAGGAATAGCAGTTGGTTTGGGTTCTCAAAGTTTAGTAAAAGATGTGATACAAGGTATGCTAATTATTGCAGAAAACCAATTGAGGAAGGGCGATATTGTAAGGATTAAAGGCAGGGCAGGCCTTGTAGAAGATTTAAATCTGAGGAGAATTTTAATGAGAGATTTGGATGGAGCGCTTCATATTATCCCTAATGGATCAACTGATATTATTACAAATCTTACAAGTCAGTGGTCTAGGGTTAATATAGAGATACATGTAAGTTACGAAGAAGATCTTGAGAAAGCTATTAAGACTCTAAATGATATTGGAAATAAAATTGAAAGTGATCCAGATATAGGAAGATTTATAAAAGAGAAACCTAGAGTTTGGACTATAACTTCGTTCTCTGATTCTGGAGTTAGACTTAAATTCGTTGGTGTTACTCAACCTGGAAAGCAGTGGGAAGTTAGAACGAAGGTAATAAGAGAGATAAAAATAGCTTTTGACGATGAAGGAATCAAAATTCCTTATAATCAAATCAGAGTTATCAACTAAAGAAATCTGGAAACCATTCTTTTTTAATTTCTAATCCGAAGCCTGGAGCATCAGAAGGTATAATGGTCCCATTTATTGGTACAGGCGTTCCAGGGAATCTATCTTTTTCTTCTAAAGGAACCCCGATTGGTGTAATAACTGGCCCAGAACATTCAATCATTGAAATTCCAGTTAATCCATAAGAGGCGTGTTGTCCAAAAACAGATCCACCTCCTCCGTGTAAAATAACGTCAATTCCGGCTGACTCTGCTATATGGACTATCTTGATTATTGCTGACAAACCTCCGACCCAAGTTATGTCTGGCTGTAATATATCTATAATTCCTTTTGATGCTGCATGAAAAAAAGGATGAACCCCATACCAATGCTCTCCAGTAGCTAACGTTTGTTGAGGAATTCTATTTCTTAATATCTCATACTGGTTAATACTTTCAGAAATCAGTGCATCCTCTATCCATTTTAATTTATAGGGCTTTAATTGTTCTGATACTCTTACAGTGGTTTCTATATCCATACTTAACCAACAGTCCAACATTAATTCTGATTCATACCCAATTAAATCTCTGGCATCTGCAATTTCTTGCTCAACTTTGTTTATGCCTGATAATTGATCTCTAGGTCCCCATGATATGAATCTTTTAAAATTTTTAAATCCCAATTCTTTTAGCCATTCTGTATTATTTGAACTAGCATATATAGGGAGCTTCTCTGTTACAGATCCACCTAATAATTCATATACAGGCTTATTGAGAAGTTTACCTTTTAGATCCCAAAGAGCTAAATCTACAGCGCTAATGGCTCTTGTAGAAAAAGAATTTGACCCAACTGGAGAGAGAATTCTGGTCATCATGTCATAAACCTTTTCTGTTTCGAAGACATTTCTTCCAATTAAATTAGGCGCAATGTAGTCGTTAATTATTGATGCAGTTATCCTTCCTCTGTCAGAAAATCCGAACCCCCAACTTCCATCTTCGCATTCGACTATGCAGCCAACATCTCTTTCAATTCCTGCCCCAATTCCTTTCATTAAAGCGTTGTCCCACCAGCCTTCTGTGTGAAAATATCTACCCCCTAATGATGTTGACATTGGGCTTCCCGTGGCTATTTTACCTGCATACTTGTCTGCTTTTCTAGGTTTAGTTTTTTGAGGTATTCTAGGATATTCAATCCTCACAGCTCTAACGCTAGTAATTTTCATTTATGCTTTTTCTTACACAAACCAACTTCATGCTTCGTTCCATTTTCGTGGTAACAATACCCATCATTGCCATTCTTGCCAGTACATTTGCCATTACATTCATGATTCTGAGTTGGGTTTTCAATAATTTTTACATTTAATGGTTTAGTGTTCATCTTGTAACAATACTTCCTCTTAAATAGTCAGCATTATCACTGACAATAAATGCTACGATTTTCCCAACACCTTCTGGGTTGCCTAATTCTTGTGAGCTTTTGTCGAAAAGTTTAGTGTCACCTGTATTTTTTAGAGCTTCGCTGAGCTGACCTTCTTTTAGAGGCGATCTTATACTTCCCGGAAGAATATCATGAATTCTTACCCCATTTTTAGATAAGTATTCTTGAAGGTGAAGTGTTAATCCATGAGTCCCTCCTTTGCTTGAGCTATAAGGAGCGGAAGATCCCGCCCCCAAAACACCTGCACCAGAAGAAGTTAAAAGAATGACTCCATTTTTTCTTTTTTTCATAAATTTAGCAACGGCCCTTGTTACATTATATGTACCATTAAGATTAATATTTATTATTCTGTGCCATGTTTCAGGTGAAAGTTCATCTATGTCAACAACAGATCCTTCTAGGGCACCCGCAAAATGTACTAAACAATTTATGCCTCCCTCAAACCATTTTTCAATTTCACCTACTTTTTTTTCGGTTTCATCAATGGATGTGACATCAATTAAATATGATTTGAAGTTTGCATCTAATTTTTTCAATTCCGAAGAAACTTCATCTAGTCCATCTGAGTTAATATCTACGATTGCTATGCTTGCTCCATGTTTAGCCGCCTCAATTGCTGATGCTCTTCCCATGCCTGTAGCAGCACCTGTTATTAATATATTTTTATTTGATAAATCTAATTGCATTTTTAATAATCCTCCCATTTTATGCTTGCTTTTTTAGAAAATTCTAATGTGTGAGAATAAGATGGCTTAAATTTATCTCTTGGAATATGCTCGATTAATACATGACCTTCTGGGCATATATCTTGCATTCTTTCTAAGAAATAAACTTGATCCATCATTCCATAACCTAAATATTCTTCCTCAAATCTTAATAGAAGAGTGTCAATAACCTTGAAATCTTTTAAGTGAGCTCCAAGAGTATGGTCTCCTAATAAAGTAAAGAAATCCTCCAGAAATTCTTTTGTATTATAAGCTTCTTCTAAACTTGATATAAAATTCACTGGGTCCTGATTAAAGCCTAAATTTTTAGATCCAACCGCATCAATAAAGTCCTTAGTCCTTCTTGCAGAATATATTGGCGAAACATATCCGCCTTCTAGAGAAAGCATTACCCCCTCGCCTTCAGCAACCGCACATATTTTTTTTGTAGAATCAACTAGTCTGTCAAAAACTTTATTAGAATGATTCTCCGGGTGTGGCAACCATGGTCCGTCTGGATTTACACTGCCAGGCCTCAAATATGTATTTGGCGCACCTAACTTTGAGGTAAGTAGGCACATATTTTTCACAAAAGATATAGCTTCCTCTCTAATTTTTTCATCTGGACTAACTAATCCACCTCCGTATCTCCCATTCGTCTGTCCTATTATTAAAGAGTTATTGTGAAAATCTTCTTTAATCTTATTTATATTATCCTGAGTGAATGACTTTGGATTATTAATTACTAAATTATGAACTGTGAATCCTATTGAAGAAACTTCTTTAAGATCTGCAGGAGTGAAGGTCAATACATCGAAGTCTTTAGGAATGCCATTATCCGAACCATTAGATCCAGTTGCTCCTAACATAGAAGCAGCTCCAAGACGCATAAATCCTCCTATTTATTTGATAGGGCTTTAAGTATAACAGATGGTTTCATTGGTAAGCTATTAAGACAAACTCCAATTGCATCTTCAATTGCATTTGTTATAGCTCCAAGCGGTGGACATATTGGCACCTCTCCAACGCCTCTAACCCCAAATGGCTGTTCTGGATTTTCGTTTTCAACCAGTATTGTATCGATCATTGGTAAATCTAAAGAAGTTGGCATTCTGTAGTCAAGATAACTAGAATTTAGCATCTTGCCTTTATTATTAATGAAGTACTCTTCATTTAATGCCCACCCTATACCTTGAGCAACTCCCCCTTGTATTTGACCCTCAACATAAGAAGGGTGAATAGCCTTGCCAACATCTTGGGCAGCTGTATATTTTATTACATCAGTTTTGCCTGTCTCTGGATCTATTTCTAAATCTACAATGTGGGTAGCAAAACCATGACTACTTGAATCAAGATCAACCGAGCCAACCGCACTAACAGGTCCGCCTGTCCCGTCTAACTTTTTTACAAGATCTTTAAATTTTATTTTTAGTTCAGAATCTGATTTAGAAGAAAAGATGCCTTTATTGAATTCAATTTCATTTTTATCTATCTCCCAAATTATGCATAGTCTATTTTTCAGCTCATCAACTAAGTTATTTGCAGCATTTACTGCAGCCCAGCCAGTTGCAAAAGTTGTTCTGCTTCCCCCAGTCATTCCAGTGTATCCAACTCCGTCAGTATCTGGAATTCTAGGAAACATATCCTCAGCAGATAGGCCTAATATTTCTGCTGCCTGCATAGCTATGCTAGGTCTTGTTCCGCCTATATCAGCACTACCTTCCAATAAAGTTACAGTCCCGTCGTCATTTATTGATAGAGTCACTGATGATTTACCACCGCCATTCATCCAGTATCCACTAGCTATTCCTCTGCCAATTAATTTTCCGGGTTTTGGTTTTGGCTTGCTGCTAATCCAGTGGTCAGATTTTTTTACTGCTTCAAGAACATCTAGGTTTCCTATTTTTGGAAATTTAGGGCCATCTCCCCTTCTTGTGCCTTCTTTTGAAGCGTTTAAGATTCTAAATTCCAAAGGATCCCAGCCTTGGCCTTTGCACACCTCATCAATAGCAACTTCAATTGCATAAGATACTTGAGGTGACCCAGGCGCGCGGTATGCTGCAGATTTTGGCTTATTAACAACTAAATCATATCCATCGATTCTAGTATTCTCAATGTCATAACATGCAAAAACACATTTTGCAGAAGCACCAACTGCTGACCCTCCAAATGCTCCTCCTTCTAATTTTATATCTGCATGTGCTGATGTTAATTTTTTATTTGAATTAACTCCTAATTTTATGTTTATTTTTCCTCCTGGAGCGGGACCTGAAGCATCAAATACTGAAATTCTATCCATTACCATTTTGACTGGTCTATTTGATTTTTTTGATAATACCGCTGCTAATGGAGTTAGATAAACTCTAGTTTTTCCTCCAAAACCTCCTCCAATTTCTGCAGGCATTACCCTGACTCTTGATTCAGGCATTCCAAGAATACCGGCTGTCTGAGTTCTAACTGGAAAAGCACCTTGAGTAGAAGTCCACAATGTTAATCTTCCATCTTCTCCCCATTGAGCTACAGCCACGTGAGGTTCAATGTATCCCTGATGAACCATTGGCATGGTAAATTCTTTTTCTACAATTATGTCTGAAGATTCAAAACCTTTTTCAATATTTCCAAAATTAAATTGGAAATAATCAGCAACATTTTTTGAGGATCTTCCTCCGTTAATATCTACTCCCTCAAAGTCTTCTTGGATAACAGGGGAGTCTTTTTCAAGTGCTCTGTCTACCGTTAACACAGGCTCTAATACCTCATAATTGACTACAATTTTCTTTAAAGCTTCAAGGGCAGTATTTTTATCTTTCGCATTTACAGCTGCAACAGCATGCCCAACATACCCAACTTTATCTCTAGCCATAATATTCATACTGTCATATTTGAAATTAGATATACCTTCCCCAATTTCAATATCCTTATCAATTCCTGTTTCAAAATCATCTCCGGTTATAACTGCAAAAACACCTGATAATTTTTTAGCTTCTGAAGTATCTATAGAAATTATCTTCGCATGAGCATGAGGACTTCTAAGAATTGCACCGTGAGTCATGTTAGGCAATTGGACATCTGCTCCGTAAACAGCTCTTCCGGTTACTTTTTCCATCCCATCATGCCTTATTGGTCTTGTTCCTATTACATTGTATTTACTATCTTTGATTGTCATAGATTTCTCCAACAATTAATAATTTATATTCTTTTATTTTATATTAAAAATTTAATTTAGGCATTAAGAATTAGTTAAAAAAAGGTATAGTAATAGGGCCTTCGGGCAACACGCACCCTCTTATATTTTGGTTTGATAATATTTTTTCATTCAGGTAATTTTGAGGATTTTGAACTGAAATCATAAATGCATTTTTTATCTCATCTTCTGATAATCCTTCAGTATACAAATTAATATTTGTTTTTTTTGCAATTTGAGAAAGGATTTGAACTTGCCACTGATCTTGGCAATGGAAATTTGGGTCAGCAAGTACATCCTCTACTTGGTCAGGCTTATTAAATTCTGACAATAATGAATAGAATTTTCCATGATTTGGAATCCCATCTGAGCATTCCGATAGGCATAAAATTTCGCCACCTTTTTTTACAATTTGTGATGCAGCAGATAGCCCTTTGACAGTTTGATATAAATTTTGATCAAGTGGGTATCCAGAATTTGAAGTAATTACTATATCGTACGGCTTTTCAACTTCTACCATTGCAGTTTTTCTTGCAAAATCACAAGCAATATTGTGAGAATCAATTAGGTTTCCTGAAAAAATATTGGTAATTTTTTGGTCTCTATTAAGTGTAACATCAACAGTAAAATCAACTCCTGTTTCTTTAGCAATTTTTCTAACATCTTGTTGTATTGGATTATTATTTATTTCTCCCCATATTGAATTTGGATTGTTTAATCTTTCAAAATTATGTAGCTTCATAATTGTTTTTAGTCCTGCTAAGCCTGGAGCAACAAGCTTCGAGCCTCCAGAGAAACCTGCAAAAAAATGTGGCTCAACGAACCCGGTTGTTATTCTAATATCAGCTTCAACCCAATGCTTGTTGAGAAGCACATCAACATCTTTCAAAGAAGTATCCATTTTTATTAGAGATTCTTTATCATCACAAACATGATTAATTACTGTGAGATTATTAACAATTTCTTTTCCAAGCATAGATATAAGTTCTTCTTGGGTGTTTATTCTGTGAGTTCCTGTAGCTATAAGTATTTTTATATTTGATTTAGGAACTATGTCTTCAATATGCTCAATAATTGCTTTAAGTACTATTTCTCTTGGCTGGGCTCTGGTTATATCACATACAGATATTGCTATTACTGAATCGCTGTTAATTATATCCCTTAATGGCTTTGAATTGATGGGATTCTTTAAACTATTTTCGATAGCTAATTTAGGAGCATTAATCTCTTCTAGAAATTTTGGCTCTATCACATCAAAATTTGAAGGCACATTTAGTTTGAGTCTAGATTTGCCGTAAGCAATTTCTACAATTTTATTGTCATTTTTTTGAAAATTAGTTGTCATAGCTTTTCATAATTGATTTTAATTGATATCCTCTTTTGGTTACATAAATGACTGTAAACAATTATTATATATTTTAAAAGAAATAAATTATGAACGTAAGAGAAAAATTAGGTTTAACTCCGAAAGCTATGCCTCAATTTGGGCAAAGCAGAAGTCACGCTATGAACTCGTCTAAAAAAACATTTAAGCCTAATGTTCAAAATAAAACAGTAATTTTAGATGGAAAAAAATATAAAGTTAAATTAACTACAAGAGAAATTAGGACTCTTGATAAAAAAGGTATTAACTTACTCTAGCTTCTACTTAGCACAAATATTGCTGTATCAGCATTAAGATTGGGATTTTCTTTAATCAACTCATCTTTTTCAGAATCTATATAGAAAGACTCTTTAATTTTAATATTCTTAGAGGCACAATATTCTTGAAAATCAAGAATTGTAGGAAATCTTCTATTAGGTGTATTGTACCAATTATACCCATAAAGACCTTCTAATTTTGGGGCCTTTCCTTGATTATAGAGCATCTCTCTCAATGGTTTAAAGGCAAAGTTTGGAAAGGATATTATAGCCTTTTCAGAAATTCTAAGTATTTCTTCTATAGTTTTTTCTACGTTCTTAATGGACTGTAGCGTTTGAGAAAGAATTGTTATATCAAATTGATTATCATTAAACCTATCTAGACCAGTATTAATATCAGAATTAATTACCTCTAAACCTTTGTTTGAACTTATAATTACTTTTTTAGCATCTATCTCAATTCCTAATAATTTGGAACATTTCTTCTTTTTTAATTCATTTAATAACTTTCCATCTTCACAGCCCAGATCTAATACACGATCATTTTCTCCTATTAAGCTACAGATAAAATCTAGATCAAGCCTATTGTTAAAAAATATGTTTGTTGAAGTTGGATTAGAATTTTTTATTTGATGATCTTTTTCTTTTCCAGAAAGTTTTTTCAATAAAGAAGAAGTTAATAATCCATAATCTTCCACCTCATTTTCTAACAAAAATGCATCATGACCAGCTTCGCTATTTATTGAACAATATGACACAGACTTATCTAAGCTTACTAATGCATTAACTATTTCTTCTGATTGGAAGGGAGGGTACAGCCAGTCACTGGAAAAACTAACTAATAACCATTCGCATGTTGTTGCTTTTAAGTTATTTTTTATTTCATCGATAGTTCCACCTAAATCAAAATAGTCTACTGCGGTAGATAATGTTATGTAGCTATTGGCGTCAAATCTATCTACGAATTTAGTTCCTTGATATGCAAGGTAAGTTCCAACTGAGAACCTTTTCTCAAATTCAGTAGTAATTTCTTTTGGTTCATATCTAGTGTTATCAAATTTATTTTTCATTGAATCTTTCGAAACGTACGTAATATGAGCCAACATTCTTGCTATAGCCAAACCATCTTCAGGCTTTTCTTCAGAATTATAATAATTACCTTCCTTAAACCTTGGATCTTTTTTTATTGCATTTCTACCCACAATATCAAAAGCCAAGGCTTGATTAGTAAGCCTTGCTGAAGTAGCTAACCCAATAACACTTTTAATTTTATCTGGAAATTGTCGTGCCCATTGAATTGATTGAAATCCACCCATTGATCCCCCAGTAACACAAAGAATGGACTCTATTTCTAGATATTCTATAAGAAGATTTTGTGCATTTACCATATCTTCCATTGTTATATTAGGAAAATTAGAACCGTAGGGAGCTCCGGTGCTTGGGTTAATTGAGTTAGGTCCTGTAGACCCTTTGCATCCACCTATTACGTTACTACATATTACAAAGTAATTATTAGTATCAATAGGTTTGCCCGGACCCACCATTATATCCCACCACCCTGAAATATCTTCATCATCATGTTTTGCAACATGAGAGTCTCCGCTTATTGCATGACATATTAGAACAACATTTGATTTATCTTTATTTAAATCTCCATAAGTTTCATAAGATATATTTAATTCATCAAGAACATCTCCAGATTTGAGATGAAATTTATCTCCATAAAAAAATTTTTTGAGATACTTGGATGTATCTCCTGTTCTGTAAAGATCTGAATTGTAATTTTCTTTTGTCATATGTAAATCCTTAGGGCCAGATGGTTATTCACCTGGCCCTAATTATATTAACTTTTACTCAATGCTTGGTCCAAATCATTAATTATGTCCTCTGCATCTTCAATGCCAACCGATACCCTAACATATTCAGGGTTTACTCCAGCGGATTTCTGTTCTTCCTCTGTAAGCTGACTATGAGTAGTTGAGGCAGGATGAATTACTAATGTTTTTGCATCTCCAACATTTGCCAAGTGACTTGCCAATTCAACATTATTTATGAATTTAACTGCTGAATCTTTCCCACCTTTTATTCCGAAACCTAAAATGGCACCAGCACCATTTAGATATTTATTTGAATTCTTAAAATCTTTATGACTTTTTAGTCCAGGGTAATTAACCCATTCTACTTTTTTATGAGATTCAAGAAATTCAGCTACTTTAAGAGCATTATCACAATGCCTCTCCATTCTTAGCTGCAAAGTTTCTACCCCAAGCAATGTTGACCATGCTGCAAAAGGGCTCATTGCTGCTCCAGTATCCCTAAGCCAGTGAACTCTTATATGGATGTTGTATGCAATATTTCCTAAAGGCCTTAAATGCTCTTCAAGAACAGCACCATGATAGGATTCTGACGGGCCACAGAATTCTGGCCATTTTTCTGGGTTATCTGCCCATTTAAAGTTGGCACTATCTACAATTACTCCTCCAATATGCACTCCATGCCCACCAATAAATTTTGTTGTTGAGTGCACAACTATATCTACACCATGTTCTATTGGCCTAAATACAGCTGGAGTTAGCACAGTATTGTCACATATTGTAGGCAAACCGTGATTATGACTGATATCCGTGATTTTCTTAAAATCAGGAACATCATTTTTTGGGTTACCAACACTTTCAAAATAAACACACCTAGTATTTTCATCTACTAAATCATTTATCTCTTCAGGATGGTCTGGATCAAAAAATCGTACTTCTATTCCAAGCTTTTTAAAAGTTTGAGTAAAAAGTGTCCATGTCCCACCATAAAGACTGGTTGAAGAAATGAAATTTTGCCCACTATGTGTAATAGTAAGAACTGCAGCATTTATAGCTGCTTGACCAGAAGCAAATGCTAGTCCAGTCGCACCTCCATCTAATGCAGCAATCCTTTTTTCCAAAACATCAGTCGTTGGGTTTTGAAGCCTAGTGTAAATATTACCAAACTCTTGTAATCCAAATAAGCTAGCTGCGTGATCAGCATCGTTAAATACATACGACGTAGTAGCATAAATTGGAACTGCACGAGAGTTAGTAGCTGAATCAGGCTCCTGTCCAGCATGTAGTGCAAGGGTACTTATCCCCGGTTGTTTATTATTAGTCATTTAAGTGACCTCCTTATTTTTAATAATTTTTATAAAACTAAGAAGTGCCAACAAAAAAATCCGCATACTTTGCAGTACACGGACAATCTTAAAAACTTTAAGTTTTTTTTAAAAAAAATCCGCATACTTTGCAGTACACGGACAATCTTAAAAACCTTTGCCTTTTAGCAGTTTTTTGAGTGTCCGCAAGCTGACTTTCAAATCAACACTTAATTTCATTATAACATATTAATTTTTTATATTTCAATACCTAAACTAGAAAAATTAAAATTTAGTTTATATATTCTTCTTCATTAGTTAAGCTTCTTAGGAGATTTAGGTATTCCTTTTTCTTAAATTTAGGAGAGAAATTTTCTATAATTTGCTTAGATTTTTCTGCATTATTTTCTAATAAATCTATTATAGTATGAGCCATCATTCTTCCCGACTCTAATATTGCCAAATTATAATCATATACAACCATATCTGCCGAATGATTAGAATTTCCAGAACATCCTCCTACATATGGGTGAATGGATGGAATAAGGTTAGATATATCTCCCATATCTGTACTTCCTCCTGAATGCCCATCTAAAATTAATTCCTTTTCATCAAAATTATCGCTCAGATTTTTTTTATATATTTCTAAAAAATCATGATTATTATTAAGTGGCAAATATCCAGCGATAGTTGTTATTTTTACTTTTGCGCCTGTAGCCAATGCTCCAGCTTTAAGGCAATTATCGACTTTTTTATTTGCATCTAAAATCGAATCAATTGATGAACCTCTTATGAATGTCTCAATATTTACTTGATCTGGCACAGCACTAACCACATTGCCTCCTTTAGTTATTATTGGATGGACTCTTATATGGTCTTCGTCTCTAAAAGTTTCTCTTTGAGAATTAATAGCTGATATAGCTATATTTGCAGCATTTAGAGCATTAATTCCACTCTCAGGACTTGCACCTGCATGAGAAGCTATACCTTTGAATTCGATAAATTTTGCAACAAGTCCATTATCAGTGCCACCATAAGAAAATTTAATTTTCCTAGGAGTTGTATGTGTCATCATTGCCATATCTATATCATCAAAAGCACCCAGTTTTATCATTTCTTGTTTACCTCCAAGAAATTCAATATCCCCATTTTTCCTTAGTTCGTTTCTCCATTGGATTTCCACAAATTCTTCCGCTGGAACTGCAAAAAAAGTTATTTTTCCAGATAGATTATTAAGTATTTTTTCATCAGATAACCCAGTTAATACTGTTAACATATTACCTATTTGTACATGATGACCACAAGCATGAGCCATTCCGTTTTCTAAGTTTTCATGAGGATGACCGGGAACAGGAAGTCCGTCTAATTCTCCTATAACAGCTATGTTTGGACCTGGGCTACCTGTATCTAAGGTAGTCCTCATTCCAGTAATTGCTATTCCTGATTGAATATCTTTCTGACCTAACTTTTCAAAGGCTTTAATTACTTTTTTTGCAGTATGAATCTCCTTGTATCCAGATTCTGCAAATTCTAATATTTCCAAGGAGACTTCTCTAGGAATACCTTTTTTAGAATTAATATTCTTATTGCATAAATCCTTTAAATTCATCACTTATATTTTTAACAGATATTCATAATTTACGAAATATTATGAAATCTAATTCAAGATTGATATAATCTAGAGGTTAATTAAATATATTTGGTATTATTTTCATTTCGATTTTCGAAAATAAATCCAAAAATCCCAACGAATTTTATAAGGAGGGGATTATGAGAAAAATTAAATATACATTATTGATCAGTGCTCTTTTTGCAATGACTGCTTTTTCATACGCTTGTGCAACTGAAGATTCTTCAGAAGCATCTAGTAGTGGTGGATCTAACACATTACAAGAAGTTCTTGATCGAGGAATGCTAAAGTGTGGTGTTAACGACAACTTAGCTGGATTTGGAGTTGTAGCTGCAGATGGTTCTTTCAGTGGTTTTGATATAGATTTCTGTAAAGCAGTAGCCGCAGCAATACTAGGTGACTCAAGTAAAGTTGAGTACACACCTACTACCGCTTCAAATAGATTCGAAGCTTTAGGTTCTGGTGAGATTGATCTTTTGATCAGGAACACAACATGGACTGCAAGCAGAGACAGAGAATTGAAGCAGGATTTTACTGCTCCTACATTCTATGATGGTCAAGGTATGATGGTTTATGTAGACAGTGGATATAGTTCTATTGATGACATGGAAGGCGCTACAATATGTGTTCTTCAAGGTACTACTACAGAATTGAATCTAGATGATAGGTTCACAGGTACTGGAATGTCTTACACTCCATTAACTTTTGAGACTAATGACCCATTGCAAGCAGCTTTCGAAGAAAAGCGATGTGATGGTTGGACAACAGATAAATCTGGTCTAGCTTCTAAGAGAGCTAGCTTCCCAGCATCAGCTGGTGGACCTGAAGCTCTTAAAGTGCTACCAGAGACACTATCTAAAGAACCTCTAGGTCCTTTGACCAGAGACAACGATAGTGAAATGTATGATGTTGTTCAATGGGTTGTATTTGGAATGATGCAAGCTGAAGAAAGTGGAATTAATAGTTCTAATGTTTCTTCAATAGCTTCTAATCCTCCAAACCCAGGAGTTGCAAGATTGCTTGGAGCTTCTTTTGAAGGTGGAGAAGTTCAGGATTTCAGTTTTGGAATCCCTAAGGACTTCATGCAGAAAGTTATATCTCAAGTAGGTAACTATGGTGAAGTATATGATCGACACCTAGTTCCACTTGGATTAGAACGTGCCGGATCTCTTAACGCTATGTGGACTGAAGGCGGATTAATCTACGCACCACCATTTAGATAGAATAGCTTTAAATTTATATAGTATGCCGGAGTGCAATTAGGCTCTCTGGCATACTATTGTTTTATTCAGAAAGTAAATAGTGAGAAGCTTTGTAGAAAGTATTGCTCAATGGAGCAGATTTCAGAAAAACCGAAATTTAATTATTCAGTTTTTTTTCTTGATATTTACTGTTTTATTTGCAATTTATTTTTTATCAGTAGCTTTTCAACTTGAATTGAGCCTATCTCATTTTAAGAGTAGGGCTGGATTTGGACTTAGTCATTTATTCTTAATTGATTACACAAGTAATGATAGTAGGTGGGTAGCTTATTATGCTGGAGTAATTAACACCATAAGGGTATGTCTTGTAGCGATTTTACTAACAACTGTACTAGGAACAGTCATGGGGGTTGCAAGACTATCTAAAAACTTTCTTACTTCTAGGATTGCATGGGCTTATGTTGAAGTCTTAAGAAATACACCTCTCTTAATACAAATAATATTTTGGCAGATAGTTTTTCTTCAATTACCACATATTTCTGAAGCAATAACTTTTGGTAATACATCTGCTATATCCAATAGAGGAATTTCACTTCCTGGGGTTTCTGATAACGGAAGCGCTCAAATGTGGTTTATTTTTTTGGGCATAATGGCAGCCGGATCTTTATTTTTAAGTTATTTTCTTAATAAAAGAGAAGATAAATCTGGGGAATATCTATCTATAGCCGGATATAAATTAAGCGGTAATATTGTTGGAATTATTTTCTTCGCATTAATTGCAGTTGTTACCTATTTTGCGTTTGGAAAGCCTGTTAGCTTGGATATACCTTCAATTTCTCAAAATACCAAAGGGACTTGGATGCAATCAGGAGGGTTTGAATTAAGTCCTGAATTTGCAGCGATACTTTTTGCTCTTGTTATTTACACTGGAACATTTATTACGGAGATAGTAAGAGGCAGTATTCAGTCTCTATCTAAAGGCCAAACTGAAGCTGCTCAAGCAATTGGATTAAGTAGATATCAATCTATGACTCTTGTTGTGCTTCCTCAGGCTTTAAGATCTATAATTCCTCCACTAACAAATCAGTTTTTAAACCTTACTAAGAATTCGAGTCTTGCAGTCGTTATTGCTTATCCAGACCTATTTATGGTTTCAAGAACGATTATGAACAACTCAGGGCATGCCTTGCCGGTGTTTTTCTTAATATTATTTACTTACTTATTTCTCAGCCTCTGTATTTCTTTAGTCATGAACCTGATTAATCGAAGAGTTACTAGGATAGGTACATGATGACTATGCCAAAAATTAACATTAATGAAATTAAAAATTGGACAATCAATAATTTTTTTGGCTCTAAACTTAATCTTTTATTAACTATATTCTCAACTTTATTTATTGTTTATATAATATCGAGTTTTATATCTTTTCTCTCCAGTGCAGAATGGGAAGTGGTTGCATTAAATAAAAGATTACTTCTTTTAGGCAGATTGCCTGCAGAAGATACATGGAGAGCTTGGCCTATTCTATGGTTATTTTCTTCTATTTTATGCTCCTCTATAGGGGCATGGGGTAATCCTAAAAAAAGCGAGCTGCTCTTCATACTGTTGGCATTCTTGATGCCAGCTGCCATATTTTTCAGTATGTCATATATTGTTCATATTTCTATAACAATAATTATTGGAGTTGGTTCCTATTTTAGCTCAAGAATTATAAAGAAAATATCAGCTATAAAAGTGGTTATGTACTTGGACACACTCAAGAAAATTTTAATTTCTCTCTGGATTCTACTTATTCCTTTAGTGTTTATCGTATTGCTTATTGGAGGTGGCCCCAAACCTAATCTTTGGGGAGGATTCCTCTTGAATATTTTATTAGCGTCAGTGGCTGTTGTAGCAGGCTTCCCTTTAGGCATACTAATGGCAATTGGTAGATCTACGAAATTACCTGTTATAAAGACAGCATGTACTTTATATATAGAAACAATTAGAGGGGCTCCTTTAGTTGCTTGGCTCCTTTTAGCTTGGTTTGTTTTGCCAAAATTTCTACCTAATTTTTATGGTTTAAGTGAAATTAGCGTTGTAATTAGAGCAATGATTGTATTGTCATTTTTTGCAAGTGCTTATATTGCAGAAGTTATAAGGGGCGGTTTGCAGTCAATTCCAAAAGGACAATTGGAGGCCGCTGATGCTCTAAATTTGAGTTATTTCAACAAGATGAGAATTATAATTCTACCTCAAGCTATAAAAGTGGTTATTCCTGCAATTGTGAGTACTTTTATTGGAATATTTAAAGATACTTCTTTGGTATTTATATTAGCTCTAACTGATTTATTGCAAGTAGGAAGAATCATCCCAGAGCAAGATCCCAAATTTTTTGGAAAACAGATAGAAGCATTATTGGTTGTAGCATCTTTATTTTGGATTGTTTCGGTGGCCTTATCTAACTTAAGTTCAAAAATTGAAAAAAATCTTGGTATAGGAACAAGATAAGTTATAAAGTATTAGGAGATAGTTATGAAGAAGAAAATAGGAAAAGAAATAATTTCTGCTGAGAATGTTGTAAAGAAATTTGGAGAGTTCGAAGCATTAAAAGGAATTACAGCAAAAATTTTTGAGAAAGAAGTGGTAGTTGTTCTTGGGCCTTCTGGATCTGGAAAATCAACTTTTATAAGAACAATAAACAGGCTTGAGCCACATAATTCAGGAAAAATAGTTGTTGATGGTGTTGAGATTAATGACGATGTTAAGAATTTGCAAAAAGTAAGATCCAATGTAGGAATGGTATTCCAGCAGTTTAATTTATTTCCTCATCTATCTGTATTACGAAATATCACTTTAGCTCCTCAGAAAGTTAAGGGTTTAAGCAGGGTAGAAGCAAACGATGTTGCAATGTCTCTTCTTGAGAGAGTAGGTATTCCTGAGCAAGCTGAAAAATTTCCATCCCAATTATCTGGAGGGCAACAGCAGAGAGTAGCAATTGCTAGGGCATTGGCTATGCAGCCAAAAATTATGTTGTTTGATGAGCCCACTTCAGCATTAGATACTGAAATGATAAAAGAGGTTTTGGAGGTAATGACAGAACTTGCTGAATCAGGGATGACAATGATTTGTGTAACTCATGAGATGGGGTTTGCAAGAAGTGTTGCTGATAGATTTTTATTTTTTGATGAAGGCTTGATTGTTGAAGAAGGAACTCCAGAGCATTTCTTTAAGAATCCAAAAGAAGAGAGAACTAAGTTATTCCTAAGTCAAATTTTGTAGTCTAATTTACTATCGAGATTTATAATCTCAAATCTTATGAAGAGGTGAATTTATTTTTAATCGTTTTGCAGACTTTATAGATCTAAATAGAAAATGGGCAGTATTTTTTGTTGTCTTCTTTTCAGGAGCTTTTACAATTGGAATGAATGTTTATTCTTTTGGGCTTTTTATTGAACCTTTGGAAGATCAATTTGGTTGGAACCGTGAGCAGATAAGCTTGGGTTATGCGATCAGTTTTGTGACAAGTCTTATTGCCCCAATAATTGGGAGATTAGTAGACCTAAAAGGAAGTAAATTATTCTTGATTATCTCTCTTATATTTGTTGGCTTGGGTTTTATTTTAAGGCCTTTTATGACCAACCTAACCCATTGGATTTTATTAAATGCATTAGTTTTTGCAGGTTATCCAGGAACATTAATGATTACAGCAGGGGTTTTAATTCAAGTTTGGTTTCCTGAATCAAGGGGAAGAATGATCGGAATAACTACAGCAGGTAATAATTTTGGAGGATTAATTTTCCCACCTATAACATTATTATTAATAGCTAGCTTTGGATGGCAAAGTGCATATTTTGTGTATGGAGTAATAACTCTTTCTATGGCTTTTGTTGCAATTTTTTTATTAAAAAACAGCCCTGATAAGAAGAACGAGAATCAAGAATTAAAAAAAGAAACGACAGAAGGATTTAATTTTCAAGATGCTTTAAGATCTAAACAATTTTATACTCTTACTCTAGGTATTACTTTTGCTTGTTTTACCTACAATGGGATTATGCCCCAGATGATTCCGCACCTTAATACAGAAGGCTTAACCATAGCAATGGCAACCTTTGCTATGACGTACATAGCAATTATGGGTATGGCTAGTAAATTTGTATTTGGAAGGTTAAGCGAAAAGGTCTCTTCTCTTTTATTGATGGGGATGTCAGTTGCAATTCAAGGATTAGCACTAGGAATAATATTTATCTCAAATGGTAATTTATTTGGCATTTGGATTGGAATAATTATTTTTGGAATGGGTTTTGGAGGCTTAGGGGCGTTAATTGTTTTAACTATTACTGAATGTTTTGGTCTGAAATCATTTAGTACTATTTATGGATTACTATCCTTTCTCGGAATATGGGCTACTTTTCTTGCTCCTTGGATGATGGGAAGGATTTTTGATGCAACTTCAACTTACAGAATAGGTCATGTAATTACTATAGGAATATTTGTCTTAGCTATAATATTTTTAGTAATTACTAAATTATTAAACCGGGGTAAAAATTATTTATTAGATGAATGAAAAATTATTTTACTTTCCTAATTTAAGGTAATTTTGAAAGCAAATTTCTACAATTTTCAATAGGATCCCAAGCCCCAATTACTTTTTCAGATACTTCGCTTGGACATAGAACTATCACATTTCCAAAAATTACGTAGCTAAGATATTTAGGGCGGTTTCTGCTTGTTCCAAATGGCCCAACGAATCTCCTATCCTTTATGCCTTCCTTCCATGTTGCATCAGCCTTTTTTATTATTGCATCTTCTCCTGTTGCTTCTTCAGCGAAAAAAACTCCAGAAGATTTTGCTATCTCATTAGAAGGATAAAATCTAAGTTCGTAAGAAAGCCTTTCAAAACTATCTTCCGCCCAAAATCCATAGTAGGCACTTTCAGCATTATTTAATTCTGTTACGTTGTACTCTTTACTAAATTTAAATCCTATATTTTCAAAAGAATCCTTCGAAAAAATACTTGAATTATAGCTTCCATCAAAAATATCTATATCAGAATTCTTATCGCTATCTCCTGAGCAAGAAATTAGCAATATAATAGAAAAAATTACTATAAAGAAATTATATTTTCCTGAGTCTAACTTCATCATCATTTTTTATAATTCCTGTCACATTGACCGTGGCTAATAAACCTCTTTTTCCTACAATAAGTTTTAGAATTCTATCGTCTATTGAATTCAGCGTTGCACATGGTTGATTTTGTCCATTTATTTTAAGTTTTACGTCAGAACCAATTTCCATAATATATTCATCATTAATATCACTTAAGTCTCCAAATCCATGGATTAGAATATTTTCACCAAGACTTCCGGGGTGCACTTTATTTCCTATATTTTTATTAAGAAAATCAATAGTTTCTTGCGCAACTATAGTTATTTGCCTATCAAGATTATTTTTTTTAGCATGAAAGTTTGTTTTTCCTGAATGATAATCATCTCTAACTCCATATTCATAAATTTCTACTGAATCTTGAGATATTTTGGGTATACCCCCTTTTTTGCTAGAGTTAACAGAGATCACTTTTCCAATAATATTATTCATCCTATTTAAAATTTAACAAATAACTAATGATTAGTGAATTTAGAGCAGGCATGAGTATTAATTATTATTTATATATTAAGTGAAGATAGATTTAACAAATACTTAATATAATAAACAAATTTTGAAACACTGGTACATATAAATCATGTAAAGATTAACATTAACCTGAGAGTTCTAATTGACCCAATCTCTCGATAACCTCTAATTAGTCCTCTCAGGGTTTCAAAGTAAATTTATTTTTACGATATTGTTACACTTTTATAGGATAATAAAAATATGAAAAACAAATTATTTGCCTATATTTTAATTACTTTGTTCATTTTTGGATGCAATAATCAAGTTGATGGCAATGAATCTATGCTAGATGATTCTGATTTAATTTCAGTAGATATTGTAGAGCCAACTCCTATGTCCATTCAGAAAAAAAATTCTGGCGAAATGAAATATAATCATCCTAAAATTATTGAAGAAGTTGATAAAGTTGAGAATATAATTGATGGGATAAAAGACATTTCCTTGAATTCTAAAATTGAATTTTCAATTTTTCTAGAAGCTTTAGAGATTACAGGAATGGATCAAGAAATTATTTCTTTAGAAGAGATGACTCTTCTAGTTCCCTCAGATGAAGCCTTTAATACAAAATTTAAAAATGAAGATTTAAATAATTTAATTTCAGATAAAATTTTATTAACCAATATAATTAACTCACATCTCTTGCCTTATAAATTCAAAGAAAAGAGCATGAAGAAATTCTCTCACCTAGACACGTTTTCAAAAAGTCTGGACATAGAGACTATTAATAAGAAAATCATAATAAATGAGAACATTAATATATTATCTTCAGATCATGAAGTAAGTAATGGTTTTTTTCATGTAATTAATTCGGTGATTATTCCTAAAGGAATTGAATCTGATGATCAGTCTTATAATTCTTTAGAGGATAATGCAGAAAAAATTCCTATTTCTGAACTTATTGAAAAAGATTTATTAGTTGAAAGCTTAATTAAGGGGAGTAGTATATATAATTTTAGCGCTGATTTTACGTTGAATATCCAATTTAATGAAGATGGAAATTATTCAGGAAAATTCCTCTGCAATCGAATCTTTGGTACCTACAATTTATCTGAAGAAGGATATTTAGTAATTAATCAAGGAGCTTCGACAAAGATGTTCTGTTTCCCTCCCAGTGATAATGTCGAATTAGATACTCAAGAAATTTGGGAATTTATATTAAATGAAGATATTGAAATATTAGCATCTACTGAATACAGTAAGATTTATTTCAAATCTATAGATGGTTATTTATTATTGAAAGAAAATTAATACCACAAGAATCCAGTGAAATTAGTATCAAATGTTATATCTGAACCAAGAGCAATTCCTAATAAAATACTTAAAACTCCAAAAACTCCAATAATATAATTGCTTAATTTGTCAGAATTAGTAAATCGAAAAGGTAAAGCCAGAACCAAAGTCATTATTGACATCGATAGCATTGTTCCAATTGAAAAGAGAAGTAAAAAAATAAAGCCCGTAAGTACACTTGGGGTAGTTGGTAGAATTACAAGCATAACCGCTGCACTTCCTGCCATTCCATGAATCAAGCCTATAAAAAAAGATTTTGGTCTGAAGAATGGAAATAATGATAGGAACGGATGATTTTCATCATGATGATCATTATTGCTGTTTTTATTATGTGAATGAGATCCATGCAGGTGTGTATGTTTTCCATCATGATCATGGGAATGCGTGTGAACTGAACCATTAAATAATTTCCAGAAAACTTGTATCCCTAGAAGGACTAGCATTATAGATACTCCAAACTCAAAATAAATTGATATGGATTCATATATATTCATTAAGCCTTCTTTAAGAATTAAAATTAAGGTGCCTAAAATTATTAAAGGAGTTGAATGCCCAAGCCCCCAAGAAACTCCAATCCATAATGATTTGAAGATATTTTTATAATCTTTTGCCATAGTGGAAACAGCAATTACATGATCTCCATCTGTGGAGTGAGAGAACCCAAGGATTATTCCTAGTAATAATGCGGATATAATCCCAGAGAGTTGTATAATTTCGTGTTCCATAATACTTAAAAATTTTCTAATTTAATTATACAACGGATTAAAATTAATAATGTATTATATTACTATGAAAAGTGCATGGGCAATTAGAGAAATAACTGAAGAAGTTATCAAAACTTCAAAACAATTAGGGGTTGAAAATATTATTCATTATGGTGGTCCAGGAATGAAAAAACATTACAATCCACCCGTAGAAACTTTCGAAGCTTATAAGAACATTGTCACTAAATTAAAATCAGAGGGCTTAAATCTTGTTGGAGTAGAAAGTGGATTTTTTATAGATCCTTATTATTGGGATGTAGTTACAGGGGGGCCAAAGAGAGATGAATTAATTGAAGATTTAATTTCACAGATAAGAGATATGGCAAGAGCAGGTGTGCCAATATTAGGTTATACATGGATGCCTTTAGGCCCCATAAGGACTGAGCCAAAAGAAATTAGAGGAGACGCATCAGGGACTGCATTCGACATTCAAAACGAAAATTTAGAATTAGCTGGAAAAAATAGTATAAAAATTGAGCATACTGATTCATTTCCAATTAATGATGTATCTCATCTTACTAAAGAAATGCTGTGGCAAAACTTAGAGTATTGGATCAAGGCAGTTACTCCTGTAGCTGAAGAGGAAGGTATAAGACTAGGAATACACCCTGATGATCCTCCAGTAGATGACCTAGGTGGAGTTCCTAGAATAATGACTAACTTCGCTGCGTTTAAGAGACTTATAGAAATATATCCTTCTGATCATAATGCAATAGAATTTTGCCAAGGAACATTTTCAGAAATGGATGAGGACATATATGAGATGATCGAGTATTTCGCATCCAGAAATAAAGTTCTATATGTTCATTTCAGAAACGTATCAGGACCTACTCCTGATAAGTTTCATGAAGAGTTTATAAATACCGGATATGTAGATATGGTAAAAGCGATGAAAACTTATAAAGATGCAGGATATACAGGATGCTTTATGGATGATCATTGTCCAGATATATATAATGACGAAGAGTTTCCAGGTAACTTAGGAGGATACAGATCTAGAATATTTGCCCAAGGATATATACAAGCACTATTGGATTCTATGAAATGAGATACACACCATCAACAACAAGAATAGCTACTGTTATTACATTGGTAATTTTACTTATTTCTATCATTATGGTCTTTCTTACCTACATAGTAAATTCGCGTATAATAAGTTAAAAGGGTTGAAAATTATATTTCTAGATAGTGAACATATACCCTACTGCATATGCTAGAGATGAAGCTACAGCACCAAGAATAACCGTCTCAAATATTGACATTGTAAGAGAACTTTTAGAGATTAGCGCACGAATAAAACCTAAAATTATTAATGCGAGACCAGTAGATAATATAGAAATAACAAAAAGTGCTGAGTATGAAACTTGATTATTGAAGAAGTAAGGAACTAGTGGAATAAATCCAAAAATTAAAAAAGAAAAAAATGTAATGAATCCACTTTTTAAGGGAGATTCATATTCTGGATCATTCAAACCACCTTCATGCTGAACCATAAATTTGACCCAGAAGATTTTATTTCTAGAAAATATTTTTGTAAGTGACCTTGCATCTTTTTTACTAAAACCTTGATCTGAAAGAATTAATTCTGTTTCTTCAATTTCCTCATTTAAAGATACTTTAGTTTCATGTAATTCCTTATTGTAGAAATCATCGTATACTTTTTTTTCAGATCTTAAAGAAAGAAAATTACCAAGCCCCATGGAAGCCCCATCAGCAATCAAATTTGCTAGACCAAATATTAATACAGCTAACACAGAAAAATTTAATGCTTGAGGTCCTAAGCTTGCACCAGAGAAACCAGACACTACCGCAAATGTAGTGATTATTCCATCAGTTCCGCCGTAAACAATTTCTTTCACATAAGTAGCTAAAGGACTAATATTATGCTCCTCTTTTAAATGTTCTTGGTACTTTTCTTTATCCATCTAATTATTTTACATAAATTTATAATATTAGAATGATTGAGCTAATTATTTATTAAAAGAAAAGTTTTAACATATTTAATCTTGTTATAGGCTATTATTTCTATTGCATTTGCTGTTAGTAGAAGAATTAATTTTTAGAAACAAGTGAATTAGTAAATATTTTCAAACAAATATCCCAGTTATATTTTTCTATGCTTTTTAATACATTTTCTCTTTTACACTTCAGTGCTTCAGTAATCGCTAAATTAAGATCATGGTCAAAAAAACCTGACATTGTTTTTTTAATTATATCTACTGGTCCATTAACAGGGTATGCTGCAACTGGAGTTCCGCATGCCATAGATTCAATTATTGTATTCCCAAATGTATCGTTAAGGCTTGGGAATACACAACAATCTGCCGTTGAATAATATCTAGAAAGCTCTTCTCCAAATTTGTACCCAGCAAAAATTACTTTAGGAAATTTTTTTTCAAGTTTGGTTTTTAATGGACCGTCTCCAACAATTACGAATTTATAATTATTCGATTTATTACTAAGTTTGCAAAATGAACTTATATTTTTCTCTTTGCTAATTCTTCCCACGTAAAGAATAATTTTTTTATTATTTTCAGGATCAATTTCTTTTCTTAATGTTAGATCAAAAGATGGCTTGAATATATTTCTGTCTATTCCTCTTGTCCATTTAATTAGATTATTGAATCCTTTTGAATTGAGATCTTTTTTCATTGTCGGAGTATTCACTAAAATTTTAGATGAAGATGAATGAAATTTCTTTATTACTTTGTAGGTAATAAACTTTGGTATCTTATATAATGACCAAAGAAATTCTGGAAATTTTGTATGGTAACTTGTCGTAAATGGTATACCTTCTTTATTGCAATATTTTCTTGCATGCCATCCTAAAATTCCTTCAGTTGCAATATGAATATAATCAGGATTAATGTTATTTATTTTATTTTCTATTGTTTTATATGAGACAAGCGGCAACCTAATTTCTTTATAGAATGGCCACGCAAAACTTTTAAATAGAAATGGATGTATTATTACAAAAGTTACACCTTGCCTTTTAGAATGACTTATAAGATTTTTCCAAGTAGTCACAACACCATTAACCTGAGGCGTCCATGTGTCTGAGACTAAAAGAACCTTTTTCATTTACTCTAAATATTTAATTTCAGCATTGAAATCCAGTTCCAACCTAATGTTGTCATCAACGCTTAGCACGATTGCAACTCTTGGTAATTCCATATCAAATTTTTCAAATTTAAAATTTGTTTTTGCTAGCCCTTTTACAGAATTGTTATTGAAATTAACTTTGGTATTCCAGGCTATTTGATCTGTAACACCATGAGCAGTCATGTCTCCAATAATAGTTATGTCATTTTCTCCGTTATTAGGAAGAGGCCAAGGCAAGTTATCAATTTTTTTTATAGATATTTTTACTTCAGGGTAAGTGCTTGATTCGAGACTCTTTCTTGAAATGTACTTATCTCTTTTGCCACTATCACTTTTAAGGGATTTAACGTTCACAATAATAATTGATTTTTCATTAATGACATTCCCATTTTTATCTAGCACAATTGAGCCATCAACCTCATTGGTTTCTCCAATCGCATCAATAGGGAAATCAAGATTGGCTAGTTGCTCTCTAACTAGATATCTAGCTGTAGAACTGGGTAAAAAATTTACCTCTAAGTAGGCAGCACTATTGTTTGAGATTACTGAAACATTTTCATTAATTATTTTCTGCTCGCTATTATTTTCAGTTTCTTGAGATGAGCAAGAAGCTAATATAAATAGTAAAATAATTCCTGAAATTATTAATTTAAGTTTCATAAAAATATTCTACCAGATAAAATAGATTACTTATGAGAAGGTACGAAGTAGATTCAGTAAGATCAATCGCCTTAATATTATTAATTTTTTATCATGTTATTATTTCATTTATTCCTGAGACCAAGGCATTAGCTTTCATAGTAAACAACGAAAAAGACATATTCGTAGACTTACTTGTTACATTATCTCAAGCATTAAATATATGGAGAATACCAATATTATTTTTTATTGGTGGTATGGCTTTAAGTTTTTCTTCAAAGAAAAGAAGCAATAAAGAATTGATTAAAGAAAGACTTAAAAGAATAATGTTGCCGCTGACTTTTTGTACTTTTTTCATATCGCCAATATTTTTTATTATTCATCAAAATTATTACAATTCTGATTTTTTTTATTTGCCAATACCAGGTTATTTATGGTTTTTAAATTCAATTTTTTATTATTCATTGATTATCCTGCCAATTATTTCTTTAAGAAAAAGAAATAATAATTTATTTAATTTTCTTAATAATTTATTAAGGAATAAATTTATTATGTTATTTTTATTTTCTGCTCCTATGATATTAATTGCTGGAATATTTAATCCAAAAGAATATCCAAACTTTGTAAATTTTGCTGCAACACCTTTTTTGCCTTTTGGGTTTGGTTTTAATATTCATGGATTCTTTGTTGGATTGCTATGCTTTTTAATTGGATTTCTTTTTGCATCATCTGGAGATTTATTCTGGAATTCAGTTAGAAATATAAAATTTATAACATTAATTTTAGCCAATACTTTATTCATGCAGAGATTAATGCTTTATTTATTACCTGTTTGGGAGGGTGGTTTAGGAGCATACCCATTAGTTGTGAGCAATATACTAATAGCTTTTGAGTCAGTGTGTTGGATGTTATCTATGGTTGGGTTTGCTTCTTCATTTTGGAATAAAAAAAATCGTGTCCTGACTTATATGACAGCAGCCATATTCCCTATGTATATCTTTCATATGCCTGTACAGAATTTTATTGCAAGATTTGTTTACCCATTATCAATTGCACCAATTCTAAAATTTATTACAGTTTTTTCAGTAACAATATTAGTCTGTATATTTCTTTATGAAATTGTGAAAAGACTTAAAGGATTTAGAATTGTTTTTGGGATAAAACCTTAATTATTCAGGTAGAGCAGATGAAATATTCTCTACGAAATCGGCTGTATCATTTTCATCTTCAGTTGTAAGAGGTTCTGCCATAATAACTAGATTTCCAAAAATTTTATAATGAGTATAAAGAGGCTCTCTTCTTACACAAGTTTTATCAGGTGTATTATTTATAGTTTCATTCTTTCCTATAAATATACTAGTTTTATTAGTTAACAATGTTCCATTTAATCCGAAATTAGATTCAAAAGGTGAATGCAGTTTTAATCCTCCTCTTCCAGAAACTCCAACTCCTGGCTTATGTCCTCTACAGACAAGCTTCTCTACATTCGGACCATGACCGATATTTTTTTCTACGATCTCTATTTTCTCTGTTTGTTCTTTTGCAGCATTAAGTCCACTCGATTTAGCAAGTTCAATAGAAGGATACATTATGAATGCTACTTCTCGTCCTTTAAAGAATCCCCAAATTGAATCGGTAGAATCTTGGAAGTTAGTTTCGAAGTTTCCTCTTACTTTTAAACCTGAAGATGTTACTTCTTCAAGAGTAAAAACTTTAGTTGATTCTCTTTCACTACCGACAGAAGAACAACTAATTAAAGTAAGCAAAGATATAATGAATATTAAATACTTCATAATTAGGTTATTTATAACATCTAGCCTATCTTGTTTCAATGGATAAAGGGGAATTGTTGCCACATTCTGTTCAAGATCCATAATATTGATATGGAATAAGTTTAAATAAGTTAAAATATAATTTAGAATTACATTAAAGAATTAGTAAAGGGTAAGTATGATTTCAGGTGGATTTGGCACTAAGATTTCAAACACATTTAAAATGATGAAATCTTGTTTAGATGTTTTAAAAAAAGATAAAGAATTAATTCTTTTTCCTGTTTTTGCAGCTATTTCAGTAATTGCACTTCTAGGAGTAATGATTTCTTCTGGTGCAATTAATATCAATGAACTGCAAGGTGAGCAAGAACCATCATCAGCTTTGCCTTATATAGTTTTAATATTCTTGGCTAATTTCTTTATAGTATTTTTTAATTCGGCTCTTGTTTCAGCAGCATTAGAAAGATTAAGAGGCGGGGACCCAAATGTTAGTTCAGGGCTCTCTCATGCTTTAAAACACATTCATCATATTTTTTTCTGGTCAATAATTGTAACTATTGTGGCTATTTTAATAGCAATAATTAGAGGAGATAGGAGAGAAAGAAGTATCATGAGAGAGCTTTTTGCTAGCTTTTTGCAGGCAGGCTGGGCAATGATGACTTTCTTTGTTGTACCGATAATTGTTTCAGAAAATCAAGGTCCAATTAGTGCTATGAAAAGATCAACAAGTTTATTCAAGCAAACTTGGGGAGATCAGGTAATAGCAAACTTTGGTTTTGGGATTTTTCAATTATTTGGGATCATAATAAGCGTAGGCATTGGCTGGTTTTTTGGACTATTTAGTCAGACGCTAGGAATTGCGTTAGGCGGATTATTTGCAGCAGCGTCTGTTGCGATGGTTTATACATTGGAAGGAATCTATAAAGCTGCACTTTATGAATTTGCATTGGGAGAAAAGCCTTTAGAATTCCAGCAAGAAGATTTAAGGACAGCATACAGATCTAAAGCGCTAGCTTATTGATATAAATGAGTAAATTTGATTGTGACAAATTATTATCTTTAGGTGAATTTATCTCCAAGGAATATGTTCCAAAATATTTCCCTGGATTTTCCATATCAATTTATGAAGATAATAAAGAAAGTTACTATTTTCAGTCTGAATATTTAGATAAAGATCAGTCTAGATCTTTTTCAAAGGATACAATTTTTAGGATTTTTTCCATGACCAAACCTATTGTTTCTACAGCTGCAATGCAGTTGTACGAAAGAGGAAGATTTAATTTAAATGATCCTGTTAGTAAGTATATTCCTGAATGGAATGATATTAAGGTTTATAAGTCAGGGGCAAATGGTAATTTTCAAATTGAAGAACCTAAAAGAGATATGCAAATGACTGACCTGTTCACTCATACTTCAGGCCTAACTTATGGTCTTCAGAAACAAACCCCTGTGGACAAAGAATATGTAAGAATAGGAATTGAAAATGTGGTAGATTCTAGAGGCCCTAATGGTGCCCTTAGCTCAAATGAGATAATTAATTTGTTATCTAATATTCCTTTAGAATTTTCTGCAGGTGATCATTACAATTATTCACTTTCTATAGATATATTAGGGTTCATTATTGAAAGAATTTCAGATATTTCACTTGAAGAATACTTGAGCAATAATATTTTTGGTCCGCTTGGCATGATAGATACATCTTTTTATTTAAGTGCAGAAAAAAAGGATAGATTTGCTCCATGCTATAGATGGAATATCAAAAAAGACTCTTATGAAAAATTGGTTAATGATAAAAATTCAAAAATAAAGGATATAGATTTTTTTAATAAACCAGCCTGCTTTTCTGGTGGCGGAGGCTTACTATCAACAATTGAAGATTATCAAAAATTTGGATCTGAATTATTAAATTCTAAATTAGATAGAAATGATTTATTAGTTTCTAAAAAAACTGTAGATCTTATGATGAGCAATCACCTTCCAAATAATCTTGACATGACTCAATTATCAAAATTTCCATTAGCAGGAGAGGAATATTATAGGGGAGTTGGTTATGGTTTGGGAGGCTCGATAGTTGTTGATCCATCTGCAAATCCTAATAATAGTTTTAAAGGTGATTTTGGATGGGGTGGAGCAGCTAATACATTATTTTTTGTTAGCCCAACTAATGGATTCTCAGTTGTATTTATGACTCAAGTTTTAGAATCAGAAGAAACAAGAAGATTAAGTAAAGATATAAGAACTATAATTAGAGAATCTTTAATTTAAGATCTAGTCATGAATATATTCAACAAGAATAATCTAATTATTTTTATAATAGGAATTGCAACATTTTTAATCCTTATTTATGTATTTTAATTCGAATAAATGGATCTTTATAAAATATTAATTTAGTATTTATGTGTAGGTTTTATTAATTATGTATCTAAAAACTTTAATTTTAATAATAGCTTTAAGTTGTATCACTACTTTAAGTTGTGCGGATAGCGCTGATTCAAGTCTTTCTTCAGGAGATGAAGGAATTGTTACATCAAGAGTAGTCAATGAAAGCAAGATTTACTCAATTTCTGCATTTGAAGAAGCAGGTCTAAAGAAACCTAAATCTTTAAAAGCAGATGCTGTGGATAAAAAAACAGGAGAGAAAATTACACCTGAAGCAACAGAAGTTCACCTTGGATTTTTTAAAAGCTCTTTAGGGCCAAAAGATGTAGAAGTAAGATTTTACAAATCTCATTCTGATGCGCTAACTTATGGGGTTACTACTGCAGAAAAAACAATCAATACAGTCATAGCTTTTACTAATGCTTTAATAGAAGTAAAAAGCTCTGAATCTGCAACTTCTTCTGCTGGATATGGAGCTTACGTAGTTACTGGCAATGCTATTGTGATTTGCCAAGGACAGATTGAAGTATGTGACGAATTAATCGCGAATATTAAATAAATTAATGCGTTGCAAGCTTAATTAATTTATTTAGAATTTAATTTCCATAAGCTTGAATTTTTCTCATCTGATATTAAAAATATCTCACCTTTAGAATTTGCATCCACATCCCTGATTCTTCCAATTCTATCTTTAAGAATGATCACTTTGTTGTTAACTTTTCCATCTTCGAATTCTAATTTTATTAGCATTTTGAATTTTAAAGATGTGACAATTAGGTCTCCATTCCAGTCTGAGAATTCCTTGCCTTTATAAAAAATAATATCGCTTGGCGCTATAGATGGAACCCAAGATAAAATAGGCTTATAGAATTGATCATTAAAAGAATCCCCTTCTCCAATTTTAGATCCCAAATAGTTTGTTCCTCCCCATCCAATTTCATTCCATCCATAATTTTTTTTAGCATCAACTAAGCCAATAAAATCACCACCTTTGGCGCCATGATTACTTATATAGACTTTATTATCATTTGATAATGCCATACCTTGAGGGTTCCTTACTCCTACCATAAATATTTCTGGTAGTGCACCTTTATTTTTAGAATAAGGATTTTCAGGAATTGTGCCATCTAAGTTAATTCTTATTATGCTCCCGGCATGTGAATCTAATTCTTGAGCTACATCTCCTTGCCCTCTCTCTCCAATTGAAGCATAAATATGATCATCTTTTATTATTATCCTGGAGCCAAAATGCTTTCCGTCCGAATAGAAAGGTTTGGCGACAAATAATATTTCAAAATCATCCAAATCATTAAATGGACTTATAAATTTACCCCTTCCAATTGCGGTAGTATATTTCTTTTGATCATTTTTAATTGTGAACGAAACATAGAGATAGTCATTGTGCTTTATTACGTCTAGCAGGCCCCCCTGGCCATGCTGCACTGAAGGAATTTGGTGATCTATTTCAGAGACGGTTTCACTTGAAAGATTAACTAGTGATAATTTGCCATTTTTTTCTGTAATTACTATTTCATTATCATTAATAAAATCAAATCCCCATGGGCTATCGAAAGATTTATTTAGATTTATTTTGTTTAGCAGAGTATGAGATTCATCTAACTCATAATCCTTATAATTATCAATTATATTTTCATTAATAATTACTTGATTTTCTACTATTTCTGGGGAACACCCAATCAGAAAAATAATATAAATTGGTATAAATATTTTCATATTCATAGTTATTTGTTTGTTTAAATTTAATTATATAAGATTAATTTACTTATAAAAAATTATATTTGGAGGTAATTATGGGTACATTGGATGCAAAAAAAATGGCCGGGTATTGTTTAATGCTTGGTCCTATTATTGCGCTTATTGCTTATTTTATTCAACCTGGAGGAGTTCTTGGTATTGGAGGCACACCTGATCCAACAAATTCAGCAGAAGTTATGAAGGTTATAAGTGACAATTCCGCTCTGGGAATTATCACTAGCTTGTTGGTTCCTATAGGTTTAATCACATTAATTTCAGGATTGATGTATTTTGTTCAATCAATGGAAGGCGGTAATGGCTATGCCATGGCTAGGACAGGATTGCCATTTGCATTTGTTGCAGTTATTGGATGGACTATTGCTAGCGGATTTACAGCTGGAGTTGCATCTGGAGTTGCTACAAGCGAAGCTATGGCGCAGGCATTTTTTGGAATTAACATTCCAGCCACAGCACTTTTTGGTGTGGGAGGAGTATTTATTGCTTTGGGAGCATCAACTAGAGAAGAATTGAATTCTACTTTATCTCTAGGAGCAGCTCTTGCTGCAACTGTGGTATTTATAACTGCATTTATAGTTCCTTTTGCTCCAGATCAAGCAAATACAATTAATATTGCAACTGGATTGTGTTTTATTATTTACACAATATGGTCAATAATTATTGGCAGAGGCATGATCAGAGGGTAATTTTACATAACTATATTTTTAGATATGTGATTAATAGAGAGGAAATTGAAATTATTTCAATTTCCTCTAAACATTTGAAGCATTGTGGCGCCAACCGTTACAACAAGACCAATCATAGCTAGTGTAGTTGGATCCTTAAGCCTCTCTTGCATCCCTCCTTGGGTTTCATTGCAATTAATCTCAGACCCTATTTCTATATTTCCAAAAAGGCCTCTAGATTCCTCTTCATTTTCAATAAAACATTTTTCGTCGGGTTGAAAAAAATCGTCACGACCTCCTGAACCATCCATGCTTTTCATCATTTCTCTTTGTTGTTCCATTCTCTCCATATCCATCTCCATCTCCATCTCCATCCTTTCTCTCTCCATCTCCATCCTTTCTCTCTCCATCTCCATATCCATCTCTTGTCTTAGCCTATTTTCTTCCTCTCGAGATAAATCTTGTCTGTTTCGAAATTCCATCTCCATCTTATCTCTTTCACGTCTTTGTTCTTCCTCTAACCTTCTCATTTCATTTTCAAGTTCATTTTGCTTAATGCGCCTCTCCTCATCAACATCACTCATTTCATTATTAAATTCATTTTGCTTAATGCGTCTCTCCTCATCAAAATCACTCATTTCATTTTTTGTGCCTCCCGAATTCGCCTTAGTACCTTGCGAGCCTGATCTAGAACCCTTTTTAGGAAAAGGCCCCCAATCGAAAGAGCTTATAGACGCATCCATAGAGGAAGGAGTAACATTAAAAGGAGGATTGTCTTGTCCTCTGTGAATATCCATTGCTGCAATTTTCCAAGTGTCATTTGTAGTCATTCTAAGAAAAGCCAGTACTTCTTGTGATCTTTCGGGGCCAAATTTAGGGTTCTTTGCTGCAATATTGCCAGGCAGTTTATCGGTAAGTCTTCCGCCTCCGGACCCATCTAAGTTTGTCCATCTTATAGTTGGTCTTCCATCCTTTATTTGCACAAACGCAATTACAGGAAGACCATTTGCATTTGGATACCAATTTCTTCCTTTATAAAATTCAGGATCATCGCCCTGCTTCGCCATCATTTCATTTGACTTACCAGTTTGTCTGTCCTTGACCCATATTCGGTTTATTTTATTGTTGGCCCCATTTGGGCCAGCTCTATTTGTAGCAAAAACTAAATATCTACCGTCTTTACTATAGGAGGGTCGTTTTACATCATTCTCCACTTCCACTCCATCCCACACTGCAAGACTAGACTGCTCATTAAGATCTGCCCCGTAAAGATCACCTTTCATAAATGGATCTTTCGACCATATGCTCCACTTTCCTTCTTGGTTTGACTGAAAGGCAATCAATCCATTGTCTCCCCAGTCTGGATGTCTTTGGTCATTGTAAAAGGTAATTGGCCATGGATCATTTACATCGGGATTATCTATATTCATTATCCCTATTCTCCACTCTCCTTCTCTATCATGTGCAAAAGCAACATATTGTCAATCTGGCGATATGGCAGGATCAATTTCGTTATAATCTGTATCAGTGAGGTGGCGTATATTACCTCCGTTTGCATCCATTACCCAAAGATCATGGTTAGATCTGTCTTTTAATTTGACCGAAAATACCATTCTTCCATCTAGGGCAGGCTTATCAAAGAATTGAACTCGATCATCTTTGATTTCAAATTGGTGGGCTTGGGCAGAAAATGAGGGAGTAAATAATAACCCTAGAAAAATTATAAATATATATTTAAATATGCTCCCCATATTCTTAGTTTATACAAAATTGACTCTTACTTCATGTTTAGTTGAGATTAGATAAGGAAATTTATTTAAGTTTTTGATAATATTTTTATCTCATCGTTTTATATATAATGTATAATAAATATTTAAAATGGCAGATATTAAACCTAAAATTAGCTTAGGCCTCCCCGTTTATAACGAATCAGAATTCCTTGATGAAACAATACTTTCATTAGAAAAACAGACTTATGAAAATATTGAAATCATTGCAATTGATAATGGATCTGATGATGACAGTTATGAAAAATTAGAAAAATATTCTCAAGGTGATAAAAGAATAAAAATATTTAAAAATGATGAAAATATCGGACTCTCAAATAATTTTAATCTGATATTTAAAAAATCTACAGGAAAGTATTTTGTGTGGATAGGCGCACATGATAGATACAATAGGAACTTCGTTGAAGAATTACTGAAAACAATTACAAGTTCAAAAAATATTTCGCTAGTTTTTTCAAACGTATCTAATATTGATAAAAATAGTCAAACTATAAACCATAAAAAAAATACTGGATTTCAATTGTTGAACAATAATTCATTATTAAGATTATTGAAATTGCCTTGGATGATAAGAGGTAGCGGAGATATCGTAATGGGAATGTTTGATAGTGAGATATTAAAAAAGACAACACTTTTTTCTGATTCAGTACTTTGGGCTGATGTTTTCCTTATTTATCAGATTTCAAAGTTAGGAAAAATTATTAGAGTTGATGAAGTTTTGCGTGACAGAAGATATTTTAGAGATGAAGAAGAACATTTTGAAACATGGGAATCAAAATATAAAAAACTAACTTCAAGATTTCGAAGTCCAAGAGAAATTGGAAATAGAAAGCCAGGCTTAAGTCTTTATTTCCCTGTTCTATTTATGTGCTGGAATATATTTTATGAACTTGGTATAAAAAAATTTTACAATCCAATAAACATCATAGTATCTATTTATTTAATAACAATTTTTTTATTGAAAAGAAGAGCAGCTCTTTGGATTGATATAAAAACTTATTTTTCGAAAAGCTAGTTATTAATTCCTAAGGCTTTTTTGAAATAATGACAAATATATTCAACATCATCATCATCTAGATTATTTCCATTGGGTAAACATACCCCATATTTTGATAATTCATAAGTGACAGGATTTACTTTATCCATATTTTTTTGTACATAATTTTTAAATGGTGGCATTGCACTAAGTGGATAGAAAATTGGCCTAATGTCTATATTATTTTTATCTAATATTTCTTTGAACTCTTCTTTCAAAATTCCATAATCATTAATTAATGCGGTTGTGATCCAATAAGTATGATTTACATTCTCTTCTGAAGGGCTTAATACTAAACTAGGAATTGATTTCAAGCCGTCATCATATTTATTAAAAAGCCATTTTTTATAACTCAATAATTCATCTATTCTTCTTAATTGAGCTAATGCCAATGCTGCTTGAATATTTGTCCAGCCATAATTATATCCAAGAACATCTGACCAATAATACTTACCTACCCCATCTAAAGGCTTATCCATCCCATGGTGTGACATAAGCTTAGCTGATTTGTAAGTGTCCTCGTTATTTGTGCAAAGCATTCCACCTTGCCCAGATTGAATAAGCTTAGTTGCATTAAAACTAAAGAGAGAAATATCTCCAAATGTACCAGCAAGTTTTCCTTTGTATGTTGCTCCTATTCCTTCTGATGCATCTTCAATAATAACGATATTATTTTTTTTACATACTTTTATAATTTCATCCCATTCAGGCATGTTTCCTAAAAGATCAACCACTACAACTGCTTTTGTATTTGGCGTAATTGATTTCTCAATTTGATCAGCTGTAATGCACCAGGATTTTGGATCAACATCAACTAATACAGGCTTTGCACCAACATAGATCACTGGAGCAGCTGAAGCAACCCATGTCATATCTGGCACTATAACTTCATCTGTTGACTTCAAATTCAAAGTTAGCATTGCTAAATGTATTGCATCGGTGCAGTGAGAAGTTGGTAGGCAATAATTCATCCCTATATATTTTGAAAATTCCTCTGTGAATTCATCAATATAATAAGACATTTTAGGACCCCAGCCGTCCTTTATTGCCTTTGAAACTAACTCTATTTCAGTTTCAGTAATTGATGGTCCTGCAGATGGTATTCTTCTTGATTCTTTAAACTTATCCATAAATTTATATTATATTTTGGAATTTATTTTTTCAATGAATAAAAGTTTTTAGTATAAGGTTTTGAACTAGCTTATACTATAATTCAGACCAATATTCACCAATAACAAACTTCTTTTTTTGAGTAAGAGTTTCCGTTTGTTCTTGATCTTGTTGATTATAATATTTCATAGGAAAGATTCTAAAATCAATACTCATCCTAGATTTTCCTGTCAAATTATCTTTGTTTCCGTGAAGTGAATTTACACCATCAAAATAAGACACTTGTCCATAATTAACTTCCATACATTCATGTTCATTGCTATCTGGATCACCGATCCAAACTGTATTTGTGTCCCATGCATTTGTAAAAGGTAACCAGAAATTAATTTCATGAGTATTATGCCCAAAATCAGAATCTCTGTGATATTGGCCTACAGCTATATTATTTGGCTGATGAATTCTGAAAGATGGAAAAGTTTGATAAAGAATTTCTTCTCCGCCAAGCATATCTAGTTTACTTATGAATTCTCTAACAAATCCTTGATAAAGTTCAGTAAATTCTTCCTTTTTCATTTCTTTATAGAATTTGTCATGCAGTATAGTATTCTGATCTTTAATAATCTCTAATTTTTCTGGAAAATTAAAAACTTCATGAATCATATCAAGTTGATTAACTTCCATCATTTTTTCAACGGTTTCTTTGAAAGGGTACTTTGTTGTGTCAAAGTCAAATAATTTATATTTACTCATATCAATATCCTAATTAATTTTTTATATCATTATATTTTATGATATTTATAAAAATATACCTTTTTCCCTAATTATTTTCAATAAATAATCGGTAATATTAAAAAAAATTAAGTCGTTCCTTTTATAAAATTGTATTAACCTAATAACATTAGATTTAATTTATAAATAATTTTTTTATTATGAAAGCATTAATTTTGGCCGCAGGAAAAGGTTCTAGGTTATATCCTGCAACAAAAAAAACACCTAAACCTTTAATGCCTATAGCAGGAAAAGAAACTCTTTGTTATGTAATTGATGAAATTGTAGAAAATGGAATAACAGAGATTGGCATTGTAGTCTCAGATGAAAATATTGATGAAATCTCATTATTTACTAAAAAAAATTATTCAAAATTTAAAATTTCAATGATCTTGCAAGAAGAGCAACTCGGAGTCGCTCATGCTGTAAAAATTTCTAAAAATTTTATTCAAGATGATAATTTTTTACTTTATTTAGGTGACAATCTATTTGAGAACGGCATAAGTAAAGTAGTTTCTAAGTTTAAATTAAATAAAAACAACATAATATCTATAAAATCTGTTGCTGACCCAAGAAAATTTGGAGTAGCTGAAATCAATAAAAATGGCAAGCTGATTAAGATAGTTGAAAAACCTGAAAATCCTCCAAGTTCGTTAGCCGTTACAGGAATTTATGGGTTCAATAATAAAATTTTTGATCATATTGAAAAAATTTCACTTTCAAAAAGAGGTGAGTATGAAATTACCGATGCTATTAAGCTCTCTTTAGAATCTGATGACATCGTTGATACACAAATTATAGATGGTTGGTGGGTGGATACGGGAAATATTATTGATTATCTTAAAGCAAATGAATATAAATTGATCAGTAATAAAGACTCACAAGATATAAAAAAGATTAAGGCCCAGAGAACTACAATAGATTCTTTCAGTTATGCCTCAACCAATTCAGAACTATTGGAGTCGCAAATTATTAATTACACTTCTATTGGAGAAAATGTAAATATATTAAATTCAGTAGTTGAAAACTGTGTAATATTGGGTGGATCAAAAATTGAAAATTATCAATTGAAGAATTGTATATTGAGTAAAGGGACTTCGCTAATCAATATGGGCCCTGATAGGAAGATTATTGAAAACAAGATAATATAAAAAAATCTTTGGAGGTTAATTTTTATATGGATGTAATAATATTTTGTGGTGGGAGAGGCTCTAGAATGAGTGATGAAACTTATGACAAGCCGAAACCAATGATTGATATTGGTGACAAGCCGATTCTTTGGCACATAATGAAAATGTACTCAAATCAAGGCCATAAAAGATTTCTTCTTACTTTAGGTTACAAAGGTTCTGTGATTCAAGATTGGTTTGAAGAAAATTCACAAGAAGAGGAGTGGGACATTGAATTCATTGACACTGGAATAAATTCTGAAAAAGGTGCAAGGCTAAAGAGAGCTGAAAAATATATTTCATCAGATAATTTTCATGTCACGTATGGGGATGGAGTAAGTGATATAAATATTAATAGTTTAGTTGAATTTCATAATAGTCATACCGGAGAAGCATCTATGACTGTAGTAAGGCCACCATCAAGATTTGGATTTGTTGCTTTAGATGGCGATAGAGTTGATGAATTTGAAGAAAAGCCTCAAATGCAAACTGGGTTTATAAATGGAGGTTTTTTTATTTTTAATAAAAGTGTATTTAATTATCTTAATGATAGAGAAGATTGTGATTTAGAGTATGGAGTCTTAGATGTCATAGCTAAAGAGAAAAAATTATATGCTTTTAAACATGATGGTTTTTGGCAATGCATGGATAATATTAGAGAAAAAGAATACTTAGATGGAATAATTAAGTCCCAAAAAATACCTTGGTTGGAAAATAATGTTTAATGATTTGTTTAAAGGGAAGAAAGTAATAATCACTGGTAATTCAGGATTTAAAGGCAGCTGGTTATCATTATGGTTAAATAAACTTGGAGCGTCTGTTCATGGAATTTCATATATGTCTCCATCTGACCTGAATATGTTTGAGTCTTTAAATCTTGAAAATAAATTACAATCATTTTCCAAAATTGATATTGCAAATAACCCTTCTGAAGTAAATGAAATAGTTACTAAGATACAGCCAGATTTCTTATTTCATTTAGCGGCACAACCTCTCGTATCTGTTTCATATCAAGATCCATTATTTACAATAAGAACAAATGTTTTAGGCACAGCAAACATTCTGAATTCAGTCAAAAATCAACCTTATAAAGTAGTTTCTGTAATTATTACTAGCGATAAATGCTACGATAATCTTGAACTTAAAAGAGGTTATGAAGAAAACGATATTCTGGGGGGCAAAGATATTTACAGCGGATCAAAAGGTGCTGCAGAACTAATTATTAAATCCTTTTTTCATTCCTTTTTTAAGGATCATAAATTTAATTCTGTTATTGCTTCTGCAAGAGCAGGAAATGTGATTGGAGGAGGAGATTGGGGGAAAGATAGAATTGTTCCTGATGCAGTAACTTCATGGAATAAGGATGAAAAATTACATATTAGAAACCCATTATCAACACGTCCGTGGCAACATGTTTTAGAACCTTTGAGTGGATATCTAGCATTAGCCTATAAACTTTATTCTGATGATAATTTGAATGGTGAAAGTTTTAATTTTGGCCCAAACGATACAAGCAATAAAACGGTTGAGGAACTTATAAAAGATTTATCTGAAAGGTGGGGATTTGATAATCAAAATGATTCCTTTACCGTAAAACATACTGAAGATTTTCATGAAGCGGGTCTTCTGCAATTAGACTGTAGAAAAGCAAATGAGATGTTAGAGTGGTTCCCAAACTTATCTTTTAATGAAATGATTAATTTTTCATGTGACTGGTATAAAGAATTTTATTCTAATGATGAAATTGAAACCATGCTCTTAAGAACTGAAAATCAAATTGAAGATTATGTAAAAATAGCCAGAAATAAAAATTATCTTTGGGCAAACTGATGGGCGAAATAAATATTAGAAAGCTTTCAATAGTTGCTAATGAAAAAGGTGACTTATTAAAAGGTTTCTTAAAATCTGAGAACAACAACATCGACGTGAAAGAAGTTTATTTTTCAGAAATAAATCCAAATGAAATTAAAGCCTGGAAAAGACACAAAAGTATGACCTCAAATTTAATAGTTGTTAAAGGTGAGATAAAAGTCGTTATACAAGAAAGGGAAGGGAAATTCATTTCAGAAGTAATTTCAAAAAATAACTACAAAATGGTTACTATTCCGCCAAATTATTGGTTTGGGTTTCAGTGTATAGGGAATGAGATAAGCTTGCTTGCTAACATTTCAGATGAAGAGCATAGAGATATAGAATCAGAGGAATTAAACATTAATAATATTGAATTTGATTGGGGCTAATATGAGAATTCTTATAATTGGTGCTTCAAGTTTTATAGGCACTCATTTAATTCAAAAGTTAGAAGATTTAAATGAAATTGATCAAATAACATACACTTATTTTTCAAATAAATATTTCTCCAGTGATAAAAATAGCACTAAATTATTATCTATAAAATGTGATGTCAGAAATATTAAAAATATAGAACTGGTATTAGATAAAGCAAATCCCGATGTAATTATTTTTATGGCATCAACAAGATACTTCCCTGCACCTTTAAACATTAATGATCATGAGGAAATAAATACTAACGGATTAAAAAACCTAATTGATTGCCTTAATAGATTCAAGGTAAAGTCCAGATTAATCTTTGTAAATAGTGGCGCTGCAAAATTACCTAAAAAAAATATGAAAATAAATAATTCAGAGATTGATAAATATACATTATCAAAACTTAAGGCGTCTGAAATTTTTAACTCAAATAAAAATATTAAAGGTACAGAAGCAAGATTATTTACACCCTATGGCCCTAAAGATCATGAATATAGGCTTGTGCAATCATCCGTAATAAAAATAATAAAAGGTGAATATCCGACTTTAAGAAATCCTAATTCGATGAGAGATTATATTTATGTTGAAGATGTAATTGATGCACTAATAAAGATTATTTTTTCTAATCAAAATCACGACAACATTATAGAAATTGGTAGTTCTAATCCAATATCCACAAAGACTATAATTGAGAAGATTTATGCAATTATGGATGTCAATAAAGAAATTAAAAGTAATGAATCTTCAGATGAAGAACAAATTTTATATATGAAGGCAGACTTAAGTGTTGCAAAAAAATATTTAGATTGGACTCCAAAAATAAATTTAGATGAAGGTATATATAATACTGTCAAATGGATAAAAGAAAATTACAAAGCTTTTTATGAATAAGTGTTTTATATGCAAAAGTGAATCAATTAAAGTTATTCTTGATCTTGGACAAAGTCCTGTGGCAAATAATTTAGAAATGAACTTAGAAGAGTCATTGGAAGCAAAGAAATATCCACTTGAACTTAGTAAATGTGTTGATGGGTGTAGCCATATACAAATAGGAAATATTGTTAATCAAGAAGAGATATTCAGTGATTATTTTTATATGCCATCTGTTTCTAAAACACTAACAAATCATTTAGAAGAAATCTCAAGTGATATAAATGATAAGTTTAAAATTAACAATGATTCATTTATCGTAGATATTGGTTCGAATGATGGAACTTTTTTAAACTCTGTTAAGGATTACACAAATAATATTTTAGGAATTGATCCAGCGAAAAATTTATCTGATTTAGCAAATAAAAAAGGTGTTAAAACAATAAATGATTTTTTTACAAATAGCCTTTCAAAAGAAATTAAAGATAATTATGGAGAGGCAGACTTCATTGTATCAACAAATACTTTTGCACATACTCCAGAAGTAAAAGACTTTGCAGAAGGATTAAAAACTTTAATATCTGACCAGGGAGTAATAATTATAGAGATTCATTATTTAGGATCTATGGTTAGTGACAATTCTTTTGATACTATTTATCACGAACATTTTTCATACTGGTCATTGGAAAATTTAGATGAATTATTTAAAAATTATGACTTAGAAATATTTGATGCAAAAATTCTCCCAGTTCATCATGGCCAATTAAGAATTTACTTATCAAAAAGTGGCAACTACAAAGTAAATGATTCTTTCAAAAAACTTTTAAAAAATGAAATCGAAGAAGATCTGATTGGAAAAAAATTAACTAGTTTCTGCAATAAAGTGAAAGAAATAAAAAAAGACATCCTTAATCTTTTTAAGGAGATAGCTGATAGTAACAAGAAAATTTACGGATATGGAGCACCTGCTAAAGCGTCAACACTAATAAATTTTATAGGCAGTAAAAATTTAATTAATATCTACGATAAATCAAAGCTAAAACAAGGTAAATATATACCAGGAACCTCTTTGATCATAAAGGATCCAATTGAAATTATTAATGATAATCCAGATTATATATTTTTATTTGCATGGAATTTCACTGAAGAAATTATTAAAGAATTAAAAGTAAATTATAATTACAAAGGTAAGATTATAATTCCTATACCAGAATTAAAAGTAATTGAAATCTTATAAATAATATTAAAAGCTCAGGTAAGAAAATTAAAATAATGTAGAATAGCCTCTTGTGCCCCTGTAGCTCAGAGGATAGAGCACCGGTTTCCTAATTCGTTACACATTGTTTTTTAGTGTATGACTTTGTCCTATGTTGTCTGGACTTAAACCTATATTGTTCCATTGTTGTCTTTTGTTGTCTCATGTCATGTAACTGTAAAGTACTCCACAAAGTACTCCAATCCTGCGTTATTGGTAAAAGCGTCTAGTCTTGCGTTATTTGATGACTATTCTTCTATCTCATCTTCGTAAGTATCATAGAGCTCAAATTCATCTGGCTCTTCTGGTATAGGTTCATATTTCTGCTTCAAGTTTCGTAGTTCATCTTCTTTTTCGCGAAGCTTCTTAAAGTAGTATTCTTCTTGCTTCCTACTGCTATCAATGTATCTAACCTTTTCAGTTTGCTCTGCATTGGCTTCCCACAGCTCTAACATCTTTGCTTCAGAGTTAGTTATAGACTTTCTAGCCCCAGAGTTAATTGCAATATAAGTAGGTGGTGCAGTTTCATAAGTGAATACACTCATCAGCTCTTCTGTAGTTGTAGCCCTCTTCATTGGGTTACCATTTCGTCTAGTGCCTTTGCGATACTCTCCTGCTTTGTCATAGTCATTTAATGCTGACATAAGTCGGTCATCAAGTAGTCCTTGAAAGTACATTTCATTAAGGTCTAACTTTTTAGAATAAGAAATAATTGTAGGGTGCATTGGGTCTACTTCTCCCATATGATTAACTGAAATAGTCCCCATTGAGCTTCTCATTATTAGCACACTCTTTTGATATATATTCCAATGTTTCCATTCAGGATAACTTGTTAAAACTCTTCGTTTAATTGAGTCTATTTTTCTAGCCATTGTTCCTCCATCTGTTTTCTTTAGAGCAGTAATCACAACACATAGGGGTATCACAGGTTATATTTAAAGATAAAAACAAATATGCGATTGGAATAGTATTAGGGTTTTTTATTTTCTTAATAATGACTTTTATGTTGTTCATTCCAGAAACACCAATGGGTCAAGCCTATTCTGAATGGGTTGTTGAAAGATTAAAATAATTCTCAGCACTTGCACAACCACATATATATATACAATAGTCCCCCAATGTGTATCGGTGCTCTACACATAAATATCTGAATTAGATAATATGTAAGTATTATGAAAAGGATACTGCTGATACTAATGGCAATGATTGTATTGTCAGCCTGCACTGCTGAAGAAATTTCTCCCATTGTGCCAGAAGCTACAGTTGATATAGATGCTACTGTAGACGCAAAAGTATCAAAGGCTGTGAAAGAAGAGTTAGCGAAAGTTATGCCTACCCCTACTAACCTTAGAGAGGCAGTAGAGAGTGGCAAAATTACCCAGGAAGAAGCGAATGAGAAATTAAAGTTTAACCTTAGAGATGCAGTAGAGAAGGAAAGTGTCATTATTGAATGTATGATTGCTGACCCCGATGCTACAACTGAAAAACTCATGAAAAAGGATGTGGCTTGGCAGCAATTTCGAGGCAACCATGCACTGACTGGACGATCGGAACTTATCGGAACTAGCCCCTGTCCACGGACTCTATGGTCTTTAGACCTTGGTGCCAGTGTATCCTTCATTGAGGCAAAACTGGATAAACTCAATTCAAGTGTTATATCGATCCCCAATGCGGATAAATATGGAAAAGACTGGGAGGTGAGGAAGGCTTACGAGCTCAATGGCCGCATAATAGATTTAGATGGCAAAAATAATGTAAAAGTCCATTCAGATGGCAAGTATAAAGTAGGTGACCTTGTACCAGGCATCCCTGGTTACGAGCGCGTTAGTTGTGACTCAGGGGGTTTTCAAAAAGGGGCTGGAGGGGATGATCCATTACCCTGCTATCTGCAAAATTGGGTTGATGGCACTTGGAATACTGTCTGGGTGAGTGAACCCTTTACAGGTTTTACAAATGATAGGAGCACTACTGGCCAGCCTATCATAGGGGACTTCGACGCTGATGGAGATATGGAAGTAGCCGTTGTACCCTGGTACGACGTACAGGTAATGAACCTTTCAACAGGTAAACTTGAATATACGGGAAACTACCAACCAAACAAGAATTATGGAGAAGTAGAGAGTGGCAAAATTACCGAGGAAGAAAAGGCTAGACTTAGAGAAGCAGCTAAGACGACAGGAAGACCTTACGGATTCTTTGGCGCTTATGATTTGGGAGGAGACAATCGGGATGAATTTGTTATTCTGGGAGATTTTGAAAAATTCATATCTGTCCTTGGTTGGAATGAAGGTGAACTCATAGAACTGTGGGATCATCAAATTGAAGCTGGAACTACAAGGAGTCTCACTTCGCATGATACTGGAGTCGCTCCAGTCGGTGATATCGATGGGGATGGATTCCCTGAAATTGTAACCTCAATATTCAATGAACAGAACGACCAGAAGTGGCATACTGTCGCTTTTGACGGAATGACAGGTGATAAAAAGTTAGATCTTGCTGATCGTCATTTGGAAGCTATGGCAGACTTGAATTCCGATGGTGACATGGAGTTGTTCGTAACTGTAACTCAAGGAGCTGTTATACCAAAATATGGCCCAGTTGAGATCATAGAACTAAACAAGGGTGAAACCCAAACGATTTGGGCTTCATCAAATTCTGGTTTTCATCATGTAAATTTACATGAATTTCCCTTGAATGTGAACAGTCGTTCTGCATGGGGAAATAGAACTATTTTCATTGTGCCACCTATTGGAACCTTTAATACCTTATTTGCAACAAGACTAAGGCCCAGCAGAAACGAACCCGTATCCATCGAAATATACGAGGTATCAAGCGCGGACGATATACAGCTTATTGGTTCTGTAACAGGTCAGGATATAAAACTTGCTGGGTTTCAAGTTAATGATGATAAATTAAGGCTCCTGATACAGGCTATCTCGAAAAATAACGAAAGCCAAGTAACTTTTTCAGGGCTTGATGGAACAGTTTTAGTGAGTGGTCGTGTTACTAATAATGATGCGCACCCTGCGGCTAGAAGCTCCCTCTTGACCGGCATTGTGGCAGGGCCACTGTTAGGTGGAACTAATACATCCGTGCTGGTACAGGGCTTTGGGGAAGTGATTCATGCATTGGAGATAGATCCTGATTCATTAGAGGTAAGGACCGAGTGGGTCAGAAGTGGGCGAGGAATGGTTACAGGGTCTGATACAATCACTGCGAACGCTGGATTTGGCTCCATAATTCTTGCTAATGTCTATGGGTCTGGAGAATACCTAGCGATAGCTGCTGATAAATCTCCAGACGGGATGGGAGTAATAAAGGCTCTTGATGCCAAAGGTACGGCTATATGGGAAACCACTTTTCCAATCCAGGGTGATCCACCTATATGGAACCAAGGAGGAGTGACAAATTGGACATCAGGGAATTTTCGTTTCACCGATAAGGAAGATATATTAGTCAGTATTCGATCAACGATGATGCATTCTGATCACCTATACCTACTGGACGGTCGTTCAGGAGAGGTAGTGTGGACCAGGGACTCCGGAGGATTTTATTCTCTTGGAAACGAATCTGGGGCCGGAGGGATACATTTGGCGATATTTGACTGGGACGAAGATGGGTTAGATGAGATTCTAAATACATACTCATCATTGTTTGCAGTATATGATGGAGCAGATGGATCTATGTTGTTGAACAGGTGGATGACAGGATGGGCTGGTAAGTTTCCACCCCCACAGGAGATATTTAAGGAGGGATTCCTGGAGCATCCGATTCCCGTGGCAGATGATTTTATTGGTAACGGATCCAAGCAAATACTGATCGCTGGGATAGACAGCACAATTGCGATTCTGGATAGGGATGGGGATGTTATTTGGAACACACCAATGTACAAGGGCGCACCTGTTAGAACTATGCAAGGAGTGGCTGACCTGAATGGAGATAACGGCCTTGAACTTGTCAGTGTGGGTCACTGCGATGCAGATACAGGGGAAATAGTTGCCTACGAAGGTGTAACCGGTGAAATTAGATGGGAGATCAGTTTACCTCAAATTTGTGGTGGTAAGCGAAACCCCACCCACGTCGTTACTGTCGACTTGGATGGAGATGGAAGAGAAGAGGCGATTTTTGCGTATGAAAACGTTATTTACTGCATTGGAGAAACAGTCGAAGGGATTGGACGTGTCGAATGGAAGGCTACCTTTGGCTCAAATTTCTGGGAATCAGAGATTGGTGAACTTGCGATTGCTAGTATTGATGGTTCTGGGAATCCACAGATTTTGTTGAACACCGCATCCAGTTATATTTTCTCGTTAGGGCAATAGTTAATTAACGTATTTATTACTTGCATAAGGTAAGATATGGATATGGATAACTAATTTTTACGAGGATTTATCTTCATTACAATTATCTCAATTATTTTTTGGAGAACCTTCTGTTTTGTTTATAATTTCTCTGGTAAGAAAGTTTTAGAGTGTAATAAATTAAAAAGTCCCATTGTATAAATTTTGAACTACTATTATATATATGAAAAGATTTACTTTTATTTTTATTTCAATAATTATGTTTAGTTGCGCTAGCGAAAATGCACCTATGCTAGTTCCAACTAGCATACCTACGCCAGTTCCAACTAGCACACCTACGCCAGTTCCAACTAGCACACCTACGCCAGTTCCAACTAGCATACCTACGCCAGTTCCAAC
>JAAZYI010000011.1 GCA_014239735.1 Dehalococcoidia bacterium
CTTGCCAAAGGAAGAGCAACTGCAAAAAAAGGTTTTCGCCCATAAATTGCACTTGTTTGAAAATATGAAATAGGAAGAGTTATGAATGATGCCCGAGTTAATAAATAAATATATGGATACAGCACTGATGACATAACTAGAACAGCACCTTCCAATGATCTTATATTAGGAAACCAATAATCTTGTGAATTTTGCCAATTAAAAATTTCTCTCAAATATCCTTGCACAGGGCCAGCATATTCTAAGAGGTCGGTATAAGTATAAGCAATAATATAAGCTGGAACTGCAGCAGGTAATAAAAGAGCCCATTCAAAAATAGACCTTCCTGGAAATTCATATCTCGATACCAACCACGCAGTAGATATGCCGAAGAGCAAACTTAAACTTCCAACACCTAGCATTAGCAATAAGGTGTTAAGGAGATATCTTGGTAAGACTGTTGAAAAAAGATGTGGCCATAAAGTTGTGTCTCCTAAAAGGGCTGAATAAAAAATAGCCAGTACCGGAGAAATTATAATTAAAGATATAATTCCAACCGGTACTGACCAAATATTCCAACTAGACACAATAGAGCCCTTATAGGCTACCAACCAACTCTATCAATAATTTTTTGAGCAGTAGGTGCAAGTTCTGCAAGTCGCTCAACAGCCAATTGATCCTCTATAAAAACTCCCCAAGAGCTTAGCTCTTCAGATGGTTCAACATTTGGATTTACTGGATATTCATAATTCATTTTTGAGTATAATACTTGTGCCTCTGGCTTAGTTAAAAATTCAAGTAGAGCTATAGCATTATCCTTATTCTTTGAATATTTTACAACACCACCGCCTGCAACATTTATATGATTTCCTCTGTTATCTTGATTGGTAAATATTAAGTTAATAGATTTTGCCCATTCTTTTTGTTCTGGATTCTTTTCATTAAATTTCATCTTACCAAAATAATAAGTATTCATCACAGCAACATCACAAACACCTTCATGAACTGCCTTAGCTTGTGCTCTGTCATTTCCTTCTGGTTTTCTTGCTAAGTTTAAAACTAAATTCGATGCCCACTCTTCTGCTTTTTCTTCTCCATTGGCAGCAATGATTGAAGCTAGTAAAGATCTGTTGTAGTCATGACTTCCAGGTCTTGTACATATTTTTCCTCTCCATTTTGGATCAGCGAGGTCTTCTATATTCTTAATAGAATTGTTAGATACTCTGTCTTTAGATACTGCTAATATTCTTGCTCTCTTTGAAAGTGCAAACCATTTATTATTACTGTCTCTAAGATGTGAGGGAATATTTTTATTTAGAATATCCGAGCTTACTTCCATTAATAAATCATTTTGAACAAATTGACTCAATCTAGCAATATCTACTGTCAAAATCAGATCTGCAGGCGTATTAGCCCCCTCTGAAATTACTCTTTCTAACAGACCTTTTTTAGCATGTAGAACATTTACTTTTATTCCAGTGGTTTTTGTAAACTCATCAAAAAAAGGATCTATAAGTATTGGCTGTCTGTAAGAATATACATTTACTTCACTTTTTGCATACACAGTCTCGATAAAACAAAAAATAAAACAAAAAATTGCTAAGAGTTTGAGAAAATAGTTTTTCATAATTAAACTTTCAATTATATGTTGTTGGAGGGTTAATGATACCTAACATCACTAACCCTCTTGTTCTCTTATTGAGAATCTTATGAATAAATATTCTTAAAAAATATAAATTAAATAATTAATTTAGAAAGTCATAGTAATAGCTAATAAACATTCTTTTTTAGAATTATTCTAATTAAATATTAATTAGCAAAATATTTTTTC
>JAAZYI010000012.1 GCA_014239735.1 Dehalococcoidia bacterium
GAACGTCCTTTTGAACCAAGAGAAAGAGACTACGCGCTTGTAGGATCTTTTTATGTGTTTTCAATCTGGATTGGGATGGGATTTGCTGCAATAATGAATTATTTGAAAAAGTTTGAGAATAAAATCTCAAAATCTATTTTATACATAATCTGTATAATTACTGTCCCTAGTTTAATGGCATTCAATAATTGGGATGATCATGATAGATCAGATAGATATACTGCTCAATCTATTTCAAAAGCATATTTACAATCTATTGAAAAAGATAAAGATGCAATGATTTTTACAATTGGGGATAATGACACTTTTGCATTATGGTATGCTCAAGAAATAGAAGAATTTAGAACTGATGTTAGAACTATTAATACGAGTCTTTTAGCAACAGATTGGTATATTGATCAAATGAAAAGAAGGGCATATGGCAGTAGTCCTATTCCTTCTCAAATGGAACACGAGCAGTATGCTTTTGGAGTTAGAGACTATATTAGATACGAAAATTTACTTGACTCAATAAGATGGGATATTAATGATTTTGTTGATTGGGTTGCAAGTGATAATCCTAGAACAAAATATAGAAATTTAATAACTCAATCGGGAGGAGATGTAACTGATTATCCAGTAAATGCTCTTGAAACAGTATTTTATCCTACTAATAAAATCAGACTTCCTGTAGATAAAGAAAATGTCATAAAAAGTGGTATAGTTAAAGAAAAAGATAGAGATAAAATAGTTGATTTTATTGATATCGATCTACCTGAATCTATATTAACAAAGAATCAGATAATGATGTTAGATATTCTTGCAAATAATAATTGGGAGAGACCTATCTATTTTACTGGAGGTAGTTATGAGGATTCAGAATACATATGGATGAAGAATTATCTTCAACTTGATGGACTTGTATATAAACTAGTTCCAATAAAAACTTCAATTGATGCTAATCCCTATGAGATGGGAAGAATTGATTCGGACTTAATGTATAATATCGTAAAGAAATGGTCTTGGGGAAATTCTGAAAGTGATAAAATCTATCATGATCCTGAGACAAGAAAAAATAGTATTTCATTTAGGAGTAATCTATCCAGACTATCCGAAGTTCTTATATCTGAGAGTAAATTTAAGGAGGCTGAAGAAATTATAGATTTAGCATTCTCTAAAATGCCAATTGATTATTATGGGTACTATAGTTTATGGACTCCTTTTATTCAAGGTTATTATAGAATTGGTAGAGATGATAAGGCTAAAGAAATTTTTAAAAAAATATCTTTTAAGTATTCCGATAAGTTAAACTATTATTCTTCACTTGAAATTTACAATCAATATGATGTTGGCGAGGAGATTATTGCAGATATAGAGAGATTCAGAAACCTTATTGAAACAGCTCAAAACTCGGGAGAAAAAGAAATACTGTCTGACCAAATTAAGAGTTTTATATCCAGCTCCGAAAAATTTAATTATATATATGGTGAATATGATTACTACATTTCTCTTTCTGGATTTATCATCAAATTATTAGAATTAAATGAAATAGAATACTCGAGAGTTATTATAGATAAAATTGAAGAACAATTAATTCGAAGAGTTTCAGTTTTTTCAAATATTGATGAGGAGGA
>JAAZYI010000013.1 GCA_014239735.1 Dehalococcoidia bacterium
AATACTTATGACTCATTTGAATTAACAATTATTCCAAATAGTGTGGAAGCTCCAAGTTTATATAGTACTTTTGGAGAAAATGAACTTATAACAGGCGAACTTTACTTATCAGAGATAACTATTCAAAGGTCTGAAAGATAGCATGAAAAAAAATGACAGAATAAAATTTAATGAGTGTGTTGGGTCTGATATTGTATTTACTTCTGAAGTTCTAGATGCAATAGAAAAACTTCATGATAAATTTTCAAATAAGATCAACGAGTTTAGGTCCATCAGAAAGAAAAGTTTGTATGAAATTATAAAAGATTCTGCTATTAATCCAGTCGATAAACTTTTCACTGAATCATCTAATAGCAATGAGTGGAAATTAGATGTGCCAGATGAATTATTCACTCCTGGAATAGAAATATCCGGACCTTCTTCTCAGACTTCTATGTTTATTAATGGATTAAATCCAACTCCTAGCGGATTTAGGGCAGATGGAGATCTAGATGATGATGAAGATGCGGCAGGGCATACACTTCAAGATACTGTTAATTCTGCAATAAATCGTAAAGGTGCTGTAATGGGAAATCTTGAGTTTTATGATGATAAAAAGAAAAAAAAGTATCAAGTATCTCCTGGTAAACTACCCTTTTTTATGCATAGAGAAAGAGGCTTATTATTAGATGAAGAAGATTTCTTAATTGATGGGAAACCCATTTCAGCATCAATTTTGGGAACAGTCCTGACCCTTATGCATTGTGGAAGGGAGCAGCAAAAAAAAGGAGATTTTATATATTTTTATCTCCCAAAATTAGAAACAGAAAAAGAAGCAATTTTTTGGAAAGAATTTTTTGATGAAGCCTGTACTATTATAGATAATTTAGATAGCAATAAGATAAAAGCTATTATGTTAGTTGAGTCACTACCAATAGCTTTAAATATGGAGAATATTTTATTTTCTCTTGGCAAATATGCAGCAGGTTTCAACGCTGCAAGATGGGATTTAAAGGCTAGTGTACTAGAATTTATAATGGGTAGGCCCGATCTTGTATGGCCAGATAGGTTTGATGTTAATGTTGCATCTACTCCTTTTATGGTTAGCATTTTTAGGCATTTAGTTGCAGTATGTTTAAAGCATGGTGGAGTTCCCATTGGAGGAATGGCTACCGCCTTGCCAAGCAAAGATGAAGAGATAAATAAAATGGCTGCTTCATCAATAGCTTTAGATAAAACTTGGGAAGCTGAAAATGGGTTTCTTAGAGGTTGGGTTGCTCATATTTATCATATGGAGACTGCAGCCAAACCTTTTAAAGATTTACATTCGTCGGGATGGACCCCTTCAGAAGATATGAAAAATCCTGATTTGTATTCATTATCTAATTTAAATCTTAGACCTGAAGGAGATCTCACCAAAGAAGGAACTAGAAGGAATATTAGAACTATTATTGAATACCTAGAAGGATGGTTCAATGGAAGAGGTGCCAAAGGAATAGATAGTCTTGAAGGAGTATCAGGTAAAAGGCCAGCATTAATGGAGGACCTAGCAACTGCAAGAATTTCAATTGCCCAAACAGCACAAAGAATAACCCATAATTCAATATGTGAAGATACTGGAGAAGCTCATAGCAAAAAATTTGTTGAAGAAATGTTCAATCAAGAATTTCAAGATATAATAAATATTCGCCCTGAAAAAAATGAAATATATGAAAGATCTAGAAATTTAGGAATCGATTGGGTAAAGAATTATCTAGACTTTAATTTTGACCCTCTGAGTTATTATCAGAGAAATAATTATTAACAATTTAAGATTTAAAGGATTTGTTTATGAAATTTGATAATAGCAAAAAACTTTATGAAGACGCCAAAAAAATGGTACCTGGAGGAGTTAGTAGTAGCATAAGACAGTCGGAGTGGCCAGTTCCTCTATTTTTTAAATCTGCAAAAGCTAGCAAGATGACAGATGTAGATGGAAATGAATTTATAGATTATGTTATGGGAATGGGTCCAAATATTTTTGGACATTCTCCAGATTTTATTACCAACTCAGTTTATAAAGATATGCAGGATGGTTTTTGTTTAACCGGACAATCAAAGAAAGAGAATGAACTCTCAGAGTTTGTAGAAAAGACTTTGCCATTTAAACGTAAGTTTAGATATGCAAGTTCAGGAACAGAAATTGTACAAATAGCATTGCGTCTTGCTAGGTCATATACCAATAAAAATAAGTTTCTTAAATTTGAAGGACATTATCATGGATGGATGGATTCTGTTTTATACAACTCGCACCCTGACGTATCTTCCGAGGAGACTTTATTTGATCCTGTAGCTGAATCTGGAGGAATTGCTAAAGGAACAGCAGATGAAGTGGTAATAGCTCCATGGAATGATCCTGAAGCACTTGAAAATATTTTAAAAGTTCAACATGAAGATATTTCAGCAATAATAACTGAGCCAATTTTATGGAATTCAAATGTTATACTTCCTAACCCAGGCTATTTAGAAAAATTAAGAGAGCTATGTGATAAATATGATATTTTATTAATCCTTGATGAAGTAGGGACAGGATTTAGAGTTGCATTAGGAGGAGCTCAAGAAATTTACAATATTGAACCTGATCTATCAACTTATGCGAAATCAATGGCAGGCGGATTCCCTATTGCTATGCTTGCTGGAAAACCAGAAATAATGGACTACATGTCAAGCGGAGAAGTAGTCCACGGAGGAAGTTTTAATACAAATGTAATGTCAGTTTCAGCAGCTCATGCAACTTTAGATCATTTATTAAATAATAAAAATTTCTA
>JAAZYI010000014.1 GCA_014239735.1 Dehalococcoidia bacterium
ATTCAATGTTTCCATCTGATTAGTTTTAGGGCTATGAAGCTTAGAGCCTACAGGAGCAAAAGCAATTTTTTGTTTTTCATACAAATTATTTGCTCCACAGACTACCTTGACTTGGTTTCCTCTGTCATTTACTAAAACTAATCAGATGGAAACATTGAATAAAACTAAAATTAGAGGTGAAGTATCAAATGGAATGATCTGTTCTGCATTAGAGCTAGGTCTTGGGGATGATCACGATGGAATAATGGATTTGAACGGTGATCTTAAGGTTGGTCAAGATTTAAAAGAGATTTATAACGACATAATAATAGACTTAGAACTAACTCCAAATCGACCAGATTGCCTTGGGATGTATGGAATCGCAAGAGAGATTGCTGCATTAACTGGAAACCCTTTAAAAGAAAATATTGAGATAAATAAAATTAAAGGGAGCAAGGAATTGAGCGATAATCTAAATGTTAAGATTATTGATTCTGATCTTTGCTCAAGATATATGGGGACTGTTATAAGTAATGTTAAAATCGAAGAGTCTCCAAGTTGGTTAAAGAATGCTCTTATTTCAATTGGTGAAAATCCTATTAATAATATAGTTGATATAACAAATTACGTTATGTTTGAGCTTGGGCAGCCATTGCATGCCTTTGATTATAAAAAGGTAAAAAATGGCAAAATTGAAGTTAGAAGAGCGAAAAAAAATGAAACATTAGTAACCCTGGAAGGTATTAATAGAAATTTAGACTCAACAATGTTAGTTATTGCAGATTCTGAATCGCCAATGGCAGTGGCAGGAATAAAAGGAGGGATGGAATCTGGAATATCTGAATCAACAACCTCAATTGTATTAGAATCTGCATGTTTTGAAGGTGGTAATAATAGAAATACTGCATCTAAATTAGATTTAAAAAGCCAAGCCACTTTAAGATTTGAGAAGAATTTAAAGCCTGAGCTGTGTGAAGTGGCATTTTATAGGGCGATAGATTTAATTCTAGAAATTTGTGGCGGAAAAGTATCATCTAAAGTAGAGGACGAAGGGGGTCCATGGAAGGATAATACTAATCTCGTAATATCTGAAAGCAGAATTAACTCAGTTTTAGGAATAGACTCCAAGTTGGATATTGAAGGCATATTTAATCGTCTTAGATTTTCCTATAAAAAAGATAAAGGCAATAAAGATGACGATAGATGGACTGTAAGTTCTCCATATTGGAGACCAGATCTAAATATTCCCGAAGATTTAATTGAAGAGATTGCCAGAATAGAGGGTTATGAGTCTATTCCGGCCAAACCGTTATCTGGTGTTATACCTGAATTTAATGAAAACCCAATATTAGATTTTTATGAAAACCTGAAAGATATATTGGTCTCTATAGGCTTCAATGAAGTAATTAATTATTCTGCAGATTCCTATGAGAATATTAAATCTGTATGCCCCTCTATCAAGGATTCAGAAATGATAAGAATTTTAAATCCTATGTCTAGAGAAGTTGAGTATATGAAACCGACTTTAAAATCAGGATTAATAAAATCGTTGAATTTAAATATTAGGAATTCTTCGGAGAACATTAGATTATTTGAGTTAGGAACCTCTTTTATTAGATCTAAGAATGATGAATTGCCAATTCAAAAAAAATTACTTACATGCGGAATTATAGGAAGGTTAGAAAAGACTCTTTGGGAGCCCGAAAGAGAGGTAGATATATATGATGCGATAGGATTTATTGGGAGTCTATTTAAAGAGTTAAGAATAGATTATGAGATTTCTCCAATAAATGACCCTATTTTTAATCAAGAAAAAAGCTTTAAAATTATTGTTGATAAAAATGAACTAGGTGTCTTAGGAGAATTATCTAAGTCAGTTCTAAATAATTTTGAAATCAAAAATCAAAAATCAATTCTAATAGAAATAGATGTAGAAAAGCTTTTCTCAAAATTTATTCCAAAGAGTGAAATTAAATTTGCACCTATAAGTAAATACCCAGTATCTAATAGAGATATTAGCTTTGATATAAGTAACAATGTAACCGTTAATTTAATAATTGAAACATTTAATGAGAACCCTCTAGTTTTAGAGTCTCAAGTAATAGATGTCTATAAGGATGAATCTATAGGATTAACAACCAAGTCTGTTACGGTAAGAACTACTTATGGGTCATTTGAAAAAACATTATCAGGTAATGAAATTGATCAATGTGAGAAAAACATATTGAATTCTCTAAAAAATAAAATAGATTTCCAGATAAGATCTTAATATGAAACCTGAAAAATCATCTTCTAAACTTCTAGAGGTAAAAAAGGCTCAAGAAATAATTTTCTCAAATTTTTCTAAACTAGATTCTATTGATATGCCTTTAATTGACTCTCAAAATTTTGTGCTAAGCAAAGATATAGTGGCACCTTTTGATTTACCTGAAAAAGATAATTCCGCAATGGATGGCTTTGCAGTTAAACATGAAGATATTATTGATAAAAAAATAACTGAATTGGAAGTTATTGGGAGAGTAGGGGCAGAAAATAGGTCAGAAATTTTTTTAAATACAGGCCAAGCAATTAGAATAATGACTGGAGGAGAAATACCTAAAGGAGCTGACAGTGTAATCCCTTTTGAAAATACCGATAGTGGACCTATGAGAGGACTGGATTATCCAAAGAAAGTAACTATAAATGCTTCTGTAAATTTGGGAGATAATATAAGAAAAGCAGGGCTAGATTATAAAAAAGATTCCTTGGTGTTAAGAGCAGGAGCTTTGCTGACTCCTCCTGCCTTAGGAGTTATAGCTTCATTTGGTATCAGTAACGTGCCTGTTATTAGAAAACCTGTTATTTCAGTTATATCTACAGGTAACGAAGTAGTTATGCCTGGAGATGATAGAAAGCCCGGACAAATATACGACTCAAATTCTTTTATTATTTCTTCAGCGATTAAAGAGGCAGGTGGTGAAGTAAATTTATTAAATATAGTAGGCGACAGAAAAGAAGATATTGAATCAGCGATTTTATCTTGCAGCATGAGCGATCTTATTATTTCTATTGGAGGAGTATCTAAAGGAGATTTTGATTTAATAAAAGATGTTTTATTAGAAAAAGGAGAAATTAATTTTTGGGGCATTAATATGAAACCCGGAAAACCTTTAGCTTTTGGAAGTTTAAATTTAGAAGGGGATAATGTTTTTCAGATAGGTTTGCCAGGAAACCCTGTTAGTGCATATGTATGTTTTGAATTGTTTGTAAGGCCGATAATTTTAAAGATGAAGGGCGTCCAAGAAATTATGAGAAGAAAAATTAAGGCTAGAGTAACAGAAGATATTGTTAATTATGATGGAAGAAGGATGTACACAAGAGTTAAAATATTTGAGAAAGATAATGAATTTATTGCAGAAATTTATAATAATCAGAACTCGAATATACTTAGTTCTTTAGTTTTTGCGGATGGGCTTGCAATTTGTACTGAGGACTGTAAAGTAGTTAAGTCAGGAAACGAGTTAGAAGTAATATTATTAAGAGGTTAGTATGCCGAAGAGTAGCAATAGCAAAGAAAAAGTTTATAGTATTGATTTTAAAAAATTAGAAAGGCAAGGCTTTTCTTCAGAATTCCTTATATCAGAGAAGCTTAAATCAGCCGGAATAAAAATCAAAGATGGTGAAGGCTTAGATCAGCTTCTTTCCAGATGTTCAAAATTTAAGAAAGTCCCTTATGACTTTATATCACCTGAACTTAGTCTTTCTGAATCTATTATCAGAACATTACTTATAAGAAAGAATTCAAAGACAGGAATGCATCAGATCCAAAGTGACTTGTCAGCGGTTTGGCTTGATCATTATAAGTTGCCTTATAAAAATATTTCTGACACTGGAGTCTTAGGCATATTAGAGAAGAGCGGCTTTTTTATTAACTCTAAGGCTTAATCGCAAGTAATATTAATAGAACAGTAGATATTATTATTGCTAAAACAAATCCTGAGGCAAACATATAGGTAAATACTTTATTATCAAACCTAAGATGCATAAAAAATCCAACCACCATAACAAATTTAAGCAATGAAAGAATTAACAATAAAGGGATCATAAGAACCCCTAAACCCTCGACATAAAAAATTCCAAATTCAATTAAAGTTATGGCTCCCAGAATAAACCCAATCCACACATAGAAAATAGGCGTTCCGTGCCCATCTTTTCTTGTAATTTTATTAAATTTTTCTATGGAATACTTTATTGATCCGACCCATGGAGTATCGTTTTCTGGGTTAGGCAAATCTTGCGGTGTGTCTGGTACTCTAAAATATCCTTTAGTGTCGTGACCTAGGAAGCCATTATACATACTAACTAAAGAGTCTTTCATTTTTCCTAAATCAATTACTATCTTCATAATAATGGCGCTCCATCTTTCGCAGATACTAGATAAACAACAGTAAATATAACGATCCACACTATATCAACAAAGTGCCAATATAATCCTGCCAACTCCAAATTCTCTTCTTCTTTAGATATTTTTTCTGGTTCAGTATCAGGAACTCTTAATAAATATAACGATCCTATAGTACCTAGAATTCCAATTATAGTAACTGTCATTGCAAGAGAAAATGGCATATGCGGAATAACATCTAAAGTTTCTGTCATCATAATTCCTACCATTGTAATTACCACGCTTAAGAAAGAGGCGAAAATGAGCATTTTCTGTCTAAAAGAGCTAGCCAGCCTAGAAAAGGCAAATATTAATAGCCAAATAACCCCAAAGGTTACGTGAGCCCCATGAAATCCTGTCATTGTAAAAAAAGTGCTACCGAAGATGTTGGTTCTAGGTGTTAATCCAACGTGGGCAAAGTGAGTAAATTCAAAAACCTGAAAACCTAAGAACACCATACCTAGTAACGCTGTGGCCAGAGTCCAGTATCTGCCAAGCACTTGCCTTCCTTGTTGTACATAACTTAGCCCCATAACCATAGCTAATGAACTCATAAGTAAAACGAATGTGCTAACAGTAGTAATTGGAATATCAAGTATTTCATTTGGATAGGGTCCTACTAAGCTTCTGTTCCTGTAAACCAAATATGTCGAAATAAAGGATCCAAAAAATAAGCAATCTGAACCTAAAAAGATCCACATCATTAATTTTCTATTATCGACTCCTGTGCTTGTGTAGTGATCTTCTGTTGCTGAAATATTAGACATTGTACCTCCTACCCATTCACCGGCTCATAGCTCCAGCCCAAAAAAGACCAGATAAAAATTATCAAACCTATCGCAGACACAACCCAGTGTCCTGTAAATGGAATAAGCCCTCCAACCATTACTGTTAACCCTAACCCTAGAAACAATGGGTAATAGGATGGGTCAGGCATATGGATATCCGCGTGATCAACTTCATGATTTTCTTGGTCTTCATAATCTGATCCTCCGCCATGAGTATTATCTACTAATTCTGGATATTTCTTGTACCAGAAATCATCTCTATACTTAACTTCCGGTATAACATCAAAATTATAATGAGGTGGAGGAGAAGGTATAGACCATTCTAGTGTTCTTCCATCCCAAGGATCATTGCTAGCATTCTTAGGCATTCTTAGGTTCGAATAGATTATATTATAAATAAAAATTAGAACTCCGACCCCCAACAATAAACTTCCCATTGTTGAAACTAGGTTAGATACATCCCATCCCATCCCCTCTGGATAAGTAGCCACTCTTCTTGGCATGCCGTCCAAACCTAACCAGTGCATTGGAAAAAATGTTAAATTAAAACCTAAAAGTACAATTCCAAAGTGCCATAATCCTAATTTCTCATTCAAAAATCTGCCAGTAAATTTTGGCCACCAGTAATAGATTCCTGACCATAATCCGAGTAGTGACCCACCAAATAGCACATAGTGGAAGTGTGCAACTACATAGTACGTATCTTGTTGTTGGGCATCAGAAGGAGGAGATGCGTGGGTTACTCCACTTAACCCCCCAATTACAAACATACCAATGAATGCAACAGAAAATAATAATGCAGTATTTACTTTAATTGACCCGCCCCATAATGTCCCAATCCAGTTAAATATTTTTACCCCTGTAGGCACAGCTATTAGCATTGTAGAAACACTGAATGCCGCATTTGCAGCAGGCCCTAACCCAACAGTAAACATATGATGACTCCACACGAACCAACCCAAGAAGCCAATTGCAATTCCCGAAAATACTATGAAAGAATATCCAAATATAGGTTTTCTAGAGAAGGTAGGAAGAACTTCGGACACAATTCCCATTGCTGGAAGTATTAATATGTAAACTTCAGGGTGACCAAATAACCAAAACATATGTTGCCACATAACTGGATCTCCACCCATTGCAGGATTAAAAAAACCTGTTCCATAAAGCCTATCAAATTGAAGTTGAATTAGAGCCACAGTGATAACAGGAAAGGCTAATACTATCAAAACGTTTACCACAGCTGTCATCCATATAAAAACAGGTAGTTTGAACCAAGTCATTCCTGGTGCTCTCATATTAATAATAGTGGTAAAGAAATTAAAACCTGCAGCTAAAGAAGCTATACCTAAAATCTGTAGTCCTATTATCCAAAAAGTTACACCGTTGGAAGGGTTAAATTTGACTCCAGTATTTGGTGCGTATGCAAACCAACCTGCATTTGGAGCATCACCAATTAGCCAAGAAAAATTTAGAAGTATACCCCCAAAAAGAAATGCCCAATAACTAAAAGCATTTAATCTTGGAAAGGCCACATCTCTGGCGCCTATTTGTAATGGAACCAGCCAATTAAAGAATGCCGCGCTCAAAGGCATTACAACAAGAAAAATCATTGTAGTTCCGTGCATAGTAAAGAGCTGATTATAAACTTCAGGGGTTACAAATGACATCTCTGGCTGAGACAATTGTATCCTAATCAATATTGCCTCTATTCCAGCAATCAGGAACCATATAAATGCAGTCACTCCGTACAAAGTACCAATTCTTTTATGATCAACAGTTGTAAGCCATCCCCATATTCCTGATACGTATTCATTTGGCCTTCTTATAAAAGTCGGATATGAAATTGTTGTCATTTAAATTGTTCTCCTGTGATACATTCTATCATTTACTTTATTGTTTTTAAGTACGAAATAAGAGCATTTAATTCTTCTTCGCCTAAGTTTATAAATATTTGAGGCATTACGTTAGCCGCATATCCATCAACAATATACTCATTTGGATATGTTATTGATTGATATACATATTCTTCTGCAGATAAGCCTTCTGTGTTTGATGCAGACCGATCAATCAATCCATACATACTTGGACCAACAATTACTTCATCCTCATTCAGTGAGTGACAGCCAGAACATCCCTGGTTACCAAATAGGTATTCTCCATGCTCTTCAGGCGTATTCCAAACCATTGCTTCTGCTTCTTCTAAGCTTTCAGTAGAAGCAGCAGCAGACCCCCATCCATCAGGTATCTGAGAAAGAAGATAATCAGCAATAGCCTCCACTTCATGCTCTTTCAAATTAGCCGCCCCCGCTTTGTAAACATTTGCGACTGACTGCATTCTTGTCCCTTGCTTTATATCTGAAGGATTTTTTATCCAGGCAATTAAATTTTCTCGAGTCATATCTTTTTCGCCCGCAGCAAGCATAGTCCTGATACCTAAATGTGTTAGGTTAGGAGCAGATACTCTTGCTGATTCTTCTTGGTTATCATACCAATCTGCCCATCTTTCATCTTGTACGGTTATTTCTCTTTCATAGGATCCGTCTGAGTAACTATCTATAGAATGACACATACTGCAATGTGCAAGAAATAATCCATATCCTTCTGAAGCTACAGTTTTGGGAGGCGTTTTCATTGCATTAAGCCAAACATTAAAATCTGCCTCTTCTTCAGCTATAACTCTGAATCTCATTCTTGCATGTGCTATTCCGCAGAATTCACCACATTGACCAGAATAATTTCCTGGCTTATCAACCTGAAACCACATTTGGTTTGTATTTCCAGGCACAGTATCTTTTTTACCAGCAACTTGAGGAATCCAGAAACTATGAATAACATCTTGGCTTTGCAATGTTACTTTTACTGGCCTATTGGTTGGAACTCTTAATTCATTTGCGGTAACTATACCTTCGTCAGGATACCTAAACTCCCACCACCACTGGTGACCCATAGCAACAATTTCTAAAGGATCTGAGTTTTCTGGAGGCTCATAAGTTGAATAGATAGTTTGGACTGTAGGAACTGCGATCGCAACAAGAATTAAAGCAGGAATTATTGTCCACAAAATTTCTAATTTTGTATTTCCATGAACCTGTTTAGGTGGAATATCTGGTAATTTAAAATCACTTCCAGGGATAGGATACTCTTTCCTCCTAAAATTTAATAAAGCAAAAATTAATGCACCCTGAACAAGCACAAAAATGATTCCGGCTATCCAGAACATTAAATAGAAAAGTTCTGATTGTGCTTGAGCTACTGGACCAGCATTTGCAAATGTGCTCTGTTCATGGTGGGGACTACAGCTTGATATAAAAAGGAGTAACAAGGAAGAAAGTGAAAAATATTTAAGCAATCTCTTAGTTATCATAAATTTATATGAACTCTTCAATTTAGCCTCAATTTCGTTCTCAAATCAAATCTTAGTAGATGTTTGCTAGGAAAAATATAGCATTACTCTAACTTGAAAGCAACGAAAACATGACCTTTATTACAGTAGTATTTAGAATAACTACCTATGAATATAATTTTAGCAACTCACAATAGGGGAAAAATAGAGGAATTTAAAAGGATTCTCTTAGATTACCCTGTTAACTTATCTAGTGTATTTGATTATGGAATTACTTTAGAGCCTGAAGAAACTGGAGTCACTTTTTCTGAAAATGCGCAAATTAAGTTGGATTATTATTTAAAGATCATAAAAAAAAATAAGCTGCACGATAATTCCAATAAAAATCTTCTTATTGCAGAGGATTCAGGAATTGAAATAGAAGCTTTAAATGGAGAACCAGGTATATTATCTGCAAGATATGGAGGTGAAGGCTTAAATAGCATGGACAGGAATGATCTTGTGCTAAAAAACATGCAAGGTGTTGCTTCTAAAAACCGAAAAGCAAGATTTGTGTGCTGTATAAAAGTTGTGGACATTGAAATAGATTTTAAGTACGAATTTATTGGATATTCAGAAGGAATGATTATGGATAATATTTATGGATCCAAAGGTTTTGGCTATGATCCAATTTTTAAACCATTGGGGTACAATGTCTCAATGGCTAGTTTGCAACCTGAAGTTAAGGATAAAATTAGCCATAGGGGATTAGCAACTAGAAAATTAATTAAAGAATTATTAGATGCAAGATAAATTAAATAGAAAGTTAACTGACTTAAGAATTTCTGTAACTGATAGGTGCAATTTTAGGTGCAGATACTGTATGCCTGAAGAACTTTACGGAGAAGCTTATGAGTTTTTAAAAAGAGACCAGGTATTGTCTTTTGAAGAGATAGTTAGGCTGACTAAAATATTTATTAAGCTTGGTATAAATAAGGTGAGGCTTACTGGAGGTGAGCCTTTAGTAAGAAAGGATATTGAAAAATTAGTTTCATCAATTTCAAGCCTAGATAATAGTATTGATTTAGCAATGACAACCAATGGATATCTTCTTGATAAATTTGCACATATTTTATTTGATTCTGGACTAAGAAGATTAACAATTAGCCTAGATTCATTGGATAACGACATCTTTCAAAAAATGAGTGGTAAAAAGTTTGACATTAAGGATGTCTTAGCAGGAATAGGTAGTGCTAAAGATGCTGGATTTGAAAAAATAAAAATTAATACAGTAATCAAAAAGGGAATCAATGATAAGGGAATAATTGATTTAGTTGATTACTGTAAGCAAGAGGGACATATTTTGAGGTTTATAGAATATATGGATGTTGGAACATTGAATTCTTGGAATAGGAAATCCGTTGTTGATTCAGAGAAGATAATAGATATAATTTCTAAGAAATATTCAATTCACCCAATCAAGAAGAATTATTCATCTGAAGTTGCAGATAGATACCAATTTGATGATGGAGGAGAGTTAGGATTTATTTCATCAATATCTAATCCTTTTTGTATGTCGTGCACAAGATCTAGAATTACTGCTGATGGAAAATTTGTGACCTGCCTTTTCTCAAATAAGGGGTTAGATTTGAAGAGATATTTAAGAAGCAAAGCAACAGATGAAGATATTTTAAATTTGATTTCAGAGAGTTGGTTAATTCGCGATGATCAGTATTCGTTAGACAGGTCTTTAGAAAAAGGAAAAGTTAAGAATAAAATCGAAATGTTTCAGTTGGGGGGCTAATCTTCCATTGGATTATCAATCAGACCATTTTTAACTGACAGAAAGGCATTGTCTAAAGCCTTCTTGTTAACATAGTTGGGCATAACTATGCTCTTCTCCCACCTTAAGATCGTTGCTCTTGATACTCCTACTTTATTACCAAATTTAGTTCTAGAAAGATTTAGTGATTTCCTAAGATTTATTATTGAATTTGAAGTCCATTTAAAAATTGGAGTTATTTCGGTATTTTCCTTAATTTCCTTCTTCCCTGTAGCCATATGTTCTAGGAAATTATTAACGTCAGATTTCGAACCTATTATTAGAGAAGTTCTTTGATGGAAATCATTTGGCTCTATATCTAGTATCTCTTTTTCAAGATCAACAGCACTACCTCCAGCTGATGTAAAAATAAGTGCAAATGGGTTTGCTTCATACATTAGCCTAAGCTTTCCATTCCGATTATTCTTATCTGAAGGGTAAACAAATATGCCTCCATTAATTAGGGTTCTGTGAGCATCAGCAACTAGAGATCCGACATATCTTAATTTTTTATTTTTTGTTGAGGTTCCACTCGGGTTCTTAGTATTAAGTAACCATTTCTTAATTTTACTATCCCAAAGACTAAAATTTCCTTCATTTACTGAGTAGATTGATCCTTTTTCTGGAACTTTAATTTCTGATCTTGATAAAAAATAGTCATTTTTTTTTGGATCGAGGGTAAATTCTGTAACTTTATTATTTACGCATATTATAAATATGTCCGAAGGCCCATAAAGGGAATATCCAGCACTTATGTAATATCTGCCTGATTTGATAAAACTAGATTTTCCGTAATCTGTATTCCTGATAATCCCAAAAATTGTCCCTATAGGCATATTAACGCTAATATTGCTTGATCCGTCTAAAGGGTCTGCTACTACCATAAATCTAGCGCTTAAATTAAATATTTTTGGATCTTTTAATTCTTCGCTTGCATATCCAGCGCATGATGAATTTTTTGACAAGACACCAACTAGCTTGTCGTTAGAAATCTGATCTAATATTTGTACCTCTTCACCTTGTACATTAGTTTTTTCTAATGAACCTCTGATTTGTTTTAATCCAGTTACTCTTGTATCCATTGCAATAAGTTTTGTTGCATCTGCAATTGAGTTGATAACGCTTATAAGTTCATCATTCTCTTCATTGTTATCTTTTAATTCAGATTTAAGATAACTCTCTAGGTTTATATTTCTCATTCCTTGTCTTGGGCACAATTTGTCTTATATATTAAAGTTAAACTATATTTCTGAATAATGCATCTAGTAAGAGGTAATGGATGAAAGCAACAGACAGAGTTAACGAAATACTTTCTTGGTATCAGCATGAAAACTCGGGCACCCTAGAAAACATTGAAAGATTATTGATGTCAGGTTATTTGTCCGGTACTGGCAAGTTAGTGATATTGCCTGTAGATCAAGGCTTTGAGCATGGCCCAGCAAAATCTTTTGCGCCTAATCCTGAAGGATACGACCCAGAATATCATTTTAAATTTGGGATTGAAGCCGGATGCAATGCTTATGCTGCGCCTCTTGGTTTTTTAGAGCATGGTGCTAAAAAATATGCTGATAAAATCCCATTGATACTTAAGTTAAATAATTCTGATTCATTATATTCAGGTGACCCAACACAAACTATGACTTCAACTGTTGAGGATGCTGCAAGAATAGGTTGTGTAGCTGTTGGTTTTTCTATATATCCAGGATCAAATTCTTCTCCTCAAATGTATAGTGAATTAAGAGAGATAACTAGAAAAGCTAAGTCAAAAGGATTGGCAGTAGTAGTATGGAGTTATCCAAGAGGAGGGGCATTGAAAAAAGAAGATGAGACTGCTATAGATGTAGTTGCGTATGCTGCTCATATAGCGGCCCAAATGGGGGCAAACATTATAAAGATAAAGCCTCCCAGTGATTATATAAGCAATGATGAAATGAAAGCTGTATATGAGAAAAATAATATTCCAACTTCTACCTTGCCTGATAGAATTGCTCATTGTATAAAATCTTCATTTAATGGAAAAAGAATAGTAATTTTTTCAGGTGGACCTGCAAAAGGAACCGATGAAATAATGAAAGAAATAAAAGAGATATCTGCCGGTGGAGGCTTTGGTTCAATAGTAGGAAGAAATTCTTTTCAAAGGCCTTTTGATGAAGGCATTTCATTGATGAAAGACATCATGAATATTTATAAAGACAGTTAATTTATTTAGATGATAACAATTTATACAGATGGGGCATGCTCGGGAAATCCAGGATTAGGCGGATGGGGAGCTGTCATAATAAAAGAAAATGGCGAGGAAAGTTATTTCTCTGGATCTCAGGAGGATACGACAAATAATCGTATGGAAATTCAAGCTGTAATTGAAGGCTTAGAAAATTCAAATCCTAATGAAGAAATAAGAATTTTTTCTGACAGTACCTATGTAATAAATACTCTAACAAAAAATTGGAAAAGAAATGCTAACCATGACTTATGGTCAAAATTAGATAATTTGGTTAGAGGTAGAAATATTAAATGGAATTGGGTTAAGGGTCATTCTGGTGATAAATATAATGATCTTGCAGACGAACTAGCTGTAAAAGCTGTCGATTCTAAAAAAAAAGTAACCCAAAATAACCTAACTCATATCGATGATTCTGGAAAGCTTAAGATGGTTGATGTTTCTGAAAAAGAAATATCTGAGAGATTGGCTATTGTTCAAGGTTTTGTTGTGATGCAAAAGGAAACATTAGAAATAATTAAACAAGGAGAGCTGGATAAAGGAGATATAATAACTCTTGCTAGAACAGCAGGAATAACAGGCGCAAAATCTACTCCTACACTAATTCCTTTATGTCATACAATACCACTTTCTGAGATAAAAATTGAAATAGAATTTGAGGATAATTTGCCTGGGCTAAGGGTCACATGTACTACAAGAGCTGAATGGAAAACAGGAGTAGAGATTGAAGCATTTAATGGGGTATCTATTGCATGCGTGACAATCTATGATATGTGCAAGGCTATAGATAGGTCGGCTTATATTTCAGATGTAAAATTAATAAAGAAATATGGTGGTAAATCAGGATTATTCGTAAGAGAATAAATTATTTTTTTGACACTCAAATCTACAAGACGTAAAGTATTTTATCGTTGGCAACGTAGCTCAGGGGTTAGAGCGGGGTCTTCATAAGGCCTAGGTCCGAGGTTCAAATCCTCGCGTTGCCACCACTATATTACGAAAGTTTGTAGAGTTAACTGATTAACTTGATTATTCTTTCAGTTATTCTTTCTGACGAAAGCTTATTAAAGAACCCTGCAAAATTATTTTTTATTTTATGCCTGCCTGATGACTTTAAGTCAGGATTATTTAGGTAAGAATTAATTTCATTATCCAAAGATATAAAATCTTCAACAATTGTTGTCCCATCCATTGATGTAAGTTTTTGGTAATGGTCAACGTTATATCTATTTTTTACTGATAAGTTACTATCCACTTCTATGTCACCATCAAAAGAGATATTAATTACAGGAGTATTTGTGCATGAGGAGTCGATGGCAAATGTGCTCTGCCCGCATATAGCTAATTTACTTCTTTTCAGAAGAAGATTAACTTTTATCATGTCTTCTCTAAAGTCATTAGGATTAAATTCAGACAGATCAGGGGACTTGAACAACCTAACAAAGGGATAATCATTAAATTCTTTAAACCTTTCATTGAAGTTAATGTCATAAGGATGAGACCTAAGAATTAAATTTATTTTTTTATGGTGATATTTTCCTAAAGCAATATTTTCACAAATATGATGAATAATTGATTCTTCACCAATTCCTCTATGAGATCGATTTGTAGCAAAGAAAATTAATTCAGAATCATCGTCTAGTAAAAATTCTTTTTTTGGGCTATTGATATTAAAATAATCAGTGAGATTTTTTTCATTAGTTTCATTAAAGAAATAATAATCAAACTGGGGAGAACCGACTTCAAATATTTTATTTTTTGGCATTTTATGGAATTCTTCCAATTCTGTTCTCATTATTGGATTCCAAACCCAATATTCATCTAAATCAGGTACTACAGGACCATTTTTTGTTAAGTGATCCCATGTCCTGACGTTTCCTGCAATTTTTATATTTAGTTTTTTTGCAGCCGAAACATAATCAAAGCTTATAGGAGACTGTATGTCACCTAATAAAAGCAAATCGGGTTTAATTTCTTTTAAATGTTTGTTTATCTGTGGATTCCTAGAAGTTAAAGAAGTGGACATAAATCTTAATATTATTTTAAGAATAAATTTCGACTTAGGAAAAGGGAAGCCAAGATATTTTGGCCATACGTCGGTTTTCCATAAAAATTTATCCTTAATCTTTAATTTGGTTATTTCTTTATATCTCTTATGTGTAATGAAATTATTTATTTCATTGAATCTATAAGTAGCACTTTTATGCAAAAAATTATTTTTTAGATACCAAATAAATCTTGATGTGAGTGATTTTGGACTATCCATTAATGGAATAAAAATCATATTGTAATTACCCTCAAAATAATTTTTGAGTGATTTGAAATATCTTGATGATATTGGGTTACTTTCAACACCAGCAATGTATATAGTTATTTTTTCTTTGACAGAAATTTGTTGTAGATTTTCAATTAAAGGCGATGAAAAAAAATTTCTGGAAACAAAAAAATTTCCTGGAACTATGATAATTTTTTTTATTTTTTTATTGGTTTCTGATTGCATTAGCTATTTCATAGGATAATCAAATTTTAATTTATCTAAAAGAGTTGATATCATTCATTGATCAAAAGCAGGTGCAATAATGTCAATAATAAATAAAATTTATCCAGTAGAGATAAGAAATCGAGAGATATTAAGTCCTGCAGTGATTTTAATCAGGATTATTTCTCTACCATTATTTTTTGTATCAGTTTTATTTAGATTTAGTCCGAATTTTATATCTTTTATATCTTTTATAACCTTGATTCTTTCAGGAATTTTTGCCTCTTTAGGAGAATTTTTTATTTCAAGCATCTTTATGCATCTTACTCTTTCTTTAGATTGTGTGGATGGGCAAATAGCAAGATACAAGGATAAAAAAAGTATTTTAGGCCAAAAATTGGAATCTATGCATGGAGATCTTACATTAATAATATACCCTTTAAGTGTAGCAATAGGATTATTTAGTTCAGAGTTAATTTCTATTTGGGTAGTTTTGTTAACAGCACTATCATCCTCAATTTATGTTAATTGGAGGGGTGTTTTAAGTTTATCTTCTATAAATGATGATCCTAGCGATTTAACATTTCTTAAAAAGATTATTTATTCTCAGCAGAAGCCAAATGAGAATATTAGAGATAAATCTTTTATAGGAAAGATCTTATTTATATTAAGGATGAATACAGCTACTCAAGCAGGAATCCCATTTTATTTGATTGTAATATTTTTATTTTTCTCTCCATCTAGTGCAGTACTTCCGTTGCAGATGCTAATAATATCTCAGTTATTTATAGGCTTAGCATTATTAGTTGGCAAAGTCATTATGAAGAGTGAATAATTTTATAATGAAGGACTAACCTGAAATTTTCTTAGCTTATCTTCGTCAATTTCTATACCAAGACCTGGCTTTTCACTTAATTTAAATTCACCATTTTTTGCTTCAAATTTTTCTGAAAGTATCATCGCTTTAACTGCATGGCCTTGCTCTGAATGTTCCATAATAAGAAAATTTGGAGTATTCAATGAAAATTGTAAAGTTGCTGCAACTGATACAATTCCTCCTCCGCCAACGTGAGGGGAGACTGGGATGTTATAGAGTTGAGCTATTGATGCAATTTGCTTACCCCCAGTGAGTCCTGTGCGTGCAATATCTGGCATTGATATGTCGTATGCTCTTTTTTCAAATATCTCTCTCATTTCATATTTAGTTCTAGTCCACTCTCCATTTGCAATGGGAATATCTAGGGATCTTGATATCTCACATAGACCCGGAATATCAGTTGGATCTGAGGGTGACTCTATCCAAAGCAGATTTAATTTTTCCAGTTCTTTTCCAAGCTTTATAACATTAAATGTATCAAATCCCATATGAACATCTATCATAATTCCTATAGAATCTCCTACTCTTTCTCTTACTTTTCTAGCAATTTCAATATCCTTTTCAAGACTTTCTTTAAGGTGCATTTTCACAAATTTATATCCTTTGCTAACAGACCATTCTGCCTGATCAGCAACTTCTTCTGGTTCTGTTCCACCTATTCCGTTATATAAAGCAACACTTTTCCTGTGAGCACCTCCCATGGCTTTACAGGTAGGCATATTAAGAGATTTTCCTATTGCATCCCAAATCGCAATATCAACCCCACATATCGCATCTATATAAAATCCTGTGTAATGACCTCTTTCGCGTTTTGACGAATAATTATTGTGCCAAATCGACTCAACATCGTATATATCTTTTCCAATTGTTAGAGGCTCAACAATATCTTTAATTATTGTTGCAGTTGTATTTGGGCTTACAGGAGATTGGGCTTCACCCCAACCAATTATTCCAGTTTCTGTTTCTATTTTCACTACAGTTGTTTCATGAGACTTTGAATAAATAGATGTGGCGGAACCCTCATCCACGTAATACTCACCCATATCTTTGATATATGTTTCGTAATTACCAAGTGATTTTGGCTCTAAATTTCTTTTTTCAACTTGATTGTATTTTTTGGTGGAATTAACTTTTGTTTTTTCAAGACCTTTAACTTCTAACATTGCTGTATTGATATTTTTTGTGTCTGCTTTTCTTCCAATATCAAAATCACTTTTTACTCTTATAGGAAAAGCCTCTATATTAACTATCTTCATTTATATCTCCTAGATTTTGTGTCAATAGATTCAAGGTGGCTTGAATCATTAATTCTTATTAATCTCCAGCCGTCATTATTATATTGAAATTGTGATATGGAAGTATTATCCATTGCCATCTTTTTAATAAAGCTTTGATCATATTCAAGAATTGATTGGAAATAGCATCTCAATGCCCATCCGTGCACAACTACAGCGATATTTAATTTTTTTCCAATTTTTCGCACATCAGCATTAAAAATTATTTCCTTATCGATATAATCAGCAAACCTTCTTTGCATTTCATATTCAGACTCGCCGTCCGCGGGAGAGTAATATTTTCCATTTTTACCCCACGAAGCCTCTACATCAGAGGTCATCATTTTTGATCTCTCTTTCCCTCGCCATTTAGGAATTTGCAATTCATTTAACTTAACAGATCTTTTAGTGGGAACTGATTTATTTCCAGATGACTGCAATAATATTTTAGCTGTTTCCATTGCCCTAGATAATTTTGAAGTGAATAATAGGTCGATGCCTATTCCTTCTCTTTTGAATCTTTCTCCTAGATATTTTGCCTGCAATCTTCCTTTTTCAGTAAGAGGGGCATCATAATTATATCCAGCCGCCAAATTCTCTAAGACATTAGATTCTGACTCTCCATGTCTTATAAAAAATATATTTCTATTAGCTTTGTGAATAGGCATATCAGTTGAATATTAACAAATAGAATTAAGTAATCAACTTATATCCTATAAAAAATTATCAAAGAAGATATCGCAACCCATGATATGAAATTTAAAATTAATAATTTATTTCTAAAAATTATTATTTCAGGCTGATCCCCTTGATCATTTTTTAATGATAAATATTTATAATATCTCATGCCAAAAATAACAAATGGCAATGTAAATAATAGCGAATAGTCTGACGGAGTATTAGCTTTCAAGGAAGGAAATAAGTTGGAAGATATACAATAAAATAAATATGAGAAGTAAGTTAAAAGCTCAGAAGCAATAATTAATAAATTCAATTGAGAAAGGCTGTATTTTTCAATCACATCTCTTTTAAGATAACTAGATTTTATCTCTGATAGTCTTTTTATGAGTAGTACAAATAAGGCTCCAAAACCCGTACAAAGTAATAGCCATACAGGAATATTAACTGCAGAATTATAGAACTGAGAGCTAGTAATTATTGTTACCCCGCTTAATGCTCTTAGCATATATCCTACTGATACGATTAAAACATCAATTAAGAATAATTTTTTTAACAATATGCAATATAAAATCATCAAAGTATTGTATGAAAGTATGCATAGAAAAAAATTGGTGTTTAACTGAATTCCTAAAACCAATGAGACAGTTAATAAAATTAAAGAAAGAGCAATAATTATCCTATTGGAAATTTTCCCCGCGACAATTGGCCTGAGAGCTTTTTTAGGATGATCAATATCCTTCCTTTTGTCTAAAGAATCATTAATTATGTATATAAACCATGATGAAAAAGCAAAACTTGCAATTCCTATAATTGATTCTAATAATAATGTTGTTTTTGCATTTACTGTCTCTCCCCACCAATAATTTAATGATAGGAAAATGGGCACTAGGATTAATAAATTCTTAGTTTGCTGCTTTATTCTGGAAGTTTTGAGTATATCTAAAAATAATTTCACATTATTAAATTATCAGATCATATACAAAATCACATAAATTGATGCCTAAATTTATTCAATCCCTTAATAAGAATCTTTATAATTACTACTTAATATGATTAAGATAAGCAAAGTTATTTGTTTTTTATGCAAAGACATTAAATTAGTCCAAAATACAGATTGGAAGAGTTGTGTTGCGCATGGAAAAGAGCATGGAATTAATGTAAAAGATTTTAAAATTTCCTCTCTAAACAATAAGCAAGGGATTTCACTAAAACTTCCTGATGGTAATGTCTGGGCTGTAGTAGGAACCTAAAGCTACTTAACTATATAGTTAATCATCATGCTCATCATGCTCATCATGGTCGTCATGCCAATCATGCTCATCATGCTCATCATGGTCGTCATGCCCATCATGCTCATCATGGTCGTCATGCCCATGATCATGCCCAACATCAATATACTGATGAGCCACAGAAGAAATTGTGCCTCCAAATACTAGACCCACAATTAAAAATAAAGTTTGAAGTCCATACCTTGTCTTTTCAGACGAATGAATTGTTGGAACAATGTCACTCAAAGCTATGTAAATAAAGAATCCGGCAATAGCTCCATATATATGACCTAGTTGAAGACCTGAAGATTCACCAATAGTAAAAGATAAAATTGCCCCTATTAATAAAGTAAATGAAGAGACAATATTTCTTAATATGGTCTGTTTAACACTAAAACCACTTCTTAATTGCACTCCAAACTCGCCAACTTCCAGAGGAACATCATGGGCAATTAGTGCAACTGTTGCAACAAGTCCTGTGGCAGGGCTAACTAAAAATGCTGCTCCAAGTGCAATTCCATCTACAAAGTTATGAAAAACGTCTCCAACAATAAATAACCAGCCTTGAGTAGGGTTTTTTCTTTCAACAAGATCTTCTTCATGGTGATGATGGAATCCAGTAAAACCTTTTTCAATAAGAAAAAATACAACTATGGAGACTAGGGTAGCATTTAATATTGATGCTCCCCCAATCATTATTCCTTCAGGAATAAGGTCTCTTAATGCTGCAACTAGTAAAACACCAGCAGCAAATGGTGTTCCATATTTTACCAGGATATTAGCCAGAGATGTTTTTATTAAGAGCAATAATGCGACTGACAAAGAAAGCAATCCACACGCTGTGGCCGCAATTATGACTAAAATTAAATCCATTAAATACTCCTGTTATATTATTTGAGAATGATTCTCATTCCTGAATTATATTTGAAATTTTTATTATGTCAACCTAAAAGGTATAATTATAAAATGCAAAAAAATAAGAAAAGGCAAATAAAAAAAAGTAGGCAAATATTGCTCGATAATAATATTCCTATAACAAAGCCAAGAATGCTTGTCTTAGGAATTTTGTTAAAAAACGAAGGCCCATTAAAAGTTGAAGATATTATAAAACTATCCAGAGGAAAGCTCGCAGTATCATCAATGTATAGAATTATAAATAACTTAAAAAATTTAAACTTAATTAATGAATTCCAAACACTAGAAAATACAAAGATGATTGAGCTTGCTGATGTTAAAGATGAACATCATCATCATATTTTTTGTGAATCATGTGGCGCAGTATATGACTTTGAAGTTGATAGCCATATAGAAAAAGAATTAGAAAAAGAAATAATAAAAATAAAATCCAAATACGATATTATTGTAAAGTCTCATTCTTTGGAACTTTTAGGTTTATGCAAAACTTGCAGAGATAAATAATCAATTTTTGATAATTATGAATCCTAATTCTAGATCAAATTATAATAATTTTGTAACACAAATTTAACTATTTTCAATTGACTATGAGCGGGGGGTGTGAGATCGTAATCGATGTCTGATTAAAAATGTTTTAGGCAGCTAAGACGATATATTGGAGTAAGCAAAAATGTTAATGAAACATTTTTTTGAACACAAATTTTTTAGGCTACTGATCGCTCTATTTGTATTAAGCTCAATTAGTATTATTGGATGCTCCAGTAATACTGAAGTAGATGGGAATGACAACAAGCTAAGCGGAATGATTGAAATTGATGGATCTAGTACTGTGTTCCCAATTACTCAAGCGGTCGCGGAAGAGTTCATTGCTATACACCCTGATATGAGAATTCCTGTGGGAGTATCTGGAACAGGCGGAGGTTTTAAAAGATTTACTGCTGGTGAAACTGCAATTTCAGATGCCTCAAGATCAATCAAAGATGAAGAAAAGGATGCTGCTAAAGAGAATGGCATCTCTTATACAGAACTTATAGTCGCATATGACGGCATCTCAGTAATAGTTCATCCTGATAATGATTGGGCTGAATGCTTAACTGTTGATCAATTAAATAAAATCTGGAATCCTGACAACCCGGCCAAGAACTGGAATGAAATAGATTCTTCATTTCCTGACGCTAAGTTAAGCCTTTATGGACCAGGTACCGACTCTGGAACATTCGACTACTTTACCGATGTAATCAATGGAGATGAAGGTGTAAGTAGAGCTGATTATGTTGCAAGTGAAGACGACAATGTGCTTGTAATGGGTGTATCTGGAGATAAAAACTCTTTTGGTTACTTTGGATACGCTTACTACCTTGAAAACAAAGACAAACTCAAAGTCGTTAAAATTGATGGAGGAGAAGGATGTGTAGAACCAAGCATGGATGCAATTGCAGATGGTTCTTATGCTCCCCTATCTAGGCCAGTATTCATATATGTAAATAATGACCAATATAACTCTATGCTGGAACTTAGATCTTTCATAGAATTCTACCTTACTGAAGGAGCTCAGTATGTAAGTGAAGTGGGGTACATCCCGATTGGGGATAATAACTATACTAAAGAGCTTGAAAAAATAAAGACTAATGAAGAATAAACCATGTCTACAAAGGAAATTTTTAAACTGACCTAAAACATGGATTTATAGGATCAATGACTGCACTTTGGATAAAAAACTCAAAAATAACTAATAGATAGCCGAAATAATGTTAATTTAAATAGTTTGGGGTGTGCTCAAAGTAAGGAAGAAAGGTAGATGTGATTGATTCTTGTGATATTTAGTTAGACAATTGATCGATAAGATCCCAACAAACCTGAAGGGCAATTTCTTCTGCGCCCTCACAGAGCATAACTACATTTGCAAAAATCGCATAATTTCCATATTTTGGAAAAGTTCCGCTCCTTCCTCCACCTCCTGCACCAGGCCCACCAATTGTTCTTCTGTCCTTGATTCCTTCTTTCCAAGAAGACTTAGAGCTTTTTAATACGGCATCGTTTCCTGTTGCTTCTTCAGCTAACTTCTCTCCAAGATTTATAGCCTCTGAGTGGCTATTATAAATTCTTAGTTCATATTCTTTCCTGCTGAATGAATCAGGTCCCCAAAAACCAAAAACTGCATCGGTTGCACCATCCAAATCAGCAACATCATATTCTCTATATTTCTTAAAACCTAAATTGTAAAAATCATCTATTGAAAAAATATTTTGGCTGTTAGTAACAACTTCTAAAACCTTTTTATTATTACCGCTGTTCTCGGAACATGAGAAAAAAAGTAAAGCAAAACTAATAGTTACTAACATGTATTTATACATGAAAAATATTTTAGGTAAAATAATTATATTCAGCAAATATCATAAATTGAAATAACTTTGATATCCTTTTCAAATCAAATGCGCTTGTAGCTCAACGGATAGAGCGTAGCCCTGCGAAGGCTGATATTCGGGTTCAAGTCCCGACAAGCGTTCCAAACTTAACCTTTAGTGGACGATAGTGGATACCTATGGTCAATGCTATAAAGTTAAAAAAAAAGTTAAAAAAGTTAAAAAAGAGGATTATCGGTAGTGATCTCCAATATCTACTGGTGATCCTCTAACTATATTTTACCAACCATGATGACAGCAGGATATTAATTTAAGGTGATCAGTCATATAATTTATGAATGGCTGATAAAGTATCTAAAAATATTGAAGGTGATATTCCTTATCCTATTAAATTCGAGGAGATCGGAAAGATTCCAGATCAACTATTAAAAATCCTCAACAATGTATTAGCAAGTAACCAGATGCCTAATAAAAAAGGGATTTGAATACTAAAAAATATCAACACAGATGTTCTTTAAAAAATTTTATAGTTCTAGTCCAATAATCTATCACAAAATCTGGTTTTCCTTGATTCAGCATCTGATGATTCTGGTCAGGGTATCTCACAAATTGAACATTTTTATTTAACCTTTTCAATGCAACAAAATATTGTTCAGCTTGCTCAATAGGACATCTATAATCTAGTTCACCGCATAAAATCAATGCAGGTGTTTTCACATTTTCCACATAAGAAATAGGAGAATTAAATAAATATTTTTCAACATTAAAAGTCCTTATTCCTCCCCATTGTTCTTCTCCAAATTTAATTCCTATATCTGAAGTTCCAGACATTGAATTCAAGTTTATACATGGGGCACTAACTACAGCAGCTTTGAATCTATTTGAATGTCCAATAATCCAAGATGACATAAATCCACCATAGCTGTGACCATATAAACCTAATCTATTAGGATCAATAAAATTAAATTTTGAAAGTTCATCAGTAGAATCTAAAATATCTAAATAATCTTCTCCACCCCAATCTGTTAATACTTCGTTCAAAAAATCATACCCATAAGAAGAAGATCCCCTGGGATTTACAGCAAGCACAATAAAATTATTTGATGTAAAAAGTTCCTGACTAATAGAAATTTGATCTTCAAATCTTCCATGAGGACCACCATGAATATCAATAATCACAGGATACTTTTTGTTTTTATCAATATCATTGGGTAAAAATATTCTTGATTCAATTTGATAACTTGATCTATTTATCTCAAATTTTTCCATTCTAGAAACTTTAATTTTTTGGAATAAGTCTTCATTGGAATCATATAAAAGTTCATAATTACTAGAACTTCTATCATATTGACAAATGCTTTCATGATGATTCCTTGAATTTTCAACAAAGAAAACTTTTTCACTAGAATTTCCGTAAGCTACCTGATTTATCCTAGATTCTTTTCCGTACAAAACTTTTAATTTACTATTTTTCAAACTTATATCAGCTATAAAAGATACACCTTTAGATGTATAAGAAAGTGTAATATGAGAAAATAAATTCAAATTTGGCTGTGAGTTAAAAGCTACTTGATTTATATTCAAATCAATTTTTTCTTCATTTTTTAAATTTATTGAAAATAAGGAAGATATTCTTTTATCGGAGTATTTGTTGTTATCTGAACCAAATACTATCAACTTAGAATCATCTTCTGTCCAAATTAAAGAAAATAAACCACCAAAATTTTGGTCTATTTTTAAGATTTTCCTTGAATCAATATTAAAAATTTCTATACTCTGAGTCCAAGAAGTATCTCTATCATCACTAGCATCAGTAATAAATGCTATCAACTTATCATCGTTCGAAAATACGGGATTTAAATGGTCACATTCAGAATTTGGTACAGAAATAATAGATTTATCAAAAACATTAACAATTTCTATCTGATTAAATATATCACCTATCCAACCTAAAGTATCATGTCTATATCTTATTTTTTTAACAACTAGAGGTTTCAAATCAAGATTATTGAGATTTGAAACTCTAAAACTATACACTAACCTTGAAGAAGAATTGTCCCAATTAAACAATCCAGAATTATCTTCAGAAGATTTTACAGATTTAAAATCTTCTGTTAATTGGAATTCATAATCTTTATTAAAATCTTTAATAAAAATAGAATTTATCTTGTTACCTTTAGTTTTTTCATTAGTTCGTATAAATGCTAAGAACTTTCCATCAGGAGAAATTTTCGGAATAGAATCATTAAATCCAGAAGTAACTTTTTCAATTTTTTTTGATATTAGATCAATACTAAATATTTGAGAAAGCCTTTGATTAGTTTTTAGGTCTACTGAAGTTTGCTGAAAAAATATTTGATTATTTAATTCATCAAATGAAATCCATGGAATTGTTTTTATTCCTTCAATATACTCTTTAACATTTTCCATGATAATCATTCTCGTAAAGAGGGTTGCTTAACCATTCAGAATATTTTAGTTTTCTTTTAGCCATAAGCCCATTCTAAGGAATTTTGTTAAAAAAAATCACTGTTATTGCTTTTTATGATATTTGAGTATACGAATTTGAACCTAAATTCTTTTTAAGCAACTCCCTCTGCGAAGGCTGAGATATGGGTTCAATTCCCATCAAGCGCTCCAAAGCTTTCAACCTAAAACAGGTAAATGCAAAGTAATGCATAACTCTGCATTATTAAAAACTTTGTTAAAAATGTAAAAAAGGGTGATTAAGGAAGCTTTAGTGTAGATTCTTCTAAGAATTTTATAATTGCTTCTGAGTCATCTCCTGGCATAGGTTCACCTAATATAATCAGATTTCCATAAGTGATAAATGCTAAATAAATAGGTTCTCTTCTTGGGCAATTTTGAAGGCCTGATCTATCATATGGGTTTAGATAAACTTCTTTTTCAAACAATTTTGATTTGTTTATTATCAGCACATCCTCAAATCCTAAAGAATTTCTAACATTTAACTTAAGTCCTGAAGCTACTTGTCCACTAGTAGCAGCTCTATCTCCTCTGCACATAGTTCTCTCTACTTTTGGACCGAAGGCATAATTTTTTTCTATGACTTCTATTTTTTCAGTCTGTTCCAAACCTGCAGTTTCTCCTGATGTATTAGCCAAATCGACTGTAGGATATCGAAGTATAGCGACCTCTCTGCCTTTGAAAAATCCCCATTTTGAATCTGTTGCTTCAGGAAATTCTGTATCAAAATCCTTCTTCAGCTTGAAGCCTGCACTAGCAATGTCTTGCATAGAATAGACTTTATTAGATGAAACTAATCTATCTGTGCATCCTAAGATAACCAAGGAAGAAATGAGTACGAATGTAATATATTTTTTAGTCATAATTGTCATTTTAGCCTATATTTATCAGATGAATAAATATAATTTTTTAAAATTCGAAGTTAATGATCACGTAGCTAAACTTACTTTAAATAGACCTGAGTCGATGAATGCATTAAATCCTCCTTTATGGGATTCAATTATAGAAGCAATGAGAGAAGTGAGAGATAATAAAGCAATTTGGCTAGCTGTAATTACCGGGGCAGGCGATAGAGCATTTTGTGCTGGAGCAGATCTAAAATGGCGATCTCAAAATGAGGAAACTGTAAAATCACACGTAAAAAATGAAGATGACATTTTTTTCAATCACCCAAAATTTGAATTGTGGAAACCAGTTATTGCTGCGGTAAATGGGTATGCAGTAGGAGGTGGTCTTGAGCTAGCACTTGCATGTGATTTAATTGTTGCTTCTGAAGATGCAAAATTAGGGTTACCTGAACCAAGAAGAGGTTTAATGGCAGATGGAGGAGGAATTCAAGGGTTGATTAGACAAATTCCTTTTAAGCAAGCAATGGAAATTATATTATCTGGAGAATTTATAGACGCAAAAAAGGGATATGAAATCGGTATTGTTAATCGTTTATCAAAAAAAGAAGATTTAATGAAAGAAGTTAATAATTTGGCAGATTCAATTTTGAAATGTTCACCCATGGCTATTCAGGCAGCAAAGCAATCAGCTGTCCTAGGAAAAGATATGAATTATGATGATGCTCGAATTGCTGAATTCTCCATGTTTACAAAACTAAAGAAATCTAACGACTTTGTCGAAGGACCTAAAGCATTCTCAGAAAAAAGAAATCCAAAATGGAAATCGGAGTAAAAATATGAACTCATCCCTTGAAGGAATAAAAGTAATTGATTTAACTCAAGTAATTATGGGGCCATCTTGCACTGCTCAACTTGCTGACCATGGAGCAGAAGTCATTAAAATTGAAAGGCCAGAATATGGAGAATTGTCTAGACAATTTGGGCCATTTAAGGATGGAGAAAGTTTGTCTTATGAGTGCTATAACAGAAACAAAAAAAGCATTGCTATTAACTTAAAGTCTGAAGAAGGAAAGAAAATTATCTATAAATTAGTTTCAGAGTCTGATGTAATAGTAAATAATTTTAGACCTGGCGTAATGGATTCTTTGGGCCTTTCGTATGAAGATTTATCCAAAATAAATAAAGAAATAATCTATGCTTGCGGTACCGGTTTTGGATTATCTGGACCACTAAAAGGAATAATGGGACACGAATCAGTTGCTGAAGCATTGGGCGGATTTCTGGGGAGAAATGGTGAGCCGGGAAGAAAACCGAGGCGTGCTCCAGCTGCAGTTGCAGATGCTTCAACAGGTTTACATCTAACAGTTGGTATTCTTTTAGCATTGAATGCAAGACATAAAACTGGAGAAGGTCAAATTGTTGATGTCTCATTACTAGATTCAGTGATGTGGATGCAGGGTTGGGAAGTTTCTACTGTAACCAATCTTGATGAAGCAATAGCATCTGATTCCAACCCCTTAGATAGCGGAGTATATGAAGCAAGTGACGGGTTAATTGTTATGTCTGGATTGTTCATTCCAAATCCGCTTAAGAATATTTCAGAAGTAATTGAAGTAGAAGATTTATCAGAGGATAAAAGATTTAAATCTATGGAAGATATTGCCAAAAATGCTTCTGATCTTTTAGAAATCATCCAAAAAAAAATTATTAAAAAAACTTCTGAACATTGGGTAAAAGAATTTGAAAAAGCAAACATAATATGCTCAAAAATATTGGGAATGAAAGAAGCAATTAATCAACCTCAAATAAAGCATAATAAAACTATAGTTGAGATTAAAAAAAAGGATGCTAAAAGAAATATAGTTGGAGTTCCAGTAAGACTGTCTAAGACACCGGGCGCGGTAAGAACTTTCCCCCCTAAGCTTGGAGAAAACACAGAAGAAATATTATTAAGCCTTGGTTATAAATCATCTGAGATAGTAGCTTTAAAAAATAATAAAGCCGTCGAATGAAAATCGAACATAATATAAGCACAGATGTTTTAGTTATAGGAGGAGGTGTAGCAGCAACAAGAGCAGCACTTTCCTCTGCTCAAAGCGGAGCTAAAACTACAATAGTGCTAAAAAAAGAATTAGGAAAATCAGGCTCAACAAACTGGCCAAGAAAAGGTAAATACGGATCTGCGTGGCAAGCAGCTGATGGATGTGGAGGCGATTTAGATTCTCCAGAAGTTCATTACAAAGATATTATGAATGCAGCTCTTGGAATGGCTGATGCCAAGCTAGCAAAAATTCTATCTGAAGAGTCCCCTGATAGGCTTATAGAACTTGCAGATTGGGGCTTTGAATTAGTAAAAGATTCTAATGATAAAAATTCACATCATGCCGGATACTCTTGTTTTGCTTCTCAACCACGTGCTCACGGCATGTTAGCTAACTCTAAAGGTGGCCATACTGGCAATCTGATTGAAGTAATGTCAAATAAATTGATGAATTACGATTGTGATATTCATGAAAATATAACAATTATAGATTTAATTGTTAACGACAACAGGTGTGCAGGAGCAATAGGTATAAACAAGGATGGTGAGTTTATCAAATATAAATGTGGTGCAGTAATTATTGGAACTGGTGGAGCAGCACAAATTTTTCCACTTAGTACAACTCCTGGAGATATTACAGGTGATGGTTATGCAATGGCTTTTAGAGCTGGATCTCAATTGACTAATCTTGAATTTATGCAGTATATGGTTAAGACGATTTATAGTAGATCCAAAGAATTGCAAAACATTCTGGACTCTCAAGTTGGGGGGACATTCTGGACTTTAAATCCAAAATTAGTTGATAAAAATGGAAAAAACATTCTTAAAGAAATACTTCCTAAAAACATTAGTGAATCAGATTCACTTGAAATGCGCACTCATCATTATCCTTTTAGTAGCAGAGATTCTTCAAGATGGATTGATATAGCTATTCAAAGATGTATTAGATCAGGGGATTGTTCTGAAAAAGGGGGTGTAACAATCGATTTTTCAGAAGTTGATGTATCAAATATTAAACAATCTAGGCCTCAACATAGTCCATCTAAAGCTGTTGCAATTACATCATTAGGTAACGAATCAGTAAAACAGATTGAAGTTACTCATTCTGCACATGCTGTAAATGGAGGGATAGTTGTTGATGAGTGGGGATCAACTGAAGTAGATGGATTGTTTGCTGTTGGTGAAACTATTGCTGGCCCTCATGGTGCTGATAGGTTGGGAGGAGGAATGATTTCACAATCCTGTGTATATGGAAAAAGAGCAGGTGAGAAAGCCGCAATTTATTCATCAGAAATTAATTTGGCAAATGATAATCATGAAAAAGTCGAAAATAGATTAGAAAAGTTTAATAATTTGAATGGTCCAAGTTATTACAATATACGAAAGGAATTAAAAGCCATGGCGAAAGATTACTTGATTGTGGAAAGAAATGAATCAGGATTGGATTTAATGGACAATAGGCTGGATGAATTAATAAACCAAGAAATTACCAATGCGCCCTTTTCAGAAAAAGATGGGTTAATAAAAAATTTAGAAACTGAAAACTTACTTACTGTGGCATGGCTAATGGTTAAATCAGCAAAAATGAGAAAAGAAAGCAGAGGAAGCCATTGCAGATTAGATTATCAAGACTTAGATAACCAATCGTGGAATAAATCAATTTTTTGGAGCTTAGAAAATGAAAAACCTAAATATAAATTAAGTAAATATCGTCAAGATCCCAATAGTATTCAACAAATAACTTAAGTTAATATGAATAGTGCCCATAATTTAAAAATAAACTAAACTAAATTATCTAATTAGTGTCTAATATTTTATGAAAATCTTATATTGCCTTAGAAATAAGAATATTTTTAATTATCAAGAATCCTTTATAGAGAACTTATCTCAAAATGGTCATGATATTCACATTGTATTTTCAAGTGTCCAAAAAGATAAAGAAGCGAATTTTATGGATCCTAATCCAATTGAGAGATTAGAAAAACTACCTAATATTTCTTTCGAAAATTTAATACCAAAAAGAAATATTATCCAAAAAGCTAATATGATCTTTCGAGAGGTAAAAAATTATCAGAGATATTTTAATGATTCCTATCAGGATAGCTCACAACATTCTTTTTATCAGGAAAGATGGGCAAAATATCTACCAATTTTTATAAGATTTATTTTTACGAAGGTGTTATTTTTTAAATCTTCTTTGACGAGAAAATTTACTGATAAATTCTTTAATTTAATAGAGCTTATTTCAGGTTCTCCAAAAACTCATAAAAAAATTATTATTGATTTTGGCCCAGATGTCATAATAGTTTCTCCAGCCAATTTAAGATATTCAGAAGAAATTGATTTTATAAAATATGGTAAGAAGAAAGGAATATATTCTGTTATTTCAGTATTAAGTTGGGACAATTTAACCACCAAGGGAGGCTTTAATATATCTCCAGATAAATTTATTGCGTGGAATTATACCCATAAAGAAGAATTAATTAATTATCATGATGTGGATAGAGAAAATATTCTTGTTTGTGGATCATCTTTTTTTGATAAATGGTTTATGAAAAAATATGAAGATTTTAAACAAGAAGATTTTAATAGACTTTTTAATATTGAACTTGAAGATAAATATATAATTTATTTAGGTTCTTCTTCTAATTTAGGAAAATATGACCACGAAGTTATCTCAGAGATATTAGAATTTTTAGATAATTCTTCTATGAAAGACTTAATTGTGATTATAAAACCTCACTTAACTAATCAGGATTATGTGAATAAATTTGATCATCTAAGCAATGTTAGAGTATGGAAAAATGATTTAACAACTGATTGGGTAGAGAATCAAGCAATGTTTAAGTTCGGATTAAATAATGCAATTTGTTCATTGGGGCTTAATACAACTGCAATGATTGATAGTATTATTAATCATTGTCCAGTCATATCGATAATTCACGAAAAAAATATAGATCAACCGACCAATTCGGCAATTCATTTTAAGAGCCTGATAAATTCTGAGACCTATCATCTAATAGATAATATAAATAATCTTGATCAAGATATTAACTCTGTATCTGAAGATAAAAATTCATTTGAAGCAAAAAGAAATAAATTCATTTCAACTTTTATTAGGCCTATTAATGCTAAGTTGAATGTTGGAGAAATAACTCGAAAAGAGATTGAAAAATTATTAGATCAGTAATTTGAATTGCATCTAAATATTTGCAAATAACCGGGTAAATCTCCATGGTTAATTAAAAATTAATAAATTTATTGGGAGGTTTTAATGAATTTAAGTACAAGAAAATTAACGAGCATTCTCATGATAGCTGGTCCTATTGGGGTATTTACAATATGGGGGATTTTGTCTGACGCTATTGTCGGATCAAGTGAAGTTAATGGAGTTGGTAATGCAGGATTATTTTTACAAAATGCAAGTAGTGCAGGCAGTATTGCAGGATTTCTTGAACTGTTTGGATTACTATTTTTTCTAGCTCAAATAATTGGTCTAGTTTTATTCGCAAGACAACTTTCAGCAGAAGGATCTGCAGGTGCAGCATTTGCTAATTTATCTGCACTTTTAGGGATAGCTCTAATGGCACTAGTAGCTACGTCATCAGACTTGGGTCTTTCGGCATTATCGCTTGGCGATAAGGGATTAACTGCTGAGGCAATGGCTCTAGCTCAAATATCGATTGGCTCTGGGGCATCATTTGGTATCTTCTTTGCATTAGCTAATGGTCTAGTAACAATACCTATGATTGGCCAAGCATCTACAAGCACTAAAAAGTATCTAGGTTTTGCCTTTGCATTATTGATGATATTACTTCTTATTACTGAACTTTTTGGCATATCGCTTGGCGATATAGTTGAAATAATAATTTGGCTTGGTTCATCGCTTATCTTCGTTGCAGCAGGTGTGCTAAATTTTAAAGAATAATCTACGTCTAAACAAGCATAGAAAAAGCTAAATTAAATTAAAAGTAAGGCAATTTTTTTTGCCTTACTTTTTTTATTAAAGTATTAAAATTATGGAGTAAATTAGATACGATAGTATAGATTTAAATTTGCAAATTTATTAATAATGCTTCATGGTTAATTAAAAGTTTAATAAATTTATCGGGAGGAAATTTATGAATATAAGTAATAAAATTCTATCTAGCTGGTTACTGATTTCGGGCGCTATTCTGACTTTGGTAATTTGGGTAGGATTAGAGCCAGCGATAGTTGGAGATTACAGTAGTCCGCAAGAATTTTTGGGGATGATGGCCGAGGCAGGAGATGTAGGAGCATTATTGGGCTTATTAGGCGCGGTGTTTTTTCTTGCTCAAATAGTAGGAACAGTAATGTTTGCACGCCAACTTGGTGAAGGAGACTCTGGAGCTGCAGTCGCAAATATTGCAGCTATTCTTGGGATAGTACTCGGTGCTGCTATTATGGTTTCAAATGACTTAGGCCTTTCAGCTCTTGCAGCTGGATCTGCTGGTGATGGGGCTAGTGCCATGGTAGGGGCTCAAGTGTCATTTTATAGTGGAGCCTCTTTTGGAATGCTCTTTGGGCTTACATACCTTTGTTTAAGCATACCTATGATTGCTCAAGCAAGTGGTATGTTTCAAAAAGTATTGGGTTACTTACTAGGATTACTAACTCTAGTAATGATTATCTCAACGCTAGCAGGTTTAGACCTTGCTGATAGCATTTTGGGAATAATAATATGGCTTGGTTTGGTTGTTGTTTTAGTTTTAACTGGTGTCTCTAACTTAAGGTCATCAGAATAAGTTTATCAAAATTAACTTAGATTTTAGAAGGCATTCATTAGTGAATGCCTTCTTTTTTTTTGTCAAAACATTTAAATAATGAAGTACAATTAGATTATGGCTAAAATAGATTTAAATTTGCAGTTTTTATTTAACGAATATGAAACTCTAGACAGATATAAGAAGTCTCATGAATTAGGTTTTAGATTTGTTGAATTGCAACATCCGTATTCTATTGATCTGAATATACTTTCACCTCTTCTTAAAGACCTAGGCATGACCCAAGTTTTAATTAATTTAGATGTTAATGATGATGAGACTGGAAAGATGAATCTCGCTATAAACCCTGAAGGAGTAGATAAGTTTAAATCTAATGTTGAAAAATCTTTAAGATACTGTGTTGAATTGAGTGTAAAGGTAATTAACTGTACTCCAGGTCCTGTAATCGATGGCTTGGAAGAGTCAGTGCAATATCAAACTCTTATAGAAAATCTTTCTTATGCTGCACCTTTGTTTGAAGAATGCGGAACAAGATTACTTATTGAGCCAATCAATACTTTTGACCAGCCTGGGTTTTTTATATCAAATTCGAAAGATGGAGCAAAAGTAGTATCAGATGTTTCTCATAGAAATTTCGGCCTTCAGTATGACGTTTATCATATGCAGTTAATGGAAGGGAACATCATGAATAATATTAAGAAAAATATAGATATAATAGGCCATTTTCAGATTGCAGATGTTCCGGGAAGACTAGAGCCAGGGAAAGGAGAAATTGGCTATTCGAATATATTCAAATTTATTGATGATTTGGGTTATGAAGGATTTATTGGAGCCGAGTACAAGCCGGAAAATACAACTGAAGAAGGCTTGGTATGGATAAAACAATACGATGGACTAGAAATTGCTTAAAAAATATTTATCTATATTAATTTTCTCTGCAATTTTATTTTCTTGTTCTGAAGATGTTAATTCTGAACCAAAAATATACATTACGCCTCAACATGAAATTCCAAACTACGAAACTATGGAATGGATTAATTCTGATCCAATTTCAATTGGGAATCAAATAGGTAAAGGTAAAATAGTTTTAATAGATTTTTGGACTTATACATGTGTTAATTGCATAAGAACTTTTCCTTTTATCAATGAGTGGGATAGTAAGTACAGAGATGATGGTTTAGTAATAATTGGGGTTCATACGCCTGAGTTTGAATTCGAGAAGAAAATTAAGAACATAAAAGAATCAGCTAAAAAGCATAATTTAAGTTACCCAATTGTTCTAGATAATGATTTTGATATTTGGAATGAGTTTAATAATAGGTATTGGCCGGCAAAATATTTGTTTAATGCTAGAGGAGAGGTTGTGTACTCTCATTTTGGAGAAGGAGGGTATGTTGAAACCGAAAAAGAAATTCGAAAACTTCTAGAGGAGCAGAATAAAGATATATCTGACAAAGAATTAGGAAAAATTGAAAATCAAGAAATTGATGAATCTGTATTTGGCGGTTTTTATGGAGAGAGTTCTGGCATGAATGATAAGAATGCAGATGGTGAAAAACCATTTTATAGAATGACTAGAGAGTTATATATGGGAAGCGAAAGAAATCTTTCTTACGGAGGTATTTATTGTGGAAATGTTGATTACTATGACAATATAGGGAGCTCGCACGAGTATGCAGATGACTATGAGTATTCTCATAATAAATTTTATTTAAGTGGAAATTGGAATAATGATTTCGAAAGTGTGATATCAGAAAACAATTCACCTGCTGAAAATGAATACTTGTCTTTTAAATTCAGATCTAAAAGTGTTAATGGAGTTTTTTCGAGCAATAATAAATCTAGACTTCTTGTTAGACTAGATGGAAAATTTTTGAGAGAAAATGAAGCTGGCTTAGATATTAATTTTGATGATGAAGGCAGGAGTTATATAAATATTGAAGAACCTAAAATGTACTCTATTTTGATCCTCCCAGAATATACTGAAAAAGTGCTAACTTTACTTCCTCAAGACAAAGGAATATCTGTATTTGCCTTCACATTTGGTTCTTATGAGGAAGGTTTTTAATGGCAAAAAATATATTATTAGTATTATTTATTTCATTATTATTATTTTCATGTTCAAATCATGAAAATGTGCAGATTTTTATAGCTACAAAGGATCTTCAAATAGGCACTAATAGATTTTCAGTCGCCTTTGCAGATACTAACGGATTAATAAATCAAGAATCCATAGAAGTTTCTTTTAGCGGCGAAGGAGGATACCCAAAATTTAAAAAAGAATTAAAATTCGTCAGCTTTCCTGACTATTACGATACCGACCTAAATAATGGCTTATATACTGAGATAATTGATTTTGAAAAAGGCGGAAAGTGGAGAATTAGTTTAGATGATGGATATGTAAGTTTTTTCGTGAAAGCGATTTCTAATTCATTAAGTGTAGGTGACAGGGCTCCTAAATCAAATAATTTAACAATCAATGAAACATCTATTGAAAACCTTTCAACTGGCACACCATTAAATAATTCATTTTATGAAAATAAAATCAATCAACTTTTAAATACCAATGAATTATTTGTTGTTGCTTTCATGAGCCCAGCTTTTTGTATAGACCCCACTTGTGGCCCACAAATAGATACTCTTTATGAATTAAGTAATAAATATGAGTTATTGCCTATAATTCATATCGAGACATATCTAAATCCTGTCGAATTAAAAAATGATTTTGACAAGAAAAAGATTAATCCGATCATTGAAGAATGGGGAGTTGATGAAGGGCAATGGTTATATGTAGTGGCAAAAAACGGAATGATTATTGCTAAATTTCAAGGATACGCCTCTTTAGAGCAAATAGAAGAATATATAATTAGGTAGACTTTTTTTTAAGAATTAAAGAGATATTCTGCCCATTGCTTTCTTGGCCATAGAAGATGTATTTCTTATAAATTTTAGTTACTAGATTGTTATAAGAAGACAAATTAGAAGTAAAAAATTTATTGTGCATTAATCTTCTTAAAATTTTGGATAGGGTAGATTTTTTGTTTAAGTAAAATAATTCTTCAATATCAAAATAATTACTTACATGCTCTTTTAGCAATGCTAGGTCATAATGTCTGAAATGTTTTTTAGGAATTGGTTGCCTTACTACACTTGGCACAGTTATTAAAAAAACTCCATCATCGCTAATAATTTTACTTAAACCTTTTAATATCTATGGCAACTCTTTTTCATCAATATGTTCAAGAACTTCAGTCGCAATAATGAAATCAAATTCAATATTTGGCAGTTCATATAAATTATTGAAAAATATTTTATTATCTTCTTTTTCATTGCAAAAAAGTTTTGCAAAAGTTAAGGCTTTATTGGATATATCTACTCCATAAATTTCTGAATCATAGTTATTAATAATTTCTTTTGTTAGCCTTCCATCTCCACATCCAAAATCTAGAATTTTTTTTGGAGATTTTGCATTAATTTTTTTTAATATGAATTCTATTAGAGTTAAGTAATCGAATGAATGGAACCATGATATTCCAAAATTCCAGGTTCCATTATTTAATTGAGGAAGATGATGATATGGAAAATTATAATCTTCATCCTGATAAAATTGAGGTACTTTTTTTGATTCTTGGTTCATAATACCCTGATTATACTGTAGTAATATTTTCTACAACAGTTATAATAAATGTTTGTTATTTTACTAGGGCGATTAGCTCAGCTGGTAGAGCATCTCGTTTACACCGAGAGGGTCGGGGGTTCGAGCCCCTCATCGCCCACCAATTTTTATGACCTAAATTTAGCTTATTTGATTAATATAAATTCTTCGATATTTCTATCATTCCAAAATTGTAAATTCTCTTTGTCACTAATATTTATATCTAGACATTCTCTTATTAGAGTAGAAATTATATTTATGTTGGTTTCAATATTATGGGTTTCATCAATACAATTATTTGGACTATAAATAAAATTTATTGTTGAAAATAATTCTTCATAAATTTCATCAGACATTGGTTCATTATTATTCATTGAGTATTCACCAGAAACATTATAAACGCCGTGATCAGACTGTATGATTATGATTGAGTTTTTTGAATTCAAAATAATTTTTTCTACAGTTTTTATAATAGTGTTATTTACATACTTTAATTGGTTAATAAAATTTTTTGTTTCCTTTTCATTCCATGGGTCACTTAAATTTTCAGCAAATGTGTTATAAGGATTTGCATTAAGATTTTTTGTTCCATCTTCATTGAAAATAAATGGAGGATGTGGCGGCCTGCTATAAAAGTAAGTCCAAGTTTTATCTTCTTTATCTGATATTTTAATTAGATTAGAAACATTTTCTTGAAAATATTTTTGATTTTTATTTATCCAAAAATTATGAATTGGTATAGATGAATCATCAATAATCCTCAACATACTTGTCCTGACAAATACTCTTGAAAAATCTCCAAAAAATGATGAATAAAAATTTTTCACATCATTTGTTGAGATTTCATATATTTTATACCCAAGCTTTCTTGCCACATCAGCTTCAACAGATTTATTAAATGATTTTTGAGTTTCATTCATATATATTTTTTCATCAGCACTAGCGTTATAGAAATGTTTCATATTAATAGTTGATGGCAAAGAATATCTTGTTCTTATGTAATTTGCTTTTAAATTTTCTTTCCTAAATCCAAGAGAGTTTAGTTGGCTTAAAAAATATTTATTATCAAAATCAAATCTTGTTTCTAGAATATCTTCTGTTGGATACATGTCTAATACAATATGGTAAATATCTGGCAGATCTAAGTTCACACTATTTTCTATGTTCAAATTCTTACTAATAGGATTTGTTGGTTTCAATTTAAAAATTAATACTTGAGATGAATTAATAAGAATCAATACAGATAATGATATAGATAAAATGAATAGAAATTTTTTATAATCATAATTTTTTCTATAAGTTCTTAAAATGAGTAATAAGGAAAGAATAGATATTATTGGCACTAAGTATCTATGTCTTGAAATTTCTTTTACTATGGCAATTTCATTAAACAAATCATAAAAATATCCATATGAGAAGAATGCAAATAATAAGATAGTTGAAAGAAAAGATGCTTTATTTAACTCCCTAAAAATTAAGAAAAAGATAGAAAAAACTAAGCATGAGAATATAGATACTGAAAAAAATAACGAAAAAATTTCAATAGCCTTTATTCCTTCTCCAAGATTTGAAGTATAGAGAAATAATATGAAAAATAGACCTAATATTATAGGATTAACAAGATGTAAAAAACGTAAAATTTTCATTTAATTATCTTAACTTATTGACTATAAAAAGTATTTAATTCTCCGCTTTTTTCAAGAGAGTTATAATTAATTAAGTCACTCTCAGTATCTATTTCAAGCCATCCACCATTGACTAATGATGCTTTAACTTCAATTTTCTTTTCAATTAAGATTTGGATGAAATCCGTCATATAAAGATTTTGGTAGCTTATTGAGCTATTACCTTTCAATTTTTGATATATTTCATGAATTTTATTTAATGAATCTTTTCTAAATTTTATAAGGCCTGTATATTGCCCATTTATATCATCATAATTTGTAGTTTTATTACCTAACTCCAAAATATTTAGATCTTTATCAAATTTCATTGTTTCTGCATCAGATAATGGATCTTCGAATCTTTTTAACCATAAATTTTTCCAGTTTAAATCGACCATAATTGATACTTCTGCATCAGCGTTTATTAACTTTTCTAAATTTTTCTTTTCATAAATTATGTCTCCATATGAAACTATCAAATCTTCAGAATTAGAAATAAATAAATCTTTAGCAGTAAACATTGAGAAAACCATATTTGTTGATTCAAAATCCTTGTTATGGAATTTTTTTAAACCATAATTATTCAATAATTCTGATTTGAAGCCAGAAACAATGTTTATATCATTAATATTGTTATTTTTAAGAACTTCAATTTGTCTTTCAAGTAACGATTTTCCAAAAAGATTTACCAAACATTTAGGTTTATTTTTAGATGCTTTGCCTAACCTTTTTCCTTGGCCTGCAGCCAAAATTAATGCTTTCATATTTTAAAAAAACTTTTTATTAATTCTAAATCTAGTGTATTAAATGGAGCTTCTCTTTCAGGATGCCACATTATCCCCATTAAATTATTTTTCTTATCAGAAAATGCTTCTACATTGCCTTCTAGGTCTGTTGCAAGTATTTCGAAATTATTTGGTAAATCTTTCTCATCAATTCCATATTCATGGAAACTATTAACTTTGTTTGGAAAAGAGAATTTCGAAGAATTTTTTATTTCATGCGGGATGGCAACGTGGTCATTAACTTTTTTGATTTTTCCACCAAAAAAATTATTTAAAAATTGCATCCCCCGACAAACACCTAAAATTGGAATCTTTTTTGTTATGCAGTAATTAATTAATGTTTTTTCAAACGCATCTCTTCTTTTTTGGCCATTGTTATAATCCTTATTTTTTTCATCTAAGAATTCTCCGCCACTGAGAATAACTCCGTCTAAATTAAAGCTATCAATAGCCTTATCATTAATTATCTTTGAGTTATTTGGCAATAGAATTTGAATCATGCCAATCTCTGAAAAAAGTTCTGACCAATTTTGATCAAGTTGATCTCTATATTCTCCATATTCTTTTATAAAATGTACTCTTTGTGTGATTCCAATTTTTATCATTATACTTTTCTTATTATTCTATTTGTACAGTTAAGTTCTATAATTTTATATGATTTTAATTTTTCGAATAAGGCTTCTCCTACACCAATAGCAGAAGGAATTCCAATTTCTGCACACCTTATAGCCATATGCGAATTTGCACCACCATATTTAGTTATGATCCCTCCAATATCATGACTGAAAAGCCAATCAAAACCTGGGTCTGCATTCTCAATAAGAATAATTTTATTAATTATATATTTTGGTGAAGTTAAATTATCTGTGATCTCAGAAATTATTTTTTTATTTGTTAGGAAATTTGGTTGTGCATCATTATATTCAAAGAAATAAAAATCATTTTGATGGTCAATTAGATCTGGAAGATTAGTTAATTTAGTGTAGGTAAATTTATTTTTATTTTCGCTAATTATCTTTTTTAATGATTCTAAATCCTTATCTTTTTCATATTTTAGTATGTCTTTGTATTCAATGAATTTAATATCATTAAGAGAAATATTTTGAGATGCACACCAATTTTCAAGAATATCTATAACTTGACTTATATTTTTCGTAAACTCAAATTTTACTCTCTCCCTCTCTTGTATGGACCTTCTTAAGTAGTCTTCAAAAGTATCAAAATCAATTCCATTATCTAGTTCTTTTATGGCTTTTTTAATCTCTTTTTCTTCATTATTTGAGAATCTAAATAATTTATATTTCTTCTGCTTTTTTAATGATGATGATAAATATTTTTGAGGATTTTTCCAGTATGGTTCTGTTGTTATTTCGTAAGTCCCTGGTCTTAGATGGCCATATTTTTTGATAATGGATGCCATACTAATTTTATTTAAATTTAATTTAATTAAATCTTCTTCGAATTCTGCAGTAACAGTCTTTATTGATTGAAAAAATTCATTAAATCTTTTATCTGAAATTATTCCTAGCTTTACAAAACTTTTCAAGAATATTGTCGATATAAAACCATTCCTGGCAGCATGAGCAAATGGCAATGAGCCATATTCCTTACAATCATCAATTAATTTTATAATTTTTACCAAGTCAGAATCATTTGATTTTTGAACTTCTTCTCGTAAATTCTCAAGATGATTAATTTTTGATATATATTCATTAAATTTTACTATTCCGTTAGATGTAATTTTTTTTAACTCTATTTCCAAAATACTTATTTCTTTTTCTGTTATCCCATATTTTAATAATCTTTTTTTAGCTTCATATTTGAAATTTGGAATCCAAGATGTGAACGCAATTTCAAATTCAATCTTGTCAAATAGTTCTTTATTTTCAGAGAGCATTTTTAAATAAGCACAAACTAATTTTTTTGATATTTCTTCAGTAATTTTTTTTGGTATAAAAGAGTTGAAACTAAGGCTGCAATCTACGTAAGGTTGCCCAGAAAAAGAAGTTAGAAGAGGATGATTATTAAGTGATTTATATCCAAATTCTTCACGCTGTTTTGCCCAAATTTTATCAGTTACTACTTCCCTATAAAGACTGAATGCTAATGGATATGGTTTTGTTCCTATTATTTCAGCTGGATTCCAGTCAGGCATATTTGAATATATTAAATTATGATTGAAATTTTTTATTGATAGATCATTTTTGTCTTTATAATTATTAACGTTATTCAATACATTATTTTTAAAAATATCGAAGTTATATTCATTGTCGGAATGATCAACAACTATAGGCCTAACCTGAAATATATGTATAATTTTTTCTTTATCGATTGCGAACTCTATATCTAATTTGTCATAAATTAATAATGATTCAATTTCTTGAATTGCCTCTAATAAAGGATTAATTTCTTTTAATATTCCCTCTTCTTTTTTAAAATTTAATTTACTTACAACAATATTCCTGTCTTTCTTAGATGCCCCGGATGTTATTGAATCTGTCTTTCCGCTATCATCAAAATTTATCTTGTAATAAGGCGCTCCAGTATCTAAGTCACAAGTAAAAACAACACCAGAAATTTCAACATTTTCAACAAATTCTTGAATTAGCACCTGATCTTTTTGGTTTGATAAATTTTGAGTTTCGTAAGAATCGATAACCTCTTGAACTTTACTGGCAATTAAATCTTTTTTTGTGGTGTCTATATTTATAAATGATTTAAATAAGCCAGCTGAAGATTTTTGCCATGAATCTTCTTCTGCTGAGCTACTTCTAATTACAATTTTTTTATTTGGAAAGTTTTCCTGGATATTATCAATTATTAAACCTTTGCTTTCCTTCCACTCTCTAACGTCAAAAAAATAATTTTTTCCTATCTTGCATTTAGTAACCATAGGATAAAGTCGATTTAATGATTCTGCTTTTGTGCCTAAAATGAACTTAACTAAATCATTTGGTGAGTTTAATTCTGACCAATTACCCTTAACATCAAAAAAATCTAAAGAATAATTTTGATTCTCTAAATATTTGATCAGGTCAATTAATGATTTGCCTTCAATAGAATCTTTAAGATCAACTATTTTTTTAAATACATTTTTTTTGAGTTTAATCAGGCCCGCAAATTCAACTTCTTGAGATCTATCTTCATTTTTTATATTTATTTTTTCTGCAATATTTATGTCATGTTCCGATCTATTTTCATATCTGTTTTTCCATAAACTATCTATAGTTATAGAGACTTCTGCATTTGAAGTTGATAATTCCTCTAAAAATTTTTTCCTAAATAATGTATCCGAATAAGTTATAATCACATCTTTTTCTTCGTAGGGTAATTTGAATAATGAATCTAATATTCCGCCGTCTTTCCATTCTTTATTATGAATAATATTTAAAGAAGAAAATTTTTTTTCAACTTGCTCAATTTCGTATCCCCCAACAAAGTAGACTTTATTTAAATTTTTAATTTCTTTAAAACAATCTAATTGCCATCCAAGCACATTGTTTCTTGAATTTATTTGTTTTAGAGCTGAAGGTATATTACCTGATGATGGGGGGCCAGCTCCTAAAATAACCACGTCTATCTTATTTGAATTTGAGTTTTGGGACATTTTAATTAATTAATTCTTCAATTTGATCACATATTACGTTAACTGATCTGCCAAGATTGTAGAAATTTTTGGAAATAAATTTTTCAGATTCATTAACTTTTTTTGATGCCAAGATAATTTTCTCTTGAAGACTGCTTTTATCTAATTTTTTTATTTCATTAATATTTAATATCTCTCCTATTTCTTCACGCATGGTTATTTCCAGAGGTTTTTCAGAAAGCTTAGTGTAATTTTTATTATTTATTTTAGGAGGAGTGTCTACGAATAAGATAGGCTTATTATTGATAACATAATATTCGAAAGCAATCCCTGACCAGTCTGTAATTAAAAGTTTAGAATTATTAATAGATTCGATTGAATCTGGATTTAAATCTAATTTGAAATTATTTTTTTCTTTAAAATTATTAATAGCATTGTTTAATTTTTTTTTGTCATTTTTAAAACTCATATTATGAGGCCTAAATGTAACCTTATAATTCAAACTAATTAGTTTAGAAATTAATTCATTTAAGCATGTATTTACAATCGAATTTTTGCCCCACGAAGAAGCAATAAGAATTTCATCATTTTTAACCATTTTTTTATTAGTTAGTAATTCATCGAAATTTGAATAACCCGACTCAAATAGCCTTTTCTTTTTTAACGAATACTTTTCTTCTCTTTCTAAAGTTTCTTTAATTTGATATGGGCCTACACAAAATATTCCATCAAAATTATCAAATGCATTTTCTTCATAAATCATATGCGTGCTCATTGGAGAGTGATGAACATAAAAATACTTTGAATTCCTCTCTCTTTTCAGCTGCATTGATTGCAAACTTGGAGTGCTCATAACCATTATGTCTACTGAAAGCTTTCTAAATAGGTATGTCCTTGCAGATTTATCCCCTATGTATATTTTTTTCATATTTTTATTGTTTTCTATATAGAAATTATCATTTTGAGATGAAGTCAAAAAAGTTACTTTTATGTTTCTATTATCAACAAGTTCTTTAATTAATGGAGATAAGTGTTTAGTAATCCATGGACCCTCAGAATAAAATACCAGCCTTTTCCAATCATTTGAAAGAGTAATTGTATGATTTACGTTTTTCCAGGTTTCAAAAAAATCATTTAGCATATTTAGAAATAATATTTATTGAGTTGTATTACTCTGCAAATAAATATCATAGTTAATCGTTATCATTTAATTTTTTAGAGGTTTCTTTTGATTTATTAAATATTTTTGAAATAAAATCCATTAGCTTTCCATAATATGCGATGATCCAGATAAACCCAGCTACGACACCTCCAATTATCATCTGAATTACAAATGAGATGTAACCGAAATCGAGATACTCTTCATTCTTGATTGATTTCTCCTCAATAACTTCATTTAATGTTAAAGCGTAAATTTCATTAGTATTGAAAAAAATCATCAATGATAGAGAGAAAAATGTCAGAAATATTTTTGTGTTCATATCAAGGTTAGTATATATATTATTGAAAAATTGTTCCAACTGAAAAAACTAAATTTCTGACCCTTCTAGTTAATTCCCTTTTTTAAGTCTGATGATGAAACCCCTTCAGTATAAGGAACATCAATAACTTTTCCTCCCCATTCAGACATAGCTAATATAGCACTTTCTCTAGATTTTTTTTGAGCCCCTTGCTTCCAGTCATCTCCATGCAAAAAATATTCAAATTTAAATTTCTCTAGATACGGAACAAAATCAATACTTTCAATAGGTATAATTCCTGATACTGATTTTAATTCTGCCAAAACTTTTAATCTTTCTTGAAATGATAATAATGGGTTGCCTTTATAATTTTTCATAGCACTGTCTGTCATTAATCCAATAATTACAGATCCATATTTCTTTGCTTCATGAAGTATGTTTATGTGCCCATGATGTATTGGGTCTGCGCACATAGTTACAAATGCAAATGGTCTTTTATTATTTTTTATAAATTCTTCTTTCATAATATTTTTGATTTAAAATTATTTGTAATTTCAACTGGTAAGTGACTCACTCTTGAAATATCATGCGTATCTTCCATAGAGACATGAATCCTATATAAAGAAAGATTATTAATCGAAATATTAATTTCATCTAAATCTCTTTCTTGAAATTGGGGAAAGTCTTTAACTAATTCATATCCTGATGCACTAGCTATCCTACAAATATCTATATCCTTAGATATTGAAGACTGACTCCCTGTTGATTGATAAGAGTAGTTATCAAGGACTATATGAGTTAAGTTTTTAGGAGAGTAATATCCAGTGCATGCAACTGAACCTAAATTCATTAATAGGCTTCCATCTCCATCAAAAATTACCACATTATTTTTGGGATTAGAGATTGCTATTCCAGTTGCAAAAGAAGTTGCAAGACCCATAGATCCAATCATATAAAAATTAGCTTTCCGATCTTTATATGAATAAATTTCTCTAGAAATCATTCCGGTGGTAGATATAACAAGATCGTCATCTTCTAATTTATTCATTATTAATTTTATAGCTTCATTTCTAGTGATCATTAAAGAATTACTCCTGACTTAATGATTAAAGCTTTGATATTTGGTGATTGATCATAAGAGCCTAATTCTGAAATTAGTTTTTTTTCTATTTGTTTAGAGTCCTTTTCGGAATCTTCAAAAGTACAGATCGGGATGCCTAGCATTTTAAAATATTCCTCAGTCTTCTCCCCCATTATCCAATGTTCTGGAGCATCATTTGGCTTTCCTCCATATCCTCGCCAGCCAATCATTAGTAGGACCGGAATATTATAAAGAAGATTAAAAGATGTTAAAGGATTGATAATGTTTCCTATGCCCGAATTTTGCATTAATACACAACAATTTTTATTTGATATAGAGATTCCTGATGCTAGGCCAAGTGCAGTATCTTCTCTATTTGCTCGGTAATAATTTATTTCTACATCCTCATCAACTTTATTAAATAATTCTCCAAAAGTTGAATCGGGGACTCCTGCTACATTATAAAAAGAGTGATTCTTTAATAATTTAATAAAATTATCAGAACTAATACTCAATGCCTAGTTCCTCTTCTGCCATTCTAAAATCTTCCTTGGTATGCAGTTCAATCCATCCGCCGTCAAATTCCATAGAATTTATTTTTATTCCTTTTTTGATCATGAAATTTAATACATCTATTAGTAATCCTTCTGAGGAACCCATGTCGCTCATCATTGAAAATGATTGCTTTAAATCCTTTATTCCTTTTGGTGAAAAATAAGCTATGCCAATAAATTCAGCTTCTGCAGATTCGATATCAAGATTTTTTCCAAGTCTTGAAATTTGATGTAATTCTGACATTTTCAGTTGGCGTCTATTGCTTGAGGATTTTTTTTCAGAATATGAAACTAACTCTAACTTCTTATCAACATTATGTTTGTGATATCTATAAGAAGAATCTGCAGCAATGACGATATCTTCTTTGCTAGAAATTAGACTAGAAATAATTTTTTCATTAAATAATATATCTCCATATGTTATTAGGGCATGATCATTTAAATATTTATCAGCTGACATAATGGAATGGAGTAATTTTTTTTCCTCTGGAAAATTAGATTCAATAATCTTGGCGCCCGAATTTTGAATATCTTCAAATTTATCTAAATCATTAACAGTCATAACAATATTTTCTATCCCAACTTTCTTTAAAGTTTCGATTTGATGGTATGCAAGAGGTTTACCGGAAATATTTACAAGCGATCTAGGCTTGTCATCATCTGATTGATTTCCAGCAGACGCTATTATTGCAGATATATTTGGTGTTTTTTCTGAATCCCTCTCAAGTATTTTGTCATAACCAACAGCAGAAAAAAGTTCTTTGACTGAAGCTATATTTTCATCTGATTCTAAACTTCTTCCAGATTCAGAAATCAATTTTGCTGTATCAAGCATAGATTGGAATGATGCCCTGCTCAAATGATTTGCGTGTATTATTATATCTACCCCGAGATCTATCAATTCTTTATCAGAAATTGAATTATAAGTAGTTGGCACAGCTATTAAATAAGGCCTTCTTCCAAGTTTTGAGCATAGTGCTTCATATTTCGGAATGAATTCAATTATTTCATCAGGAGTTTTTAGTTTTGAGTGGATCATAATTCCGTCTATGCCAGAATTAATATACTTTTCAGTTCTAGACATGGTCTCTTCCATTCCTAAACCTGCAATCAAGCTTTCAAGCCTAGCAATTATTAAAAAGTCAGAAGTAGATTTAGTATTCATTCCAATTAATAATTTTTTAGAAAAAGTATCAGGATCTTCCATGCCTGCCCCAACAGTTCCTCCGAAACTATTCCTCTTAGGAAATATTTTATCTTCAACAATTACTGCAGAAACCCCTTGATTTTCTAATCTTTTAACTAGGAATCTAAAATTATCTTCGTCGCCTCCAGTATCTCCATCAACTATCATTGGCTTCGTTGTTACATTTAATATTTCCTCAATAGTGTGAAGCCTGCTTTCATTGCTAACAATAGATGCATCCGGTAATCCTTTGCTTGCAGAATCAGTAAGGCTGCTTTCCCATACAAAATCAAATTCTGACTTTTCTACAACTATTCCACTAAGTCCACTGTGAGCTTCTAATCCCACAGCATTCCCTTTTTTTTCTAAAATTTTTTTTAACGAAGAAATCCTGTCTCCAGGAAGTCTTTTTGCTTCGAAAGTCATATAAATAAAAACTATAATATTTTTGGTAAAATTCTAAGAGAAATTATACACACATTTAAATATAAAGGATAAAAATTTAAAGCCAGGCTAAATTAGGAATTTTTCACCCTATTTATAGACTTTTCTATTATGTGATTTATGTCCTCTATTTCAGCTTTAAATGGATTATTATTTGCCCTTGAAGAGTTAATAGTTAAAGGTAAAATTTTATTTAGGCTTCTTTCCAATATTGGGATAAAAAATTGCAATTGTTTTTCAAAGTTTATTTTCTTAAATAAATCTTCAACTTCGTTAATCAAATCTTTTGAGTAAATATGATTGGTTGCTTTTAAGGTATTTTTTAAAAATTTATCATTATCTTTAGAATTAAATCTTATAGTCTCAATTAGAGTTAATCCGCACGCTAGTCCATGAGGTATCCCTATCAACGCAGTTAAAGGATATGAAATTGAATGACATAAAGTAGTGTTGGCTTTAGATATAGATATTCCACTTAAGTAGCTAGATATCAACATAGATAGCCTAGATTCTTCGTTTTGAGGGCTATTTATAGTATTAACTAAATTATCTTTCAGTATTTGGTAGCCCAACTTAGCAGATTTAGCAGAGAATTTATCTGCCTTATTGCTCCATGTTGATTCTAATAATTGGCATAGGGCATCAATTCCAGTTGTAATTGTTATTTGATTTGGAAGATATAAAGATAGTTCAGGATCTAAGATGATCGTTCTATTCAATTTATTAGAGACTATTGAATATTTTAATCCTTTTGATTTATCCCAAATTGTTGAAAATTGAGTTGTCTCTGCCCCAGTACCAGCTGTTGATGGAACACAAATTGTTTTGATTTTTTCATCTAGTTCAGAAAGATTAGATTTTTCTAAGGCATCTAGTGCAGTTTTTATGTTATTGCTTAGCATTAACGACAGGATTTTTGCTGTGTCTATAACACTTCCTCCTCCCACAGCAATTAGAGTAATTTCATCATTCTTTTCTATTATTTTCTTATATATCGGATAAATTTCTTTAAGTGAATTATCTATAGAGTGAAAAGTAGGTTCTTCCTTTACTTCTAATACTTTCTCAGAATTAATACTTGATATATATTTTTTACAACTTTTACTAGTAATTATTAATGTTTTAGTTAAATTTTTTTGTAAGTTTTTTTTATATTTAGACCATTCATTAAGACCAATTTTTACATTAGTTCCCTCTTTAATATATTCGTCTATATTGACTGTCATGTTTATTCGTCTTCGGCTCTTTCAACCAAGGCCTTCATGTAGCCTATTGCAAATGCAGTTGCTGTTCTATTAGCTACGCCATATTTATCTTCTTTATGATGCCAATGAGGATCTTTTGAGCCTCGATCTTCAAGTGAGCCCATTGTTGGATTATGATCAGGTATTATTATCCCATCAAAATCAACTTCTTTTAGTACTTTTACAATCTTATACATATCCATATAGCCATCGTCCAAAAAGGTTTCTTTAAAATGAGGAAGTGGCTTATCAACATTCCTAAAATGAATCTTGAATAATTTATTTTGATCTCCAAAATATTTTGCCATTTGGGTAACATTTTTTTCTGTCGTATCTCCACCTTCTAGCCAAGTTCCAGCACACAAACAAATTCCTATGTTAGGGCTATCTGCAATTTCTAAAGCTCTTTGATACCCACTAAATGTACTAAATATGCAACGAGGAACTCCGCCCAGTTTTAGTCCAGGAGGATCGTCAGGATGAATTCCTACTTTTACTCCTGACTCTTCTATAGTTGGTTTTACGGCTTTTATATAATATTCGAAATTTTCCCATAATTCCTCTTCAGAATATTCTCTTGAATGGGTTAATTTCCCTTTTGAAATAGTCCTTGGCCCTTTTCTATCGTTAATGTAAAAAGTTTCAGCATCTACATCAAATGCTCTTCCAAGAGCCCCTCCTCTTGTTGGTTCTTTTGCTGTACTCCAAACTCCACTAGCCATGTGTGCGTAAGTAGAATAAAAAATTCCTGCTTTACTTAAATCTTTAATATAATTTTTATAATCTTCAATTACCCGATTTCTATCGTTTAAGTTTAAAACTAAAGAATCATGGTTATGTATACTTGAATTTCCAAATCCATATATTTTTAGATTGTGAGGCTCAAATATCTCTCTCTGTTTCATAAAAAAGTCATAATTTGCCTCTCCTCTTCCAGCAAATAAAGTTACATAATCTAGTCCTAATTCTTTTATAAACTCTATATCTTCCTCTGAAGGATTTGGGGTTACTTGTGCTGCAATTTTTATTTTCGATTTATTTGTCATTTTTTATTAAATAAATTTTGAGTGGTAAAATGCGTTTATAAATTGTATTTTGGGGGATATTTATGAGAATTACAATGTCGTTTATATTATTTCTTTTATTAACAGTCTTAATTGCATGTGGAGGCGAAGAAAGCTCAGAAGTTCCTTTCGCACAGATTAATCAATCAGAAAAGATTTATACCTTAGAAGATGTGAAAAGTTTAGGTTTTAAAAAAGGTAAAACTTACAAGGTTAAAGATTTGAAAGATGCAGAGAGTGCATATTTTGGTTTTTATAAGAAACCCGGATCAAAAGACGCTATAGATTATGAACTTAGATTTTATCCAGATCATGATATAGCTATTTCTTCAGGGCTAGAAATAGCTAAAGAAAGAGTTGGTCCTTATGCAAAACTAAAAAAAGACGAGGCTTCTTGGACTGAAGGTTTAAAAGATGCAAGGGTGTGTGGCGGAAATGGAGGTGGAGTTAATACTGGAGGAGTTGGTGCTGCTGGCGATCATGGAGCAGGTAGTTGCTCTTCACCGAAATATAATGAATTTTTTGTAATTGGTAATATGATTGTTTTGTGCCAAGGTGAGAATGAAACTGAATCTAGGATACATTGCGTTGACCTTCTTTCATTGATTCAAGGCACTAAAGTTGAATGATTTTTTTAAACAAATAAAAATAGTCTTATTGAAAAAACCTTTTGATTTTTCAGGCAGAGCATCTAAAAAAGAATATTGGAGTTTTTGGTTTTTTACACAATTAACATCTTTAATTTTGTTAATTGTGTCTCTTAGAGCAAAACCATTAGTTATATTTTTTATTATTTATATCTTAATACTTTTAATACCTTCTTTGGCCGTTACTGTAAGAAGATTGCATGATGTGAATAAGAGTTCCTTATGGCTTATTGGGTTTGGCCCTTTTGTGCTTATAGCCTATATGTCAATTTTTTTATTATCTTTAATTGCTCCAGGCAATCAAACTTCAGCCCAAATGGATATCTTTCAAATTCTCTTAATTATGACATATATATTTGGTATATTTGCAACCGCATTGTGGTATTGCTTCCCAATATTTATGTTTCTAGTGCAGGAAGGGGACCAAGAAGAAAATCGCTTTGGACCAAATGAATAAAATAAAAAAATGTAAAATAACTTAAATAACTAGGAGAAAGTAAAAATGAAAAACATATATAAAACGATTTCAATAACTTTATTACTTTTATCAATCATAGGCTGCTCATCTGGGGGAAGTAGTGATGACAGCAGTGCTATAGGAGTTGGAAAAATTGTAACTAGTGATGTTATTTACAGCCTTGATGATTTTACTGGATCTCCAGTTAAGTTTAAGAAATTAAAGGAGTATTCTGTTGAAGAATTAACTTATGCAAAAAACGTATTTTATGGATTTAGAAAGTTCGAAGATCCTATAGATTATGAAATTAGATTTTTTGATTCTCATGAAGATGCATTAAATGGTGAAGCTTTGGTTAGAGAAAGAGCCGGGACTAAAGAAGAAATAAAACTCGACAAAGATGAAGCTATTTTCACAGAAGGCTTAAAAGATGTAAGGCATTGTTTTGGGGAGTCCCAAGGAGAAGGAGGAGTTGCAGGTGGTGGAGCTGGTATAGGAGGTCATTGTATAAATTCTAAATATAGAAATTATGTAATTCAAGGTAATTTCATATTACTTTGTCAGGGAATGGATCTTAGTGCATCTATGAAGAACTGTGATAATTTATTGTCTCTTTTAGAGAAATAAAGTCAAAAGTCTTGCTGAAATTTTTTTTACGTGGATAATTAGGTTAGGAGAGTTTAAATAAAGCGTCTTTTTAAACCTAAATTAGCGGAGGTCACATATGCATCCATTTAATTATTATGCTCCAGAGACAGTTAATGAAGCTATTGAAATACTAAATAAGTATGGAGATAAAGCTAAATGTCTTGCAGGCGGAACCGATGTTCTTGTTCAAGCTCGAGGGGAAAAGTTTGAACTTGATGCCATCGTCGATATAAAAAAGATTCCTCAGCTCACTAAACTAGAATGGACTGATTCTCATTTGATTGTTGGGGCGGCCACTCCATGCCATGTATTGTATGAAGATTCTAAAGTTTGCGAAGTTTTTCCTGGAATAGTTGATTCAGCTTTTCTAATAGGAGGCATTCAAATCCAATCAAGGGCCAGCTTGGGAGGGAATTTATGCAATGCTTCTCCAAGCGCTGATGCAATTTGCTCTTTAATTGTTCATGAAGTTATCTGTGAAATTGCTGGACCTAAAGGAACAAGAGAAATTCCAGTTGAAGATATGTGCACAGGACCTGGCAAGAATGCATTAACAAATGGTGAATTTTTAGTTTCTTTGAAGATCCCACTAAAAAATAGTGAATTTTCTGCTTCTTATGAAAGATTTATTCCTAGGAATGAGATGGATATAGCAGTTGCCGCAGTTGCCTCTTCTATTGAATTAAGTAATGGGAAAGTATCATCTTGCAGAGTTGCATTAGCTGCTGTAGGACCAACACCAATATTTGCAAAAGAAGCTTCAGAATTATTAGTTGGCAAAGAACCAACAGATGAGAATATAAGAAAAGTTTCTGAAAAAGCTAAAGATATTGCTAGCCCCATTGCTGATATGAGAGGAACAATCGAACATAGAAAAGATTTAATTGAAGTTCTTACTAGAAGAACTATAGAAAAAGCGCTAGAAAGAGCAGGAGGATAAAATGGCTGAAAATAAAGTAAAAAAAGTTACAGTAAATACAACTATAAATGGTCAAGAGATGGATATACTTATTGATCCATATGTGAGCCTTTTAGAGACATTACGAGAAGTAGTCGGGATAACAGGAACTAAAGAAGGGTGTAATGATGGGAACTGTGGAGCTTGTACTGTGAACCTAGATGGAAGAATTGTAGATTCCTGTCTGGTTTTAGGCGTAGAAGCAGAAGGTAAAAATATAGAAACAGTTGAAGGAATGGCAAGCCCTGATGGACTTCATCCACTTCAGCAAGCATTTTTGGAAGAGGCTGCTCTACAATGTGGAATTTGCACTCCAGGCTTCCTTGTTTCAGCTAAAGCCTTACTAGATAACGAGCCTGATCCTTCTGAAGAAAGAATAAGACACTGGCTAGCAGGGAATTTATGCAGATGTACTGGTTATGACAAAATTGTAAAAGCAGTAACTAAGGCTTCTAAAGAATCAAAGTAGAGAAAGGGCCAAGAAGATGGTATCAACTCCAGAAAATAAAAATTATAAAGTAATTGGGACAAGACCCATAAGGCATGATGGTTATGACAAAGTTACTGGCAGGGCTCAGTACGGTGCAGATATTAAATTGCCAGGCATGTTAATAGGAGCAGTTGCTAGGAGCCCTTATGCACATGCAAAAATTAAGTCTATAGACACTTCTGAAGCTGAAAAGATGGACGGAGTTTTTGCGGTTATGACTGCAAAAGATTTGCCGAGACTGGGTGATATAGTTCGAGGAAACTCTGAAGAGTCTGGATCGGAGAGACATTTAAGTGAAAATGTTATGGCTTTTGAAAAAGTGCTTTATAAAGGCCATGTAGTAGCAGGAGTTGCTGCAAAAGATCAAAATACTGCATTTGAAGCAGTAAAAAAAATAAAAGTAGATTACGAAGTATTGAAGCCTGTAATTAATGTCGATCAGGCAATGGCAAAAGATGCTTCCATATTGCATGAAGATTATCTTGGAGATCATCTAGGAAAGAAAGTTAAAAATACAAATATCGCTGCGCATGTGAGACATGAAAGTGGAAATATTGATGATGGTTTTGAGAAAGCAGATTTAGTTATAGAAAAAGAAGTAGATATGCAAACTGTTCATCAAGGATATTTGGAACCTCACACTGGTACAGCAGTTTGGGATGAAGAAGATAGAGTCAAGATATGGACAAGCACCCAAGGATCTTTTGCTGTAAGAGATAGTGTATCTAAAGTTCTAGATTTAGATGTATCTAGAATCAAGGTTACTCCTATGGAAATAGGAGGAGGATTTGGTGGAAAGATTCCTATTTACTTGGAACCTATTTCTGCAGTTTTATCTAAAAAAACTAGAAGACCTGTAAAAACAGTTATGAGTCGGACTGATGTTTTTGATGCTTCAGGTCCCGGCCCTGGAGGAAAAGTAAAAGTAAAAATTGGAATTGATTCAGAAGGAAAGATTTTAGCAGCTTATGCTGACATAAGACTTGAAGCAGGAGCTTACCCTGAAGCTTTCATTGAAGCCGCAGCTAAGTGTGTATTTTCTTGTTATGATGTTCCGTCAATGAAAATTGATGCATATGATGTTGTAGTAAATAAGCCGAGTTCTGCTCCTTATAGAGCACCAGCTTCTCCTCAAGTTGCATTTGCTACTGAAACTGTTGTTGATGAAATTTGTAATATCAAAGGTTATGATCCGATTGATTTTAGACTTAAGAATGTTGCGGAGAAAGGCACTAGGACTGCCTTAGGTCCGAAGTACAGAACTATCGGATTAAAAGAATGTCTAGAAGCCGCAAAAGATTCTGATCATTGGAAATCAGATTTGGACTCAAATCCTAAATCAGGTAAAAAAAGAGGTAGAGGTATAGCAAGTGGATACTGGTTTAATATAGGTTTTAAGTCTTCGGTTAACCTTTCGCTTAATCCAGATGGAAAAGTAGCGCTTACTGAAGGATCAACTGATATTGGAGGATCAAGAGCTTCTATTGCTATGCAGGCAGCAGAAGTTTTGGGGATTCCTGCTGAGGATGTAAGACCTTCAGTTGTAGATACAGACAGTATAGGAATTACTGATGTAACAGGAGGAAGTCGTACAACTTATGCTACCGGATATGCTGCATACAATGCTGCTCATAAATTAATAGAACAGATTATCGAAAAGTCTGCTTTGAAATGGGATATTAGTAAAGATCAAATTGAATATTCTGATGGAGTAGTAAAATCAAAAACCGACTCTGAACTAAAGATGACACTAAAGGAGATTGCTGATGATCCTCCTGGAGGACCTATAGTTTCGTCGGCATCAGTTGACTTAGAAGAAGCTGGTGGTGGTTTTGCAGTACATATTGCTGATTTAGAAATTGATGAAGAAACAGGCAAGACTGATGTTGTAAATTATACTGCTATTCAAGATGTCGGGAAGGCAATTCACCCATCTTATGTTGAAGGCCAGATGCAAGGTGGAGCTGCTCAAGGAATAGGTTGGGCTTTAAATGAGGAATACTTTATGAGTGATGATGGAATTATGCTTAATTCAAGCTATCTAGATTATAGGATGCCTACATCTCTAGATCTCCCAATGATAAATACTATTATGATTGAAGTTCCAAGTGAGGAACATCCTTATGGGGTTAGAGGAGTAGGAGAGCCTCCTATTGTTCCACCAGTTCCAGCTATTGGTAATGCAATTAATGATGCTTTAGGATTGAGACTGCTTAACACTCCAATGAAGCCTTCTAGAATTACAGAGGCTTTGAAAAGAAAAAAATAATTTTCTAATGATAAAAATCTTTCTTCCTTATAAGATAAGAGAAACTCTTGACGTGCCTACAGAGATAGAAGCTTATGGTTCTAATTTAAGGAACCTTATCGATCACATAGAAGATATGTATCCAGGCGTTAAGGATTATTTAGTTGATGAAGGAAAATTGAGACCAGGTATGTCTGCAGTAATTGATGGAAAAACAACAAGATTAGGGTTAATTCATAAATTGAATAATGTATCTGAGATACATTTCCTTCCCTCTATAGCTGGTGGAAAAAAATGAATAATAAGCAGTTTCCTGATCTAAACTCTAAACCCAATTTTTCTGAAATTGAAAGAAAAATATTAGATTTTTGGGAAAAAGATGAAACTTTTAATAAGACCCTTAATAAAGGGCAAACATCGGAATTTGTTTTTTATGATGGCCCCCCATTTGCTAACGGATTGCCTCATTATGGACATCTTTTAACTGGATTTGTGAAAGATATAATTCCTAGATTCCAGACTATGCTTGGTAATAAAGTTGATCGTAGATTTGGTTGGGATTGTCATGGTCTTCCTGCAGAAATGGAGTCAGAAAAAGAATTAGGAGTCTCAGGAAGAGCAGAAATAATTAAGTTCGGTGTAGGAAATTTTAATGATCATTGTCAGAAATCTGTTATGAAATATACCCAAGAATGGGAGAAGTCAGTAAATAGACAGGCAAGATGGGTAGATTTCAAAAATGATTACAAAACTATGGATATCTCATATATGGAGTCAGTAATATGGGCCTTCAAAGAATTATGGAAGAAAGGTTTGATTTATGAGAAAGATAGGGTGATGCCATACTCTTGGAAAGCTGAAACTCCTATATCAAACTTTGAGACAAGACTTGATAATTCTTATAGAGAGAGAGAAGACCCTGCAGTTACGGTTAGGTTTAAGTTAGATAAAGGAACAAAATTTGCTAGTGCAAGTATTTTGATATGGACTACCACTCCTTGGACGTTACCTTCAAATTTAGCAGTTGCTGTAAATAGCGAACTAGATTACCTACTTATTAGTAATGGATCTGAGAAATTAATTATAGGAGAGTTTGCTTTATCAAAATATGATAACGAATTGTCTGATTATAAAGTTGAAGAAAAAATAAAAGGCTCTGATTTAGTGGGGCTAAAATATTATCCAGTATTCAATTATTTTGAAAAACAACCCAATGCATTCAGGATACTTCCTGCAGAATTTGTAAATACAGAAGAAGGAACTGGAATAGTTCATATGGCGCCTGGATTTGGAGAAGATGACCAATCTATTTGTGAAGACAATAATATAAAAACTGTTTGTCCAGTTGATTCTAAAGGCCAATTTACATCTGAAATTTCTGACTATTCCGGTCAACTCGTGTTCGATGCTAATCCGGAAATTATTAAAAAATTAAAATTAGATGGATATTTATTAAAACGAGAAAATTATAAACATAATTATCCTCATAGTTGGCGAACAGATGAACCTTTAATTTATAAAACTCTTAATTCTTGGTATGTAGAAGTATCAAAATTTAGAGACAATATGGTTTCGAATAATCAAAAAATTAATTGGATACCTGACCATATAAAAGACGGAGCATTTGGTAACTGGCTTGCTGGAGCAAGAGACTGGTCTATAAGCAGGAACAGATTTTGGGGAACTCCCATTCCTGTATGGAAAAGCGATGATCCAGATTATCCAAGAATTGATGTTTATGGGAGCCTTGATGAGATTGAGTCAGATTTTGGAGTTAGGCCAGATAATTTACATCGTCCATATATTGATGAATTAACTAGACCTAATCCTGACGATCCAACTGGGAAAAGTACTATGAGAAGAGTTGAAGAAGTCTTTGATTGTTGGTTTGAATCTGGATCAATGCCCTTTGCTCAAGTTCATTATCCTTTTGAGAATAAAGAATGGTTTGAATCTCATTTTCCTGCAGATTTCATTGTTGAATATATAGCTCAGACCAGAGGTTGGTTTTACACCCTAATGGTATTATCAACAGCTCTATTTGATAAACCTCCTTTTTTAAATGCGATTGGGCATGGCGTAGTTATCGATGAAAAAGGATTGAAATTATCCAAGAGATTAAATAATTATCCTGAACCAGAAAAAGTTTGGAAAAATTTTGGGGCAGACGCTCTTAGATGGTTTTTGGTTTCATCTCCAATACTTAGAGGTCAGAATTTAATGATGGATAGCACTGGTTCTGGAATAGATTCTTCTCTCCGACAAGTAATAGTTCCTCTATGGAATTCAGTATACTTTTTTAATCTCTATTGCAATTTAGAGAAATACAAACCTAATTCAATAAATAAGGCAAATTTGCCTATCGACAAATACATTCTTTCTAAATCGAAGAAAGCCTCTTTGGATGTAAAAGAATTTTTAAATAATTATGATATAACAGGTGCATGTGCAATAGTTTCTGAGTTCATTGATACATTGAATAATTGGTATATAAGGAGATCTCGTAATAGATTTTGGGCTAAAGCGAATACTTCATCTGCAACCGATGCTTACGACACTTTATATACAGCTCTAAATATTCTATTAAAAATAATTGCTCCATTATCTCCTCTTATTTCAGAAAAATTATTTATGAATTTAAATGAAGGCAAATCAGTTCATTTAGAAAATTGGCCAGATGTTTCCGGAATAGAATCAAATAACCAATTGATAGAAGAAATGGACATAATAAGGAAAGTAGTTTCGACATCACTATCTATTAGAAAAATAAATAAAATAAGAGTTAGACAACCTTTGAATTCACTAACAATTCAATCTGATAAGAACAGATGGATAAAAGAATATTTTGAGCTAATAAAAGAAGAGGTAAATGTAAAAGAAATAAATATTGAAAATGTAAAAAATAATGAGAATTCTGTTCAATTAAAGATAAATCCTAGATTACTTGGTCCACGAATTGGTAAAAAAGTTCAGGAGTGTATCCAATTATCAAAAGAAGGAAAATGGAAAGAAGAAAATGGTGTTGTAGTTATAGGAGATTTTGAATTAAAAGAGGGAGAATATGACATCGAAACAATAACTAATGATGATCCTAGCACCCAGACAATAGAAGGGACTGATTTTATAGTTAAAATGGATCTTGCTATAGATGAAAAGCTAAAGAAAGAAGGCATAGCAAGAGATTTGGTTAGGGCTGTTCAAACTACAAGGCGAGAGAAGGATCTTAATGTCTCTGATTCTATAAAAATTAAGATATTTGGAGATGAAGATTTAATTGATTCTATAAACCAAAATTTAGAATTTGTTAAAAATCAGATTTTAGCCAAAGAAGTTATATTTGATGATGGAAGCAATGAGTTTGATTTTAGAGAAAAGTTAAATGGAGTTATGGTTGGCTTCAAAATAATTAAATTAAATTAATCACTATCTAGGGCCTTATCTAATATTAGTGATATTTCTATTTCTTCTTGCCCTCTAATTATATTCAACCTGACAGCATCTCCAGGCTTAAAATTATATTTCCAACTCATGTATTCTCCATAGCCTCTAACAGGCTTATTTTCTATTGAAATAATTATATCTCCTGGTAATAATCCTGATTTAGATGCTGGACTATCTTTAGTTATTTCTAAGATTGCAACTCCTTTAAAATTTTCATCCAGCTCGCATAAATTATACCCTACTTCACATAAGGTATTAATAAAATTAGGATCCAAAGTTCTTCCTTCGATTCCATCTCTAGGTATTTGAACTTCTCCAAATTCTAATAAGTCATTAATGTATCTAAGTACAAGATCTGAGCTTATAGCAAATCCTATTCCCTCTGCACCTCTCATAATAGTGCTATTTATTCCTACTAGTTTTCCTGAGAGGTTAACAAGTGGACCTCCTGAATTTCCATTATTAATAGCTGCATCTGTTTGAATCATATCTGTTAATGTTCTGTCGTCTTCAGTTTCTATTACCCTCTCTTTTGCACTAACGATTCCTGCTGTAACAGTAGGCGTCCCAGCCAATCCAAAAGCATTTCCTAAAGCAATAACCCAATCACCAACCTTTAATTCTTTTGAGCTACTAAATTCTATAGGCGTTAATTCTTGCTCAGTATTAATTTTTATTAAGGCAATATCACTATAAGGAACTCTTCCAATAATTTCAGCCTGATATATTGACTCATCATTTAAAATAACTGAGATTTCTCTCGCATCTTTAATTACATGATCATTTGTAACAATGTATCCATCTTTAGAAATTATCACACCACTTCCATCAGCAGATCTTATTCTTGGGATAAAAAATCTATCTAATGCTACCGTTGAAATATTTATAGCTACTACAGAAGGAGAAACATATTCAATAGTTTCGCTTAAACTTGGAAGGTATGTTTCAGTTGTTGGGGTGGTTGTATATGTTTCTTTGCCTGTATCTGAGGCACAGGAAATAAATAATAAAAACAGTAAATTTATTGGGAGTAAACTTTTAATTATATTATTCACCGCTATATTTTATCATAAGAAAATTACGAATATTCAAGGAAAATCATATAATATCGTCATGCCTTCAAAATCATCAAAATCATCAAGTATTAGGCCAAGAGATGATAACTTAAAGCCTATTATTATAAAAAGTGAAGTTAGAAGTGCCTCAGAGAGAGGCACATCATCACCCCTAATAGTTATTTATGTATTTTTAGCTTTAATTTTATTGGGGGCAATCTTATTATCCCTTCCTTTTTCTCATAATGAGCCTATTTCATTCATTGATTCTTTATTCACTGCAACATCTGCATCTACAGTCACGGGGTTAATTGTTGTAGATACTGCGCATACTTGGACTATGTTTGGCCAGATTGTTATAGCTTTCCTGATTGTAATTGGAGGAATTGGATTTATGACAGGAGCTGCATTTTTTCTATTGGCAGCAGGCCAATCTCTTGGGCTTAGAAGAAGTGTTCAGATTGGACAAGGCTTAGGTGCAGACAACTTAGGTTCTATTGGAAATTTAGTTTGGAAAGTTGTTTTGTCCTCTTTATCATTTCAGGTAGTAGGAATTTTCATATTTTTTATTTTATTCTCTTATTCTTATGGTCTTGACAATATTAGAGAAAATGCTTGGTACGCAATATTTCATTCGATTTCTTCTTTCAATAATGCAGGCTTCACAATTTTTAATTTTGGTAATAATCTTGAACCATTTTCTAGAGGAGTAATTAATAATATTATTTTATTAATAACTGCCTTAATGTTCTTTTTTGGTGGAATTTGATATTTTGTTATGAACGATCTAATTCACCACAGAAGAATATTGGGTAGTAGAGGCTTAAGAAGATTTAGAGTGCTACTTAGTTTAGAGACTAAGATGATATTAATGGGTTCTTTAGTGCTTTCAATTGGGGGAGCTATTTTAGTTTTTTCGTTTGAGTTTTCTAACCCTAATACTTTAGGCCCTATGTCATTAAGTGAAAAAGTTATAAATAGTATTTTTACTTCTATGTCTACTAGAACAGCTGGCTTTAATTCGTTTAATATGGCTCAATCATATGACTATACAAATATGATATGCGCGTTTCTATTATTTATTGGAGGAGGGCCTGCTTCAACTGCTGGAGGTATAAAAATTACTACTTTTGTGTTGGCAATATTAATGATATTTAATCATATAAAAGGGAGGGATAATATTTCATTCTTTGGTAGAGAAATCCCTTATAATATTGGCGTAAGAGCTATGGTTATATTGATTTTGAGTATTTTTATAATTGGTATTATAGTTCTGGCCACATTATTTATTGAGTACTCTCATGCAGAAGAATCTCATTATTTTTCACATCTAATATTTGATGCTATTTCAGCTTTTGGTACTAATGGAATGTCTACAGGAATCAGCCAAGAAATTAGTGATATTACAAAGATTTTATTCTCATTTGCAATGTTCATTGGAAGATTGGGTCCCATGACATTGGCATTGTTGTTGGCTGGATCACAAAAGTCTGTTGAGTATAGATTTTTTCAAGAGAAGGTTAGAATAGGGTAAAAGGGAGATTAATTGAAAATAACTCAAGTAGCTGTAATAGGTTTAGGTAGGTTTGGAACTACTGTGGCTACCACTTTGTACCAAATGGGGCATGATGTCCTAGCAATTGATATTGACCCTGTTAAAGTTCAAGAACTTGCTGGCCAAGTAACTTATGCAGTTACGGCTGATGCTACAGATGAATCAAGCTTAAAAGAATTAGGCATAGAGAAATTCGAATATGCTGTAGTCGCAATTGGATCAAACACGGAAGCAAGTATTATGGTAAGCGTTCTGCTAAAATCTTTAAAAATTGGAGTAACAGTTGCAAGAGCTGTCACAAAACTACAAGGCGAGACGCTTGATCGGATTGAAGTAGATAAGGTAGTTTATCCAGAAAGTGATATGGGAAGAATGCTAGCTCATGATCTATTTCTTCCGGGAATTGAACAGTATATGGAGCTAACTTCAACTTATGGAATCAGTAAGATAAAAGTCCCAACAAGATTTATAAGTCAAACCTTAAGAAATAGTAATTTTAATAATTTAAGAGATCGATATGGAGTTGCATTAATAGCTATACAGAGAGGAGAAGATATAATTTTAAATCCTGATGAGAATCAAACACTTACTTCAAACGATATACTTATAATTGCAGGTCCTGATGAAAAAATTTCAGATGTTGTTGGTCCAGCGAATATTAAATCAGAAAATTAATTATTATGGATAAAATTTTATTAATATTAGATAAAATAGATGCGAGTAATAAACGTATGCTAGACGATCTTAAGTCATTAATTAAGGCTAAAGGGATAGAAATTTTTTATGCATTTTTCATTGAAATTTCATTGAAATATCCAATTGATAGCGAGAATGAATATTTCAAAAATGATTTTGATTTAGCAGAACAATTACTAAAAAGTTTTGAGAAAGAAATGAATTTAAGGAAAATTTCTAAATCTAGAATGATTGGAGGGTTATTTAAGGTTAGGGATAGAAATTTTGGCATTATTGAAAAAGCTTTTGAGTACTCAGCAGATTTAGTGATTGTTCCAGAGAGAATAATCAGATCTAATGGAAGATCTAATAAATTCAATGAGAACTTGATTATAAATAAAATAATGAATGATTTAAATTCTTCAGTTATGTTTTGGCAAGATAAAGGATAAATGAAAGCATTAATTATAGGGTCTAGTTTTAATCTAAATAAAATAAGCGAGTCATTAATTGATAAGATTGATGATTTAGTATTTTTAGATTATGAACATTCTGAATTCTCTCATTTGGATTCATCTGATAGAGAAAAGGTGACTTTTCATTACGGTGATATGAAAGAAATGGATACTTTGATAAGCGCAGGATTAGAAGGCTCAAATATTGTAATAATTGATGCTCAACAAGATATTGAAAGTTTATTTGTTGCTCAAAAATGTAATATTAATCTGTCTAGTAATATATTTATAGTCTTAAATGATGCATCTATTTCAAATATATTTGAAGACTTGGGTTTTGTAATATTGGATTCTAACAATTTGAAATTAGACAAGATTATTGACTATATAGAGAAATTCGAATGAAAAAAAATATTATAATTAATGGAATCAATAGTGAGTCTCAAATCCTATATGAAGAATTGTTAAATCATGGATTAGATGATGTAGTGTTTATTGATTCAAATAAAGAATTGGTTAGTAATTTAAACTATAAATCTGAAAACCTAATTGCATATTCAGGTAATTGCATATCTCCCGAATTTCTAGAATTTATTGGTATAAATAGAGAAAATTCTCAGACCATATTTGTTGCTATGACAGATAGTGATCCCTCTAATTTAATTTCTTGTGAAATTGCAAAATTAAAATATGAACTGTCGGAAGTAGTATCTATTGTAAATAACAGAGAAAATTTACCCTTATTTAATGCTTATGGAATAAATGAGTTGGTACTTAAAGAAAAATCAATAACAGAATTGATACTTAACACAGCTGGAGTAAGTTTGCCTATTAGATTAATGAATATTCAATCAAAAGGAACATCAGTATGGTCAATAAAAATACCTCCAAGATCTAGTATTATTGGCAACGATATATCTAAATTAAAAATCCCATTTAGAGCAATAATTTTAGGCAAGATAGACAACAAAGGGAACCCTTTTCAAGCTACAGAAAATATAGATATTGAGGAAGATGATACTGTATTAATTATTTCTTCAAACAGGAATGAGGAATCAATGACAAGGTTTTTTCAAGGTAAAGATAATGGATGATAATCTAAATATTGGATATCTTGGCCCTAAGGGAACTTATAGCTCTCGAGCAGCTGATTTATATTCTCCTAAATTGAATAAAATACCATTTAATTCAATCAATGAAGTTTTAGGTTCTTTAAATGACAACTCTTCTGATTTAGTTATAGTGCCGCTTGAGAATAGTATTCAAGGATCCATAGTTGAAGTATTAGATTTCCTAGCTGATGAAAAAAATAATTTTAGTATCATTGGTGAACTTGAATTAAATATCAATCATTCAATATATACCCTAAAAAAATATAATGACAATAAGTTCCAGGTAATCTTTAGTCATCCTCAGGCTTTAGGTCAATGCTATAAGTATATAAATGATAATTATGCTGATGCAGAGTTAAAAATTTCTAATAGTACAGTCGATTCCCTGAATGATTTAGAACAATATAATATGCCAGGAGCATTTATTGGCCCTCCATGGCTGAAGGATAATGAGAAAGTTATACTTCTAGATGAAAATATTCAGTCTGTAAAAAATAATGTCACCAGATTTGTAATAATTAGTAATAATTCATGTGAAAAGGTAACCAATGATGATAAAACATCACTGGTCATATCTTTTGATAAGGATGCCCCTGGGTCTTTATACATTGCCTTAGGGCCTTTTTCAGTAAGTAAGATAAATATGACTAAGATAGAATCTAGGCCAACTAAAGAGAAGCTAGGAAATTATTATTTTTTTATTGATGTTGAGGGCAATGTTAAAGATGAAAAGCTTTCTCTATGTTTAAATATAATTGAAAAAACGTGCAATTTAAAGATTTTAGGTTCATACCCGATCTTTAATAATTAATTTTCTTCAAGTTCTTCTCTAAGTGATTCAGCAACTCTTTTTCCTTCATTAGTTGCATCTATAATTCTTTCTTTTGCAAAATCAGTGAGATCTTTTGCTTTATCTCTCCAATCATTACTTGCTTCAGTTAGTATTGCTCTAGTTTCATCTCCAGGTCTAGGAGCAAAAATCAAACCACCAATTAACCCCATTATTCCTCCTATTATAAATCCACTAGAGAATCCTCCATCATTATCATTACTCATTATTATTTTTTCTCCTTTCCTTTTTTGAACTTTCTTCTTTTTTAGTTTTAACTTTCTTCTTATTTGCACTCTTTTTTGTTAATGAGTTAGTGAATTTTTTAATTGTTAAGGCTCCATTAATAATATCTGAAAAAGGTTTTGGCACAGCTTCTTTTATCTTATTTCTTAAAGAATCAATTTCACTTATTGAACTCTCAATGTACCTAATGATCCTTTTTACTCTTACAAAAATTATCAATACTAGAATTATGCCAGTTAGGAATAATATAAATCCAGAAATTATTCCGAATATTATTAAAATATCTCTAAGTAAAGCTATATCCATATTAAAAGATCCATTTATATTAAGTATTGTGATGGTAACAGTAAAAAATTAATTGGTAAATTATTTATAATTAATTATTAACTAATTACTTAATAACTCTGATCAATAAAATCTTTTAGCTTTTTAGATCTTGTAGGATGCCTAAGTTTTCTAAGTGCTTTTGCCTCTATTTGCCTTATTCTTTCTCTTGTTACTCCAAATTCTCTACCGACTTCCTCAAGTGTCCTGCTCCTTCCATCCTCAAGCCCAAATCTTAATTGAAGAACTCTCTGTTCTCTGTGATTTAGACTTTCTAGTACCATTCCTACATGAGATTTAAGTAAATTATTGGATGCAGCTTCAACTGGTGATAATGATTTTTCATCTTTTATAAAGTCTGCTAGATGAGAATCATCTTCTTCGCCAATTGGCGTTTCTAGAGAAACAGGCTCTTGAGAAATTTTTAGTATTTCTCTAACTTTTGATGGAGGCAGGTCCATTTCTTGACCAATTTCTTGAGTAGTGGGTTCTCTTCCATATTCTTGTACTAATTTTCTACTTACCCTTAATAATTTATTTATTGTTTCTACCATATGGACCGGTATCCTGATAGTTCTTGCTTGATCAGCAATTGCTCGTGTTATTGCTTGCCTGATCCACCATGTTGCATATGTACTAAATTTATAACCTTTCCTAAATTCAAATTTTTCTACAGCCCTGATTAATCCAATATTTCCTTCTTGAACTAAATCAAGTAAAGACATTCCTCTTCCTATATATTTTTTTGCTACGCTCACAACCAATCTTAAGTTTGCTTGCACTAAATGCTCACTACATTGCTTAGCATTGAATTCTAGTTTAGCTATATGATTTTTTAATAATCCTTCTAAATCTTCATCAGTAAAATTTCCTAAGGATATTTTCTTCTTCTTAGTTTTTTTCTTTAATATTTTTATATCATCATCATCATCAAACATATGCTCAAAAAGCCAGTCAGGAAATATTTGAGTAGCTGCAGAAAGATCAGAAATGTTCGTATGTATTTCTTCTTCTGATAGATTTAATGAATCGCTCATTTCTCTTATCATTTGCTCTTGATCTTCTGATTTAGTTGAGCTGTTAAGAAAATCATCAGCTTTTCCTGTAAGAATATCTTTTACATTAAGATCTTCAGTTTCTTCAGTTTCTGTTTTTTGTTTTAATTCTTTTATTAAATCTGTGTTGGATCCAATATGCCTTATGAAATTTTTTAACATAAAAATATTTGGATTGTCCTGGTCAGTATTTTCTCTGAAAAACTTTTTTATTATTTTTCCATTTTCTACCTGTTTTGCTAAATCTTTTTCGCCTTGGGCATTTAATAAATTAACCTTTCCTATTTCTCTCAGGTACATTCTTACAGGGTCATCTGTTATATCTGCTTCGTTAACGCTTGCTTCCCATGCTGGGTCATCTCCAATTGCATTTACTTGATCTGAGGAAGGTTCACCCCAAGAATCTGTGAACTCAGATGTTGCTCCAGGAAGTAATTTTCTCAATACTCTTGAGGCATCTTGATTACCTTCATCATCATTTTCAGAATTGAATGATACTGATATAGAATTTATTGGATCTTGTTGTGTCATTGGTTTTGGTTAGATTGAATCTCTTTTAATAGTTTATTAGTGTTAAGACTATCTTCTAAAACATTGTCTATAGTGTCTGCATTAGACTCAAGTCCTAGTTCAATAGCTTTTTGTTGCTCGATTTTTTTCCTCTTTAAATGATGATTATACAACCTGTTTATACAATCATTTAGTTCAGTTATCAAATCTTTTTCGTTAGTTTTAGGTAAAGAAAAGGATTTCAAGTCTATTATTACCTCATTTAATATATTATCAGTTATATGCTCTATATCATCATCTGATTTCAGAATATCAAAAATTGCCCTTAATTTAGGATCATGAAATAGTTCGTTTGATTGCTCCTTAATGTAATTTTTGAGAAGTTTATTCTGTACAATTAAAGCAATTGTATGTTTTTCAATAGGATTCTGATTATTATTTGTACTATTTGATATTGGTCTAGGTGATAACTTGCTGTTTAAAATCTTTGGAGAAGGTAGTTTTTCTCTTTCAATTTTTAACTTAGTTGCTAAAAGACCTAAAGTTTGATCTTGAGAATGACTATCTGTATTTTGAAATACAAGTTTATATACAACATTTGCTGCGTCATTTATTTGCATGTCATCTGTCAAGTCAAATACAAGATCTAGGTTATTAATTAAATGTTTATATAAAGGCATTGCATTAGATATTACTGTCTCCCATTCTGAAGGATCTTGCCTGATAAGGTCGTCAGGATCCTTTCCAGAATCTATCGATGCAATGGATATAGATTTATGTATATGAGATAAATTTTCATTTGAGTTTATCAATTTTATAAGGTTATTAACTGAAGCTCTTTTTCCTGCAAGGTCTGAATCTAGGCATAGAATTATATTGTCAGTATATTTTTTAGCCTTATTTAATTGGTCAAATGTTAATGATGTGCCCATGCATGCAACAACATTATTAAATCCCTCAGAGTGAGCAGCAAACACATCCATATATCCTTCTACAATTACACATTCCTTGCGTTTTAATATACCTTCCTTTGCTAAATTCAAACCAAAAAGAAGTTCAGATTTATTGAAAAGTTCTGTCTGAGGAGTATTTATATATTTTGGAGTTTTATTGCCAAGAGATCTCCCTCCAAATCCTACAAGATTGTTATCTTCATCTCTTATTTCTATTGTTAATCTATCTACGAAAAAATCATGCCAAGTATTATCTGCCCATTTTTGCACAAGCCCAGATTCAACTGCTGAAGTGCTTTTTACACCTACCTTTTTTAGATGATCAACTAATGTAGACAGCCCTGTTGGGCTCAACCCAAAATTAAATTCTTTGATCTGTTCTTCTGAAAACCCTCTATCCTTAAGATAATTGGACGCCGGCAATCCGTATCTGCTATTCAGGGAGTTTTTGAAGAAATCTGCTGCTGATTCAAGAGCATGATTTAAATCTTTCTTTACAGTTTTAGTTTTTTTAGGTTGGTAGTTATTTAATTTAACCCCCGCTAACTCTGCACACATATTTAATGCCTCTACAAAGTTAATATTTTCTATTCGCATAACAAAAGAGAAGATGTCTCCTCCGGAAGTTCCTGCACATGAACCACAATAACATTTAAAAATTTGACTCTCTGGATATATAACAAAAGAAGGGGTATTTTCTGGATAAAAAGGACACAAACCTTTCATTAATCTTGAATTGCCTTTTAAATCAACATATTTTGAGACTACATCAGTAATACTTAATTGAGATTTAATTAAATCAACAACATCATGTTGATTGTTATTTGATACGGTCATTGTTTAATAATATAGAATCTAGAGCCTTCCTTCAAACACGTCTGACGCAAGGGATGGATCTAGTGTCTCTGCAAACCTAAGTGCGAAATCATCTGTCATTCCTGTGATGTAATCTATTACAGATTTTTCTAAGTTTCCTTCTGCTACTTCTAATAGATAGTCTGGGATGAGTTCAGAATTATTCATTAAATAATCAAATAAAATTTCTATTATTCTCATTGAGCTTATAGCAGCTGAAGAATTAGAAACTGGTAAGTAAATATTTTCAAACATATAATTTCTTAACTCAGTAACTATTTCAATTAATTCTTCTGACATCCTTATCCACGGATCACCTTTATCTTCCATGCAATCAGATGAGTTGTCGATTATATTTGTCACAAGTACGTTCACTCTGCCTGAATGCTTTTCTCCAATTGCTTCAAGTATATTTTTTGGCAAGTTTTTTAAATCTAAAAGCCCAGCTCTTGTGGCATCATTTATGTCACTAGTCACATAAGCAATAAAATCAGATATTCTTACTATCTGACCTTCCAGAGAAAGGTCCTTTATGAATTCTTTAGTAAAAAAATTTCCTTGTGGTTTTGAGTGCCTCTTAATTCCATCAATAACTTCATAATTTAAATTTAAACCTTTTCCATCCTTTTCTAATTTCTCTATTATTCGCACGCTTTGCTTACTATGATGAAAACCATCAGATGAGATCTTGTTTAATGCTGTTTCTCCTACATGACCAAAAGGAGAATGGCCTAAATCATGGCCTAGAGCAATAGCTTCAGTAAGATCTTCATTTAATCTTAAGGCTCTACTTATAGTTCTACTTATTTGGGCCACTTCAATTGTATGGGTAAGCCTAGTTACAAAGTGATCGCCTAGAGGTGCTATAAATACTTGGCTTTTATGTTTTAGCCTTCTGAATGAATTAGTATGTATAATTCTGTCTCTATCAATTTGAAAGATATTTCTAATGTCATTTTCAGTTTTTTCAGTTTTTATCCTACTTCTTGTATTTTTGGATGTTATTGCATGAGAGGACAGCAATGACTCTAAGTCTTTTTGATGGGCTGATATTTTCTTTCTTAATTCTTTTTTCAATTGTTCCTTTAATAAAATTCTATAAGCCATACATCTAAATTTGCAATATAGTCTCTACGTATGCAACCATACCCTCTTCGTTTATTCTACTGTCACTGTTTTTGCCAGATTTCTTGGTCTATCAGGATTAATTTTTAGTCTTAGAGAAGAATAAAGAGATATTAGTTGAAGTTGAATAACGTATAATATTGGATCTAGGAAGAAGTTATGGCTTTCTATTGTTAAGTAATCACTTAACAACTTGTTAGCACTAACATCATTCTTATCTATAAGTCCTATGACCTCTCCATTTCTTGCTTGGATTTCATTTATTGTACTTATCATCTTCGGATAGGTTTCATCTGGAGGAGAAAGTACAATTGATGGCATGCTATCCCCAATTAAAGCATTAACTCCATGTTTCATTTCTCCAGCTGCGTATCCTTCAGAATGAATATAGCAAATTTCTTTCATTTTTAAGGCCCCCTCCAGAGCAATTGGATACATAATGCCTCTACCTAGGTACAAGATATGCTCTTTTGATGAAAGTATTTTAGCTATTCCTTGCGTATTTTTAGTATCTAGTAATATTGATTCTATTTTTGAATCAAGGCCTAATATATTATCTTCTAGTTCTTTCTTATTGTTGGTGTTTTTAGAAAAATATATAGAAGTTATATATAAAGTAAGTACGGTTGCTGTAAAAGTTTTAGTTGATGCTACAGCATACTCTGGACCACAACCTATATTTACATTAGTGTCAGAAATTATTGATGCCTGAGATATATTCTTTTCTGTTACAGAGATAGTTTTAGCCCCCATAGATTTTGCATATTCCAAGGCTTTTATGGTCTCGGCAGTTTCGCCAGATTGTGTTACACCAATTACTAAATCATTGTTGTCTATTATTCTTTTAGAATCTATGAACTCAGATGCATTAATAGTTTCGCTCTTTAAAGAAGAAATGGATTCAAAGTAATATGACCCTAGTAATCCAGCATTAAATGAACTTCCCATTCCTATCACAAGCACTCTTTTTATATTTTTAAATTCTATATTGGATTCGTCTAAATTTTTTATTATCAAATCATTTTTATTATCAATTATTCTTTTTATCGATTTTTTTTGATAAAAGATTTCTTCTTCCATCTTGTATTGGTAAGTCTTGTCATCCTCTAAGATAGTATTTGTTTTTATATCTACAACTCTTTTGTTTGCCCCTTCCTTTTCTCTAATGAAATCATTTTTGTCTTTTGAAATTATTGCCACCTCATCATCTACTAAATACCTATAAGAGGTGCTGAATTCAGTTATTATGGTTGGATCACTGCATATTATTTTTTCTCCAGACTTATTTTCACTGATCACTAATCCTCCTGAATTTCCTTTCTTAATCAAAAAAATATCATTTGGATTGTCTCTGTTCATTCCTACTATAGAAGAAGATCCTGTTATAGAGTCAATAGTTTTATTTAATGCATCCTTAAGATTTAATTTTTTTAGATTAAATTCTATTAAATTTGCTATAATTTCAGAGTCAGTTTCTGAGGTAAAATCGTAGCCATTTTTAACTAAATCATTTTTAATTTCTTGGTAATTTTCAACTATTCCGTTATGGACGATTAGTATTTTATTATTTGAGCTTATTTGAGGATGTGCATTTTTATTATTAATTTTTCCATGTGTAGCCCATCTAGTATGAGATATACCTGTAGTACCATCTATTGCATTAAGAACTTCTTGTTTTATTTTGTCTACAGTACCTGTAGTTTTTTTAATTAAAAATTTGTCTTCATTTTTGTCATATATAGCTATACCTGCACTATCATAGCCTCTATATTCTAAAGATCTTGTAAGATCAATTAATATTTTTGAGGCACTTTCTTTTCCTATATATCCAACTATTCCACACATATTTCTAACAATCCTTAGTTAAAAGATAATCTTTAGCAGAACCATCTTTATATACCCCTCTTTTTTCTTGAGGTAATAATTCAGATATTCTTAACATCATTTCATCTGTTAAATCTTTAAAGAATCCTTTTTCATTTGTTAATTCTGATGTTTTATTTATCTTGAAAGGCCTCCCTATTGTAACAGTTATATTGCCGCTAGGGTTAAATACTCTAAATAGACCCTTTAAATGAGCAGTGCCTGTAATTCCTACTGGAATAATCACAGGGTCTAGGCTGTAAGCTAATTTTGCAGCCCCAGGCTTCCCATTTAATAATTCTCCATTACTTCTAGTTCCTTCTGGAAATAAAGATATAGATCCATTAAGTGTGCTTAGAGTCTCTTTCATTCTCTTAAATGAATTTATATCAGCCACTCCTCTTTTAATAGGGAATGCTCCATAACTTCTTAAAAAAAAGCTCATTAAAGGATTTTTAAATAGTTCTATTTTTGCAGGAAATTTTAACCTTCTGTTTATTGAGGCTCCTAATAGGCCCGGGTCTATATTTGATTGGTGGTTAGAGACTATAAGTAGATTTCCTTTTTTCGGAATAAGGCCATGGTTAATAACTTTGTATTTAGTCCATATCTTTAAATTTAATTTAAGAGTTATGCAAGATATATTATATAGAATGTTCATTATCTGTTTCTTTGATAATTTTATTACTTACTTCTATGATATCTATGCCTTCTGTGTCAATAATCAATGAATTTTCTGGAGCTTTTAAAGGGGCGATTTTTCTGGTTGAATCAATAATATCTCTATTTTTCATAGATTCTAGTATATCTGAGTAACTCTGACCTTTTCTTTCAGCTAGCCTCCTTTTTGCCCTTTCCTCAATGGAAGCAATCAAAAATATTTTAACTTCTGCGTCAGGCAGCACCACAGTCCCAATATCTCTTCCTACTACAACAAAATTCTTATTATTTACTATAGATCTTTGCAGTGCAGTCATTTTATTTCTTACTTCAGGAATTTTTGAAACCAGAGAGACACTTTTTTCTACTTCTTTAGATAGAATTTCACTTGTCACATCAACTTTATCTAAAAAAACAAACTCTTTTTGATTATCATATAAGTAATGAATTTCTGTTTTATCAAGATTTTTAATTATTTCTTCTTCCTTTAGTTGCACAGAATCTTTTATTAATTTTAAAGTAAAAGCTCTATATATTTTCCCGGTATCAAGGAAGCTAAAATTTAATTTATTGGCTGTTAAAATCCCTACAGTCGTTTTTCCTGTTCCTGCTGCTCCATCAATTGTGATTATCATTTATACCTCTAAGTTAATTATGAAATTATCAAAAACTAATGAAGGCATAGCATTAAATTTAAGATTATCTTCTGTTTTTAATATATTTTGAATATTTTTCTTAATTCTTAATTTAGTTCCTTTTTTTATTGGCCTCATAATAGATATAGTTTCTAGATCTTCATTGGCATCATCCATTTTTAATATTTTCCTAAATAAATTTTTCCATATTTTTAATTCATATAGAACTCTTTCTTTATCTTTTCTGTAAAGTAGAGTTAGTTCTTTTGAATAATTTAACTTATCAGACATAGATGAGTTTATAATTTTTACTATCCTTCTAAGGCCTTCTTGCCTTTCTTCAAAGAAAATAGAATCATTTAGCATATCAGAGGCCTCACCTAATGTCGGAGACCCAAAAGACATTATCTCTAAAATTTCTTTTTGCTTTTCTGGATGATTTCCTAATAGTATCTCTAAAATTTCTTTTTCAGATATTTTGTTTAATTTCCAAGTTTGGCATCTTGAAATAATAGTTGCAGGAAGATCATAAAGGTTTTCTATTAAAAAAATGACTATAAAATTGTTATTAATATCTTCCAAGGTTTTTAGTAAGCTTTCTGCTGATACCTTTGTTAGATAGTTTGCTTGGTTAATAACAACAACTTTGTAATTACTCATAAAAGGACTAAATTTTGATTTGCTTATAATATTTTCAGATATTACACAGTTTTTTATCACAGAATTATTAGGTGATTTGCAACAAGAATTATTAGAGCACATTGAAGATTTTTCTATAACTGTAAAATCTGGATGTGACATATTGTTTATCTTGTCGCATGATGCACATTCACATAATTTAGTTTTATCAGTTGTGTCATTTTCACAATTAATTAACCTAGAAAAATCTTTAGAAAGAGACATTTTGCCTATGCCTTTTTCACCATACAAAATTAGTGAATTAGGAATATTATTTTCTTTGTAAATTTTATATAGACTTTCAGTTATTCTTTTTTGTCCTAGTGTTTCCCAGAAAAAGATTGTTTCCTCCAGCTAAACTTCACTTGTAATAAGGACATCGTCATAAGTTTCACGTCTCCTTATGATTTTTATTTTATCCTCAGAAATGAGCAGTATTGCTGGTCTTAAACTTACGTTGTAATTGCTCGACATGGAACTGTTGTATGCACCTGAGGCAGGGATTGCAATTAAGTCTTTAGGTTCAGGATTAGGAAGAAGTACATTTTCTACTAATTTATCTCCCGTTTCACAATATTTTCCTGCTATAGTTACTAACTTGTCATGTTTCATGCCTGCTTTATTTACTGATAACGCAGTGTATTTTGAACCATATAGGGCTGGCCTAATATTATCAGCCATACCTCCGTCTACACTTACATATGTCCTAAGATTTGGTATATTCTTTATGCCTCCAACTGTATAGATTGCCACCCCTGATCTAGCAACAATTGCTCTTCCTGGCTCTATTACTAGTTCTGGAGGGTCTATTCCTAGATTAGAAACGTTATTATTTACTGATTCACATATTGTGTCTGCATACTGACTTATATTTACAATTGGATCATCCTGATTATATGAAACAGCGAATCCGCCTCCTACATTAAAGATTTCTAATTTATTATTCTTTGGATAATTTTTTTCTATAAATTTAAAGACATAGTCAATTGCTTCAGAATATGGCTTTAATTCGAATATTGGAGAACCAAGATGAAAATGTATACCTTTAAGGTTTAAGTTATTTTTTGAACTCGCTACACTTAAAGCTTCTTTTGCAGCTCCAGTTTCTATAGAGAATCCAAATTTAGTATCAAGTATGCCTGTTGAAGTTAATTCATGAGTATGAGGGTCTACGCTAGGAGACAATCTAAGAGTTATATTTTGTGAAGTTTTATTTTTTTTGCAAATTTCATCTAGAATATCCAATTCATAGAAACTATCAATCGTTATTAGCCCTATATTATTATTTACAGCTTTATTCAGTTCATATTCACTCTTGTTATTTCCGTGAAAATTAGTCTTTTTCATAGGAAATTCAGATCTAATTAAAACTTCTAATTCACCGCCAGAAACAACATCTATACCTAGATTTTCTTCATTTAATATTTTTACTAATGTAGGATTAGTAAAGGCTTTAGAAGAATATGAAACATGCATTTTTTCATATTTAGATTTAAATTCATTTAAGAAAGATCTTGCACTATTTCTAATTGTTCTTTCATCATAAATATATAAAGGGGAGCCATATTCTGATATTAATTCAGATACATCAAATCCGTTGATTTCTAAGTTGCCTTTTTTATTTATTCCTGTTTTTTCAGGGAATATATGATTTAGTTTTTCTAGGGATTGTTCACTCATATTTTTTGATTATATCTAATTGTTTAGCTTTGATATATTTCCTGAATTCATTTTCTAAGTCTATATTTTTTTTGGAGGCTGCAGAAGTTAACTCAAATAGAGTATTAATAATTTGTTTGCTGGAAAAATTATCATATTTTTTTGTATTTCCTAACTCAATATTTATATCTAAAGATTTTCTATATAGTTCATATGCAAATGAAAGAGATGGAAGTGTATTAGTTATATTTTCTATGTAAGATTTATCATTTTTACTTTCCTCTTTTTTCATCTTGCCCCAATTTTCTATAACTTTTTCTGAGTCAATATTATTATTTGTATCTTTAAAAACATGAGGGTGCCTCTTAATTAATTTACTGTTTATAGATTCCATCACATCAGATATATTAAATTCGTTTTTTTCATCTCTGATTAAACTTTGTATCAGTATCTGAAATAGCAGGTCTCCTAACTCATCTTTTAAAGATTCTGGGTCATTATTATCTATGCATTCTAAGACTTCATAGGTTTCTTGAAGTATATATTGTGATAATGATTCAGAAGTTTGCTCGAGATCCCAGGGACATCCTTGGTCTGATCTTAATTTTCCTACAGTATTTATTAGATCAATAAAGTTTTTTTCAATTTGAATGTTTGTTGATTTCATAATTTGAGTTATTGTTATTTTATGAATTTATTTTCGCTATTTAGATTAACACTTACCACAATAACTTCTCTTTTGTTTATTTTAATAATTATAAGTGGGTGCCTGAATTTTATAATTAGATCTAGCCTTATTTATGATTACAATATTTCTACATATTCAATTGAAAGCAGGACATCTTTACCATTAGAAAAAATTAAGGAAATAAATCTTAGTATTAGGACATATTTTTTTGATGAAAAAGAATTATTAGATGTTGATATTTATTCTGACAAGGAGGTTTTGCATATGAAAGATGTAAAATCTGTAATGAGCTTTATATTTGATTTGAGTAAAATATTATCTATCATTTTCTGTATACTAACTTTTGTGTTGACTTCATATCTTGGAGTTTATCTATATAAATTAATTTTTAATTCATTAATACTTTTTTCATCTATTCTTATATTATTAGGAACTTCCTTTTTATTATTTTTTCAGGAATTATTTATTATTTTCCATAAAATAGCTTTCAATAATGATCTATGGATTCTTAACCCTAATAAAGATTATTTATTAATGATGTACCCAGAAGATTTTTTTAGAGATGTAGCAGTTTTGATATTATTATCTTCTTTTTTATTAAACGTTATAGTTTATATTTTATTTAAAAATCTCTCTTCTCAGTCAGAGTAATTCAGATATATCTGTTACCGTGTGGTCAGGATTAAATGCTAAATCATTACCTACACTTTTGCGTTTATTTATATAAATAGCCCTGAATCCAGCTTTCTTTGCTCCAAATATATCTGTGAAAATGTTATCCCCAATGTGAATTATATTTTCAGGATTTGAATTAAAGTCATTTAGAATTAATTTAAAAATTTTAATTGAGGGTTTAGCGATCTCTATTTCATTTGATAGATATATTTTATCGAATAGATTTTTTATGCCGATTATTTCAAGATATTTGTAATATGTTTCTGGCGATGTTATTCCTGTATTAGAGGTAAGACATAATTTATTTTCTTTGGATAATGATTTTAATAACTCGATTGATTTAGGGAATATTTTAGGGGGATATTTTAAAAAGCAGTCGTCAAGAATATCCCCAACCTCTTTTATTATTAGATCATTCTGTTTTATTTCAAGTATTTTTAATAATTTTCCTATCCTCTTATTAAAATTAATATCTTTTCCTCTATTATGGTCTTGAGTGCATCTCTTACTCAACATACTTAAACCTTTTTTAATCTGGTTATTAGTTAGATTGAGCCCTTTATTATTTAAATATGAATATAAATTATTTATTCTCTCAATTGTTTTTAATTTCATATTCTTTCCATTTGGTAGATCTGTAATTAATGTTTCCCATAGATCAAAGGAAATCAATTTATTTTTTAATTTCATTATTTTTAGCATTTCTTATGACTCATGAATAAAATGAATAAGTTATGAATAAAAGTATATATGCAATTACAGGTTCTTTGGGGTTTGTTGGCTTCAATCTTTCTAAATATCTAATCGATAGTGGGCACGGAGTTATTGGAATAGATATTGATAATAATTCTGACCCATTAAGAGAGTGGAGATATAAAGAATCAGAAAAAATTGGAGTTAAAACTCTTATAGCAGATATTTCGGATAAATATCAGATTGAATCTGTTTCTAATGAATTAAATAAAATTGGCCATATTAAAAGCATATTTCATCTGGCTGGCCTTGCTGGAGTAAGGAAATCTATTGAGAATCCTGATAAATATTACAATGTCAATTTAAGAGGCACTTTTAATATGCTTCAATTACTCAAATCAATCGAAGCTAATTCCTTGGTATTTTCTTCAACCTCCAGTGTCTATGGTGATATTTCTGCAGGATATTTTTCTAAGGAGAGTGACTCTCTAAATACAATTTCGCCGTATGCTAGCTCAAAGTTAAATGCAGAAAAATTATGTGAATTATTTTCTAATTTATATAAATTAAATATTTCTGTATTGAGGTATTTCACGGTATATGGGGTAGCCGGAAGGCCTGATATGAGTATATTGAAATTTATTAACTTAATTTATAAAGATAAGCCCATTACAATATATGGAGACGGTAGCCAAGAGAGAGATTTTACATATATTTCTGATATATGCAGAGGAACATATGCTAGCTCAAAGTTAAAAGGATTTAATTTAATTAATTTAGGTAAATCAAACCCAGAAAAATTAATTAGTGCTGTGAGAATAATTGAAGATAAATTAGGAAAAAAAGCAAAAATCATTTTTAAGCCCCAGAATAAAATGGATGTAAATAGAACTTCAGCTGATATAACAAATTCTAAGAAATTAATTAATTGGGATCCTTTAGAAGATCTTGAATCTGGATTGGCCAAGACAATTGGTTGGTACAAAGAAAATGCAAAATCTTTAGAGAAATTAAGTTGAGGTTAATATTTATATTTCTAAACTTCAGATAAATAATTTTCGAAATTTTAATTATGTTGATTTAGATCTTGAAAAAGGCTCAAGTTATTTTATTGGAAGAAATGGTCACGGGAAAAGTAATTTACTTGAAGCTATATATGCTCTTTCAATAGGCAAATCATATAGAACATCAAAGGGAATTAATTTAGTAAATCAGAATTCTGAATCTACCTCTTCTTATTTGAAAGGAATTGCTCACTATCACAATAGTGCATCAGATCTTATGATAAATATTGAAATAGATTCTGAATCAAAAAGAGTATCCAAAACATATTCATTCAACAGTTCTAATGTAAGTTCTTTGGATTTTATTGGAAAGTTAAATGTAGTTTTATTTGAAGCAAAAGACCTAAACATCATATCAGGTAGCCCAATTGCAAGAAGAAGATTTTTAGATATTCATATTTCTCAACAAGATTTTTCTTACCTAAAAGCATTGCAGAGGTATAACAAGGTTTTGCAGAGTAGAAATAAGGTCTTAAAGGATATAAAAATCGGGAAATCTTCAAAATTAGAACTAGAGTTTTGGACAGAAAAAATAATTGAGGATGGCTTGATTATAAGTAAGCGTAGAAAACAAAAACTTGGTAAAATTAAAGAAGAAACTTTAAAGATTTTCCCCAATTTTATATCTGGCAATGAAAATTTAGATATAGATTTTGCTCCATCTTATAATGACTTAGATAATTTAAATAATGATTCATTAAAGGCAATATTTTTAGAGAGCATAAAAAAAGAAATTTCTATAGGCTCAACGTTGCATGGTCCTCATAAAGACGATTTCGAAATTAATATAAATGGACATCCTTCCTCAGAATTTTCTTCTAGAGGCCAAATTCGTACGATTGCATTAGCCTTGAAATTAGGGGAAGCTAATGCCTTAAAAAATAATATTAGTAATTCACCAATTATTGCACTCGATGATATCCTTTCGGAGCTTGATGAGACTAGAAGAGGTACTGTTATGGAATATATATCTAATTATGATCAAGTCCTTTTAACTGCCCCTGACGAGAAATTATTAGTAAAAAATCCGAAGTTTAAAGGTAAGATATTTTATGTAAATAATGGAGAAATAGTTGACTCAAAAATTAGATAAAATTAAATCTAATATTATTAAATCTGCAGAATTAATTTCTATATCGGAAAAAATAGTTTTAATGACCGGTGCCGGAATTTCTGTTGATAGTGGCATTCCTACTTTTCAGGGAACAGAAGGTTTGTGGGCAAGATTTGGTAAACCCAAAATGAATGCATTTTCTGAATTTATAAAGAATGACGATTCTTGGTGGGGTAGAGAAATTAATCATCAAAGATCTCCATATGTAATGGAATTGAGAAGAGCCATTGAAAAAGCAAAACCAAATGATGCTCACTATGCAATTTGTAACATTCAAAAATTAGGAAAAATAGATCATGTTATTACTCAAAATATTGATGGCCTTCATGTTGAATCTGGCTGCGACAATGTTATTGAGATTCATGGTAATAGAAATTATTTAAGATGTGTTGATTGCGAGAATAGATATCAATTCTCACCTCCGATTTCTGAAAAACCATTACCTTGCAATGATTGTGGAGGAATAATTAAGTACGATTCTGTTATGTTTGGAGAACCTATTCCTAAGTTAATATTAAAGAATTCCAAGAATGCAATTAGAAATTGTGACTTGTTAATTATAATAGGAAGCTCATCCACAGTTAGGCCTGCTGCTGGGCTTTCTTGGATAGCAAAATCAGATGGAGCTAAACTAATCGAGATTAATATTAATGATACAAAGCTATCACCTGAATGTGAGATAATTCTGAGAGGATCTTCAACCGAAATACTTCCTAGGTTATATCAAGAGATTGCTAGTCTATAAATTCTTCATGAAGCGATTGGGCAGCTTCCTCTAAATCTGATTCCTTAATTATGCACGTTATCCTAATCTCAGAAGTAGTAATCATCTCTATATTTATATTTTTATTAGATAAGGCTTTAAACATCCTTGAAGCATATCCTGGTTGATTTTGAATTCCTGTTCCGACGATACTGACTTTTCCTAGATTACTTTGTGTTTGAATATTTTCTTCATTTGTGACTTTGCTTTTTACTAATTCATTTAAGCAGGGCTTAAGATCTTTGTCATTAAGTGTAAAACTTAAATTTGTTGTTCCTTCTGAACTAGCTGTCTGAACAATTACATCTACATTGATACCCGTAGAGCTTAAAGGCTCAAAGATAGAAGATGCTATGCCCGGCTTATCTTTTATATTATTCAGTGTTATCTTGCTAACTCCTTTTGAAGTAGGTATTCCGGTAACAGCATTTCTTATTTCCATATTTTTTTCACTTTCTTTTCTTAAAATAGTGCCTTTAGTCTTTCTTTCTGAGTGCCTTATAGCCATTGGAACTTCATTTATAGCTGCTATTTCAATTGACCTTGGATGCATTTTTGCCCCAAGCGAAGCCATTTCTAACATCTCTTCATAAGATATATATTCAATTAGTTTGCTATTTGGAACAATTCTGGGGTCTGCAGAAAAAATTCCTTCAACATCAGTATATATTTCACACCTTACTGCTTTTATAGCAGATGCTAACGCAACCGCCGAAGTATCGGATCCTCCTCTCCCTAATGTAGTTATCTCTCCCGATTCTGAAACACCCTGAAATCCAGCTACAATGATAACATCTTTACTTTTAAAGTGTTCAAAAATTAGTTCTGTATTTATTGAAGATATCCTTGCAGATCCATGTAGTGAATTAGTATTTATCCCTGCCTTAGACCCACTTAAACTTGTTGATTTAACTCCTATCTTTCTTAATGCTAGACTCATTAAAGAGGCACTAACTATTTCTCCAGTAGATAGCAACTGATCAAAGTCTCTAAGATTCTCTAAATCAGACTGATCATCTAAAAATTCGGAACCCAATTTTACTAAGTTGTCAGTGGAATCTCCCATTGCTGATACCACCACAATTAATTTATCTATTTCAGATAAAGATTCTTTAATTTTTTTGGCAACATTTAATATTTTTTCTTCATTTGATAAAGAAGTGCCACCATATTTCTGAACAATTATTTTTACCATGATTTAATTTACTTAGATAATAATATTCCCTGATTAGAAGGTTTTGTGAGAATAATGCTTCCTTCTAAATTATGTTTTCTTGCGGCCTCTTTTATTTCATAATCTATTGTAAATTCATTTCCTTTTGAAAAAATCATTATAGATGGGCCAGAGCCAGAAACTATGGTTCCTAAAGCGCCTCCGTCCATAGCTGAATTCATAATTGATTTCATTTCTGGAAAACCTTCAAGTCTTGTATTTTGATGTAATGAATCTTTGGTTGCTTCATTTAATAAAGTAAAATCATTTTTATTTAAAGAATCAATTAATAATGCTGCTCTGCTAATATTGTAAACTGCTGCTGACCTAGGCACAGATTTTGGAAGCTTTTTTCTACTATTATATGTATTGGAAATAAAATTTGGAGTAAAAACCATTATATTTAATTCATTAGGAACATCTATTTTTCTTGTTATCCATTTATTATTTTCTTCATTAAAAATAGATATGGTTAATCCTCCAAAAAAACATGGGGTTACATTATCAGGATGACCTTCTATTTTTATTGCTTTTTCATTTAAATCTTCTAATGAAAATTTATTATCATTTAGATGGTTGCCAATTAAGAGTCCTGAGCAGAGAGCAGCAGCGCTACTCCCTAATCCGTTAGAAAAAGGAATTGTATTTTCACTAAAAATTCTTATTTTTGAGATATCGAATTCTGGGCATACTGCTTGAATTCCAGTAATGATTAGATTGTCCTCAGTTTTAATAGATTCATAAGAACTATTGTTGACTCCACTATTTTCGATAATTAATTTATGGCTGTTAAATGATATTGATAAGGAATTCCAAATATCTACAGCAAGGCCTATGCAATCAAATCCAGAACCAACATTGCCAGTTGTTGCAGGAACTTTAACTGATATTTCTTTATTGATTAACATTATATTGTATTTATTCAGAGCTTAGGAAAGTATAAGCTGATAATGCAGCAATGGCACCCTGACCTGCAGCTGTTACTGTTTGTTTTAGTGAGCCTGAAGCATTTGTTAGGTCGCCTGCTGCAAAAATTCCTTTAATGTTTGTTTCCATAAGCTTGTTTACTGCCACCTCATTTGTTTCTTGATCAATTTCAATGCCTAATTGATTTGGAATTTCCAATCTTGGATCAGCTCCTATTTCTATAAATAATCCATCTGAAGATATATCTGAAGATTCACCTTCTTTATTAATCAACACACCTTCGACACCATCATTACCTGACTTGATTTCTTTGATTTCTGAATTCAAATGTAATTCTATATTTTCACATTTTTCAAGTTGTGCTAATAGGACTTTTTCTGGGCGAAATAGAGATGAACCTCTGTAAATCAAATGAACTTTTGTTGCATATTTACTTAGAAGGACGGCGCCTTCTACGGCTGCATTCCCACCTCCTACTACAACTGCAATTTTATCTTTATACAAGGGGGCATCGCATGTTGAGCAATAAGAGACACCTTTCCCTACTAATGAATCTTCGTTATGTAAATTTAACTTTCTTCTTTCTCTTCCTACGCATAGTATTACAGCCTTAGTTTCTATCTCAGCTGTATTAGTTTTTACCAAAAAACCTTTGCTGATTTTCGAGATTCCTTCTAAATTTTCTTCAAATAACTCAACATCATAATTCATGACTTGATTTTTCATATTCATCATTAGGTCAAAACCATCTGCCTCTAACCCAGGATAATTCTCTATCATTCCTCCTATGGCAGTCTCTCCTCCAAATTCTGCTCCAGCAAGAATAGTTTGTATTTGGTATCTCGCTGAATACAGGGCAGCAGAATATCCTGCAGCACCCTGACCAGCAATTAATAATTCAGTTTTCTTTTTATCCATGGAAATTATTATATATAAAACCAATTTGTTTCATAGTTACTTTTTGGATTATTCAGGGAGAATGTCATTATTTAAAAAAGGAAATTTTATAATTATGAAGAGTTTGAAAACAGATGTAATTGTTATTGGTTGTGGGCCGGGTGGCGCACAGACTGCAAGAAATCTATCTCAGAGAGGCTTTTCAGTCATATTGCTTGATTATCGATTTAATGTTGGGGATAAATTGTGTACTGGAATAGTAGGCACAGAGATGTTAAATCATTACCCAGAAGTATCAAATTATGTACTCAACGAATCTAGGTCTGCAAATATTCATTGTGACAATGATTATTCTTTAAAAATTGAAAAAAATAAAACTCAAGCTTTAATTATTGATAGACAGGAATTTATAAAAAATATTTCGATTGAAGCTAGAAATTCTGGCACAATTTTAAAACTTCAAAGATTGGTGAACAATTTTGAGATATCTGAAAATGAAGTCAAGGTTTATGCAAAATATAATGGGAAAATAGAGCAATATAATTCTGATGTATTAGTTATAGCATCAGGCTATGGATCAAAATTAGCGAAACATGCTGGCTTTGATTTAAGCGAGCATTATATATACGGATATCAGACTAAAATAACTAATGTTAATGTTGATAAAGTAAATGTTTTTTCAGGAGGTTCTTTGCCTAAAGGGCATTTTGGTTGGGTGGTGCCAACTTTTAAAAACAAAGGTTTTTGCGGAATATTAGGTAAAGAAAAATTGCAAAATAATGGACTTGCATTCCTTTCAGATATGAAGAGAAAATTTGATTTTGAAATAGAAGACAAAACTAAAGTTTGGGGCATCCCTATAAGTCCTGTTGCTCGAAAATCAAGATCTCGGGCATTATTAGTTGGTGATGTAGCAGGGCAAGTTAAGCCCACGACCGGAGGTGGAATATATTTTGCTATGAGATCTGCAGATATTGCATCTGAAGTTATAAATGACTCTTTATTAACTAGAGATTTTTCAGAAGAACATTATAAGTCTTACTCTAAGAAATGGGATAAAATTTTTAAGAATGAACTAAGGGTAGGCTTTTTTGCTAGGCAATTTTATGAAAGTTTAAATAGTGATGATATTAAAGGAATACTAAATCATATAGAAGAATCTGACCTTATCTCGAAAAATATTAATTTTGATTGGCATTCCAAAATAGTGATGATGGCATTTAAGACCAAAATTAAATCCTATTTAAAAGGCAAAATGTTAAAAAGGTTTAAAAGATTAACTTTCAATTAGGTTAACTATTTTTTGTTTAAGCTTACTCGATGATAATCCGTGATAGTCAATAACTTCTTCATTGGTGCCACTATGTGGAATTTCATCCACTCCTATAGTTGACATCTTTATGGATGAGGTATCGATATTCTTAATAGCATTTGAAATAAATTTTTCACCAAAACCACCTTCTATGTAATGGTCATCAATTGTAATTACATATTTGAAATCTTTTATTTGATCTTTTATCCAGTTTGATGAAAATTTATTCAGCCATGGAAATGAAATTAATTTAGGATTTATATTATCTTTTATTAAGAGTTCTTTTGCTTTCCAAAGTTCTGTAAATATTAATGGGCTGTAGCAAAATATAACTACTTCTTCGCCATCTGAAATTACTGTGCCTTCACCTCTTTTAATAGAATCTTTATTAGGATATTTAAATGGCAGATTAATAGGCAATGAGCACAATCTTATATAGATATTATTAGTTGAATTAACTGCATATTCTACTGCTAATTCAGTTTCTTTTTCGTTTAAAGGCTGTATCATTTCTAAATTAGGGATCCCAGACATACTTGCTATATCTCTAACTGCTTGATGAGAGTGGCCTGGCCCGCCTGGAAGTAAGCCTGCAAGAGAGCCTACATAAACTACCTTAGTTTTTTCTGTGGAATTATTATATATTTGCTCATTTGGTCGACTAGTTAAGAAGCTAGCAAATGAATGAACGAATGGCATATAACCTTCTTTAGCAAACGAACCTGCTTGTGAAACCATATCTTGTTCGGCTATGCCGCATTCAAAAAATCTATTTGGAAATTTTTTTTCAAATTCAATTAATCCTGTATCTAAAATTAAGTCCCCGTCTAATGCCACTATTTTTTCATTTGTAGATGCTTGATTAATAAGAGCTTTTGAATATGCGTTAATAAGATTTTGGCTAAGCTGAGTAGCTTTTTTGTTATTTTTAGATTCTTTACTTGAAAGCTTAAAGCTATAATTTATTTTATTTGAATTAATATACTTATTTAATCCATCAATTAGCTCTTTAATGCTCTTATCATAAACTTCTTGATCTACTGACCCGCTGTGGAATTGATAGAATTCATTATCTCCTAAATTTGTTCCTTCCATAAAAGAAACCCCACTTCCTTTAACAGTATCTAAAATTATTGCACTAGGCTCATTCTTTTCAGAAATTTTATTTAATGCTTTAGATAATTCCTCAACATTATTACCATCACAAGATATGGTATTAAGTCCAAATGATTTGAACTTACTTTCTAGATCTTTAAGGTCACTAGTAGTGCTTACTCTTCTATCAGATTGGAATTTATTGTTATCAACAAGAATTATTAATTCTTCCATTTTTTCTTGAACCAATCTATTTAGAGATTCCCATATTTGTCCTTCTTGAAGCTCTCCATCTCCTGTCATAACAAAAACCTTACATTTTTTATTTTTTAGTCTGTTAGATTTAATTATCCCTTTCGCTTTAGAGATTCCCATGCCCAAAGATCCGGTATTAGTAAAAATATTTGGGGTATTTATATCTGGATGACCGGGCAAACCATCAATTTTTCTTAATTTATCAATTAATGAGAAATCTAATTGACCTAAAGAAATCATTGCGCAATACATTGCAGGGGCATCATGCCCTTTTGAAGAGAAGAAATATACATTTTCTTCTTTACGTTTTATCTCTCCCATTATCCATGACATAGCATCGATAGAACTAAAGGAAGATCCGATATGACCGGATCCAGCATTACATATCATGTAAAGTATATTTATCCTACATAAATCAGAAAAAATTTTGTTTTTTTGTAAAGGGTTTATTTCAGTTGATAGTAAAGTCTCAAAATTTTCTTTGCTTATATAAGATAAATTCATATTAATATGGCTTTTTGTTTATTATCGGAAGAGTTGCTTTGCCTTTCGATATTAAGATATTTGCTAATTCCCAGTCTTCTTCGATATTTAAATCAAATCCTTCATTCTTTACTGTAATAAAAGGAACTACATTATTTCCAGATATATTATTATATTTAATTACTGTCTCAGTATATGCAATCTCTAAGCTAGCGTTTTGTATATATACTTCTGGTAGTGATGGGTATTGCGAACTGTGCAATGGCTGATTTAAAGGTCCTTTTTCTTCTAAATCAATAAATGGAGTCATATAATTATCTTCTAATTTCCACATTTTGCATGGGTGCTGAAGACATTTCTCTACAGCTCTAAGCGAATCACATTTTGCAGATTTGAATAAATTAAAGGCCCTTAATATAGTTTCAGGCTTTCTAAACGGGCTTGTTGGTCTAAGAATACTGAAAACATTATAATCGACCCCACTGTTTTTTAAATAATCTAATGAATGTTTTACCCACTCTATATCAGGAGAAGTATCTTCTGCATATTCTTCAGGCCTAATGAACGGAACATTAGCACCATAATACTCTGATATTTCCTTTATTTCGACAGAGTCTGTAGAAACAATTATTTCATCAAATATATTGCTACTTAATGCTGATTGAATAGTATAGGCAATTAGTGGGTGCTCTTCTAATATATTTATATTCTTGTTTTTAACTCTTTTAGAGCCTGATCTTGCAGGAATGAGCGCCACTGTTTTCTCACTCATATCTACCAAGCTGTCCAGCCACCATCAATGATCATATTGCTTCCAGTTATATATGACGATGCTGAGCTAATTAGAAATTGTATTGCTCCGTTATATTCGGATTCATTGGCCATTCTTCCCAGAGGAACTTTTGAGGAGTAATTCTCTATAAATTCTTTGTCTTGGTTATCTAAAACTCCCCCTAAAGTTAATGTATTTACTCTAACGTTTCTTTCTCCCCAATAAGTGCTGAGATATCTAGTAATATTCAAGATTCCAGATTTTGATGCCGAATAAGATATGGGCTTATTAAAAACTTTTTTTCTATATTCATAAATTCTTTGATCTGGAGAAATAACTCCGTAATGAGATGAAATATTAATAATAGACCCAGCATTGTTTTTGGCCATTTCGGTGCCAATTATTTGACAGCATAGGAAAACACTTTTTAAATTCACTTCCATAACTTTATCCCAGGCTAATTCTGGATATTCCTCAAAGGCCCCATTTTGATTTTCTTCAGATCCTGGAGGAGAGTCTAGGGCGGCATTATTAATTAAGGCATCTGGAATCCCAAATTGATTAATTACTTCGTTTAGTGATTTTGAAATATCCTCTTTTTTAGTTAGGTCAGTTTCAAAGAAATGATAGTTTTTATTAGGTAAATTCAATAATTCATCTGCAGGGTTATTTATATCGAAATTACAAATTATTGCACCATTATCTACAAGGTAACTAGTGTATACAGACCCAAGCTTCCCGCTTCCGCCTGTTAAAATAACGACCTTACCTTGAACGTCGAAGATATTTTTAGATTTATTATTCATAATTTAGAAAGTCATTGATTTAATTTTTCGATTATATCGCAAACCTCTCTAACTGCACCATTTCCGCCTTTAAGAACAGTTACATATTTGGCAAAATTTATCGTTTCTGGGTGAGAGTCCCTGACAACAATTGGAAGGCCACAAATTTTTAAAGAACTAATATCATTTATGTCATTGCCTACGAATGCTATATTTTTTAAATCAATTTTTTGGTCTATAGAAATCTCCTTTAGCTGTTCTTCCTTATGAACTAAGCCATATTTACAATCTATATTTAATTTTTCTGCCCTTCTTTTTACAGTTTCGTTAGTTTCAGTAGATAGGATCACCTTTTTTATGCCTAGTTTGTCTAATTTACTCAGGCCAAAGCCATCTAGTTTGGACGATTTAACCATTTCTTCACCTTTATCATTTGTGTAGACGTAGTTATCTGTAAAAACTCCATCAAAGTCGAAAGCTATAAGCTTTATAGTTTTGAATAAATTTTTAGTTTCTTCTGGAATTTCATTTATATTATTCAAGTAATTTTCCATGAGTTTATTCAATATCTTCTAGTTGTAGAGTTTCATCCAACTTATAATCTTTTGTTATTTTTTTACCAAGAACTTTTTCTAGTTCATTCGGAGGAATCCCGTCCCCTGGAGACTTAAATGATAAATCATCCAAATTAATAATCGAATCCTTACCTAAATCTTTCTTTGCAACTATTTTTTTACCCATTTTGAATCTTGCCAATTTTTCTTCCGATAGCAATTTTTTTTCAGAGTCACCTAATGAGAGTCGTACATTTTCTAATTCCTCAACAAGCTCTTTTAATAATGCGGGAGTTAATGAAAACTGATGGTCAGTTCCTTTCTGAGACCTATCTAGAGTAAAATGCTTTTCTATAAACCTTGCACCTAATGCATATGCCGCTACAGGAATTGATATGCCTGAATCATGACCAGAGTAACCTATTACTGTATTAGGGAATCTGTCTCTGTAGGTACTTATTACGTTAAGGTTTATTGTTATGGGCTTTGCTGGATAAATAGAAGTGCATTGCATGATAACCACATTTGGATTCATATCTATTACATAATTAAAAGTTTTTTCGACTTCCCAAAAATCAGCAGCTCCAGTGCTTATAATCATTGGCTTACCAAATTTAGCTACCTTTTCTATTAGTGGAAAAGTAGTTAGGTCCCCAGAAGCAATTTTAAAGCAGTTTAGTCCCATTTCATTTAGGAAATCTGCACTTTTTAAATCAAAAGGTGTTGCAAAAAATGTTATATTATTTTTCTCAGAGAATTTAAAAATCTCTTCAAAATCATTATCGCTTAGTTCTAGCTTATCCCTATGTTTTCCATAAGTTGATGCAAAGCTTTGAGGTCCTACATAAGAAGAATTAAACATTTCTGAAGTGAATAGTTCCTTATTGTTCCTCTTTTGAAATTTTACTGCTGAGGCACCACTTTCTTTTGCAGCAATGATCATTTCTTTTGCATTATCTAGATCACCTTGATGATTATTACCGATCTCTGCAATTACATAGCACTTTGCTTCATAGTTAACTAATTTTTTATTAAAAATGATTTCTCTGGTCATCTTCCCTACAATTTAATTAAAATACGATTTTACCTAATTAGATAGATACTTTGAAAATAGTTTACATCACAAACGCTAGATTACCGACTGAGAAGGCTCATGGAGTCCAAATTTTAAAAATGATTCAAGCATTTTCAGGTTTAGGGAACCAAACTATATTGATTCATCCAAAGAGGCATCAAAAAGAAATTTCCCATAAAACTAATGTATTTAAGTTTTACGGAATAGAAAAGACTTTTGAAGTTAAATCTTTAAAATTTGTTGATCCATATATTTTTCGGTCATTTATGCCTAAATCCATATATAGATTCTTCTCATTTCTCATAGACTTTATGTGGGGCATTTTTTCAATTAATTACTCTAAGAAATATAGTCCCGACTTTTTAATTTTTAGAGATAATACCCCATTTAGTTTATTTTTTTCATATTTATTGGGAATTCCTAGCGTAATAGAATTTCATGATATGCCTCCATTCATATCAAAAAGAATATTCAAGTTTGCTTTGAAAAGATCAAAAAGAATTAAATGTTTTAGTGTTACAAAAAAATTATCTTCAGATCTAGAGAATTATTTTGGCTTAGATAAAAATATGATCAAAGTTTTGCATGATGCTGTTGACTTAGAAGAATTTACAAATAAGCCTGAAATTAATAATACTTCAAGTAAACCAATCTTAACCTATTGTGGCTCACTAAGTTATGAAAAAGGGACAGATTTGTTGATAGAAGCTGCGAGTAAATTAGAAGGTTTTCAAGTAATAATAGTTGGAGGGCTAGATGTAGACGTAAAAATATATTCTGAAAAAGCCAGCAATATGAATATAAATAATATTAGGTTTGTTGGCCAAGTATTGCCTTTTGAGGTAGTTAATTATTTGAATTCTTCAGATATTTTATTACTGCCTTCAAGTGGAAAATCAAAGAAATCTAGGGAATATACTTCTGCGATGAAGCTTTTTGAATATCTAGCAACCGGAGTTCCGATCGTTGCTTCCAATATACCTTCAAATACTGAAATTTTGACTGAATATAAAAATTGTATTTTATTTAATCCCGATGATCCTGATAATTTAAGTCAAGAAATAAAAAAGCTTTGGGAAGATCGCAGCCTAAGAGAAAAGATATCTAAAAACTCTATTGAATTATCTAGACAATTTACTTGGAAAAATAGATGCAAAATAATAATTGATGAAATAAGAGAAATTAAATGAATTCATCGAATAAAAAACTTATAGCTATATTCTCACCATTTTTAAATCCTGTAGGTGTAAAAAGAGCTACTTTTGGGCTTGCAAAAGAATTTTCTAAAAGTGGGTATCAAATAGATATGTTAAGTGTACATAAAGAGTGGGATGATTTGGAGTTTCTAGAAAATATGAGATTAATTAAACTTTCAAATATTTTTAATAATTTTCCTACTACTGGCTACATTTTATTTAGAGCAGTTTCTCTCCTTATTGCGGTTAGAACTGTTTTCACTATTTCTAATTATCTTAAAAAGAATAAGCCAGGTGTACTTTTCGCATCAATGATGCCTGCAGTTGCATGGCTTGGCTTAAAGATTTCAGGCCAGAGATCATCTACAAAGCTTGTAGTTAGTATTCAAGGATATCCGGTAAATAATTCATTTAGGAGATCATTATGGAAGAGAGTTTTTAAGGATTCCCAAGATGTAATAGCCGAGTCAGAAAGCTTAAAAGATAAATTGGTGCATATGGCAGGCAATGAGAATAATTTGAATTATATTTACAATCCTCATTTCGAAAATCAAGATGATTTTTATACAGATTCTAATAATGCAGAAGAAGAATATGACTTTATCTTAGGTTTAGGGCGACTTACAAAGCAAAAAAATTTCAAATTATTAATTCATGCATTTAGTGGTTTGAGTAATATTGATAATCTTAGCTTATTAATTATTGGTGACGGAGAGGAAAAAGGTAGTTTAGAGAAGTTAATTAATAAATTAGATTTATCATCAAGAGTAAAATTATTAGGTGAAATAAAGAATCCATTAAGTTATGTAGAAAAAGCAAAAATATTAGTCATTCCATCTTTATGGGAAGGCTTGCCAAGAGTTGCCGTTGAGGCACAAGCACTTAAAACGCCTATAATTTCCTCATGTGAAGAAGGGGGTCTTGGTGAAATATTAATGAATGGGGATGCAGGACAAATCATTAAAAAAAATAATCCTATAGAAATGAAGAATGCAATCGAAAAATATATACAAGATGAAAATCTTGCTAAAGATCATGCAAAACTCGCTTATGATAATTTGAATAGATTTTCTCTCTCTTCTTCATCAAAAAAATATTTAGATATTTTTTCGAGATACTAATATGTATAAAAATGAGGACATTACAGTATTAATAGCCACGAAAGATAGGGTTGATGAAATTGAAAGAGCAATTCAAAGCTCGATAAATCAATCACTGAAAGTTAATATAGTGGTTCTAGATGATGCTTCTGAAATAAATATAAAAGAAGAACTTGAAGGTAAATTTAGAGACCAGTCTATTAAATGGATGAGGTCTGATGCACCATCTGGAGTAGCTGGAGCAAGAAATAAGCTTGTTGAAGGATCAGAGGGGTCTATAATGGTCTTCTTGGATGATGATGCTTATTTCACCCAAGAAGATTCCCTAGAAAAAATTCTTAATAAATTTTCCTCTTCTAATGAAATCGCTGGGATGGCCCTTAAGATAATATTGAGACAAGATGTAGATGGGCTTCAAATTCCTTTTAATAAATTAAAAAGATTTCTAAACAAAAATGTTCATAATAATGAAGCAGAAGTATCTTATTATATTGGAGCAGGTCATGTGTTATTAAGAGAAACCTTTGAAAAAGTTGGAGGCTACGATACTGAACTTTTTTACGGACTTGAAGAACTGGATATTAGTTCCGAGATTATAAAAGAAGATAAAAAAATAGTTTACTTTCCTCAAGTTGAAATAATACATGAACCTAAGAAATCAGTTGTTGATAAGAAGAATAAGTTAAGGGATGAGGCTTATTACAGCATAAGGAATAGAATTTGGGTTTCTTATAAACATCTGCCAGTAATGTATCTAATAGTGCATTTAACCGTATGGTGCTCATTCTATTTTTTGAAATCATTGTTTAAATTTCAATTGAGAAAATTTTTTATCGCTACTTTTGAAGGATTCAGAAAATTGAATTCTAAAGATAGGAAACCATTTAATCCTAATGCTATGAGGTATCTTAAGAAAAATAATGGAAGGCTTTGGTATTAATGGATAATCAAAAAGTTGAATTTGTTTCTAAATTTAATAAATCTGGAGAAGAAAAAATTCTGAAGTCAGTAATAATACCTACAAGAAATGAGGAAGATTACATTGAAGAATGCATAAATTCTCTGATTGATTTGTCTATCCCATGGGATACTGAATTCATAGTAGTTGATGGAATGAGTACTGACAGAACTATTGAAATTGTTAAAGAAAAATTCAGTCACTTGAATCTAAAGATTTTAGAAAACCCTAATCTTTATCAGTCTTACGCAATGAATATAGGAATTGAAAATTCCGCTTCTACATCTGAAGTAATTATTAGAGCCGATGCTCATTCAAAATACCTACAAGATCATATAGAAGATTGTTATAAAGCTTTTAGTAAAAATCCCATCTGGGTTGAATATAGAAAAGAGATTGAGGAGCTATCTGGTGCTGGAAACTGCGGATCTGTTCAATGTGCAGTAGGAACTAATTTTTTTACAAGAATTGTTGCTGATGTAATGAACTCAGGATATGCGATGGGAGGAGTCCAATACAGAAAGATAGATATGAAATATCCCCTAGAGAAATTATATATTCAGTCAGATACAGCATATTTAGGTTGTTGGGAGAAATCAGTTTTGATTGAGTTAGGAGGTTTTGATGAGGAATTTCAAATCAATGAAGATTATGAATTGAATACTAGAATTAGGAAGTCAGGTAGAAAGGTTATTGTAAATAAACATTCAATTGTTGATTATTATGTTAGAAGTTCAATTTTTGGATTAATAAAACAATTTTTCAGATATGGTTTATGGAAAACAAAAACTTTATACGTGCACCCAGATTCATTTAAATCGAGACAACTAGCTCCAGTTCTATTTGTATTGTTTTTAATTGCTTTAGGAATTGGAAATTTTGTTCTTCCTAATCCATATTTATTAATTCTTGATGCCTTATCATCAGTTATAGGAGTTTTTTGGTTAATTATGATTTTATTGATTTGGAAAAATTCGATCAATAACAGAACATTTAAAGATCCTAAATCTGATTTAGTGTTTAGTGTATTTATTATTCCTTTTATTGTGCTATCGATGCATATTTCTTGGGGCCTAGGATTTTTATATGGCCTTACAAGATGGGTAAGAGGAGGTTGGAATAAATCTTGAAACCTAAAAACTATAAATTGAAAAGGCCTCTCGACTTATTAATGATAATTGGCGGATTATTATTTCCTTTATTATGGCCTCTTTGGTTGATAGTTATATTCATAATCCCTCTATTAATTTGGATTGAAGATAGAGGCCCAATTTTTTATTCTCAAAATAGAATTGGTAAAAATAAAAAGATTTTTAAAGTTATTAAATTTAGAACTATGATACCTGAAGCGGAGAAGGTTTCTGGTGCAGTGTGGTCAACTAAAGATGATCCTAGAATAACTAAAATTGGGCACATACTTAGAAGAACAGCGCTAGACGAGATACCTCAATTACTTAATATATTGAAAGGAGAAATGAGTTTCGTTGGTCCTAGGGCTGAGAGACCAGAACTTCATGAGAAATTCGCGAAAGAAATTCCTGATTTCGATAAAAGACTAGATGTGACCCCAGGACTTTCAGGATTAGCACAAATAAATGGTTCATATGATTTAGATCCTAAAGAGAAGTTAGTATTCGATATTAATTATTCTAAAGAAATGAGTTTATTTTTTGATATAAAAATAATTATAATTTCTGTATTTAATAGTATTGCAGCTAGATGGGATCAGCCAGATAAATAAAATCATTCTATTCTGTCACATCAACTTTTATAATTTTTACTTCAAAATATATAGTTTCATTTGGAGGAATTAAGCCTTTAACTCCAACTGCTCCATATGCCATTTCTGGAGGGATGACCATTCGAGCTATACTGCCTTCTCCTAGACCCATCAATCCACTTTCAAAGCCTTGAATAGCCCTGCCTGAACCAGTTTTGAATGTCAAAGTAGGAATATCTACAAGATATGAACTATCAAATAAGCATCCATTGGACAACCATCCAGTGTAATCCAATGTTACTATTGCTCCTGGTGCAATTGGGAAAGCTCCCTTAGAAATCTCTTGTTTAATTCCAACTATAACTCCATTATCGAGCTCATTACTACGCAAGATATTCGAATCTTCAAAAGTAGGTTTATCAATAGGATATTCTTCATTTCTACAATTTGTTTCCCATTCAGGAATTATTTCACCTTTTATTATCCCAAGACTTTGATCCCAGAAATTTTTCCATTGCTCAGGCATAATTTTTCTCCAATTTTCAATTAGAGGTTCCGCCGTAATGGGGTCATTCATTAGAAGAGCAGTTCTTATTTTAATTTCTAGAGTCTGAACTGAATTGGGAGATAACTCTTCTAACTTCTTTAGAATGCCTTTAACGATTTCTAAATTATTTGGATCATAGCTTGCCAGCCCTAAGTAGACACTTGAAGCTGCGAAATGAATATTGAAATGATTAGGTTCAACCTCAATTGCTTTGTTATATTCTTGCGAAATTAAATTTGTTAAAGCAGTATATTGTTCTGCAAAATTACCTGATTTTTCCGCTCCAGAAAGCATCTCTTCATAATCTCTCCCAATTATGTATAAGATTTCTTGCCTTCCATAATTGGATAAAGGTTCAAATGTATTAATATTATCTTGCACTTCAATTAATGATTTTGGAGACCCTAGAGGGGGAGTGATTTTTGCAGATTGAAATGGAGTAGCTACATAAGATCTTATAACGATTATGGTTAGGATAGGTAGAATTATTAATAAACTTATAATAAAGCCATCTCTTGCAAATAATTGCTCTTTTGATTCTTTGCTTAAATCAATATCTAATTCATCTTTTTTTGTAAAACCTTGCTCTGATCTTACTAGGAATGCAACCAGTAGCATTACCTGAAGAAATATTGGTAGTACTGAGAAATTAAACATTGAATATATAACATAAGAAATAAAGAAGGCTCCAAAAAGCATCCAGAAAATATTTTCTGGATGCTTTTTCAATGCTCTTTTTATAATTAGGTAGACAATGTATATCCATAATGATGCAATTGATATAAATCCAATAATTCCAGAAGTCGCCATTATATGCAGAATTCTATTATGAGCTCTATCAAAATGAGGAACATCGCCTGACCTACTTTCATCCACATATTTATAGTGAAGGATAGGAAAATTTTCAGGGCCTATTCCCAAAATTGGATATTCAGAAAAACCTTTTAATGCTGTGCCCCAAGAAAAACCTCGTTCGCCAACATCAAAACCAGAACGAAAAGGATAAGATATTCCAGATCCAAAATTTGATATGAATTTCATAGCCGAAGTACATTCTCTGAATGAACCTCTTTTTATCACCCAATAGTAAGTCAGTATCTCATCTGAGCAAATCCTTGATTTCATTTCAGGTTTAGATATTTTTCCAATATCTACCATATGTTGCAATAGTTGCGCCATGGTCGGTTCATATTTTCCTGATGATATTTCTATATCATAATATTCTTGAACAAATGCAAGCTCAGGAATTCTAGAAATTACCTCATTGCTCGTCCTGTCGGCATTTATCGCTTTCCAATTAGTTTTTTTTATAAAAACTTCTTCAGGAAAGTACTTGGAAAGCACTTCTAATCTTAAATCAAACCTTTGAGATTCTATTGTGCTAGTTATGAAATAGAAAGCAGGGATCGAAATAATCACTGAAATAATTGGAATTAGTGCGAATTTCCTAAATTTTTTATAAGTAATTGATATAATAATAGATATAAATAAGGTTGCTACTGCTATCCCAATTAATGTTGCCCTAGACCCTGAATTCAAAATCGTCCATATCGAAATAAGAGAGCCAATAGTAGCAATTATTACATAAGCCTTAGATGAAGATTTAAGAGAAGTATATGTATTGATAATTGATGATCGATAATTTTTTTGAAATTCCCTATAAATCAGGGCTATTGAACTAAAAGCCACCATAGACAAGTATGTCGCTAAGTATGATGGATTACCAATTGTAGATTCAACTCTCTCTCCTTGAGTGTATGATCCTTCAGGGTCTACCACTAGAGGGAATATATCTAAACCTCCTGCTCTAGGTATTACTAAGCCCAGAGATTCAAAAAATCCTAAAGTTGCGACTATTAATCCTACAAAAGTATTTATTTTCCATAAACTTATCCAAGACATTCTAGTTTTTAGCACAGAAGAAGCTACCAATATAAAAATGAGCCAATGGAAGTATTCAACAACCCCTTCCATTCTCTCCCAGTTGCCCCAAAAACTATTTAAAGGGCTAGAATTAAATATTCCAGATAGGGCTTGAGTAAGTATAAAAAGCGAGAAAAGTAATACTAGGACGTTTTTTTCGGGCAAGTACTTGCTGTTAGCAGAAATAAGTATTAGCCACAAGCATGATATTGAATAAATAATTCCTCTAAACCATAGTGACTTTCCTACCACAAAAGGAAAAACTGTTTCAGGTGAAACCACTAATGGTGTAAATATAATTAGTGATAAGCCTAAAAAGATTAATTTGGGAAAATTTTTATTTATAAATATTCTCATTTTTTAGATGACTAATTGTCTTATTAAGTCCTTCTAGCAATTTAGTTTTAGGTTTCCAATTAGATATTTTGGATGCTTTGGAATTATCTAATTCAATTCCAAATATATCTCCTTCCCTTGAATTACTCATAATTGGTTCATGTTGGTAGTCAATAATTTTCTTAAGGAGTCCAAATATTTCTATAGTTTTTGTTTTTTGCCCAGAACATAAATTATAAGTACCAGTTATATTATTTCCTATAATTTTTTCAATAAAATCTACCACATCATCTATGAAAATATAGTCTCTATATTCATCTCCAGTACCAAAAATAGTGACAGGCTCATTGTCTAGCATCTTTTTTCCAAATATTGATACTACTCCTGCTTCTCCGAAAGGATTTTGCCCAGGACCAAAAACATTACTAGGCCTGATGATTACAGAAGGGAGATTAAATTTACTTGAATAATAATTTAAATAATTTTCAAAGCTAGATTTTGAAATCCCATAAGGGCTTTGAGGATTTACAATATTATCTTCGTTAAATTTTTTCCCAACCTCTTCTCCGTATATGGCACCTCCAGTTGAAAAAAACACAAATTGACTTAAGTTTAATTCAGTTGCAGATTTTAATATGTTTAAGGATCCTCCAACATTTACGTCATTATCTAAAATAGGATCTTTTGAAGATATTGCTACGCTCGCTTGAGCAGCAAGATGTATAATTTTATTAGGATTAACTTTCTGTAAATATTTTTGGATTTTATGTGACCTAATGTCCATTTTTTCATATTTAGCATCTAAGTTTATTTTCGGTTCTTCAATATCTAATACGTGTATTTCATTATTTTTATTTCTAGATAGCTTTGACACCAAAGCAGACCCAATGAAGCCTGATCCACCTGTAATTAGTATTTTATTTGCTGTATTTGTCACTTTTTTGATTTTGTTGTCTATTGAAGCATATTGAAGGTTAATATAGAAATGATTTAAAGTATCAATAAATTAAAGAATAAACTAACTATACTAAATGACAAATTTCAAGCAAATTAAAGATGGGACTATATCAACTCCAGAAGGCTTTAATGCCGATGGAATTTTCTGTGGTCTTAAATCAGCTGGAGAAGGAAAGTTAGATTTGGGCATAATATTATCTGATAGTGATTGTAATTGGGCTGCTACTTATACGAAAAATAACATAAAAAGCGCATCAATTGATTATTGCAAAGAAATTAAAGGAAAAATTAGAGGCATTATTGTAAACAGTGGCTCAGCAAATTGTTGTGTTGGTGCTCAGGGATTAACTGATGCAAGAAAGATAGCTGCTTTAGCTAAAGAAAAATATGAATCAAAAGCACCTTTTCTAGTTTCTAGCACTGGAGTGATAGGCGTTGAGATACCAGTTGGTCTAATTAAGAAAGAGATTAATAATTTTAATCCTTCTAAAGTTGGGGGTGAAAAGTTTTCTAGGGCGATTATAACAACTGATTCAAAAACAAAAAATATTTGCATTGAAGTAGAAACCTCTAAAGGTAAATTTAAAGTTGGAGGAGTAGCAAAAGGAAGCGGAATGGTTCATCCAAAAATGGGAACTATGCTAGGTTATATTACTACTGATGCATCTGTTGATTCAAAGATATTGACAGATGCCTTAAGAAAATCAATAGATGTTTCTTTTAACCAAATAGATATTGATGGAGATACCAGTACTAATGACACTGTTGTTATTATGGCCAATGGTATATCAGGCCAAGAAATTGTGAATGAATCTGACAAGAAGATATTTTTTGAGGCAATAGAGTATGTAGCTAAGTTTTTAGCAAGATTAATTGCTGAGGATGGAGAAGGTATATCACATTTAATTACATCAGAGGTTGTCGGGGCGATAAATAATGAGGATGCCCTGAAAGTATCTAATGCTGTGGTTTCTTCTTCATTAGTGAAAACTGCTGTATTCGGAAAAGATCCTAATTGGGGGAGGATAATGATGGCAATTGGTAATGCAGATGCAGAAATGAATAGAGATAAAATAAAGATTTATATTAACGGGATACAAATTTCTGAAGAGGGAAAATCAATTTCATTTCATTACCAATCCGTTTTATCTGCACTGAATAATTTTAATGTTGATATAAAAATCGATTTAGGATTAGGAAAAGGAAGAGGAATTGCATGGGGCTCTGATTTAACAGAAGAATATGTCATATTTAATTCTGCTTACACTACATAATATACTTAAAACTAGGCACTTATGAAAAAAATTAATGTTATAAAAATAGGCGGAAGTACTATAGAAGAGTGGGGGAAATCTTTAAATCAGATAAAAAAGATTGTAGATTTAGGTGAATCTATATTATTAGTGCATGGTGGAGGTAAAACTGTAAGTGAGTGGAGCTCTAAACTAGGAATAAGGCCAGAATTCGTAAAAGGGTTGAGGAAAACAGACCCTCAAACATTAGAAGTTGCCTGTGCAATATTATCAGGCTTAGTAAATTCAAAATTAGTAGTTAAACTTGAAAGCATTGGAGTCAGCTCTATTGGAATATCTGGAGTTTCAGGCAAGTTGTTGCTTTCTAAACCAAAAAGCAAAGATTTGGGGCTTGTTGGAGATGTAGAGAAGGTAAACCATGACATTTTATATAATCTAGTGAAAAGTAATTTTGTTCCTGTTATTTCACCACTCGGATATAACGACAAGAGTAGGGATATTGATTCTGAGGGTATATTAAATATAAATGCTGACTCAGTTGCTTCCAAAATCGCCATTGAAACTAAGGCGAAAAAAGTAATATATCAGACTGATGTTGATGGAGTAATTGACCAAAATGGAAGAGTGATACCAAAGATGACTCTCAGTCAATCTAAAGAATTGCTAAATTCAGGTATAATAACTGGTGGGATGATACCTAAACTGCAGTCGTGTATAGATGCCCTTGATAGTGGTGTTGACCATGGTCATATAATAAATGCAAATGATGATTCGCTTATTAATTTGTTTAAGGGTAATAAAATAGGCACTCATATAATTAGAGAAAGTTAAGGAAAATAATGACAACAACTGATTGGAAAAAACTAGAATCAACTTATTACATGCAAGTTGTTAATAGATTGCCGCTTGTGCTTGTTAAAGGAAAAGGTACTATTGTTTGGGATGAAGAAGGAAAAAAATATTTGGATTTCACATCTGGTTGGGCTGTAGTAAATTTAGGTCACTCTCATCCAGCTGTTTCTAATGCTATTAAATACCAAGTTGATAATATTATGCAAATGACCAATCTTTATTACACAATTCCTCAACTTAAGTTAGCAAAATTACTAATTGATAACTCTTGTTTTGATAGAGTTTTCTTCTCTAATAGTGGAGCCGAAGCAAATGAAGGAGCATCCAAATTAGCAAGAAAATGGGGCAAGGAAAAACTTGACGGAGCATATGAGATAATTACTATGGATAATTCATTTCATGGCAGGACATTGGCTATGATGGCTGCAACTGGCCAAAAAGAATATCAAGAAAAATGGCAACCACTACCAGATGGTTTTGTAAATGTTGAGTATAACAATTTTGAAGCTTTAAAAAAGGCAACTAAGAAGAATACTTGTGCTGTTTTATTAGAAGTTGTTCAAGGAGAAGGTGGAGTAAATGTGCCTGATCATAGTTATTTAATAGATGTTCAAGAATGGTGTCATCAAAATAATATTTTATTCATGGTTGATGAAGTTCAAACAGGAATGGGGAGACTTGGTACTTTATTCGGATATCAAAAATTTGGATTAGATCCTGATGTAATGGTCTTAGGTAAGGCGCTTGGGGCTGGAACTCCTTTGGGTGCATTTTTATGTAAAGAAAGGTTTTCTGTATTAGAACCTGGTGATCATGGAAGCACATTTGGAGGAAATGCATTAACTACTGCTGCAGGATGGGCTGGACTTAAATATATAATTGATACAGATATTCCATCAGAATGTTCCGATGCCGGAAAATATCTTAAATCAATGCTGGATGGATTAGCATCTAGACATAGTAATGTAGTAGAAATAAGAGGTTACGGGCTATTAATTGGTCTCGAAATATCAAAAAATAAAGCTCCTGAAGTGATGAAACTGTGCTTAGAAAAAGGACTCTTAATTAATGCTGTGAGGCCTAATACATTAAGACTATTTCCTCCTTTGAATGTAACAGAGGGAGATATAAACAAGGCTGTAGCAATACTTGAAGAAGCTTTTGTTGAATTGAAAATATAAGGGGTTATGGGAATGAAAAAAGATATAGCTATTCTTGCATTCAGCGGAGGCCTTGACTCTACAATATCTGTAGATTGGATAAAAAAAAATTATGGTTATGATGTTATAACTTTAACTGTTGATCTTGGAGGTGGGCAATTTTCTCCAGATTTAGAAAAAAGAGCAAAGAAGGCAGGGGCATCTGATTGCCTTATTTGGGATGTAAAAGAAGAATTTGCAAAAGATTTTATTCTTCCAAGTTTGATGGCAGGAGCAATCTATGAAAATGAATACCTATTAGCCACTTCGATTGGCAGACCACTCATGGCAAAGAAGTTGGTAGAGGCCGCAATAGAATATGGAGCTAAAGCAGTAGCTCATGGTTGCACGGGAAAAGGGAATGATCAGGTTAGATTTGATACAGCCATCAAAACTCTTTCTTCCGATTCTCCATTAGAGATAATAGCTCCAGCAAGAGAAGCCTCTCTAACAAGAGACCAAGAGAAAGAATATGCTAAAAAACTTGGTATTAAATTACCTGGAGTAGACGAAAGAGTGTATTCAATTGATAGGAATTTATGGGGACTTGCAATAGAAGGTGAAGATTTAGAAGATCCATGGATAGAGCCACCTGAAGATGCATATTTGATAACCTCTTCCTTAGAAGATTCGCCCCAAGAACCAAAATATATAGAAATATCATTTAACAAAGGTGCTCCTGTTAAGTTAAATGGCAAGGAATTAGGTTTGGTAAATTTGATTGAAGATCTTAATGATATAGCTGGATTGTGTGGAGTAGGCAGGACAGTCCATGTGGAGAATAGATTAGTAGGCATTAAATCTAGAGAAACATATGAAGCACCCGCAGCAACCGTGCTATATAAATCTTTGCAATCTTTAGAAAAATTAAATTTGAGTAGAGATCAGCAGAGAATGAAAAGCATGATTTCTACTACATATTCAGATTTAGTTTATGATGGGAGGTGGTATTCAGGTTTAAGAGAAAATCTAGATGCTTATTGTAAAAGCTCTTCTAGATATTTGACAGGCGATGTGCGCATAAAACTTTTCAAATCAAATTGTGAAGTGGTGGGCGCGAGATCTCCTTATTCCCTTTACTCTTTTGATCTTGCTACTTATTCTTCAGAAGATAAATTTGACCATAATTCAGCAGTTGGTTTTATAGATATTTATAGTTTGCCATCTAGAATACAGAGAAAACAACAGATTCATGATGAGATGGGATAAATATGGATAATAATACAGATAAAGTATTCTCGAAGGATCTTTTTTCAAATTTTTCATCATCAATTTCATTCGATAAAAGAATCTATAAAGAAGACATAGAATTATCTATTGCCTATAGCAAGGCATTAAATAAAATAAATATCCTTTCATCTGAAGAACAGAAGAAAATTCAAGAAGGTTTAATTTCAATTAACAAAGAAATCGAATCAGGCAAGTTTGAGTGGAGGGATGATTTAGAAGATATTCATATGAATATTGAAAGTAGATTGCATGACTTAGTAGGTCTTATTGCTGGAAAAATTCATACTGGCAAATCAAGGAATGATCAGGTTGCTACCTCATTAAGAATGTATCTAAAATCAAGAGTAGATTACATTCAAAGCTTAATCAGAAACTTAGAAATAGAGATTGTGAGAAAAGCTGACCTAAATTTTGGCACTATCATGCCTTCTTATACTCATTTACAAAGAGCTCAGCCAGTATTACTTTCTCATCATTTAATGGCTTATTTTGAGATGTTAGAGAGAGATGTCTCTAGATTTTCAGAATGCAAAACTAGAATGGATGAGCTTATATTAGGAAGTGGAGCCGTTGCTGGATCATTTTATAATATAGATAGGGATTTTCTAGCTAAAGAATTGTGTTTTTCTAGGATAAATAAAAATAGTATAGATGGAGTTAGTGATAGAGATTTTATTCTAGATTTAGCTAATTGTATTACTACATCTATGATGCATCTGACTAGACTTTCTGAAGAGTTGATTTTGTGGTCATCAGAAGAATTTAATTTTATTAATTTGCCTGATAATGTTGTTACTACATCTAGTATGATGCCTCAAAAAAGGAACCCAGATTATCCAGAGTTAATAAGAGGTAAATTTGGAAGAACAGTAGGAAATTTAGTCTCAATACTTACAATGTTAAAGGCTTTGCCATTATCTTATAATAGAGACATGCAGGAAGATAAAGAGCCTATATTTGATTCCTTAGATACATATACTTCTTCAATAGAAGTTATGATTGAAATAATTAAAGGCGCTGATTTTAATGATAAAGCCATGCTAGATTCTACATCAGGAAATATATTGGCTACTGACTTGGCAGATATTTTAGTAATGAAAGGTATTCCTTTTAGGGAGTCTCATATAACAATAAGTAAATTAACAAAGAAGCTCCAAAAAGATGGAAAATCAATATCTGATTTATCGGAATCTGAGTTGAGTAAAATATTAGGTGAAGAAATAGAAATAGATAATAATAAAAGTATAAATTCTAGAAATATTGTTGCAGGTACTTCTGAAGATAGAGTTAAAGAAGAAATTAAAGTCGCTAAAAGAATCTTAAATATTTAATGAGTAATATCTCTTCTGATTTAAAAATTTCTGCTTCTATTTTGGCTGCAGATTTCAAAAATCTTAAAAATCATATACATGAAGCAGAAATTTTTGGGTGTGATGAATTCCATTTTGATGTTATGGATGGAAAATTTGTACCAGAGATTTCAATGGGCCCAATAATATTAAAGTCTTTGAAGAATTTGATTAATTTGCCTTTAGAGATACATCTCATGGTTGATGACCCTCTTGATCAAGTAGATAGTTTTATAGATATAGGAGTAGATATAATCACTTTTCATATTGAAGCATGCAATAATCCATCTGAGTTAATTGAAAAAATAAAATCTAAAGATATAAAAGTAGGAATTGCAAAGAACCCCAATACTTCCATGGATAAAATTGAAGAATTTATTGAAGAAGTTGATAGAGTATTAATAATGTGCGTGGAGCCCGGATTTTCGGGACAAAAATTTAATGAAAAAGTTGTAGATTCTATATCAGAATTAGATAATTTATTATTAAGAAAAGGTATGAGGAGGTCGGTTGATATTTCTGTAGACGGAGGGATAAATTCTTCTACTATAAAAATATGCAAAGAGGCAGGAGCTCAGATTTTTGTATCAGGATCATCAATTTTTTGGGAAGGTGAGGTTAGATCTAATATAATGTTATTGAAGAATTCATTGAGGGATAAATCATGACAGAAAATGATGTTATTAAAAGAGGACTAGATACTGAAGATTACATTCAGTTAATCAAGGTTTTTGCTTTATCGTTAGAAGAGCATAGAGAAATTATGAATTCTTTAAATGTTTTTCCAGTTCCAGATGCAGATACTGGAACAAATATGTATATTTCTGTAAAGGGAATTATAGATAGTCTTGATAATAGAGATTCTTATAGTGATTTGAACTTGCTTTCCAAAGATGTAGCTGATTTCGCATTACTTTCTGCCCAAGGAAATAGCGGTTTATTAATTGCTCAATTATTCAGAGGAATTCATAAGGGTATTTCTAGTTCTGATATCTTGGGTTTATCTGAATTAGCAGGATCATTGCAACAAAGTTATGAGTACGCTTTTAGCTCTATGCATGAACCTCAAGAAGGAACAATGATAACTGTGATGAGAGAATGCGCAAAGATAGCAAAGAAATATTTAGAAACCAAAAATCCTAATTTTAAAGAAGCTTTAGAAACAATTAGTAAAGGAGCAAAGTCTGCCGTTGAAGAAACAAAGGGTCAGATGGAGCTTCTTACGCAGGCTGACGTTATTGATTCTGGTGCTTATGGATTTTCAGTAATGCTAGAAGCTGCATACAACTGTATTGAATCTGATGAAATAGGTAATGTTAATTTAAGAGTAGATGGTACTAATTCATTCATTCCTGAAATTCCAAATTACTATTCTCCTAAGGAGGAATTTTTTCAATCATCATCCCATGATGAAGATTGGGGTTATTGTGTAGTCTTTGCTATTACTGGCGAAAACTTAGATGTCGAAAAAATAAAAGACAATCTATCTGATAAAGGGAGGTCTTTAGTGGTAACTGGTAGTGAAAAAGTATGCAAGATTCATATCCACTCTGAAAATCCTGATAAGATAATTGATTTTTCAAAGAATTTTGGAAATATTTCTAACGAAAATATTACTAATATGGATGAGCAATACAAAGAGATGAAAGAAAAGATTTCAAGTCAGGTTTCATCTGAGATTTCTTTGCTAGTTTCTTCTGAAGGAGAGGGGATAGTAAGTTTTTTACAGGATAATACCTTTGGGTCCATAAAAATATTGTCAAACTCTGATTTAGATGAAATGAAAAATGAAGATTTTAATTCGATTATTGATGATTTATCTTCTCAGCAAATAATATGTATACCAAATTCAGAAGATAGTTTTGAAAAATTTAAAGATTTTTCAAAATCTTTTAAAAATATAAACCTAATAGATAGCTTCAATGATGCTCAATTAATTTCTGCTATATTTTCATTTAGCCCTGAGCAAAATTTAGGTAATAATTTAAGCATTATTAAGTCATCTGTTGATGATTGCAGTAGCTTTGAAATTACAAGAGATGAATTTGATAATAGAGAATCTTTGATAAAGAGTCTTAAGGAAGATAATTTTAATGGAGACTTCGTTTCTATTGTTTATCATGAATCCAGTCCCCAAAATCATATAGATTTTTTAAAAGAAATACTTGCAGAGGAATTTGAAATTAATGATACAGAATTAATAAGCCATTCGTCTCAGTTATACTATTTTATGTTACTAGTAGAGTAGTGTCTCCTATTTACAGTTAGGTTTGTATCTTGTAAATTATATTTATACCTAATATGCTGAGGAGAGAATATGTCTATAGGAATAATATGTGATAGCGCAAGCGATATACCTCAAGCTTATACAAAAAAGCTTGGTTTAGTTGAAGTACCTATTAATATAAATTTTGGAGATAAAGTATTAAAAGAAAATATAGATATCAATGGAGATGATTACTATAAAAAGTTGGTGTCTTCAGATATTTTTCCTACTACTTCTCAGCCCTCTCCTGGAGATTTTGAAAAAATATATTCTGCTGAATTAAAAAAGCACTCAGAATTACTTTCTATACATATTTCTAGCAAGGTGAGTGGAACATATAGTTCAGCTATTCAAGCAGCCGAAAAGGTTGGTAAAGGAAAAATAACTGTAATTGATAGTAAAAGTGTGAGCATGGGTGCTGGATTGGTAATAATTTCAGTAGCAAATCATTTAAAAGCTAATAAATCTACAAAAATGGCCGATCTAGTAAAACTAACTAATGAATTAAGTAAAAAATCTAAAATTTTGGTCGCATGCGAAACAGTAGAATACATGAAAAGAGGCGGAAGAATAAGTGCAGGAGCCGCATTCTTCGGTGGTCTGATGAATGTAAAGCCAGTTATTGGAAATAATGATGAAGGTGAAGTTGTATCAATCTCTCGGCCAAGATCAATGGTGAAAGCGCTTTCATTTTTAAGAATGGAAGCTGAACGACATATAAATCATCAAGGTATGGCTGTAATGCAAACCACAGAATCATTTGATTCAAGAGCGCTATACAATTCATTGGCAGGAAATGAAACTGTTAAGAAAGATAAAAAGAGTAAATCTGCAGCCTCTACAGATAATATGTATGTTGGAGAAGTGATAAAAGCTCAATTTGGACCAGCTGTTGGAACTCATGCTGGGCCAGGAGCTGTTGGAATAGCTTTCATTGGTGATCTTCCAAAAAAATAAACCTTTTTAAAAAAGATAATTCAAATAATTTGCAAAAAAGTTTAGCAAAAGAGTTAAACATAAGATCGTCCACCGAATCTAAGTTAAATGAACTTGGCATAAAAACCCCGTTAAATTTATTAAATTATTTTCCTGCTAGGCACATTGATTATTCCGAAGTGAAGAAGATATTTCAGTGTAGTAAAACTGAAAATGTGACAATTGTTGGTCAAGTAATTAAATCAGTTAAAAGAAGAATTGGACCTAAAATGAGCTCTTGTGTGGCAACTTTAACAGACGATACTGGATTTATAGATATAATTTGGCATGGGCAGCCTTATTTAACTTCAAAGTATCCTAAGGGCACCTGGATTTCAGTTAGTGGCAAGATTTCAAAATATGGAAATAAATTACAGATATCTAGCCCAGAAACAGAAATAATTGAACCTTCTAATGAACCTTCTTCAAATGGAAAGATAATGCCAGTTTATTCACTCAAAGATAAAATTCCTCAGGCAACATTTAGATCAATAATAAAAAAATGTCTTGATAAATATCATGGTAATATTACTGAGTATATTCCTTCAGAAATTCTAAAAGACTTGGGTATGCTTGAAATAAATAATGCCATGAAAAACCTTCATTTTCCTGAGAATCTAGAATATTTAAACGTTTCTAGGAAAAGGTTCCTTTTTGAGAAAATGCTATTCAATCAAATTTTTATGCTAATGAGGAAATATGAGCGAGAAAAAAATTATAATCTTGAAAAAATTATAATAGAAGACTTGTTTATCAATGATTTAAAAAATTATTTCAACTTTCCTCTCACTGATGATCAGTTAAATTCAATTGATGAGATTATAGATGATTTGTCTAAAAACATTCCAATGAGAAGAATATTACAAGGAGAAGTTGGGAGTGGAAAAACATTAGTTGCTTTAGTTAGTTTATTTTCAATTGTAAGATCAGGATACCAAGGCGCTTTTATGGCTCCTACTGAAATATTAGCTGAACAACATTTCATTAATATAAAAGAACAATTTGAAGGCAATAATTATTTAGATTTTAGTAATAAAGTAATTTCAATAAAAATGCCGGGAATTATGGATAGAGGAATGGTTGTTGGGCTATTAACTGGGAGTCAGACCTCTTCTGAAAAAAAACTTATCCATAAGTTAGTTAATAATAGAGAAATAGACTTAGTTGTCGGGACCCATGCTTTGTTCCAAGAAGATTTTAATCCTACCAAACTTGGTTTGGTAGTAGTTGATGAGCAGCATAGATTTGGCGTTTCTCAAAGAGATGCTTTGGTAAAAAAATCTAAGGTTTCGCATTTATTATCAATGTCAGCCACGCCAATACCAAGAAGTTTGGCATTAACTTTATATGGAGATCTTGAGGTTAGCACTTTACGCAACTGTCCTGAAGGTAGAAAGGAAATTGACACGCTATGGTGCAGAGAAGATCAAGACAAGAAAGAAGCCTACTTAAAAATTTATAATGAAATTGAATTCGGCAAACAAGCATTTATTGTTTGTCCTTTAATTCATAAGTCAGAAAAAATAGACTCTATTTCAGTTGAAGAAATGGTAATAGATCTAAAAGATTCAATATTAAAAGAAGTAAAAATGGATGTACTCCATGGGGAGATGAGCATGGAAGAAAAAAGTAGGGTAATGAACAGATTTAAAAATAATGAATTTAGTTTATTAGTTGCTACGCCTGTGATTGAAGTAGGAGTTGATATACCTAATGCTACTTGCGTGGTAATTGAATCTGCGGATAGATTTGGATTAGCTCAATTGCATCAAATAAGAGGGAGAGTTGGTAGAGGAGCTGAAAAAAGTTATTGTTATTTGTTTACAAGAAATATTTCTGAAAATGCTGATGAGAGACTTGATTCATTTGAAAAAACTAAAAATGGATTTGATCTAGCAGAAGCAGATTTAAAAATTAGGGGCCCAGGAGACTATATTGGTAGTAAGCAGAGCGGAATGAATGATATTTCTTACGAGATGATTAATGACAATGAGACTTTATCAGATTCAAGGAAATGGGCGACGAGGATTGTGAATAGTAAAAGAAATTTAGGAACAGAATACAATAATCTTAGAGAAGAATTTAAAAAAAGAGGATTTGATTTTACTAATATAGGAATATCTTAAGTAACAACCTCAAGAATTGAGATAGCATCCCTGTTAATAATTCCTTCAATAGAATCCTCTGGTATTGTAGGTAGATTGTATTTTTTTGAATATTTACTTAGCTCTATTAGTTTTTCTTTCGTTTCATTAGGTGTTGTTATTGGCCAATCTGAGCCAAAGAAAATTTTATCTATTACTCCCCACTCACTGAATAAGTTTAAGCCGTTCCAAAAGGACCAAGGCCTATAAAATTGAGCAGAAACATCTGCAAACACATTTCTGTGCTTTCTTACTACTGACATACAATCAGGTTGCCATGGATGAGCAAGATGAGCCAAGATAATTTTTAAATTTGGGAATACCATCGCAACTTTATCTATATGTTTAGGATGAGCATAGTCCAGAGGCGCATTAGTAACGGGAGAAGTTCCTTGGTGAAAAATTATTGGTATATTATCCTTCTCTAGCTTTGAATAAAGTTTCATTGCTTCTGGGCTAATCGGATGGAAATCTTGATAATTTGGACCTAGTTTTATTCCTTTTAATTTTAATTCATTTACACAGCGATCATATTCTTCTTCAAGGTTAGGATCCATAGGATGAAGAGACATAAATGGCATGACCTTTTCAGGTGCATATGATGCTACTTTTGCTGCTATGTCATTATGATTTAAATCTTTACTCCACCCCGGAGACGAAAGTATTTCCTCTTTTTTATTCCAAGGTTTAGGAGCTATACCAAAAATAAAAGTTTTATCTACATCTTTAAAAGCTTCTAAATATTCTTTAACAGAATTCGTTAACTTTGTAGGTTGCCCTGAACCTGATTTCATGGCATTTTCATACCTAATTTCTGACTCAGGAACTTCTAATTCATGGCTTGGTAAATGTGTATGTACGTCAACTATCATATTTGGTACCCCGTACGAGATTCGAACTCGTGATCTCCACCTTGAAAGGGTGGCGTGTTGGGCCGCTACACTAACGGGGCCTTCCTCAAGACTCTAAGGATACAATGCCATATTATTTAATCCAAGTGTTTCATCAAAACTAAACATAATGTTCATGTTTTGGACTGCTTGCCCTGCAGCACCTTTGACTAAGTTATCAATTACAGAAATTATTCTATAATTATTAATATTAGATTTTTTAGGTAATTCTTGTATGAATATGTTGCAATTATTTGTTCCTCTTACCTCTTTAACTCTTGGTGGCTCTGAATAAACATTTGCAAATGGCATGCCATCAAAATGATGTTTATAATTTTCAATATCTATCTTATCTTCTGATTGAAAGTATATTGTGGAAAAGATGCCTCTAGTTATAGAACTTAGTTGAGTAGTAAGATAGACATTCTTATTAATATTATTTTCAATTTCAGGTTCATGTCTATGACCCTTAATAGAATAAGCGGAAATATTATCTGATATCTCAGAAAAAGAATGATTTATATTTTGAGATCTTCCTGCGCCAGAAATGCCTGTCTTCGCATCCACAATTATATTTGAGATATTAATATTTTCTAAAGGCAGCAATGGTATAGTTGCGCATGTTGGGAAGCATCCAGGATTAGCAATAAATTTAGATGATTTTATTTCCTCTTTATTTTTTTCAGGAAGCCCATATATGAATTTATTTATTAATGATGGATAGGGATGTTTTACATCATATATATTTTCATATATATCAATTGGCAGTCTAAAATCAGCACTAAAATCAATAACTGGTATGTCGTTATTTACATATTGCCCAATAATTTCTGCGCTTGCTTTATGAGGAAGTGCAGAGAAAATTAAATCAACGTCTTCTTGCAAGCTTTCAGTTATTTTTAATTTACCATTATAAAAAGGGAATACTTCACCAAGCGTCTTTCCAGCCTGACTTCTTCCTGTGACTTGCATTACTTCAACTTCAGGATGGTTAGTTAGTATTCTCATTAGCTCCATACCTGAATAGCTAGTTATGTTTAGAATTCCAATTTTTAACATTTTGGCTCCTTTTAAGGGTCAAAGCCTAACATTTTTTAATTAATTTGTCTCTGAAATTTACATAAATTTTGAATAGAACATTTTACGCAAGAAGGTTTTCTAGAATGACATACTTTTCTTCCATGCTCTATTATTAATACATGAAATTTATAACGATCTTCAGTTTTAACTTTATTTTCTAATATTCCATGAGCTTCATCCGCACTTACTTTGCTGGATATTAAGCCAATTCTCTTTGATACTCTATGAACATGCGTGTCTACTGGTATAACCGGTAACCCAAAAGAGAAAGCCAAGACACAAGAAGCTGTTTTAGGACCAATTCCATTTATTGATGTAAGCCAATTCCTAGCTTTTGTAATGCTCATGTCTTTTAAGAAATCGATGTTTAATTTTCCAACTCTATTTTTTATTTCAGAAAGGACACTAATTATTCTTTTTGATTTTATATTAGATAGGCCTCCTGATTTTATAAGTTTTGCTATTTTTTTATCATCAGTAGCTATAATATTTTCATAATTATCATAATGACCCTTAAGGTTGTTGAATGCTTTTTCTGCATTTAAATCAGATGTGTGTTGTGTAAGGATGGTAAAAATTAATTCATCAATAGGAGACATTCTCCTCTCCCACACAGGATCAGAATAATTTGATTTTAACTTTTTAATTATTGTGTTAACCGTAGAATTATTCATTAAAACTACGCTCTATTTTTTGCATAATTAATTATTTCAATCAATGCATCTTTAAAGTTACTGTTAGGAACATTATTTAAAGATTTTTCTGCTTTTTCATAATGATAGTTAGCCTCATTAGTCGAGTCTTCTATAGATTCTGAGTTAATAATTTTATCTTGTAATTCGGATTTTAATTCCGAAGTAAGACCGCTTTTGGGTTTAAGTAGTTTTTTTATGTCATAGTCATTTTCGTATTTTTTAATGAAGCTAATTAATGGAAGAGTAATTATTCCTTCAGATAAATCATGCATTACAGGCTTTCCTTCATTACTTTGAGTGGAAATAAAGTCTAAAACATCATCTTGAATTTGGTACGCCATACCAAAATGATATCCAAAATCAGATATTTGTTTTACGGCTTCTTCGTCTGCATTCCCTGCTACTGCGCCACTATAAGATGCAGTTTTGAATAGAGATGCTGTTTTTAGGTAAGTTTTATTAAAATATTTTTCTTTTGAAAGTTCAAAATTAAAGGAATCAATATTTTCAATCAATTCTCCTTTTGAGAGTTCAACAATCGTTTCTGCAAATCTTTTAACTAAATTAATATTACCTGTATCGCAAACGAATACTGCTGAGGTAGCAAATACATAATCTCCCAAAAGAACAGCTATATTCCCTCCCCATAAACTGCTTGCAGTAGCCTTTCCTCGTCTTACATCAGCGCTATCAACAGTATCATCATGAATTAGTGTAGCAATATGGAGAAGTTCTACTGCAGTAGCCATTCTGATTGAATTTTCCTTATCTTGATTATTAAATAAATTTGAACAAATTAGAGTTATTGCAGGCCTTAATTGTTTGCCTGGAGCATTTAGAACGTATGATAATCTATCTGAAATTCCTTCAGAGTACTCAGATTCATTTTCTGATATCCTTTGAATATCATTTTTTACTTGATCAAGATCCTTTTTTATAAGATTAAAAAGTTGATTATAAATATTCATTATTGTTTTTCTTTTATATCAATTTTTTTAAACAAAGGGCCTTGCGAAATTAATTTAGTTCCATGAGAAACTTCTCTATACTGCCATTTCAAGATTTTGGATTTATCAGAAATTAGATTTGTTATTTTTTTAGAAGTTTTCGGCAAGAAAGGAGATATGAGCACACCTAGATTGGAAATTAAATTTATTCCTACCCATAATGTAGTTCCGGCCTTACTAGCATCTTCTTTAACTTGTTTCCAAGGAGACTTAAAGTCGATATATTTATTACCTTCCTGAGCAAGTGTCATTATAGATTTAAGCCCATTTCTAAATTGTCTTAGTTCCAAAAAATTATATGTTTTTTTATAAGTTTCCTTAATCAAATTGATCATCTTTTCATCTTCAGGTTGCATATTGCTAGCGCCAGGAACTTCATTATCAAAGTTATTTCTAATTAATGATTCAATTCTATTAACCAAATTCCCAAAGGTTGCTACTAACTCATTATTATTACTTTCATAAAATGAGTCCCAAGTGAAATCTGAATCAGAGGTCTCTGGCATAATTGAGGTTAGATGATATCTTAAAGATTCAGAATCATGGTCTCTCAGAAAATCATTAACCCATACAGCCCAGTTTTTACTTTTTGAGAATTGCTTTCCAGAAAAATTTAGATATTCATTCGCAACAACATCATAAGGAAGGTTATAAGAACCTGATCCTAATAAAATACTTGGTAGAATTATTGTATGAAAAGGAATATTATCTTTTCCTTGAAAATAAAAATGTTTTGATTCTGGATTGATCCACCATTCTTTCCATATTTCATTGTCTTTAGATTTATTATTATCGCTATTTGCCCACTCTATAGAAGCTGATAGATAGCCAATAACTGCTTCAAACCATACATATATTCTTTTATCTGAATAGGAATCTAGAGGTACTTCTACACCCCAATCTATATCTCTCGTTATAGCTCTATCAATCAAACCTTTTTGAATAAATCCGAGACTTTGATTTCTTACAGCAGACTTCCAATAAGTTTTTTCCTTAATCCACTCTTCTAGTTCTTTTTGAAATTTAGATAGCTCAAGATACATATGTTTTGTTTTTTTGAAAATTAATTTAGAACCATCAATAGATGATTCTAGATTTTTTAATTCTTTTGCCTCAAAATCTTTGCCGCAATTTTCACATTGATCACCTTTTGTTCTGAAATTACAATTAGGGCAATCCCCAATAATATACCTGTCTGAAAGGAACATAGATGCAGTTTCTGAATAAGGTTGTTCAGATATTTTCTCTGTTAAAAATTTATTATTTAAAAGGGAATTAAAGATTTTCTTTACGACATCAGAATGGTTTTTTGTTCCAGTTTTTGTATATAAATCAAAAGAAAAATCTAAATCTATAAAAGCTTTCTCCCATATTTTATGATATTTTTCAGAAATCTCTTTGGGTGAAGTATTTTCTTCTCTAGCTCTTAATGTTACAGGTGTTCCGTGTTGGTCACTCCCAGAAACCATCAATACGTTATTTCCTATCATTCTGTTAAATCTAGCAAATATATCTGCAGGCAAGTTATTACCTGCAATATGACCTAGGTGAGGCTCGCCATTTACATAAGGCCATGCAACACATACAAGAATATTTTTTGACTTACTATCCAAAATAATTTCCTAATCTTTTTTTACAAATTCTTTTATATATATATTGTATATTTTTTTTTGACTTAACCCTAAATAATTTGACACTTTCTTTACCGAATCTCTTCCGCTTAATCCAAAATCTACAAACTCTTTTAACTTAGATTTAATTTCTTCATCTGAAACAGAAATCATATTATTAGAATTTGGGCTTCTTTCAACAATTATTACGAATTCACCCTTTACTGCATTCATAGAAGGTAATGCTTTATTTGGTTCCCATAAAAGTATTTCTTCATGTAATTTTGAGATTTCTCTGAATATCATAATATTTGAATTTTCAAATTCAGATCTTAGAAGTTGTAGAAATCTTCCTACTCTTAATGGAGATTCAAAAAAAATAATATCTTTATTTATATGATTTAATTCGTTAAGTAATAATTTTATTTCTTGGGATTTCTTAGGAGGAAATCCAAGGAATAAAAAATCACCTTTTTTCAGCCCTGATGCAGAATAAGCCGTTGTTAATGATGAGGCTCCTGGGAGCGGAACCACTCTTTTTTTGTTTTTAAGTAATGCTCTAATTAATTTAGCCCCTGGATCAGATACTGAGGGCGTGCCTGCATCTGAAACAAGCGCAAATGATTTTTCATCAATCTGATCAATAATATTACTTATTTTTTTTTCTTCGCTATGTTCATTAAAGCTAATAAGCTTATTTTTTATATTCAAATGATTTAATAACTTAAGTGTTCTTCTTGTGTCTTCGCATAAAATTGCATCTACGCTAGAGAGTATATTTTGGGCTCTTATAGTAATATCTCCCAGGTTGCCAATGGGTGTCGGCACTATATATAACTCACCCATTTTTATTTGCTGCTTTATGCTGCTGATCTGCATGATATGAACTTCTAACTAATGGTCCAGCAGCAATATGCTTGAAACCTAATTCCAGGCCGATATTTTCAAATTTTGTGAATTCTTTTGGATGATAAAATTTATCAACTTTATGGTGTTTTTTGGTTGGTCTTAAATATTGCCCAATTGTTAGCAAATCGCAATTAACTGACCTTAAATCTTTCATAGTTTCTATAATTTCATCTTCAGTTTCTCCTAATCCAACCATCATTCCTGATTTGGTGGGTATATTAGAATTTATCTTTTTAGCTCTATCTATAAGTTCAAGCGATTGGTCATATTTTCCTCTAGGCCTAACAATTCTAAACATTCTCCTGCATGTCTCAATATTATGATTTAACACATCTGGATTAGCATGAAGCACCGTTGTTAGCGAACTAGAATTCCCATTAAAGTCAGGTATTAAAACTTCAACTTTACAATTAGGGTTGAATTTCTTTATTTGATTTATAGTCATTGCAAATGCTCCTGCACCTCCATCTACAAGATCATCTCTATCTACAGAAGTTACAACTGAATAAGAAAGCCCCATTTGTTTGACAGTATTCGCAACTCTAGTGGGCTCAAAAAGATCTAATTGAGTTGGTTTTCCAGACTTAACATTACAATACCTGCAAGCTCTAGTGCACACATCTCCTAATATCATGAAAGTAGCCGTACCCCTGTCCCAACATTCTCCTATATTTGGGCATGCAGCTTCTTCGCAAACTGTGTTTAATTTTGCGCCTTTGATTTTGTCTTTTAAATCATTGAAATTATTACTAGTAGGCGCTTGAACCTTAAACCAGTCAGGTAACTTCCTTTTTGCTTGAACCATAAATTGCCTTCTTATTTTGATTAAATGATATTTTATCATTAATCATTGTAATATTTTAGTATGTTGCCAAGTGAGGAAAGTTTAATAATAAAAAATATTTCATTAAATGATTATGAAGAAGACGGATCTTGCAAAGCTATTTTTCTAGGGGAAAATCTAAAAGTTTTTGGAGGCATCCCAAAAGAAGTTGTAGATATAAAAATAATAACTAGGTTTGATGATTATTTAGTATGCGTAGTTGATAAAGTCTTAAAACCAAGCGAAGATAGAATTAAGGCAAAATGTCAATATTATTTAAGTTGCACTGGCTGCCAATTTCAACATATTAAATACGAAGAACAACTTTTTATAAAAAGAAAATTTGTTATTGATGAATTGTCTAATGTTAAGAGTTTTTCAGAAGAAAAACTAGATCATGTTATTGGGAGTAATAATCAATATGGATACAGAAATCACGCTAGATTTTCAGTTTCTAAATCTAATAAATTTAAAGGTAATATTGGTTTTATAAATAGATGGAATAGAAAATTAATTAATATTTCTAAATGTGAAATTATGAGTACAAAAATTAATTCAATTTTGCTGAAATTGGAAAATAAATTATCTGGCTATTCTCAATTTTCAATAAGAGTTGGAATAAATACTGATAGTTATCTGATTCAACCTAAAATTACTGATTTGGAAAATATTGAGACAGGCCAAGAATATTACCATGAAAAAATTAACAATATAAATCAAAAAATTTCATCCCCTTCGTTTTTTCAAGTAAACACTGCCCAAGCTGAAAATTTAGGCAAAATTGTTAAGAAGTCTCTAGATTTAAAAGGAGATGAGGTAGTTATAGATGCATTTTCAGGCGTAGGAACTTTTGCAGTACTTTTATCTAAATATGTAAAGAAAATATATGGAATCGAATCATCCTACTCGTCGATAAATGATGCATTTTACAATTCTAAATCGATTAAAAATATAGAATTTATTCACTCAGAAGTAGAAAATATTTCCACTGATTCTTTTAAGGAAAATATTGATGTTGTTATTTTAGATCCTTCAAGAAAAGGAGTTCATGACACAGCTTTAGAATGGATTAAAAAATTATTACCGAACCAAATAATATATGTTTCCTGTGAACTTAAAACCTTAAAAAGAGATTTGAATAAATTGACTAATAATTATTCCATTCGTAAAGTCATTCCTGTAGATATGTTTCCTCATACAAAACATGTTGAGTGTATAGTATCTCTAAACAAGATAAATTAGATTATGAATATTATAGGTATAGGTCCATTTGAATTATTAATAATTTTCTTAGTTGCTTTTTTATTTCTAGGACCTGATAAACTCTCAAAATTCTCTAAGGATTTTGCCAATTATGTAAGAGGATTTAATAAGCAAAAAAAAGAATTAAATGATTTAATTGATCTAGAGTTAGATAGTAATGATAATGATTTAGATGATAAAGATGAGCATAAAAGATAAGCCTAATCCTAAAAATTATAATTCTTTTATGGGTCATTTTTCTGAACTAAGAAAAAGAATAGTTTTAATTCTAATAATTTATCTGATTTCAACAATCGTTGGCTTTGCATTACATAGAGAAATATTAGGAGTAATTGTTAAGCCAGTAGAGCAAATTAATGAGTTAACGCAAGGCTTGCCAGTATTCACTAATATTACTGAATTTTGGGGAGTTGTGATGAAAGTTTCATTGCTTACAGGCCTTTTGATTTCTTTTCCATTTATTAGTTTTCAAGTCCTTGCTTTTATACTTCCTGGTCTTAGAGCAAATGAAAAAAAATTCGCATTAATTGTTCTCCCCGGCTCAATAATCTCATTCTATTTAGGCTCGGCTTTTGGTTTTTTCATATTGGTGCCTCCCGCAATAAAATTCCTAGTATTTTTTGGTGGTGATATTTCGGCGCCTCTTATTAGGATAGGATCATTAGTTGAATTAACTACTAACTTAATGATATGGATGGGAATTTCATTTCAATTGCCTATTGTAATGTACCTATTAACTGTATTAAAAGTTCTTGATCACAATAAATTTAAGTCGCTTAGGAAGTGGTTTATTGTAGTTGCTTTCATATTAGGTGCGATAATTACTCCTACTTTTGATCCTGTCAATCAGCTTATAGTAGCAATACCTATAATTATTCTTTACGAAGTAGGTTTCTTGTTGTCTTGGGTTGCAAAGAAGTAATTATTTTTTACTTTTTGAGGTTTTAGTAGTTTCTTGGTCTTCTAATTTTTCTTCTTTGCCAGAGAGGGAATCTTTAAATAACCTTATTCCTCTTCCTAATCCTTGCCCTACTTCTGGTAGTTTGCCTACTCCAAATACAACCATTATTATCACAAATATTAAAAATATTTCTAATGGACCTATTCCTCTTAAAAAATTCATATTAACTATCCTAATTTAAAAACTTCTTATTAATCCTACGACTTTTCCTTCAATAATAACATTATTATTATTTGTAATTATTGATGAATATTTATTATTTGATGGTCTAAGTTCAATTTTATTTCCATTTTTATATATCCTTTTTAATGTAGCAGAGTCCTCATCTACTCTTGCCACCACCATATCTCCTTGTTTAGGTTTATAGGAACTATTATTAGAGCAATCAATGATAATTATATCTCCATCTTCTACAGAATCATCAATCATTGAGTCGCCTTTTATCCTTAATCCTACTAATTTATTATTATTGTTAAACATAGACTTAGATAAACTAATTTTATCATCACCAAAAGAAGAGTTATAAGCGATTTCATCAGTAGTGAGTAGGTCTAAGGGTATTCCTGCAGATATTGTGCTAACTATTGGCACAGAAAAAGATTCTGACTCATCATTTGGCCTTATTATGCTTCTAGCGATGCCTTTTTTTCTATCTAATAAACCTTTTTTCTCTAAAATATCTAAATTATACGAAACTACTGACTTTGAGCTTATATTGCAGCCATTTCTAACATCCTCAATGGTTGGAGATATTCCATTTTGATCAAGGTATTCACAAATAAAATCATATATTAGGGTTTGCTTTTGAGATAATTCTGAATATATTTCCATGGTTGAAAAGAGTAAACAACCTAAGGAGCAGTGTCAACTGTGATTTGACGTTTTTGAAGAACTTATTTCTTAGTGACTGCAGATAATTTCTTTATTAACCTAGATTTTCTTCGGGCAGCATTATTTCTATGCAGCACTCCTTTTTGTGATGCTTTATCAAGAGAAGAAATAGCCTCTTTTATCTTTTCTTTTGTTGCATCAGAATTAGGATTCTTTTCTATTAATTCTTTAGCAGATCTAATAAGAGTTTTGGCAGTCGAAGCTATAGGTTTATTATAATTAGCATTCTTTTTAGATGTTCTTAAACTTTTTTTACTAGGCATTGTTCCTGTTAATTGTTTCAATATTATCTACGCCATCGATTGTTTCTATGATGGAGTAAATTTTATTCTGTTGCTCTAAACCGTTAGAGTCTACTGTAATTAAGATACTTTTTCCAGTATCTATCTCATTTGTGGATATTGCAGTTATATTTAGCCCTTCATTTGATATTATATTTGCTACATCCCGAATCAAACCTACTCTATCAGCAGCATCTATTTTGATTGTGATGTTTTCAATTTGTTGGTTTAAAAAGCTGGATAATTTTTTTACAAGAGTAGGTGTATTAATAACACCTGACCCAACAAGTAATGCTAATTCATCTAATGATTCATATGATAGCTCATTAGATAATTCTTCTAATGGAGTATTTATTTTTAGCCTATTAACTAATCTGTTAACTATATCTATACCTCTCTCAATACTTAATGTTCTTTCTTCCTTTCTAAACCACTGTCTAATTTTAAACCTTGATTTATTTGTGCTCACATATCCTAGATCAGGGTTTAACCAATCAAGTTTTGGGCCTTGGTTTTTAGATTTGATTATTTCTACTGTATCTCCATTTGAAATAACTGAATTTAAGGGCATATTTTGCCCATTTATTAAAGCAGAGGAAGTGTTATTTCCTAGTTCTGTATGTACTTCATATGCAAAATCTATAGGAGTTGAGCCTTCAGGAATTGATTTTATATCCCCTGCTGGAGTATAGCAGTATATCCTCTCTTTAAGTACGTCAGTTTTAATTGAATCTATATAGTTTTCATCTTCAGGTAATTCGATTTGCCAATCAATTAAATTTCTAAACCAATTTAATTTATTCATGTATGCAGCGCCCAAATTGTCGGGCGTATCTTTGTATTGCCAGTGAGCCGCAATTCCTCTTTCTGCAATTTCATGCATCTCTTTGGTTCTTATTTGTATTTCTACAGGGTAACTATCTAAGCACATGACCGTTGAATGGATAGACTGATACATACTTTCTTTAGGATTTGCTATATAGTCATCAAATTCACCAGGGATAGGCCTCCATAATTCATGCAAAACTCCTAAAGAAGAATAACAATCTTGAACAGAATTAACGATTATTCTAACTGCAATTAGATCATGTATCTCGTCGAATTTTTTACCTAAAATAGAATATTTCTCAATTTTTTTATATATGCTATATAAGTGCTTCGCCCTTCCTTCTATCACACAACTTATTGATGATTTAGTAAGAGCTTCTTCTAATAGCTTAGTTACTCTTTTTACATAATTTTCTCGTTGCTTTCTTTTTCCAGAAATTAGCGTCGCTATTTTTTTGTATGATTTGGGAAGTAGATATTTAAAAGATTCATCTTCTAATTTCCATTTAAATTCCCATATGCCGAGTCTATGAGCCAGAGGTGCAAAAATTTCCATAGTTTCTAAAGCTATTCTTGATTGAGATTTTTCATCTAAAGCAAATAAAGTTTGCATATTATGAAGCCTGTCAGCCAATTTTATTAATATAACTCTTGCATCTTCAGTAGTAGAAAGTAGAAGTTTTCTGATAGTAGCTGCTCTTGAAATATCTGAAGCATAATCTAGGCTAATATTTTCTTGCGTAGATGAAGTTATTTTTATAGTGGGAAGTTTAGTAACTCCATCAACTAAAATAGCGACTTCTTTTCCAAATTTATCCTCTAATTCTGCATATTCTACTTCACAGTCTTCTATAACATCATGCAATAATGCTGCTGAAATTGTAGACCAATCCATTTTCATTTCAGCAAGATAAATAGCTGTATTAATTGGATGTATTATATAAGGCTCTCCTGTTTTTCTTTTTTGACCCTTGTGGCTTTTAATAGCAAATTCGAGAGAGCGCACAATTCTTTTAATATCTTTACTGGATAGATATTTTTCAACTTCATTTATTAAATTTGTTTTGTCAGTTGAGACCATTATTAGATTTTCAACTACTTTTTCAAGTATTACAAGGTAATTAATCTAGTGATGGTTTTCCTGGGAATGGTAATACTGACGAGAATTTACCAATTAGATCTAAAAATTCTTTTGGGAATATATATGTCTTTCCTGTTTTGTCTTCTATTATTCCATTAGGAGATCCGTCACTACATATCACATGAATTACAATACTTTCATTTTTTAATTTAAATTCTAATTTATATAAAAATTGACATTCTTCTTCGTAATTTTGTTTTAATGGGACATTAATAGTCTTAATTAATTCGTCTATTTCATTTTTATCTAATATTTTTAGATCTTCATATACTCCACTTTTAAGTCTTTTTATTATAATTTCTTTTGAGTTGCTTAGATTCAAAGATTCAACCAAATTTTCTGTACCTTCCCAGCTTATAGTGGAACAGTTTACATAATATGAGCCATCTGAATTTGAATGGATTTCATATTTTTTATCATCTATATTAAAAATGATTATCCAGCCTGTTGTTACGACTTGGGCATATAGTTCTCCTGGTTTTGGACATTCTAAGCTTGAATCAGAGAAAGTATATTCTCTATATGAATCTATCTGAATATCTTGAGGGGGAACATTCATCTCATTTGATAGTTCAGCCATAAATAAGCCTCCAAAACTTGGAATTTGAGGTGTGGGAGTCGGAACAGGAGTCGGAGTAGGAGTCGGTGTTTTTATAACCTTGATTTCTGGAACAGGAGTCGGAGTAGCAAATTCTGGGTTTATTACTGGCAAGTTTTCATTTTCTTCGCTTGGGAATGCCTGCAGCAGAATTAAAGATATGATTGCAACAGAAGCTGATAAGACAATGACTGCTCCAGTAATTTTAAGTAGAGTTTTATTCATGTATTAATTATAGTTCAAAATCAAAATCAGTTCTTAAGACTTTTAGAAATATCAATTATTCTTTTTACTATCTTTCTTTGTTGGAACCCTAAAGCTCACATAATAAAATCCTATTGCTCCAACTATTACTACAATTATTTTTATAATGTTATTAGGTATAGCGATTGGAGAGAAAGGTAATATGGCGAGTAATATAAAAATTGTCATCATGGAAAGAGCAATAATTTTTGCTCTCTGAGGCATACCTTTGCCTTCTCTAAAATCTTTTATATATTTCCCAAATGTTTTATTTTTTATAAGCCAGTTATATAATTTTTCTGAGGACCTGATATAGCAAGCGGCAGCTAGAATTAAAAAAACAGTGGTAGGAAGGCCAGGCACAAATATTCCAATAGTTCCTATACCCACAAACAAACTGCCTAATAAAATCCAAAATATTCTAATAATTAAGAACCTACTTTTTTTCATTTCATGTGCAGAATTATTATCTTGCAATATTATTTTCCTTTTCATAGAGGTAATTAGCGAAGCCTCTTACCCACTCTTCGTCGTCATTTAAACTTGGAATTAATTTTACCTGTTCTCCACTGAATTCTTTAAAAATTTCATCGTTCTCTTCTGCAATCTCTTCTAGCGTTTCTAAGCAATCAGAGGTAAAAGATGGACAAGCAACAGATACTTTTTTAATTCCTTTTTTAGCCAGATTCTCCAGCACATCAATAATATTTGGTTCAATCCATTTATCTGGCCCAAAAGTGCTTTGATATACAACTTGAAACGGTTTATATGGGTTAATCATTTCAGCCACTTTCATAATTTGTTTTAGACAGTGAGATTTATAGCATAATTCATTATTTTTTCACAGCAATTTTCAATTTTTTGACAATGTTTTCCAGACGGGTCTGCTTTTTTTAATAACCTAGTTTTGAAATGTATATCATCTTTTATAATTTTTTGCTTTTATATATTTTTTTGTAAATGGAATTTAACAGAAAATTAACATAATCTTGACTATTTTAGTAGAAATATACTTGACTTATTTAATCAAGTTTAATAAAAAGTATATCAAATTAGTCAGAAATAATATTAGAGAAGAAAAGGTGTTGGGCCATGAAAAATTTAATTATAAGCATAGCAATTGCTACTATGGCACTTTTTGCTATAGCTTGCGGATCTACAGAGACAGAAATTGAAGTTATCAAAGAAATTGAAATTACCAAAGAAATTGAAGTTCCAGTAGCTCCAAAGTCTTTGGTAATTTATTCTGGTAGAAAAGAATCTTTAGTTGGTCCAATTATCACTCAATTCTCAGAAGCTACTGGAATCCCAGTAGAAGTTAAATATGGAAAGACATCCGCGATAGCGGCTACATTATTGGAAGAGGGGGGTAAGACCCCTGCTGATGTATTCTTTGCACAAGATCCAGGAGGATTAGGTGCAGTTGAATCAATGTTAGCAACTCTACCTGCAAATATTACAGATCTAGTTCCTGCTTGGGCAGATTCTCCTGATCGTAAATGGACAGGTATCTCTGGAAGAGCGAGGGTGGTAGTGTACAACACGGATGCAATTAGTGACCCTGCCACTCAGCTCCCTGATAACATTTACGATTTTATTGATCCTAAATGGAAGGGAAAGATTGGTTGGCCTCCGACTAATAGCTCTTTTCACGCTATGGTTACTGGAATGAGGCAGATATGGGGAGAAGAAAAGACAAGAACTTGGCTTGAAGGAATAGTTGCAAATGGAGCCAATGTTTATGCTAAAAATACTCCAACAGTTGAGGCTGCAGGAGCTGGTGAAATTGAAGTAGGGTTTGTTAATCACTATTATTTGCACAGATTCATTGCAGCTAATACAGAAAGCTTTAAAGCTAGAAACTACTTCTTGCCTTCAGGAGGCCCAGGTTCAGTTGTTCTAGTTGCAGGAGCAGGAGTATTGCAAGAATCTGATAACAAAGATGGCGCAGAAGCATTTATTAGATTTATGCTTTCTAAGCCAGCCCAGGCTTACTTTGCAAATGAAACTTATGAGTATCCTCTTGTAGAAGGTGTTAAGAAGAACCATCTTTTACCAGATTTAGATACTTTGAATCTTCCTGATATCGATATATCTGATTTAGGAGATATTGCTGCTACTCAGAAGTTATTACAGGAAACTGGAGCACTTCCTTAAGCAGAAATTTAGGTAACATTTTGTTTCTTCATTAAAATAGGGAGAGAATTAACGTTCTCTCCCTTTTTTTATATACTTGACCAACATGATTAAGTTTAGAAATATTAATATAAATTATTATTGGCTTTCAACTCTCTCTACAATAATAGTTTCAGCAGTTTCTATTCCTATTATTTATTTGGTTTTTAGAGCTGTTAATGCTGAAAACTTTGCTGAACTTTTATTTAGAGAGAGAGTTTTACTAATTATTATTAGATCAATTGCTTTAATTGTATTCGTAACCTTTTTTTCAGTAGCAATATCATATTTACTATGTCATTTTTTAATAAAAACAAATGTGCCTTTTAAGAAATTCTTAACAGTGTTTTGCTGCCTTCCAATTGTTATACCTAGTTATGTTTATGGAATGGTTTTTGTAGATTTATTGGGCCCCAAAGGTAGGATTCATAAGATTTTAAGCAGTGCAAATATAACAGATTATTTCCCAGATTTATATGGATTTTGGGGAGCTGCGATTGTGCTAACTTTTTTATCTTACCCGTATGTTTTTTTACCTTTGAGGGCAGCTATGCTTAGATTAGATAATTCTTTTGAAGATGCATCTAGAAGTTTAGGAAGGGGTAGATTAAAGACTTTCTTCTATATTTCTCTTCCTCTTTTATTCCCAGCGATTAGATCAGGAGGTATTTTGGTTGCTTTATATACTCTAAGTGATTTTGGGGCAGTTGCACTATTAAGATACGAAACTTTTACTTGGGCTATCATGACGCAATATGAAGTTGGATTTAATAGAATTGCCGCAGCCATCCTATCATTAGTATTAGTAATCATTGCAATTTCATTGTTAGGATTTGATACTTTGTTTAGCGGGCCAAAAAATTATCATTCTTCTTCTTCTTCTAATAGATTTATAAATATTGATAGGTTGGATTATAAAAGATGGATCGTATTTTTAGGGATATGTATAGTTCCTTTTGTAGGAGTAATAATCCCAGTTGGGGGGTTGCTATATTGGCTATTAAGAGGATTATTTATTGGAGAAGTTTATAGTTTTAATTTAAGCTTTGGAACAATATTCAACTCACTATATGTTGCTGCTTTAGCGTCTTTTTTTACTTTAATAATTGCTATGCCCATTGCTTTTTTTGCCGTAAAGCACAAAGGAAAATTTAGTATCTTATTGGAAAAAATCTCTTACATTGGATTTGGTTTACCGGCTATAGTTGTGGCATTATCTCTAGTATACTTTTCAATAAATTTTGCTTTTCCAATTTATCAAACTATTTTTGTTCTTACTTTTGGATACGGAGTGCTATTTTTACCAGTAGCTGTAAGTGCGATAAAAACTACTTTAATGCAGGTTAATGAAAACCTAGAGGATGCATCAAGAGGCCTTGGAATAGGGTATTGGCTTACTCTATGGAGAATAACTATTCCTTTAATAATGCCAAGTATTTTGGCTGGCGGATTATTAGTCTTTTTGCTTACATTAAAAGAATTGCCATTAACTATGATTCTGGCGCCCCTTAATTTTGATAGCCTCGCATTGAAAGTTTGGGATTATGCATCAGAGGCATTTTTTGCGGAAGCAGCACTTCCAGCATTGATTTTGATATTATTATCAGGTCCTGCTTCTGCATATTTGGTTTTAAAGAGAAATGACATAGAAACGAGCAATTAAATGTATTCTGATATTAAAGAGAAGACTACAAATTATGGCCGTATTCAATTAGAAGAGGTCAGTACTTCATTTAATGATGCTAAGATACTTGATGAATTTTCATTAATTGTGGAGCCTGGGCAATTTGTTTCTATTCTCGGTACTAGCGGAATAGGAAAGACAACTTTACTCAGAGCTATATCTGGTTTTAAGAGAATTTCAAGTGGATACTTAAGAATTAATGGTCAACTGGCATCTTCAAATTTTTTACACATACCTCCTGAGAAAAGAAATTTAGGGTTTGTATTCCAAGACTATGCCTTATTTCCTCATTTAAATGTGTTTGAGAATATTGGGTATGGAATCAGTAAAAAATATGATTACAGAAATACTAGAGTGGAAGAATTAATAAATATTCTAGATCTTTCCTCCCATGTGAAGAAATTTCCTAGTCAACTATCTGGCGGTCAGCAGCAAAGAGTTGCAATTGGAAGAGCTATGGCTATTAATCCCTCTGCTATTTTAATGGATGAACCTTTTTCTAATTTAGATTTTAGTTTAAAAAAATCTTTATCTTCTGAAATAAAGAAAATAATTAATAAATCAGGCACGTCTACAATAATGGTTACTCATGATGAGAATGAAGCAGAGAGATTATCTGATAAATGTTATCTAATGGAGAATGGAAAGCTAAAAGATCTTTAAGACCTTTCAGTTTTTATAGACAAAATTATTGGTATAGCAATAAAAACTAATAAGGACCCTATAGCAAAAGAAATTCTGTAAGTTTCATATAAATCGTAAATTAAACCGCCTAATATAGGAGTAATTGCTGAAAATATGCCCCCAAGGGTACTCATCAATCCAACAGCAGTTCCATAATTTTTTCTGCCAAAAAAATCTCCTATCATCGAAAGTCTTAATGGAATTGATGCTCCAAATCCTCCTCCCCAGCAAAGTGCAAATATTATAATTAATACATTGGTATTTATAATTATCCCGAATACCTCTTGTTCTATAATGCTCAATGAGAGTGATCCAATACCTAGAAATAGAAAAGCAATGGACATTAAATATTTTGGATTAATTTTATTACTAGAAAACCCAACCATTAGCCTGCTTGATACATCTGCAAATGCAATAATAGCTATAGAAAATCCTGCTAAAGAAAGAGATACATTGAAGCTGGTTAATGCAGGAATATGGAGCAAGCCTAAAGCAAATAGACCTTGAGTTAAGCTCGTAGCTATTGCAAATTTCCAAAAAGTAATTGATTTTAAAATCTCTTTTACGGACTTATCATTATTTTTTTTAATACCTTTAGATAACTCATGATCCTCTTCGCTTTCAACTTCTCCATCTGGCAGCAAGCCATAATCTTCAGGAGATGACCTCATAATTAATGTAGCAGGAAACCCAATAACCCAAAAACCAATTCCTGCAAAAATAATTACAGGTCTCCACCCATAATTGCTAATTAATATTACTAATAACGGAACTAATAATCCTCCTATTCCTGAAGCAGACATCATTAATGAAAGAGCTAGTTTTCTTTTTTTAACAAACCAATTTCCAACAGTTGCCACTAAAACTATAAAAGTCCCAAATGACATGCCTATTGTTAATAAAGATATGCAAAGATAAAAATGCCAAAGCTTTGAAATGAATCCCATTAGGACAAAACTTAGTCCGGTAGTAAAAATACCAAATGCCATAACTCTTTTTATTCCAAATTTATTTAGAATGATGCCAACAAAAGGAGATATCATACCTCCTTCAGACCTTTGTAGCGACATACCTGCAGCAGTTAAAGCTCTGCTCCAACCCATAGATTCGACAATTGGATCAAAAAAAGCTGTAAATCCTCTCCAGAAAACTGTAGAGGCATATCCTTGAACTAATGCTCCTGCACCTACTATCTTCCATCCATAGAAAAATTTATTTTTCTTGCTAGACGTAATTCCCCCTATAGACCCATAATGCCATAACCACTATCTACTGGTATTATTGCTCCTGTTATTCCAGAAGATAAATCACTTAATAAAAAGCTGGATGCATGAGCTACTTCTTCGTGTGTAATATTTCTTTTAAGAGGGGATCTATCTGCATGAGTTTTTCTCATATGATTAAAGCCATCTATGCTCCTTGCAGAGAGAGTTGGAAGAGGTCCTGCAGAAACAGCATTAACTCTTATATTATTTTCCCCATATTCATATGCTAATTGTTTAACACAATTTTCTAATGCTGCTTTTGCAGTGCCCATTACGTTATAGCCAGGATAAACTTTTTGAGATGCTTCAAATGACATAGCAATAATTGATCCTCCTTCTGGGTTCATAATTTTTGCCCCTAGATTTGTTATTGGGATTAAACTATAAGAGCTAGTCTCTAAGGCAGTAGAGAAACCACTTTTGGTTACATCCGAGAAGTTCCCACCTAAATCTTCTCTTTCTGCAAACGCAATGCTATGAACTATAAAATCTATTTGATTTAATTTTTCTTTAGATATTTTAAAAAAATTATTTAGGCTTTTCTGATTTAGCACATCACATTCTTCTATGAAAGCTGGACTGAGGTCTTTTAAGGATTTTTCTACGCTACCTAGAACTCTTTCGTTTTGATATGAATATCCAATTTCAGCTCCTAGATTAGAAAGCTCCTTTGCTATGTAATACGCAATACTTCTATGATTTGCTACTCCAAAAATTAGCCCTTTTTTGCCTTTAAATTCCAATTCTTCTCCTTACCAATTTGTTACTGACCCATCAACTCTTTTCAATTGAGGTGGATCCCATTTTTTAAATTTACTTTTTTTAAGTATTTCTTCATTTACAGATATTCCTAATCCAGGAGTTTCTGCTACCTTAAACATTGCATTTTCTATCTTATGATCTATCTTAATTATTTCATCATTAGAAAACCCAGCATTTTCAGATGATGATTCTCTTGTTTCAAGCCATGCAAAGTTTGGAACAGATGCTCCAAAATGTATTGATGCAGCCGTGCATACTGGTCCTAAAGGATTATGAGGCATCATATCTATATAATGACTCTCACACCATCCAGCAACTTTCAAAGATTCTGTGATGCCACCAACATTGCATATGTCTACTCTGGCGAATTGAGTTAAGTCATTTTCAATATAGGGAACAAATTGCCATTTTGAGGCAAATTCCTCTCCTATTGCGAATGGGATATTAGTCATTTTCCTTAAAGCTTCGTATGCGCTTGGTGTTTCATCCCTGATTGGTTCTTCCACAAAATCTAATGTTCCATTTGGAAGTTTATTGCAGAAAGATGCTGCTTCAGCTACTGAAAATCTATGATGGAGATCAACGCCTAAAACTACTTCACTGCCTAATTCATTCCTTGCTTTAATTATCCATTCTGCAGTTTTATTAAGAGATTCTCTAGGTTCAAAAATTAATTCTTCACCTTCAAGGCCCCTTGATTTTGTATTTATAGATTCAAATTCTCGTGAGCCTCCATCAGGAGACATGCTTAATCTAAATGCTTGCCAGCCTGATTTAATTAATTTTTTTGCCTGATTTATCATTTCTTGGCCAGGAGGTGCAGATGTAGTTGCAAAAGTTGGAACAAAATCTCTTTGTTTCCCTCCTATTAATTCATAGACTGGAGCTCCTAATGCTTTGCCTTTTATATCGTAAAGAGCTAAATCTATTGCTGATATAGCCGCTGTTAAGGTTCTGCCCCCTTCGAAGTATTGACTCCTGTATAGTCTTTGCCAAATTTTACCAATTTCAAATGGATCCATTCCAACTATTATTTCTTTATAGTGATCTATGATTCCTGATACTCCGAGCTCTCTCGCAGATAGTCCTGATTCACCCCAACCAAACACATCACTGTCAGTTTCAATTTTTACTAATAGTTGATTTCTGCTGCCAATCCAAATCGGGTAGGGAATAACATTAGTTATTTTCATTATGGACATCCTTTCATTGATTTTAGCTTATTACCATAAGGTAAAATTTTAAAGGCTTAAATGATTTATTTTAAATAAATTGTTGATTTTGTATTTTAAAAATTATATTTGTGATGTATTATCAAAAAAAATATTAATGGAGTAATTTGCTAGATTATTTTAAAGTTCCTGAAGAAGATGTTGTAACAGTAGATGTTAAAAACTTAAGAAGAGTAACTGAACAGATGTTTATCAAATGTGGAGTTGAATCTGAGGAAGCGAGATTAGGTGCAGATGTTTTAATGCATGCAGATTTAAGAGGCATAGAAACTCATGGTGTATCAAATTTGTTAAGACACTATATTTCTTGGTATAACGACGGAACAACTAATCCAAATCCAAACTGGAAGATTGTAAGAGAATCTCCAACTACTGCAACCATAGATGGGGATAATGGCTTGGGATTAATGATTGCTTATCATGCGATGAATTTAGCAATTGAAAAAGCTGAAAAATATGGCACTGGGTCGATTTCAATAAGGAATTCAGCACATTGTGGAGCTGTAGGGTATTTTGCAATGATGGCATTAGAATATGACATGATTGGAACATGTATGACTGCTGGAGGCAATACTATGGTACCTACCTTTGGTGCTGAGGCTAAATTAGGAACAAATCCCATTGCAATTGCCGTACCTACAAAATCTAAACCTCCTTTTGTATTTGATGCGGCAACTACAACAATTGCAGGTAATAAGATGGGCCTATTAGAGAGAATTGGTGCTTCAATGCAACCAGGTTGGGTTGCCCATGATGATGGGACTCCAGATATGGATGGGGGAGGAGAATTTCAATATGCACATGGTCCTCAAAAGATGCAACTTCCTCTTGGAGGAACTAGAGAAATGGGTTCTCATAAAGGTTACGGACTAGGTGTATCTGTAGATATATTGTGCGGAATATTAAGTAATGGAATTGGGTTTCCAACTCTTGAAGCTTCAAGAAGAGCGCATTATGTTTCTGCTTTTAAGGTAGATGGATTTTCAGAAGTTGATGAATTTAAAAATTCTATGGACCAGATGCTTCAAGGTCTTGAGGATACAAAGCCAGCCCCAGGAAATAAAAGAGTTCTTTATGCAGGATTAGAAGAGTATGAAGAAGAACAGAAAAGGTTAAATAAGGGCATTCCTCTTCACAAAGAGGTTGTGGGGTGGTACGAAGAGGCATGTCAGGAAATGAATATAGAGTTTATTTTGTCTTAGAATTTTTTCCAGAAAGACTCAATTTTTTTAACCTTTTCTAATATTGATGGATCCCACTTAGACTCAATTTTTTTAACCTTTTCTTGATCCCAATTAATTTTTCTGACTACTCGCTCATCGCTATAATAGACTGCAAAAATTGATTCTTTGAATTTATTAAAGTCATCTATCATATTTTTTTCATGCCACCTTATAATTTCTATTTTTTCTGTAAGGTCTATTGAAAAGAAATTGCCTGAAATTCTTACATTAGGATGCAAATTAATTGATTCTAGAATACTAATTATAGATTTTTTATGATTATTTGAACTAAGGAAGTGTTTTTCTATTTGTTTATATAGCCCCATGTCTCCGGCAGCAGGTATTTCATCATTTTTAGGTATCATAATATTCATTATGTCTTTTAATAATCTCTGATTTAATTCTGATATTTTATTTTCCATTTTTTGATAAGTTTTCCGCTATCATTAGGGATATTGCTTGTATTGTTGGAGTAGGATTTACTGATGCAGAAGTTACAAATAAACTACCATCAATAATGTATACATTTTCTAAATCATGCATTTTACCTGATTTATTTACTACTGATTCTTCTGGATTATTGCCCATCTTTGCTGTACCCATCAAATGCCATCCAGCTTGCCTCATTAAAGGTGTGTTAAAAGTAAATTTTGCTCCTGCCTCTTTTAATACTTCGTCTGTTTTTTCTATAGCAAAATCTAATATTTTTCTAGAATTTTCGCTTAATTCGTAATTTATTTTTACACCTGGAAGGCCATCCGAATCTTTTGATCTATTATCCAAACTAATATAATTTTCTTCTTCTGGGAGATCTTCAGCAATTATAGAAAATCCTAAAATATTTCCAAAGGACTCAGAGAACTGTTCATGATGATTTTCTCCCCAGCCCAATTCCAATGCAGTCATTGCGGGGCCATGATTTCTGACCATTTGGAGAGAGAACCCTCTAACAAATCCTCTATTCTTGTCAGTCTCATAAAATTGTTGTGACATTAGAATATTAGCGGTAGGTCCATTAAAAAATTTATTCTCTCCTTCAAAACGTCCTCTAATAAATGAATATGGATGGAACATGAGATTTTTCCCTACTAGCCCACTGCTATTTCCTAATCCATTTTGATGATTTCTAGAAGAAGACATTAGTAATAGTCTAGCAGTACCTATCGCATTGCAGGCTATAACAATATTGTTTGCATTTATTGAAATTTCTCTACCATTTTTAATATATTCAACACCGGTTGCTCTTTGTTCGTTGTTTGTGATGATTTTTTTTACTCTTGCACCTGATATAATCCTTGCTCCATATTTTTTTGCTTCAGGCCAATATTTATTATCTGTACTTGAAACAGAAGCTCTGTCCATAAGGGCGTGAGAACCTATAAATTCCCATTTGTTTTTAAAGTAATTCGAATCTACGTAGTTGTCTGAAGGCCACCAATGCCAATTTAACTTATCAAAAGCTTTCGCAATTATTTCGCCGTCATCCCCTAATGGGACAGGAGGAAGAGGCCTTTTTGTCCTTGGCGGGTTTGCAGGGTCTCCTGATATTCCTGAGCAACCCATCATGATGTCATTTTCATCATAGTATTTTTCTAGATCAAAATAATTTATTGGCCAGTCGTCTGCTACACCATCAAGAGTTTTGACTTTAAAGTCAGATGGATGGAATCTAGGTGTATGGGCTGTCCAGTGGATAGTGCTTCCACCAACCGAGTTATACATCAATGGATGTATTGGGCTATTTTGGTTATTTATAGGGTAATCAAATTTATTTTCTCGAAAATTTGGATTCCAGTTCCATTTTGTAAACCCATCAATTTCTAATGTATTTTTATTTTTAGGATACGAATCATAATCAATAAATTCTCCTTGCTCTAAACATACAACTTTGGCTCCATTTTTTGACAATTTCCATGAGAAGGCTGCGCCTGATGCACCTGATCCAATTACTAAATAATCTATTTCATCTTTTTTCATAAGTTTAAATTGGGCACTTTTTCATAAATTAACTTAAATGATAGAATCTGGAAAGCGATATGTTAATTTCAGTTTTAGTTTCATTCATAATAATAGTAATTTCTGCAGCTATTCCAATAGTTCATTTCTTTGCATTTCCAATTAGCCCATTTATATCCGGATTTATTGGAGCTTCAATAGGGGATTTGCAGGATGAGAGGATAATATATTTTGGGTTGTTATGTGCCATAGTTCTGTTCTTTCCTCTCTTCATTTTAATGGAGTTTACGGGAGTGCTTGGTGAATTAAAATGGTACTACTCACTTCTGATTTCTTTTTTGCTAAGCGGTTATATATGGTTCGGAACTACAATTGGAGCGCTATTAAAGTTTTGGAGCTCTAAAAAAATTAGATAAGTTAATTCGCGATATTATCTGCAATTATTTCTAATATGTGCTTGGGGCTGTGATTTGAAAAATCTTCTATCTGATGTCTGCAAGAAACTCCAGTAATTGCTACTTGTGTATCTTTTTCAATATTGTTTATATATGGAATTAGCCTGTCTTCGGCTATTTTTTTTGAAATATCATAATGCTCTTTCTCATAACCAAATGCACCAGCCATTCCGCAACATCCTGAAGGAATTTTTTCCACTTTTGAGTTAGGTATTAGTTTCATAGAATCAATCGAAACATTTTCTCCTACAATAGTTTTTTCATGGCAATGCACTTGGACTGCATATGATTTCTTATCTATGTTATTTTTAAATTTAATTTTATTTGAATTGGTAGGGTCAGCAATTATCTCTTGTAGTAAATAAGTGTTGCTTGATATTAGATTGGCCTTATCATCCTCTGGAAACATATCTGGATATTCATCCTTTAAGGCTGACACACAACTTGGTTCCGCTCCTACTACTATCGCACCTTCTTTTACATGAGTATAAAGTTTGTCTATATTATACCTAGCATTCCTTTTTGCAGACTCCAGCAACCCTTTGGATATTAATGGTCTACCACAACATTTTTTATCGATCAACATAACATTATAGTTTAGAGATTTTAGTATTTTTATAGCAGACAGTCCTACCTGAGGGTGGTTATAGTTTGTGAAAGTATCATGAAAGAAAACAGCCATTTTCTCTTTACTATTTGAATCTGATTTATATAATTTTTCAAATGAATTAGAGGCTATCTTTGGAATATTTCTTCTTTTATCGATTTTTAATAAATAATCTGAAAGAAGCTTAAAGATAAATAATTTTCTAGTTAAGTTAAAAATACTTGGAAAAATTGCCCCAATTTTATTAAGAATTGCTATATTACCAGTTAATCTTGATCTGAGAGGAATTTTATTTTTTTTATAGTATTGATGTAAAAATTCATATTTAATCTTGGCCATATCTACACCAGACGGGCACTCAGATCTGCATGTTTTACATTCTAAGCATAAATCTAAAATATTAAATAATTTCTTAGAATTTAATTCTTCTATAGGGAGCTTGCCTGATAATGCAGCTCTTAACGCATTTGCTCTTCCTCGTGTTGAGTCTGCTTCATCTCTGGTTGCCATAAATGAAGGGCACATATAGCCAGAGTCGACTTTTTTGCAAGCAGCTTGGCCATTACACATTTCAACAGCTTGAGCAAATCCTCCTTCATTTTTAAAAGAAAGAAAGGTTTCTATTTTTTCTGTTTTATAATTTCCTCCAAACCTAAGATTAGAGTCCATTGGTGGAGTTTCTATTATCTTTCCAGGGTTCAGTATATTTTTTGGATCAAATGCTTTTTTTAAATCTTTAAAAGCAGAATATACTTTTTCTCCATATATTTTTTTTGTCCACGCACCTCTTACTATCCCATCTCCATGTTCTCCACTAAATGCTCCTCCAAATTCAAATACTAAATCAGAAATATCACTAGATATCTTCACCATCTTTTTTATATCAGTTTCCGATTTAAGATTAATTAGTGGCCTTATATGAAGACATCCCACAGAAGCATGCCCATAATATCCTGCTGTTGTCCCATTGCTTCTCACAACCTCATCGAATCTCTTAACATATTCTGGTAACTTTTCGGGAGATACTGCAGTATCTTCTACGAAAGGGATTGCTTTGGCTTCTCCAGGTTTTTTCATAACTAAACCTAATCCAGATTTTCTCATATTCCATACTTTGGATTGTTGGTCTGGGTTCATCACAATTGTGCTCGATAAAGCTAATTTTGAATTTTGAATTTTTGAATTAAGCTTCTCTATTTTATCTTTAACTTCAAGTTCATTTTCTCCATAAAATTCGGCGACTATTATATCGGTAGGATTACTTTTCAAGTAATCAATTCCAGATGCAAATTCAGGTGATTTTTTTGCTTCATTGATAATAATTTCACCTATATGCTCTACTGCAGAAGGCCCAAATTCAAGAGCATATCTAGAAGCCTCCATAGATTTAATAATATCTGAAAATTCTATTACTAATAGCCCTTTATTACTTGGTAGATCTACTAAATCTAACTCTGCTTCGGTAATAGTAGCTAAAGTTCCTTCTGAGCCAACGATTAACTTTGTTAAGTCAACATACCCATCATGGTTAACCTCATCTAAATTATATCCGCCAACCCTTCTCTGTATTTTAGGAAATCTTTTTTCTAATTCATCTGTATACTCTTTAAAGAGATTTAAAGAATTACTGTAAATGCTTGATTCTAAAGAACCTTTGTTTAGAAGGCTTTCAAATTTATTAAATGATAATTTTTCAAATTTATGAGTATCTCCATTTGAAAGAATAGTTTCTAGACTAGAAACATGATCAATTGTTTTTCCGTATATTACAGAATGTGCTCCGCAAGAATTATTTCCTATAACCCCACCCACAGTTGCTCTATTTGTAGTGCTTGGATCGGGTGCAAACAGTAAATTCATAGGTTTCAAATAACTATTTAATATATCAATTGAAATCCCAGGTTGTGTTAAGATTTTTTTATTGTTTTTATCAAAATCAATAACTGAATTTAAATATTTTGAGAAATCAATAACTATTGCTCTGTTTACAGTCTGCCCAGATAAACTTGATCCTCCACCTCTAGGTAGTATAGGAATATTATTTTCATATGCGATTTGGACTATAGTTTTTACATCATTAGTATTTTTGGGAATGGCTACACATAGAGGAAGAATTCTATAAATTGAAGCATCTGTTGAATATATTTCTCTAGTAATTTCATCAAATCTAACTTCCCCACTAATTTCTCTTTGAAGTGCCTTTTTTATTGAATCTTCTATTTCATTAGCAGAGTAATTATTTGATATTTCTTGGATCATTTTTTTCCTTAATTATATTAGAAAGCAAAATGCTAGCCGTAATAATACCTACTATAGTACCTAAGGAGACATATGTATTTATATGAAAATGAGTTATATATTCACTATTAATTAATGGACCTATTCTTTCTCCAAGGTATTCGATTGACATCTTGAATCCGATAACAACTAATATTAAAGATAATCCATACTTTAGATATCTAAACTGATTCTGCATTTCCTGGATAAGAAAGTATAATGGCCTCATACCTACAACTGCCATCATATTAGAACTCCATATAATGAAAGTATCTTTAGTGATCCCAAACACTGTCGGAATAGAATCAACCGCGAAAACAATATCTGTGCTTCCTAGTACAACTACCACTAAAAATAGAGGAGTAAAATAAAGCATATTTTTTTCTCTAAAGTAGAACTTGGAACCTTTGAACTCTTCAGAAATATTTAGTACTTTTTTTGAAAATTTCAAAAGTATATTCTTTTCTGGGTCTACATCTTCATCATCTATTAAAGCAAGCTTAATTCCTGTATAAATTAGGAATAAGCCCATTATCAACATGATCCATGAGAATATGCTTAAAACTGCTGCTCCTAGCGCAATAAAAACTGCCCTTGCTATGAGAGCTCCTACAATTCCGTAAGTTAATGCAATGGGTTGCAGTTTCGGAGGTATCTTAAAAAATTGAAAAATTATTATAAAAACAAATAAATTATCAAAACTTAATGCTCTTTCAGCTACATATGCTGTAAGGAAGGTTATTCCTCTTTCATTTCCTTGGAGTAACGATCCATCTTCCATGAAAAACCACAAATTTACTAGCAGTGCCAGAAAGGTCCATATGATAGTCCAAATAATAGAAGATTTGAATCCATATACTTTTCCTTTTGACCAATATAAATCAAAGGCAAGTATTACTACTACAAATAAATTAAATATCACCCATTCAGTATAATTGCCCATTTACCTATTTGAACTTGTAGTAATTTTGTAGTCTATTGTTCCTGTGGGGCTTTTTACACTAACCGTTTCTCCCTTACTTTTACCAAGAATTGCTTTGGCAACAGGAGAGTCTGAAGATATTTTTGAATTTAAAGGATCTGCTTCATGAAAATCCACTACCTGGAAAGTATAAATCTCTTTATTATTTTGATTCTCAATCGTTACTTTGCTTCCAATATTTATTTTCCCCTTTAATAATGATTGCGAGCCGTCATCAATAATGATTGCTCCTCTCATTAGATTTTCTATATCTGTTATTTTTGCCATTACCATTCCTTGAGCTTCTCTGGCTGCCTCAAGAGGCGCATTTTCTCTTACATCACCATCTGCAGCCGCATTTTGAATATCAACAGCCAAATCCATTTTCTGTTTATTGAGCTTTTCTAATTGATTAATTAATGTTTTATACCTACTTCTTGTTAGTTTAGGCCCTTCTTCAAAAGTTGAAACTCTATTCTTAGTTCTTTTGTTGGTTAAGATTCTTTTAGATCTTAAATGAGATGGAATATTTAGATCGTTCTCAATTAATTCATTATTGTGCAAGAAACCTAGGAATTTTTTTACAGAGGCAAGCCTTGATTGTGTGTCAGTATTAGCCATTCTGGAAGTGATTTGTTGACTGTAGTCTCCTACTTCTGGCGGTTTTAAATTTGATAGTAATTTCTCTTCTCCAATATTAGTAACAAAATCAGCTACTACAGCCCTTTCATTCATTCTTTCAGAGAGCGGAATCGTTTTCACATAATACTTTAAAGCCTCAATCATAGTGGATTCTGAAGTTAATTCAATTTCAGTTTTTATTTCCTCGATGCTAGTCTTTTTTGCCATTTTTTGTTCCTAAATCTATATTATTTGTATTAGTAGTAGTCAACTATTAAAAGTTAGATTACAATATACGAGTTTTACAAGAGAATATTATAGTCCTATAAAGGATTAAACAACAATAAATTTTTAATAAAGAAATAATTATATTAATTTTTAAAGTACGTGACTCAAAATGACTAAGAGAACATATCAACCAAAAAAAAGAAAAAGAGCAAGAACTCATGGATTTCGAACAAGAATGAGAACCAAGAGTGGAAGGAATGTTCTTAAAAGAAGAAGAGTCCGAGGAAGGAAGCTTTTAACTGTTGTTTCTAAACAATAGTTTAACCCTTGATTTCAATTGAAGTCATAAGAAAATCTAAAGAATTTCTGGAAGTAATTTCTAATGGTAGTAAATTTACCAAATCAGGAATTGTTATTTATTATTTAAATCACAATGAGCTTGATAAATTAAGAATAGGAATTTCTATAAAGAAACAAGTTGGTAACTCAGTAGCTAGGAATAAGCTAAGAAGGCAAATTAAGAACTTGTTAAGAGATAAATTATTTAAATTGAATGGGGTTTCTATGGTTTTAATAGTTATGAATAATAATCAAATTTTAAATTACTCTTCAATAAAGAACATACTAGAAGAATTTAATGATTTTATTTCCAAAAGCAATGAGGAATAATGTTTAAAAAAATTATATTAAAGTTTATAAAATTATATATTTTGGTTGCTTCGCCTTATATTGGAGGTAATTGTAAATACACTCCCTCGTGTTCAAACTATGGCTATGAAGCAGTAGAAAGGCATGGGGCGATAATTGGCTCATGGATGATTTTTATTAGGTTATTTAGGTGCAATCCATTTTCAAAGGGAGGATATGACCCAGTAAGATGAAAATTATTGGAAAAAATAAAATAGTTATTTTTCTTATTCTCATTCTATCTATTACGTTGTTTGGGTGCATGAACGATATGGAGCATCAAGGTAACTGGTCCTCTCCTGTAGCAGATGAAAATTATTTATATGTTCCTTCCGATAGTGGAAAAATTCTTAAATTTTCCAAATCAAATGGATCTGTAGTTAATGATTGGGAATTTCCTAGAGGAGAAAATTCTTTAGGCTCTTTTTATGGGAATATGATTTTAAAGGACGGAATTTTATATGGTTCAGCGTATGGAAATGGAGAAGGTAAAAAATGCCAGAATAGAAAATGTATTTCTAGTCTATTTGCTATAGACGTAATTAATGGTGACTCAATTTGGATGGAAGAATACATCACGATAAATGGTTCAATTGTTGGAGGAGTTGTTTTTCATAATGGAGCAATTTATGTTGCGACTTCTGAAAATGATAAAAGTGACGATGCAGGAGGGTATTTGTATGCCATTGATGCTAAATCAGATTCCAATAAAACCTTAGATGAACTCACCGGTAAGATATTGTGGAGAATTCCTTTAGTAGGCGAAATTTATGGCACCCCTTTACTGGATAAAGAACAAGAAATACTAATTGTTGGAGGGCTGAATGGAGACATTACATTTATCGATATTAAGAATAATGATTCATATATATCCAATTCTCAAAATAGACTTATTTTTACAGAACAGAGTGAATTTCCGATAATTTCACCAATAATCAAAGTTTCTAAAAATTCTTACTGTTACGGAAATATTGGTGGCAAATTAAAATGTTTTGATTTAAAGCTTTCTAGTAGCAACATCTCTTCAATTAACGGATTAAATTATTGGTCAGAATTAGTATTAGATGGCTGGATTTGGTCTGAAATAGCAGCACTTAATGATTCTTATTATGTAATTACATTATCTGGATGGTTATATAGGATAGATATTGATCCTGATTCAGAACTATTATCTATAGTATGGGAGAAGGAATTAAAATTTGATGGGAAGCCAATAGCTGGATTAGTTCCTTATTCATTTAGGAATCAGACACTTTTAGCCGTCCCTTTTGATAAAGATAAAATAATAATTATTGAGGATGGCACTGGCTCCACGTTGGGAGAATATCCATTGAAGAATGGAGTTCAGTCCCTTCCAGTTATTGAAAACAATCTTATATTTACCATTGATAGAGAGGACAATTTCAGAGGTTATTCGATTGCTGATAGATCTCAAATAATATGTTTTGATTTAGATGACATGAAAGGTTGTGATTGACCTATGTTTTCACTCTTATGGAATGAAATAATTATGAAACCAATGGTCAATATTTTGACCGTCCTCTATTCACTTTTATCTGATAATTTTGGATTAAGTATTATTGTATTCACTATCTTAATCAGGATTCTTATGATTCCTCTTTCATTTAGACAAGTAAAGCAGATGATTGGAATGCAATCGATTCAACCTAAATTAAAATTAATTCAAGCAAAGTACAAAGACCGTAAAGACCGTGATAGTAGACAAAAAATGAGCCAAGAAACTATGAATCTTTACAAACAATCTGGCGTAAATCCGGTTGGATGTTTGGGTCCAATGGTAATTCAATTGCCAATTTGGATAGGACTTTACAGAGCTATATTTAAAGTTGTTCCTCCTACCCCAGAAGGCTTAGCTAATTTGTCCGGATATCTTTATTCTTGGAATCCTGTAATAAATAAAGTCCCATTGAATAGTTTCTTCTTGGGAATAGATTTAGTAAATCCTGTTCAGCAGGCAGGAGGGTTGTTTGCAATATTACTTCCATTAATCGTGGCCAGCACAACTTTTGCTCAACAAAAAGTCTCTATGTTTAAAAGCTCAGACGCAAGGCAAGAGCAAACAAATAAAATGATGTTATGGATGATGCCAATAATGTTTGGATTTTTTACATTATCTTTCCCTGCAGGTTTAGCTACATACATAATTTTTTCAAATATAGCAGGATTCTTTATACAAATATATGTACTAAAAAAATTAAAAGTTAAGCATTCACTAAAAGAAATGTTAAGTTTTAGAACTTCAAAATCTGAGAATACTGACATAAATCAAAATGAGAATACTGACATAAATCAAAATGAGAATTTTGAAGTGCAAGTAAAGGAGGAAAATTATGAGCACTCAACAATTTCAAGGAAAAACCGTAGAAGAAGCAACAAAGCTCGCTCTAGAAGAATTAAAGGCAAATCTAGAAGAGGTTAACATTGAAATAATATCTCCAGGAAAATCTGGTATTTTAGGACTTGGTGGAGAGCCGGCATTAATAGAAGTAACTATTGAAAATGATGGCAAATCAACTAAATCTGTATCAACAAAAAAGTCATATAAAAAGAAGGATAGCGTTCCTAGAAGAGAGATGGATGTTGTTGATGAAGATACTGCAAAACTTGCAGTTGATTTAGTAAATTACATATTATCTAGTCTAGAAGTTGACGTGAAAACTTTCTTCAGAGATCAAGATGATTTTGATAATAAATCAGTCTATTTTGAGATAGAAGGGGATGATTCTGGACTAATAATTGGAAGAAAGGGTGAGACTTTAAGATCTCTAGAATTTCTAATTTCATTTATTATTAAAAGGCAATTAGATAAGAAAGTAAGAGTCATTTTGGATGTAGAAGGCTATCAAGAAAGAAGAAGGCAGAATATAGCTTCTCTGGCTGAATCAGCTGCTGAAAAAGTTATTAAATCTGGAAAGCCAGTAAAGATGGATCCAATGTCACCTTTTGATAGAAGAATAGTTCACTTATCTTTAGAAAAGCAGCCAAAGATTACTACTGAAAGTGAAGGTAGTGGATCAAGGCGTCAAGTTGTAATTAAATTAAAATAAGATTGAAATCCATTGATATTTTAACTATAGGAAATATAACTGAAGATAGAATATTCAAAGAAGATAATTCCTTTTCTTCGATTGGGGGTCCTTCTTTTTATGCGTCAAAAGCTTGTATTAAATATGGAATTAAATCAGGCGTAATATCTATATCAAGTGATGAATTAAAATTGGAAGATTGTTTGCCTGATAATATTGCCTTTCCTCAAAATAGGATAGGGCATACTATATTTGAAAATCACTATGTTAATAATATGAGAGCACAAAGAGTAGTTAATTTTTCTCAAAGTTTAAATACTTGTGATTTAATTTATCCAATAAATTATGCTCTTCCAAAATTAATATTTTATTGTCCAGTTTTTAATGAAGTCACTAATGAGTTCTTAGAACTATTTCCAGATAGCATTAAAGTATGTAATCTTCAAGGATGGATGAGAGCTTTGGATTCTCAAGGAAATGTATCTATTAAAAAAGAACTTCCAGATTTAGATTTTTCAATTTTTGATGCAGTGATTATGTCTGAGCATGATGTAGATTATGATAATGCTCTTAAGATATCTGAATCATGTAAATTGGTATGCATAACTAAGGGTGAACAAGGCTCGACTTTAATAGTAGATAACGAGATAGAAAACTATAAAACCATTCAAGTTGTTAATGTTGATGAGACAGGTGCTGGAGATGTATGGGCAATCACTTTTTCTATCTTCTATTTTATATTTAAAAAACAAATTAAAGATAGCGCAATGTTTGCTAATACTGCGGCATCAATTTCTATTAAAGGTATAGGAGATTCTGAAATTCCTTATTTAGATAAACTTTTGAATTTGAAAAAATGGTAAAAAGAATAAGACTAGGCCAATTGATGATTAGCAAAGGTCTTGTGAAATCAAATAAAGAGGCGGAGATAATTCTTAATTCGAAAAAAATAAAAGTTAAGAATTTTGATTCTAATAATCTATTCTCACACACTCTAGTGCAAATTAACGCAGAATTAATCGTTGACGATAGTAAGTTTGTATCAAGAGGAGGTGAAAAATTAAATAATTTCTTTTGTGATGTAGATATAGATTTTAATTTCAATACTTGCCTTGATGTTGGAGCATCTACAGGTGGCTTCACTGATGCACTTCTTAAAAAAGGAGCAAATAGTGTTTACTGTATCGATTCTGGAATAAATCAGATTCATCCATCTTTGTTGAGAAATCCAAAAGTTTTCTCATATGAAAAGGTAAATGCTAGGCACGATATTAAATTGCCTATTAAAAAAGTAGATCTTATTGTAATAGATGTTTCATTTATTTCTACTTTAAAAATAATGCCAAACCTAATTAAATTTATGAAGACTGAAAGCAATATTATTGTTCTTATTAAGCCTCAATTTGAAGCGAAAAAAAACCAAGTCGAACGAGGAGGAATAGTTTCTAATCCTAATGTTCATGCAGAGATAATTAATAGCCTGGTAGATGGATATAAAAAATTAGGTTTATCTTTTATCGAAATTAAAAAATCAAGAGTCCTAGGCAGGAAAGGAAATCAAGAGTTTTTTTGTGTATTAAAAATTTTATGATTATTTTTTGGGGATCTTTATAATTAAGTTTTAGACCAGAGAAACCTTATGCAAGAAAAAAAGTTATCTGAAAAATGTGGTGTTGTTGGAATCTATCATCCAAATGAACAAGTCGCATCTTCGACCTTTTTTAGCTTATTTTCATTACAACATAGAGGGCAAGAATCAGCGGGCATAGCCACAAGCGATGGTTCCTTAATTTATGAGCACAAGGCTTTAGGCTTAATAAATCAAGTTTTTGATGAAGATAAAATTTCGAAATTAAAAGGTAATATTTCTATAGGACACACTAGATATTCCACTACTGGATCAAACAATCTTAATAATTCTCAGCCTATAAAAGTTTCTGGGATCAGCGGAGATTTGTTTATAGGTCATAATGGCAATTTAATTAATACTGAAGAAATAATACAGATATTGGATTCTTGGGGAATATCAACTTTCAATACTACTTCTGATTCAGAGTTAATTGCTATGTTATATGCTAATTCACCTGGATTTGATTGGAGAGAAAGATCTCAGTTTTGTATGAGTAGATTAAAAGGTGCTTATTCAATAGTCATGCTGAATAAAGACTCATTAATTTGCGCTAGAGATCCCAATGGATTTAGACCTTTGGTATTAGGTAAATATAGAGAAGGCTACATAGTAGCTTCAGAAACTTGTGCACTTGATCATGTTGGAGCTTCTTTTATAAGAGATATAGACCCAGGAGAAACAATAGTAATTAGAAATAATGAAATAACCTCTTCCGTGATGAGCAATAATTCAGTAAAATCGCTTTGTTCATTCGAGCAAATTTACCTCTCTAGACCTGATAGTATTTTGGATGGAGAATTAACATATTCTAGAAGAATGAACATGGGAGAGATTCTTGCCAAAGAACACCCTGTTTCTGCTGATTTAGTTATTGATGTACCTGATTCAGCAACTGCAGCAGCAGTTGGTTTTGCTAATAGATCTGGGATTCCTTATGTTTCTGGTTTGATTAAAAATAGATATGTTGGAAGAACTTTTATCTCTCCTGATCAAAAACTTAGAGATATAGGTGTAAGAATTAAATTTAATACTTTAAATTCTGTTATAGCAGGTAAAAGAATAGTTTTAGTGGACGATAGTATTGTAAGAGGAACTACAACTCCCCAAGTTATAAAAATGCTTAGAAAGGCTGGGGCGACTGAAGTACACGTTAGAGTTGCGTCGCCCCCAATAATTTCAACTTGTCATTTTGGAGTAGATACTGGAAGACTAGATGAATTAATAGCATCAAAATTGTCTGTTGAGGAGATAGAGAAATTTATTGACGCGGATTCTCTCAAATTCTTAAGTATTAATGGACTAGAACAATCTATGGATTATAAGAATAATTATTGCTTAGGATGTTTTACAAAAAAATATCCAATACCTGTGCAACTCGAAATGGATAAGATGAAATTGGAAGAAAAAGTTTAGATGGTTGATGAAAGTTATAAATCCTCTGGGGTTGATCTTGCCTTTTCAGATAATCTGACTGAAAAAATATTATCTATTGTAGGAAAGAACAATGAATTGGAAGATCTTGGATTTTTTTCCTCATCCTTAAAAATAGATAATAATATTGCCGTTTCTGGAAGTGTAGATGGAGTTGGTACGAAATCAAAAATCTTTAAATATTTTGGAAATTATTCAAATCTTGGCCATGATATAGTGAATCATTGTGTTAATGATATTCTTCCTTCAGGAGCTAAACCATTTATGTTTCTTGATTATTTGGCATTTAGTGAGATAGAAGAAGAAAAAATATTAGATGTTGTTAGAGGTATTTCTGAAGCTTGTAAAGGCTTAGGTTGCATCCTGGCTGGAGGAGAGACAGCCCAAATGCCTGATATTTATAAAAAAGATGATTTAGAAGTGGTCGGATTTATATTAGGAATAGTAGAAAAATCAAAGATCCCTAAGATAAATACAATTAAAGAAGGTGATATATTGATTGGGATTCCTTCAAATGGTTTACATACAAACGGCTATTCTCTTGTTAGAAAAATATTTAACTTTGAAAGCAATAATAAAGAAATAGATATTATTGTTCCAGGCACCAATTATTCTTTGGGAGAAATGTTAACTAAGCCACATAGAAATTACTATCATTTGCTTTGGGAATCTTTAGATAAATTTAAATCCATTGCTCATATAACTGGAGGAGGTATAGGAGAGAATGTTAGTAGATCTATTCCAGACAATGTAAAAGCTGAGATTGATATTAAATCATGGGAGATACCTAAATTATTTGGTTATATAAAAGATAGAGGTGGTGTCTCATTAGAAGAGATGTTTAAAGTATTCAATATGGGCATTGGCATGGTTATCATTTCGGATCCAGAATATATAGACATAGCTCTTAATACTGATAAAGATTCTAAAATTATTGGAAAAATATTTAATAGGGGTAATAATGAGAAAAAAGTTAATATTGTAGGGATTTGAATTGAGAGCTTTAGTAAGTGTATATAACAAGGAAGGCATTTCTGGCTTTCTAAAAAAAATTCAAGATGAAATTGATCTAGAAGTAATTGCAACCGGAGGAACCTTTCTGCATTTAGAAAAAAATGGAGTAGAAGTTACTAATCTATCTTTAATTACTAATTTTCCTGAAATTCTTGACGGAAGAGTTAAATCTTTGCATCCAAATATTTATGGAGGAATATTATTTAATAGAAAAATTAAAGATCATCATGATGAAATAAATAATTTAAGCATTAAGGGAATCGATATGGTTGTATGCAATTTATATCCATTTAGTGAGGTGATTTCAAAGGATAATTTTTTACATCAAGAGGCAATAGATAATATTGATATTGGAGGACCTTCAATGATTAGGGCAGCAGCAAAAAACTATTCTGATGTTTTAGTGATTACAGATCCAAATGATTATGGTCCGATTGTAAACAAGATAATTAATTCAGAAGTAACTGAGGATGAAAGATATAAATTTGCTAAGAAAGCTTTTAGTAATACTTCAAATTATGATGCTCAAATTGCAAGATATTTTGAACCTCAAGAGAAAAAAACTATTGAAACTTTATTAAATAATGAACTTGAATTTAAAAAAAATTTAAGATACGGCGAGAACCCTCATCAGAAAGGCTCAATCTATTCATTTAAAGATAGCAATTCTGGAATAGCTAATTCAAGCCAACTAAATGGTAAAGAAATGTCGTACTCTAATTTTTTAGATGCTGATTCAGCTTTCTTGACGGCAAATAGTTTTGAGGAAAATTGTGTTTCTATTATTAAACATACTAATCCCTGCGGATTATCCGTTAACGATAGTCAGTTAGAAGCATTTAATAATGCAGTCAAAGGGGACCCTATTTCTGCGTTTGGAGGCATTATTGGATTTAATACAGAGTTGACTGTAGAGGTTGCAAAGTTAATTAATCAATCATTCTATGAAATTATTGTAGCTCCTAGTTACAGTAAATCAGCTTTAAGCAAATTGAAAGAAAAAAAATCTCTTAGAGTTATTCAAGCAAAATATCACTTAAAGCCTAGATCTGTAGTTAAATCGATTTCAGGAGGTCTTTTAGTTCAAACTGATAACTTGATTGATGATTTTGAATTAAGTTATGTAACAGAAAGGCAGCCAAATGAAGATCAAATAAAAGATATTATTTTTTCGTGGAAGTTAGCATCGTTCGTTAAATCTAATGCTATTGTTTTGGTAAAAGATAGGACACTTATTGGTATGGGAGCAGGTCAACCTAATAGATTGATGAGCGTAAAGATAGCTGGAGAAGTAGCTGGTGATGAAAGTGTGAGTTCTGTTTTAGCTTCAGATGCATTTTTTCCATTTCCAGATGCTGTAAAGATGGCCGTTGATTTGGGGATTAATTGTATTGTTCAACCCGGAGGTTCAGTGAACGATGAGAAAGTAATTAATGTAGCAAATGATAATGATATTTCTATGATTTTTACTAAACAGAGAAGATTTTTGCATTAGGCTATGAATAGATCCTTAGATTTAGTATTGCCAGTTTATAATGAATCAAAATCTCTATTGAGTAATTTTCAGAAACTTTATAATTTTATGGAACTTCATGTTCCAAGAGATTGGATAATTACGATCGCGGAAAATGGTTCTACAGATAATACTTTAGATATTGCAAAAAGAATACAAAGAAAATACAAAAAATCAAGAGTAATATCAAACGAAAATCCAGGCAAAGGATTAGCTTTGAAAAATGCATGGTTAAGCAGTAATGCTGAAATATTTGCCTATATGGATCTTGATCTTTCTACTGATATTGAAATAATACCTGAATTTTTGAATAAGATTGATGATGGGCAAGATTTTGTTATTGGGTCTAGACTTATTAAAGGTGCGAGGGTTATAGGTAGAAGTTTAAAGAGAGAAATAATATCTAGAAGCTACAGTAAAATTTTTAGATTTTTTTTGTCTGTGGATTTCTATGATGCTCAATGTGGATTTAAGTTTGTAAAAAAAGAAGCGGCCCTTAAAATTCTAGATGATTGCAAAGATGAAGGTTGGTTTTTTGATACCGAAATACTTTATAAAGCTGAGAAAAAGAATTTATCTATATGCGAACTCCCTGTAACATGGATAGATGATCCTGACACTAAAGTTGATATTATATCTA
>JAAZYI010000015.1 GCA_014239735.1 Dehalococcoidia bacterium
AATTCATTAAATCATCTATCTTTTAGAGTGGATTCCTTTAAAGACGTGAAGATAATGAAAAGCAAATTAGAGTCTGCAAAGGTTGATATTCTTCCTTTGTGTCACGGCAATGCATTATCTCTCTACTTTAATGATCCTGAAGATAATGGCATTGAAGTTTTTTGGGATACCCCTTGGCACGTTTCCCAACCACAGGCTGTTGTTTGGGATACCAATCTCAATGAGGAAGAGGCCCTAGCCTGGGTAGAAGAGACCTTTAAGGATAAGCCTAATTTTACTAAGCGTGAGGGTAATCAGAGCGATTTTGTTAATAGAAATGCTTGAAAAAAGAGAAACTATCAGCTTATATAATTAATACCTGTATTTTAATTATAATTTTTTTATTCATTTACTAATACTTTAATGGCATGACCACATTTTAAATCTCTGTTTTTAAGTCAAACGTTCTAGTTACTAGTTGACCCTGCATAAAGGGAGATATTGCTTCAATAAGTCCAGTTTCAACTCTCCAAGCCATATAAGCTTCTTGATTTTCAGCACTATCCCATTCCTCTATTAAAAGAACACTTGAAGTTTTCTGATCTACAAGAGTAATTACGCTTATACACCCTTTATAGCTTCTTGTTTCAACAAGAGCTCCTTTCAGTATAGCCAAATAATCTTCCAACATATCTGGTTTAACTGGCATTTCTAAAGTTATCATCACACTCATAATTTCTCCTGATTATTACTTAGAGATCATATTGCCCTAATAGTTACAATAACTATACAGAACAATATATCCTGGGGTTTATTAGAAGATAGAGTTTTCAGCCATTCACTAGAAAAGGGCCTATTAAGGCCCTTGAACTTTAATTACTTACTGTTCTTCCAGTGAAGCTTCTTACTAGAGTTGCAGAGTTGGGATCCGCTTGACTGTTTAGTTCAGCTAATTCAGCGCTAGAACTCATTTTTATAGATGCGTCTGCCCAATCCGACCATGAATCAAATAGCATGCAATAATGAAAACTTCCTGTTCCTCCTGGTCCTTCGGAATAAATTTCAACCCTAGCCCCTAGAGATTCATGAATTTCTTTATATTTTTGTTGTCTTTCTGCAACTTCTGCAGTTTTACCTGGTGCAGGTTCCCAGACCCAGACTCCATACACGAAGGGCTTATCAAAATCTGATGCTTTAACACTTGCATCTGTATTTATTCCTACAAGACTCATTTGTAATTCACCAGTTGGTTTTCTACCTATTTTATTCCACAGATCATTCCATTTCTTATCTGTAGCTAATGCGTCTTTAAAAGCGCCCCATTTTTTTATATCATCAAATCTGATTACGTAATCAACCTGATTCTCTGAACCAACGTCCAGGATATTGATGGTAACTTGAGCACCTAGTGCTCTATGAACCTTTGCTGATTCATTCATATTGGTTAACATTTTTTGTGCCTGACCTGGGTTTGCTTTCCAGTTATAAACTTCCAATATTTCTGCAAATGCACCAGGTGCAGCAGACACCATCAAAGCGATTAATAAAATTTGTATTTTTTTCATTTTTCCTCCTTAAAACACTAAATCAAATTAAAGATAGCACAAATATTTAGTTAAATAATTGAAATAATAACTAAGGAAATACTCGTAATTTTTAATCCCTTCAGAGATAAATTTATACTTTAGAAAGAAAATAAATTTTATTTTTTAAAATTTGATCAAATTAGTTTTTTGATTAGTATGGTTTCTGGAGAAGTTTAAATGAAAACAATAATACTATTAATATCAACACTCTTGGTATTGAATACTTGGGCTTTAGAAGAGCAGTCTGTTAGAACGGAATGGGATGATGAAAGATCTATTCAAGATCCAAGAGTTCAACATTTGAGTTATGTTTTTGAAGAAACTGGAGAATCGATACCTTACGCCTTATTCGTTCCTTCCTCGTACGTAAAAGGAAGGGATATTTCATTGATGGTTTCTTTGCATGGTCTCACAAGGACTTACGATTGGTTAATGGGCTATGAAGGATTATTAGATCTAGCAGAACAATATAACTTTATGGTTGT
>JAAZYI010000016.1 GCA_014239735.1 Dehalococcoidia bacterium
CAAAATTATTTACTTTTTAATATATTTTTCTCCATCGTATCCCCCATCAACTTTGGCAGTTTTCTATCTTCTAAATACAATCAAGTTAAATTAACTATTTAGTTTAAGTAATTTATTGTTGCCAGACAACGAATAGATCATTTTGACAAACGATTTCTTTATTTGAAGGCATAAGATAAATTTAACCCCAATATTAATAAGGTATATATTGAAAAATAATTAATGATTAAACCTTTTAAAGTAAACATATCAGATCAAGTGCTTGAAGCTGTTTATGCTAAGGTAAAAAAATTTCCCTGGCATGAAATGCCTGATGATGGCGGCTGGGAGTATGGAACTAACCTAGATTACATGAAAGAAATTTCTAATTATTGGGTTAGTGATTTTGATTGGAGAAAGCATGAAGATCAAATAAATAAATTCCCAAATTTTACAACAGAAGTAGATAAAATTGATGTTCATTTCATTCATGAAAAAGGTAGCGGACCTAATCCATTGCCATTACTTCTCATGCACGGATGGCCTGGATCCATAATTGAATTTTTACATATAATTGAAAAACTTGCTCATCCAGAAAAATTTGGAGGTAATGAAAGAGATGCATTTGATGTAATTGTACCTTCATTGCCTGGATTTGGATTCTCAGGAAGACCTTCCAGACCAATAGGACCTAGAAAAATAGCAGATATATTTAATAAGCTAATAATTAAAAACCTTAACTATAAAACTTATTTAGCTCAAGGGGGAGATTGGGGTGCAACGATTGCGAATTGGATTGCTTATGACCATTCAAAAACTTGTAAAGCGATCCATATCAACTGTTTGACCATGCGTCATCCAGATGGCCCACAATCTAAAGAAGAAGAGGATTGGCAAATTAGATTTGATAAAGATCAAATTATGCAAGATGGTTATAGAACTCAACAGGCAACAAAACCCCAAACATTAAGTTACGGGATGATGGATAGTCCAGTTGGAATCGCTGCTTGGATTTTAGAAAAAATGTATTCTTGGTCAGATTTAAAAAATAATGATATTGAGAGTGTTTATTCGAAAGATATATTATTGGCAAATATAATGGTATACATAGTGACTAAAACTTTTAATACAGCTTCTTGGATTTATTTTGGAAGAAGGGAAGAGGGTGGACGGTTTTTTCCAAGAGATTTTAAAAAAATTAGAATCCCCACAGGTATTGCTCTTTTTCCAGCAGAAATGTCAGAGTGGCCGCCTAGATCTTATGCGGAACGAATTTTTAACATCAAGCAATGGACAATAATGCCAAGCGGTGGCCATTTCGCTGCAATGGAGAAACCTGAAAAACTAATTAATGATATTGTTAAATTTGCAAAGGCACTTCGTTAATCAGATAACATTAAATCATAACCATTATCTATTTTTTTGAAATAGTGATTTCTTATTTAAAAAATCTTGCCCCAACCTAACCTTTCCCATGCCAAGGAATAGTTTTATTTATTATTTTTCTAAGAGTAATATCAAATAAAAGTCCGAGCATCCCCATTACAAAAATGGTGATCCAAATGACTTCATATTGCATATATTTTCTAGCAACGTTTTCAACAAACCCAATACCAGTAGTTCCTGCTAAAAATTCTGCAGCAACCAGCGTCCCCCAACACATTCCAACCGCAACTCTTATTCCCGTTAGTATTTCAGGCAAAGAATTTGGAAATATAACATGTCTTAAAATTTGCCATCTAGATGCCCCTAATGAATGTGCGGCATGAATTTTTGATAGTTGAGTTCCAGAGGCACCTGCTCTTGCTGAAATTATCATAATTGAAAAAGAGACCATAAATAATAAAAATACTTTCCCTACGTTATCGATTCCAAAGACAGTAATTATTAATGGAGCCCAAGCAAGAGGG
>JAAZYI010000017.1 GCA_014239735.1 Dehalococcoidia bacterium
TCAGGCTATTTAACTGACCATTAATCAGCATCTCTGATCCCAGGTGTTCAAGAGAGGTGTCATAAAAGCTAATCGAGATATTTTTATCCAAATTAATTTTTAATTTAGGCATCTTTTGTGCAGAATGATTTGCCAGAAGAATATTTGCCTCTTCAAGATGAATATTACTCATAGTTACCTTTCCAATAATCAAGGTCGGAGAAATAAGAAATCCATAGTGTGATTTGTTTGCAGAAAAAACCTGCGCATCGTTTATTTGAATTGAGATGTTTGAAAATTCAAGAATGGGATTTAGAAATGAGCCATTATTAACTACTTCAGAATATTGAAGATCATAAGTTGAAGGTAAATAATTATTAAGTACTTGCAAAGTTTGATTGGGGGAAAAAAATATAAAACTAAGAAGAAAAAATAGAACCCAACTAAGGCATGAGGCTACAAATAAAAAATGAATAATAATTTTTTTCATCTTATCTTAATAAAATTAAATCAGTCTTCTTCTTATGTAACGCATTCCAAAATATATTGGTAGCCATGCCAGGGCATTAATACAAAAACTAAAAATCAATAATAAATATGAGTAATTAATTGGTGAAAAGATTAAGTACTTACAAGCTAAATAAAAAACTGCTGCACCAGCAAAAAAAATAATTAGCTGGAAATATGAAAATAATCTGAAACGCAATGCGTAAAGATGAATTACATATGAGATTGCAACAAAAAATAACATATGAAAGCCAATTGCATCACCGAAACAAAGGTCAATTAAAAGTCCATATAATAGAGCTGAAGAGCTTTTAAGCTTTTCTGGAATTGCGTATATCCAGTAACAAAAGATTAGAAATCCAATACATGTCTCCATGAGATAAGGTGTGCTCTCTAGAATTAATATATGAGTTCTTATATCAAATGAAGAGATAATGGTATCGAGCCAAAACCCAAGGAAGATAGTTACAAATATAATGATGTGTCCATTTAAATTCATAAGCCTAGAGATATTCCAAAATAATTTTGTTGCAATGGATCTCCGTTTAGCCTAATAAGAATCTCTGTCTCATTGAGATTGTTATCGATAATACTACTTATTTTGCCTATCACAATATTGTTCGGAAAGACCCCGCCAAGCCCTGATGATAATGCAAGATCATTGACCTCAAGATTAGATGATTCCAAGTTTTTAGGCGCAACACATTTAATCTCTAGAGGTCTTCCAGCACCCCCTGCATTACAATAAAAATCTTTAATTTTAATTGGCAAAATATGTGACGCATCAGACAAAAGAATAACTTTAACAAGATTCAAGTCTCTTCCAGCAGTTTGGCCAATAAAAGTGTTTCCATTGGATACTGGAAGATTGTCAGCAATATTAAGTTTATTTGGATTGCTTAAATATAAAGTATGCGAAGAGCAACATAAGTAATTTTTTAAATCGAAAGAAGCAATTTTAAAGGAATGCATCGACTGTTGCTCGAGGTTACTTTGAAGTGGTTCCTGAACATCTAAAATATTTTTAGAGGTAAGTTCTGACTGTTGGGCTAAAAAAATTTGGTTCTGCATATTCAACAACTCATCTCTAAGCTTTTGATTTGTAGCTATCAAATCTTTTTTATCTTCGAAGGTAGCTGTAATTTTAGAGATGTATCCAGCAATATTTCCTAAAATTAATTGAGTGTATATTCCGGAAGCTTGAGTTAAACCTCTTGCAGCAGAAAAGGTCTGATAATTTAAATCGGCAATCAGCAATACTGCTGAAATAATTCCACCTAGGACATATTTGCCCGCGGGAGTATATGTAGGCGTAGATCTCGCCATATTCAGTTACTTACTCAGTTGATAGTAGGTCAATATTGTACTTATCAATAAGCTCAAGAGCTTTACCGCCACCCCGAGCAACACAAGTTAAAGGATCTTCAGCACAAATGACTGGAATTCCAGTGGATGCTGAAATCAGCTTATCTAAATCTCGCATTAAGGCACCTCCTCCAGTTAATACAATTCCTCTTTCAGCAATATCAGCTGCTAATTCTGGAGGCGATAACTCTAATGCATTTCTAATTGCACGAACCATGCCTGCAAGTGGATCTTTCATAGCCTCATATATTTGAGAACTTTTTAGGACAAAAGTCTCTGGGATACCTTCAGCTAAGTTTCGACCAGTCACATTCATTTCTAAATCCTCTGAATCTGGTGAAGCGCATCCTATAGTATGTTTAATTTTTTCAGCAGTAGATTCTCCTATTACGCATCCATGATTTCTTCTAATCCAAGACGTAATAGAGCTATCCATAAGATCTCCACCAATCTTTACAGACTCAGCATAAACAACTCCGTTTAGAGAAAGGATGGCAATCTCAGATGTTCCCCCTCCAATGTCTACAACCATGTTGCCATTTGCCTCTTCGA
>JAAZYI010000018.1 GCA_014239735.1 Dehalococcoidia bacterium
CCTTAGGGCGTGCGAGTTCGACTCTCGCCCTCGGCACCATTAAGGTGCTTAATAAAAATTGGTAAATTATGCATGAGATTTAAGAAATAAAAGATAAAAGGGTATATTTAATTTATTTGGAATCTTTGCATATGTAAGAGTTTGCTATGACTTGAAATAATTTCCCCAGTTATTATTTTTTCTTAATTTCCTTATTGAATTATTTGAAACTTCAAAAATATTATCTGCCAAATTAATAGTGTCTTCCGAGTGAGAAATTATAAAAATAGTTATTTTGCCTTTAAGGCTCTCTAGTATTTTAATTATTGGTGCTTTTGACTTACTATCTAGTTGATTTATGGCCTCATCTAAAATTAATATTTTAGGATTTCTAATTAATGCCCTAATAATAATAATTCTTTGAACTTCTCCTCCAGATAAATTAACTCCTCTATCTCCAGCCATGGTATTATAGCCATTCTTTAAGGATTTGATCTTATCGTGCATATCTAATTGTGTAGCGATTTTATAAATTTTATTTTTTGAAATCTTACCTTGACCCCAAGAAATATTATCAATTATAGATTCGTTAAATAATGTGGCATTTTGATCAACATAAGAGATATTAGATTTAAAGCTTTTTTCTGAAAAATTTGATATTTCATTATTATCAAATTCTATTGCTCCATTATGTGGCTTTATGATCCCTACTATAGAATCTATTAGAGTAGTTTTACCTTCTCCTGAGGGCCCAACTATAATATTAATGGTACCTGCTTTAATTTTTAAGTTCGCATTTTCTAATAGAACTTTATTGTTCCATTTTAGCGATAAATTATTTAATTTTATTGAGTCTTTAATATCTATTAATTCATCATCTCCCCACACTTGGGGATTTTTTTCAATCTTATTTAATTCTTGCTCTATGTTTATTGTTGCAGGTATATTTTGAGTCATAAATTGTAGGTGCTGCTGAACACTTTTTGTTTTTTGAAAAAGTCTATAAAAAACTAAACTTATAAGTGCTATTTGTGGGCCACCTAGATTTAAATATTGACTTCCTATTAATAACCCAAGCGAAATAAATCCAATAAAAGCATATTCATATGTTGCCATGAAAACAGCATTATTTATACCTGCTTTAACATGAACCCCCCTAAGATTTTTCATTGAATAATCAATCTCGTCTCTCATTATGCCCTCTTTTCCATGGGCCCTAAGATATTTTGACAATGACATTGACTCAGTAAATTTTTTAAAGAATAAATTTGCAGTACTGCTTTCTTTTTCGCCTATATTCCTGGCTATTTTTAATAGTATTGAAAAAATTAAAGATAAAAAAATTGCGCTTAATATAGCAAATATTCCCATATAAGTAGAAATTAAAAATAAGAAGATTAGATAGATTAGTAATGTTCCTGTGCTAGCTATAGATTGTTGGAGATTAAGAAAGCACGAACCTGATCTTTTAATTTCAAGAGTAGTTATATTAAGTAGTTTAGATTGAGGTTGTGACTTTAAAAACCTCCAAGATGATTTTTTGAGTTTATTTAAATATTTTATTCTCATATTTAATATGTAATTCGCTTTTATAATTCCGCAATAACTTCCTTGCATAAAAATGAATACACTTCTAACGAGCATTATCATTGCAATTGCAAACAAAAAGAATCTCAAAGAATATGGTATGCCCAACAAATCAAAAGCGCTTTTAACTATATCCCCAATCACGCCAGTTGAAGAATACCCATCTTTCAAAACTAAAACATTAACAGTTGGGACAATTAGAGAAAGCCCTATAGCGTCAAGGAACCCAGAAATGATCAATAAGAATGATGAAATAAATGTTGTAAATTTATGACGAGTTATTTGCGTAAATGCATATTTAATTATTACACCAAAAAATGTGTTCTTTATCATATGAGTCTATTTTTAATTAATCAGAAACTTATTATATGTTAAATATCATTTAATTAATTATTTGGTAGCTTAAAAGGTTTTAATCCGCCTTTGGTAATAATAATTTCTTTTTTTAGGATAAATCTTCCTGCGCTCCTCATAGTAGAGAAAACATTACTCACCTCTGCAAAGAACACAACAATTATTGAAGAAATATAACTGAATAATAGTAGGATTATTACTGCAGAAATTGTCCCGTATACCATATCAAAATTACCGAACCTAGATATATATATAACGAAAAGTGTTTTTGTGAACTCAAAGATCATAGTTCCTAATATTGCAGCAAGAAGTGATTGTCTAAATTTAATAGATTTTTGAGGAATTGCATTATAAATGAAAGCGAATATCCCAAGACTCAATAGAGGAGGGAGTACGTGAATTGTAGTAAAAGTCCAAATATTTTCAATTAGATTAGTTTGGTCTGCTCCCGCAGATTCTATACCAACCCTCTTTCCGATAATTGCATAGATAGTTTCTATCAGTATGTTTGTTGAAAGGACAAGTCCAATACTTACCGTATAAATCATATCTGTTACCTTTTTTCTTAATAAGGACCTATTATCTGAAATTTTCCATATTCTGTTCATCATTCTAGATAATGCTCCAAAAACCGCACTTCCTGTCCAAAGCAAGGCAATAACAGCAACAGCTCCAACTAAACCTCTGTTGAAGTCAATTGTCTGCAAATTATCATATATTATTGGGCTATCTGCTATGCCTGGCAAATGCCTTTCAAGAACATCTTTGACTAAATTTACTGCTTTCTCATGACCAAAAAATATACCCAGAAAAGCTAATAGTCCTAATATAAATGGGAATACAGAGAAAAAGATATAGTAAGACATCCCCGCAGCAAGATAAGTTCCATCGTCTCTTGCAAACTTTTTTAAAGACTCAGTAAAAAGATCATAGATGCTTCTCAATATAGAAGGAGCATTAATTTCATATATAGACTTTTTCTTAGATTTCCAATTGTTCATAATTATGCAGAATTAACATATTTTTAAAACATTTTAGATTAATTCAATGTTAAAATACCATTAGATTATGAATATAATTTAAACAAATTTACTCTTTATTGTAAGTAAGTAGTCTAATAGAATAAATATATGCCATCTAAATCTGACATAAAAATAGAAGATCTTTTAGCTTCAAGAAAGAAAAAATTTCCTTATATAACATCTAGTGTAATTCTTGGAATATTATTATTAATATCTGCTTTTTATTTTGATTTCTTTTCTTTATTTGGTTCGTCTGAAAAAGAAATTAAGACAGAAAAAGAAATTGTAGTTGCTGAAATAGGAAATATGGCAAGCACACTAACTTCATCTGGCACCGCTAAAGCTGGAGCTCAATCAAATTTATACTCTGATTCAACAGGTGAAGTGTATGAAGTTGAGTTTTCAGCAGGAGATGAAGTAAAAAAAGATGAAGTTATCGTCACTTTCAATAATGATACAGCCACAAGAAATTTAGAAATTTCTAAATCTAATTTAAATCAAGCACAAATTACACTCAATGAATTGTTGAATAGCCCCACAGATTCTGAAAAACTCAACGCAAGTCAGTCAAAAATAAATGCTGAACAACAATTAGAATCTTCTGAGCAGCAACTTAAAAATGCTGAAATTACTCTAGATAAATTAATTGCACCTGACTTATCTCAAATTAATTCAGCAGAAGCAAGTGTAGTATCAGCAGAAGCAAGTGTAGTATCAGCAGAAGCAAGTGTAGTATCAGCAGAAGCAAGTGTAGTATCAGCAAAAAGTTCCATAGTATCCGCCCAAAATGCTATCGATAATGCATATGTAGAACTTTTAAATTCTCAAAAGTCTTACTGTGATACTTTATTGACTGCCTCTCCTTTCGCAGATGAGAAGGCGCCAGTTTGCTCAACAACTGATTTACCTTTATCTGAATCGAACAGATCCAGATTATTAGATGATATAAAGAGTGAAAATGATCCTACAACTGCAAGAATCACAACTACTAAGGCTCTGCTTTTAGCTAACTCTACATATACTAATTCTTTGAGTAGTTTGAAAAATGCCAATAGTAATTTAGAGACTTCCGAATCCTCAGTTTTGACTTCCGAATCCTCAGTTTTGACTGCCAATAGTAATTTGCAGACTGCCCAAACTACCTTGAATTCATTACTTAACCCTTCTGAAAGAGATATATTGCAGGCCCAATTATCAATAGATACTGCCAAAATTTCTGTTTTATCTTCTCAAGCCTCCTTAGATTCCGCTGTTCAGTCAGAAAAAGACATACTCTCAGGAGCTTCAGAATTTCAAATAGATAAGCAAAAACAAGCTGTATATTCTGCTGAACTATCTGTTCAAGGAAATCAAGAAGTTTTAGATTCTCTGGAGGTAAAATCTCCTCGAGATGGAGTTATTGGTTCTATTAATGTTTCTGTAGGAGATAAGGTATCTGCTAATACTCTCCTTGGGGTAATTAGTGATGTCACTTCTATATCAGTTGATCTAGCAATATCTGAATCAGATGTTGAGGGGGTACAAGAAGGTTTATATGGGATAGCATTATTTGATTCTTTGCCTGACCAATCATACATTGTGAAAATCTCTAATGTAAGCATAATTCCAAATATAAACCAAGGCATTGTTTCATATCCTGTGGAAGCTGAAATATTAAAAGCTAGAGATATAGCTGTCGCTCTTCCTGAGTTAGCTAGATATGCATCAGGAATATCTGGATCTTCGGAACTGGCCAGTTTTATTTCTCCTCAAAATAACTCATCGAGACCATCAAGAGTGGATCCGTCAAACTTAGATTTAGAATGTATTAAAGAACAATTAGGAGATGATTTTGATATAAATAATATTTCTCCTGCAACTATTCAAAAAGTTATGAAATCAGGATGTATGCCTGAATCAGCAAGGGGAGGATTAGGATCAAATTCTATGTTAAGCGTAGTTGAGCAATTTGCCCCTTCTAAAATGCCTACTGCTGGAATGGGAGCCAATGTAATTCTCCTAAAAGATTTAAAAGAAGATTTAATTATGATTCCTTCAAAATCAATTATCAGAAAAGGCAAGGAAAGCTACGTAAAAAAGGTACAAGGTGAAGAAGAAATAGAAGTTAAGATTGCAACTGGAGAGTCAGATGGAATTAGAACCTCTATAACAGAGGGAGTTAATGCAGGAGATTTGGTAATAATTGAATATCAAGTTTCTGTTGATAACCCTACCGAGTCTTTACAAGACGATAATAAGAGTTCAGAACGCCCTCCTGGACCGCCTAAAGGAGGAGGTTTTAGGGGTAACGCAGGGCAATAATGATTCAATTAAAGAACGTAGATAAAATATACAAAACAGAAGCCGAAAATGTTCATGCTCTAAAATCGATAAATTTAGATATTAATCAAGGTGAATTTGTATCTATCATGGGTCAGTCTGGGTCAGGAAAAACAACATTAATGAATATTTTAGGATGCCTAGATAACCCAACTTCAGGAGATTATTTTATACAAGATAGCAATGTTTCAGATCTTAATGATGACCAAAGATCTGCGTTAAGAGGATTACTATTTGGATTTGTTTTTCAAAGTTATAATCTTCTTCCAAGACTAACAGCTTTAGAGCAGGTAGAGTTACCTTTAATTTATCAAAATGTTGAAGATAGGAGATTAAAAGCGGCAAAAGCATTAGATATGGTTGGGCTTATTGACAGGATTGACTTTAAACCCAATCAATTAAGTGGAGGGCAACAACAAAGAGTATCAATAGCTAGGTCTTTGGTAGTTAAGCCTAAAGTCGTTTTGGCAGACGAGCCTACAGGAGCGCTTGATATAAAAACAGGAAAAGAAGTTATGTCTATTTTAAAGAACCTCGTAAAGAAAGAGAAAATTTCAGTAATAGTAGTAACCCATGAATCTGAGGTTGCAGACTATACTGATAGAACAATTTTGATTAGCGATGGAGAAATAAAAAGCGATAAATTAAACAAATGAATTTCAAGGATTTAATATTAATTTCGTTAAGAGCTATTGCATCAAATGGCTTAAGAAGCTTATTGACTACCCTGGGAATTATCATTGGTGTAAGCTCTGTAATTATTCTAATGTCTGTAGGGCAGGGAGCAGTAAAAGGTGTTATAGATGAGTTAAATGCCTTAGGCACAAATTTGATATTTATTGAACCTGGATCTTCAGAGGAAGGCGGACAAAAAGGTGCTGCAGGTTCCGCTATAACTCTTACTAGAGAAGACGGAGAAGCAATAATACAAGCTCAAATACCTGATGTAGTGTATGTAACTTCAATGATAGATTTTGGAGCTCAAGCTATAACCTCTTCAAATAATGTGGGCGTTCAAGTGGTTGGCACTGAGTCCATGTATTCTATTATGAGAGGTTTAAATTTATCTGAAGGTAGATTTTTAGATGAAGATGATGTTGATAAAAAATCTCTTAACATGGTACTTGGTCACACAATTTCCGAACAATTATTTCCAGAAGATTCGCCAGTTGGGAAAAACGTAAGACTTTCAATAGCAGGAGGCAGAATAATTTTTAATTTTAGAGTCGTTGGAGTTGTATCTGAAAGAGGTGCAGGAGTTGGAGTCGATGATGATAATGCTGTTTTCATTCCAGTATCAACTCTCCAGGCTAGGATTAGCTTTATTAAAAATCCAACAGGTGAAACTAATGTTAATAATATTATAATTCAAACTGCAGAAGGGGCAGATGAAATTGAAATTAAAGAATCTGTCTCACGAGTTTTGCTTGATAAGCACAAAGTTACATCGCCAGATTTTATTATTGAAAGCCAGAAAGATCTTATTGGAGCCGCAGGAGAAATCGCTAATATTTTATCCTTATTGCTCGGTGGAATAGCAGGAATTTCTCTGGCAGTAGGTGGTATAGGAGTTATGAATATAATGTTAGTTTCAGTCACAGAAAGAACAAGAGAGATAGGAATTAGAAGGGCAGTAGGAGCAACTAAAGGAGACATCATAAAACAATTTGTTTGGGAAGCTCTAACTCTAAGTTCTATGGGAGGCATTATAGGTATTATTTTAGGCATGATAATTTCATATTTACTTGATGGTAGATTTACATTCGATGAATTTACTGTGAGAACTGTGATTCAACCGTGGAGTATTCTTATAGCTTTTGTAGTTTCTTTCGGTATAGGGTTAGTAAGTGGAGTTTATCCAGCTTATAGAGCCTCTAGACTTGACCCAATTCTTGCCTTAAGAAACGAATAAATTTTAAAGTAGATTCCTTTTTCTAAATTGATAAATTGATAAGATCAAGAATATAAGAGTTATGGCTAAAAATGGCGCCCAATGCCAAGAGTGAAAACCAGTCTTAAGAGGATCGGAGCCTTTGTAGTAATAAAATAAAGAGAAGTATTTTGTGTTATTAAGGGAGTCAACTAATGGGGCAATATTTGCAATTAAATATGATATCAATGCCAGTGCTCCACCAATACCAACAGCTTGAGATGCGTTGCCACTTAGAGTCCCAATAAATATAGATATCATGCCGAACGAGATGCCCATTAAAAATAAGTTAAAACATATAGCAATTAATCCTTCATTTGGGATGCTTTGAGAAAAAGCAATTCCTAAAATAAAATAAGAAAACCAATGTACTATAGCTATAAATAAAGTCTTGGTAGTCATGGAAAAGATTTTTTGAATTATGAAACTTTCTCTTGAAATAGGAGCAGAGAGAATTATATCTAAACTTTTTATAGTCTCTTCACTTGCAGTAGATTTTCCTCCAGAATTAACTGCTACAGCTATGACCATAATTGGGGCCATTATAGTAAAAATTTGAGCATTCAAAAAGCCAGATATACTGCTAAAATCTATCCCAGACTCTCCACCAATAAATTGTGTAAGTGCTTTTGGAAAACTATCTAATACAGTTTGAAATGCATCTAGTTCAATTGAGGACAACACAAACATTATATAAAGAGCAAGAAAAAATATTCCTACAAACCAATAAATGGCTGCTTTTTTAAAATCCCAAAGTGACTTCAATAAGATAGTGCTCAACATTATTTTTTACCCTTATTTTTTTTGTAAAAGGATAGGAATATCTCTTCTAGGTCAGGCTCCATGCTTCTAAAAGATATTACCTTATTTTCAGAAATCTTCTTTATAAATTTATTTACATCACCTTCAACATCAAATATAAATTTTTCACCAGATTTAGAGATATTTTTCACCCCAGTAGATTTTCCAAATTTTTTCTCTGATATATCACCTTTAAATGCGACTTCAAACCTATTCATTGCCATTGATTTCAATTTGGCCATAGTATTTTCTGCGACAATTTTCCCATTTTTTATAATTGCAACTCTATCGCATAGCATTTCTACTTCAGGTAGAACGTGAGATGAGATAAAAATAGTTTTACCTTTTTCTTTAAACTTCAAAATAAGTTCATCAAATTCCTGTTGCTTCAAAGGGTCAAGACCACTAGTAGGCTCATCAAGAATTAGAATTTCAGGGTCATGACAGAATGCTTGTATTATTCCAATTTTCTGTTTATTACCTTTAGATAGTTGTTTGGCTTTTTTATTAAGATCTAGGTCAAATTTTTTTGCTAGAGATTTTGCGTAACCAATTTTTTCAGACTTATTTCTTAAATGCATCATGTGAGTCAAATATTGAAGGCCAGTCATGTTGTCATATGTGGTAAATTCTCCTGGCAGGTATCCAATAAGATTTCGTATTTCTAAATAATCTTTTATTGAATCAAGTCCGGCAATTGATATTTTTCCGTTTGTTGGAAAAATGAAATTAAGCATACTACGCATAGTTGTGCTTTTACCTGCTCCGTTAGGACCAATCAGACCAAATATTTCACCTTTTTTTACATTAAAAGAAATATTTGAAACAGCTTTAAAATTTCCGTATTTTTTAGTGAGCTTATTTACGCTTATTATCTCAGTCATTTTGGTAGATTATACTTCAAGTTTATAAGAACTGACACCTTTAAATGTTTTCCAAATAACCAGAACTACAATACAAGAAATTATCCCTCCAATAATTATTGCATTACGTGCCCCTATTAGATCTGAAGCAACTCCTATTTCAAAATGACCTACATTATTTGCTGTCATTGCTGCAACAGAATGTAAACTAACTGCCCTTCCCCTAAGATTATCTGGGCATGTTAGCTGTACTATAGCTTGCCTTACTGTCATTCCCACCCCATCTGCAGCTCCAAGCAGACTAATAATTATTGCTCCTAAAAAGAGTCCTGACGATAAACCAAAAAGTATTAATAAGACTCCATATAGCATTGTGGCGGCTAATACTAATTTTCCTTTAGATTTTATTTTTGTTAAGAAAACTACTAAAAATGAACCTATAATCGCTCCCACAGAATTAAAGGCAGTTAGCAGAGAGACAGCCACAGCACCTCCCTTATATAGTCGATCAGCTATCAGGGGCAGAATTTGTCTGTAAAAACTTACCACGGTAACACCAATATCTAATAAGTATAGTCCTGGGAGAATCGGGTGATTTTTTACATATATTAAGCCTTCTAAGATATTTTTTATTGGACTCATTTTATTTTTTTGAGAAGGTACAGAATTAGTTTTTATCATAAAGCAAGCCAATGCAGATATAAAAGCAGATATGCTTCCTATAAACAATGGAAGGGCAGTACCAACTATCACAGTTAAAATACCGAATATTATCGGAGCAATAACACTCCCGATTTGCATTGTTGCAGTGTTAGCCGCTACTGCATGTATTAATTGATTTTTTGGCACCAGATTAGCTGTTAGAGCAGACCTTGCAGGCCCTCCTATTGTAGAGTTTACTGAAAGTATTGCCGTTGCAATATATATATGCCAAGCAGTCAAAGAATCTGTAAAAGCAAAATAAGACAACAACCCTACAACTAAAGCTCCTATTAATTGAGTTACAGTTATTAATATTGTTCTTTTTAGATAATCTGCAAAAACTCCTCCAAAAAGAATTGAAGGCAACTGAAAGAACAATTGGATTACTCCAAGCATCCCTAAGCTTAGTCCAGAGCCAGTAATTTCATATAGAATAAATCCTGTAGAAATTATCCTTATTTGAGTGGACAGCATTGAGAGGAAACTTGATAGCCATAACAGGGTATAATTTTTGATTAAAAAAACTTCCCAAAAATGTTTATTTTCTGATTTATTAACTGTCAAAATATTTAGATTTCAATGTAATTCGTGAATTTTAATATCAAGTCTTTTGTGCTTTTCTCATTTTTTGATTCGCAGTATATTCTGGCAACCGGCTCGGTTCCAGATAACCTTAACAATAACCAAGAGTTTTCATCAAAAATAATTTTTAATCCATCCTTCTTGTCTATTGATTTAATTTCTAAATTAAATAAGTTGTAGTTATTAAAATCTTTAATGAATTTAGTTAATTTATTTTTAGAATTTTGATCTATTTTAAAATCTGATCTTTTAAAAAAATAATTACCATATTTTTCCTTTTGGTTAATATATAGTTCTTCAGCACTAAGGCCAGAATCTACTAATTGCTCAAGAAGTAGAAGAGCACTAATGGTGCCATCTCTTTCATTTAAATGGGGAGAATAAGAATATCCTCCACTTTCTTCCCCTCCAAGAATAGATTTATTTAGGGTCATTTCTGGAGCAACATATTTGAATCCAATCTTAGTTCTTATGCAATCGACTCCATAAGATATTGCAATTTTATCTATCATTGATGACATAGATACTGTTGTACAAATTGATTGAATTTCATTTCTATTACCTAGGACATGATCTGCTATAGAGCAGAAAGTGTAAGGAGCATCAATATAATTTCCTCTGTTATCAACTAACCCAACTCTGTCTGAATCTGCATCGAATCCAAATCCTATATTTGCTTTTAATTCTACAATTGTTGAACTGAGTTTTTTTAGATTTTCAGCAATAGGTTCTGGTTGTATAATTCCTGGAAAATTAGGATCTTGATTGTTATTTATTTCAATAATACTGCATTCTCCGTCTTCTAAAATTTTACTTAGGAGGGATGTAGAAGTCCCAAACATACAGTCCACAACAATTTTTAGTTTAGTATTTTTAATTTTTTCTATATTGATAAATTTTGATATTGAATTTAAATATTCATTGATAAAATCTTCACATGTAATTTCTATATTATTATTTACATAATCATCAACTTTGGTGATCGAGGAATTAATTTTTTCAGAGATACTAGATACTGTTTTTTCATCAATACTTTGACCTTTAGAGTTCTTAATTTTAATTCCGTTCCATAAAGATGAATTATGACTTGCTGTAATTATTATTCCAAAATCAAAACCTTTATTTTTTACTGTAAAACTCACAACAGGAGTGGGGACTGGGGCATTGCTTAATATCACTTCATGACCATAAAAAGAAATATATTTTGATATTTGCTCTGATATATCTTTCGATAAAAATCTAGTGTCGTAGCCTATAATGATTTTTTTATTTTGACCACCAATTGATTCAAGAAATGATTTTATTACTAGCAGGCAATTTTCTAAATTAAATTCTTCTCCAATTATTGCTCTCCACCCATCCGTACCGAAGGCAGGTTTTGAAGTATTTTCACCCATTAAATTATGAGGTCGTTTACTTTATTTAAATTTTCCCATGGAAGATCAAGATCAATTCTTCCAAAATGACCATATGCTGCTGTTTGCTTATAGATAGGTCTCCTTAGATTAAGAGTATCGATTATTCCTCCTGGACTTAGATCAAAATTATCTCTTATTTTATTTATAATTTCATTTATTGAGATTTTATTAGTTCCATGCGCGTCTACCAATATTGATATTGGTTCAGACATGCCAATTGCGTAAGAAAGCTGAACTTCCATTCTTTCAGCTAATCCGGCAGCGACACAATTTTTGGCTACCCATCTTGCTGCGTATGCTCCAGTCCTATCTACCTTTGTGCAATCTTTTCCAGAAAAGGCACCTCCTCCATGCCTGCAGCTCCCCCCATAAGTATCAACAATAATTTTTCTGCCTGTTAGTCCAGCATCTCCATGTGGCCCTCCTACAATAAATTGCCCAGAAGGATTAAAGATAAATTTTGTGTCGTTATCTATTAGTTCTGTAGGTATAGTTTCTTTGCAAACATATTCCTTTAAGTCATTTTTTATTAGTTCTTGAGTAGCATTAGGTGAATGTTGTGTGCTTATTACAACAGTATCAATTCTTAGAGGAGTTCCATTAGATTCATATTCCATAGTAATTTGACTTTTGCCATCTGGCCTAAGCCATTCCAAAGTGCCATTCTTTCTTACTTCAGACAACTTTTTTGTTAAAGCATGTGATATTGATATTGGTAAAGGCATGAAATCTTTACTTTCGTTAGTTGCATAACCAATCATCATTCCTTGATCTCCAGCACCTAATTTTTCAGAACCATTAGTCCTTGCTTCTAAGGCAACATCTACTCCTGCTTTTATGTCTAAGCTTTGTTGACCTAGCGCAGTTATAACTTTACATTTTTTACCATCCAGTCCTATATCATTATCATCGTACCCAATAGATAGTATTGTTTCTCTGGCAATTTTCTCAAAATCAATCTTTGCAGAAGTTGTTATTTCGCCAAGCAAAACAACTAGATTAGTAGTAGTTGCAGTCTCGCAAGCAACTCTTGCGTTCGGATCAAACCTCATTATTTCATCTAAAATTGCGTCAGATACTTGGTCACATAACTTGTCAGGATGACCTTCGGTAACAGATTCTGATGTAAGTAGATATGTATCCATTATAAATTCTCCTGATTTGAGCCTGTGCCTAATTCCCAGCTATTTAAATATTTATCTTGCTTGTCTTTTAAGGTATCGTAGGCCATATTCATAGATTTTATCTTCAACGATGCTATTTCTTGGTCTACATTCTTTGGAAGGGTGGAGACCTCATTTTTTAATTCTTCTTTATTTTTAATTATATGTTCACAGGCCAGAGCTTGATTCGCAAAACTCATATCCATTACGCTTGGAGGATGGCCTTCTGCGGCAGCAAGATTTACTAATCTGCCCTCACCAAGAACAAAAATCAACTTTCCTGTTTCAAGAGTATACTCCTCTACATTATCTCTAACTCTTCTCTTGCTTTCTGTCATTTTACCCAATGATTCTAAATTGAGTTCAACATTAAAATGGCCAGAATTTGCAACTATCGCTCCACTTTTCATAACTTCAAAATGTTCTTTATCCACTGCGTGAAGACCTCCAGTAACAGTAACAAAAATGTCTCCAATTTTACTGGCCTCATCCATTTTCATTACTTCATGCCCATCCATTATTGCCTCAAGAGCTTTCACTGAATCGACTTCACAAACTACTGTTCTAGCCCCCATACCTTTTGCTCTAGATGCTAACCCTCTTCCACACCAACCATATCCAACAATTACCATTGTTTTCCCGGTAATTAATATATTGGTAGCTCTTATAATGCCGTCGAGAGTACTTTGTCCAGTGCCATATCTGTTATCGAACATATGTTTTGTGTCTGAATCATTTACAGCTATAACTGGGAATTTAAGTTTACCTTGAGAAGAGAGAGCTTTTAATCTAATAATACCTGTCGTTGTCTCTTCCATACTTCCTATTATATTCTCTAATCCGGGATGATTTTCTCCATGTAGCTTGGCTACTAAATCAGCTCCATCATCAATTGTTAAATGGGGCTTCTCGTCCAGCACAGCTTCTAAATGTTTGTCGTATGTTTCTTCGTCTTCACCATGAATTGCGTATACTGATATTCCTTGGCTGACCAGATATGCTGCAATATCATCTTGGGTGGATAATGGATTTGAAGCACACATTGAAACATTTGCGCCTCCTGCAATTAAAGCATCAACTAAATTAGCTGTTTCTGCTGTTATATGAAGGCATCCAGAAATTTTAATTCCTTCTAAAGGCTTTTCCTTTAAAAATCTCTCTTTTATAGATCTTAAAACAGGCATCTCTCTAGATGCCCATTCAGCCCTTAGGCTACCTTCCTTAGATAAATTAATATCTTTAATATCATTCTTTGGATTATTTTCACTCATTATCTCTCCTTAAAACAATTTCAATATTTTATTTGGTTAATTAAAAGATTTTTTCTGTTTTCAATTTCATTATTATTTAAAGATAGAAGACGATCTAGTCCGAATTCTTCAACGCAAAATGAAGCCATTACAGATCCATATATACAAGCGTCTTTAAACTCTTCTTCGCTTAAATTTTCTACAGTTGATAAGTATCCCATAAATCCTCCTGCAAAACTATCTCCTGCGCCAGTAGGATCTTTTACTTGATCTACCAATACTGCTGGAAGGAAGAATCTTGTAGTATTGCTAGCATATACAAGCCCGTAATTTCCCAGTTTTATGACCATTCTGTCAGCCCCCAAGTCTTGAATTTTTTCAATACAATTTCTTAATGAATTCTCGTTTGTAATTAATTTTGCTTCATTTTCATTAATAATAATTACGTCAACTTTTGGGAAAAGTTCTTTTACAGATTCTGGTGAATTGTTAATCCAAAAATCCATAGTATCAAGCCCAATTAGGCTTGCTTTCTTGTTTGCTTGTTCTATCAAGTCTTTCTGATGTTTTGGGTCAGCATTTGCTAAGAATAATGAGTATTCTTCGGATGTATTTTCATTTTTTGAATATAGTGTTGGCTTATAAGACTCAAGAACATTTGGCTCACCTTTTATTATGCTGTTACTTAAAGTTATGGCATCATTAGGTGAGTTAATTTCGTATTTACCCTCCCACTTAAATGTATTCTGGTTTAATCTTTCGACTCCATCTATATTTATTCCTCTTGAAGAAAGAACATCTAGATCTCTTAAGTTAAAATCTTTGCCAATTGCTCCAGTTATCAGGACATTATTAGATAGGTATGATGAAGACACCGCAAAATATGTTGCAGAGCCCCCAAATATATTTTCCTTAGATCCAAATTCTGACGTTATAGAATCATAGGCTAAAACACCTACCACTTTTAATTTCATAAAATTTACCTATAATCCTTGCTCTGAAGGCAAGCCTTTGCTTATCCAAGTAGGCATTCCTTCATATATATTAAATAATCTTTCTTCATCAATAGATAAAGATGCTGAGAATTCGCAAGCTAGACCGCTTCTAGCTCCTGCTGCACAAATAAAATATAAGTTACCTGTTTTGGGAATTTTGTCCACTGATTGCATAAACTGATCAACAGGAATCCAAATTGATTCAGGTATGTGGCCAGAACTATATTCATCTTCATTTCTTACATCTATAAAGTGAGTTTTTCCATCATTTAATTTTTCAGCAGCCTCTTCGCAAGTTATTCTTGTGTAGGGTTCTCCTGGCATCTTTTCACTCATTATTTCTCCTATTAATTAAGTTATTAAGGTTATTTCCTAAAATCATTTCTTTATCTTGACTAGAAATAAAGTCACAATTGCTTTTTATAACTTCTAGTGTTTGTCTATAAGTCGAAGAAAATTTTACTACAGGAAAATCTGAACCCCAAACCATTCTTGAGCCAAAGTTATTATATGCCTCTTTATAAACCCACATGGCATCTGAATAAGGGAAATCCCACCTTTTATTTTCTCCAAGAATATAATTATACCCAGAAAATTTTAGGTAGATGTTTTTGTGCTCTGAAGATTTCATTACATCTTCAACTTCGCTTATCTTTGACTTATCTGCGCTCATCAGAGACATGTGGTGGCATAAAATAGGTAAGTCTTGAAATAATTCTGCAACCTTCCTTATATTTTTTTGGTGCCTTGGAGAGCATGCAATACTAGCAATTAGATTATTTTTTTCTGCAAAATCAAAGAGTTTTTTGCCTTCACTAGAAATTAGCCAGTCCCCATCTTCATCATGACTAAGATAATGAGTAAATCCTATAATATTCATCTTTTCCATGAAATTCCCTAGGCGTGCATCTGCTCCATCAGTATGATAAGTTTCTGACCAATTGCTATCTAAATCAACGAATTGAAAAAGTTTATTGGGATACTTATTGACTGAATTAGCGATATATTGATTATTTGAAGGATTGTGCCAAATTTGAGCGCTAACAATAGTGGATTTATCTATCCCATTCCTATTCATTTCATACACTAGTTGCTCAACGTTGCCCCAAACTTCAGGATTTGGCACCCCAGATTCATTTGGTTCATGTTCATTTAGTTCTTGGTATGGCCAATATTCCCATGAATGACAATGGCTATCAATAATCATATAAAACTCCCTAATTTTTACTTACATAAGAAAATTAACATAAATAGGATCTTTTTTTAATTTTTTATCGTTGACACTAAGTTTAGGTAGAGTTATAGTTGTGTAGTTCCTGAAGTAAGCGGATTACTTTCTTACTTCTGAGGACAATTTAACAATTGAATATCGTGATCCTTGAATAGTGGAAGGAACACACGTCAATTTAAGAGTTTGATCCTGGCTCAGGACGAACATTGGCGGCGCGCCTAATGCATGCAAGTCGAGCGAGCTCGTTTTCTTCGGGAAACACATAGCTAGCGGCAAACGGCTGAGTAACGCGTGAGTAACCTGCCTCAAAGAGGGGAAAAACCATGAGAAATCATGGCTAATTCCGCGTAATGTCGATTAATTAATTTAATCGAAGAAAGAATTTATTCGCTTTGAGATGGGCTTGCGTCCTATCAGGTAGTTGGTGAGGTAATGGCTCACCAAGCCTAAGACGGGTAGCTGGAGTGAGAGCTTGACCAGCCAGAGGGGGACTGAGACACGGCCCCCACTCCTACGGGAGGCAGCAGCAGGGAATCTTGCACAATGGGCGAAAGCCTGATGCAGCGACGCCGCGTGAGGGATGAAGGTTTTCGGATCGTAAACCTCTTTTCTTAGGGAATAGTTTGGAAGGTACCTAAGGAATAAGTCACGGCTAACTACGTGCCAGCAGCCGCGGTAATACGTAGGTGGCAAATGTTGTCCGGAATCATTGGGCGTAAAGGGTCCGTAGGTGGCTTGAAAAGTCTTATGTAAAATCTCTTGGCTCAACCAAGAAACGCCATAAGAAACTTTCTAGCTAGAGACCATCAGAGGGAGGTAGAATTCCAGGTGTAGTGGTGAAATGCGTAGATATCTGGAGGAATACCAATGGCGAAAGCAGCCTCCTGGGGTGGCTCTGACACTGAGGGACGAAAGCGTGGGTAG
>JAAZYI010000019.1 GCA_014239735.1 Dehalococcoidia bacterium
ATTCACGAGGTTTATCAAAGGAGTAAAGAATTAAAAATACCCGCATGTGCTCAGGCTGGAATTGATATTGCGCTTTGGGACCTAAATGCTAAAATGGCTAAACTCCCATTAAAAGATTTATTAGGTCTTCCTAAACCTAATGTCCCTACTTCAATTACCGTTGGAATTAATCCTCCAGAAATAGTTAAGGAAAGAGTGGAAATGATTATCAGCAATCCACAGGTAAGAGCTTTAAAAGTTAAACTAGGCTCCCCAGAGGGCATAGAATATGATAAGCTGATTTATTCTCAGGTTATTGAATCAACAAAAAAATCAAACATTGCAATACGAGTAGATGCAAATGGGGGATGGTCTTTGGACGAGGCAAAATTTATGATGAAATGGTTAGCTGAAAGAGATGCTGAATATATTGAGCAGCCGCTGGTCGAAGGAGATGAAGATAAATTGAAATTTTTATTTGAAGGCAGACCTCTTCCAATTTTTATTGATGAATCGTGTAGATTCGCTGAAGATGTTGCCAATAATTATCAATATGTAGACGGAGTAAACTTAAAGCTTATGAAATGTGGTGGTATAACCGAAGCTTTGAAAATTTTAAATGTTGCTAAATCTCATGGGTTAAAAACTATGATTGGATGTATGAGTGAATCTTCAGTCAGTATTTCAGCAGGAGCTTCAATAACTGGAATTATTGATTATGTAGATCTTGACTCACACTATAATTTAAACCCAGATCCAAGTGAAGGAACCTCAATGATTGATGGTGTAACTATGATTAACTCATTACCAGGACACGGGGCAAAACTTAAAACAGAAAATTATGCTTAAGCCAACTGACAAAGTTGCTGTATGGATGGAATCTAGCCTTGATGATGATTATGGTAAGATGGGTATTAGTGCACTCAGATATCTTGATAATGAAATCTTATGCGTAGTAGACTCTGTGTTTGCGGGTAAAAATATTTCTGATCTTTCAATTATCAAAAAAGACATTCCAATAGTAGAAAGTATTGAGCGAGCAAAATCGATGGGATCCAATGTTCTTCTTTTAGGAGTTTTAACGTCAGGCGGGATTAGACCTAAATCATGGGATATTGTTATTAAAGAAGCCCTAGAAAAGGGAATGTCAATAATTAATGGACTTCATGATCAGATATCTCCTAGTTTTTCCAAATACATTATAAACGATAACCAATGGATTTGGGATACTAGGGTTCCAAAGTTCATTCCGCAAATTGGATCTGCAAGAGCTGCTGAATTAAAAAATAAAAGGGTATTAATGATAGGGACAGATATGGCTGCGGGAAAAATGACTGTTGGTCTTGAATTATATTCTTATTTAATAGAGAAAAAAATAAATACTGGTTTTGTTGCAACTGGTCAAGTTGGAATTACGGTAACAGGCAAGGGAATTCCTTTAGATGCATATAAATTGGATCATGCTTGTGGAGCAGTCGAAACTGCTGTTCTAGAACAAAAAGAAAAAGAGATAGTAATAGTTGAAGGACAAGGATCAATATTACATCCTGGAAGCACAGCAACCCTCCCTTTGATGAGAGGAACATGCCCAACACATATGATTCTATGTCATATTGCCAGAAATGACTCCTTACGATCGCTGGAGAATATTAAAATTCCAGACTTAAAAAAATTTATAGAACTCAATGAAGATCTTGCTTCGGTTTTGGGAACCTATCCAAAAGCAAAAGTTATAGGAGTAGCACTAAACACTACCTTAATGTCAGAAGAAAAGGCAAAAGAGGTTATTACTAATGTTGAAAAAGAAACTGGCATCCCTACCACAGATGTTGTTAGGTATGGAGGTGAAAGAATTTTCAGTCCATTAATATAGTTATTTGCAATGGTGGTCTGCAGCTCTAGTAGCTATTTGATTATTAGGTTTTACATTTACTTTATAACCTAATGAATTTGCCCACCCCTTAGTTGCAGAGATTAGTTTATTAGATTTATGATTTTCATCAGAATTATAATCCATATCAATTTCGACCTTAACACTTACCTGTTTGGTCAACCATTCTGCTACTTGAATGCTATATTCTGCTTCAAGCCAGAGCCTTTTCCAAATATCATTTATTGCCTCACAAGAAGACTTACTTAAAATATAATGGACTCCTCTTGTTCCAAGCCTATAAGCTATTACGCTTGTATAGTTTGTTTTTTTTCCTACATTTTGAGAGTCAGACCCTATGTGAATTTTAGCATAAGGATATTCTTTTAATATAGAAAGTGTGTGATCTACGGGATCAACATTATTCCCTTTGACATCCTTAAAAAGTCTCATATTCTAAAATAAATATTATTTGTAAATTACAGTATTAATAAAAACTTAAATTATTAACTAATGAAAAATTTTCTCCCAATTTTATTATTAATGCTTTCGTTTGGAAGTGTTCATGCCCAAAAAACAAATAAATTAAAAAAAGAATTAATTAGCTCAATAGAGCAAAAGTCAAATGATCTTATAACAATAAGTGATAATATATGGGAAGTTGCAGAAGTTGCCTTTAGAGAGGTAAAGTCTGCGGAATATTTAATCGAATATGCTAAAGAAAATGGGTTTACTGTTGAAGAAAGTGTTGCAGGAATGCCAACAGCATTCACTGCTACTTATGGAGAAGGGAAGCCAGTAATAGGAATTTTGGGAGAGTTTGATGCTCTTCCTGGTATATCACAAAAACGAGTTCCTTATAAGGATGAACTTCTAGAAGGTGGAGCCGGTCACGGCTGTGGACATAATTTATTTGGGACTGCTAGTTTAGGAGCTGCAGTAGCAATAAAAGAGCTTATAGAGCAAGGAAAATTAACTGGAACAATTAAATTTTTTGGAACACCAGCAGAAGAAAAATTTTTTGGAAAACTTTGGATGATTAGAGAGGGATTATTTGAAGATGTTGATGTTGTTATGGACTGGCATCCAGCTGATCATACCGAGGCAAATGTCCAGCCCTCACTTGCCCTAGTTGATTTTATGGTTGAATATTCAGGCCAATCTGCTCATGCATCTGCAGATCCATGGAATGCTAGAAGTGCTTCAGATGCCTTGGAATTATATACGCATGGAATAAATTCATACAGGGAACACATAAAACCTAGCGTAAGAATTCATTATCATATTCAAGATGCAGGTCAAGTTGTTAATGTTGTTCCTGATTATTCTAGAATTTGGGTGAGAGTAAGAGATATAACCAGAGAAGGAATGGTTCCTGTTTATGATCAGGTTAAAAAAATGGCTGGAGGAGCTGCTATAATGGCTAATGTTGACCATAAAGTCTCATTAATTTCTGGAATTCACGACCTTCTTCCTAATAGAATTGGTGGGGCAGTTATGCAAAAAAACCTTGAAAATTTAGGAGATATAAACTATACTCAAGAAGAGGTCAATTTTGCAATTGAAATGCAAAAAGAAAATGGAAAACCTACAGTAGGTATAGATGGAAAGATTAGACCTCTAAGAGAAACTCTTGAAAGTCCTGGTGGAGGTTCAACAGATGTTGGAGATGTTAGCTATAACGTTCCGGTTGTTAGTCTAGCAGTAACAGTTGCCCCTAAAGATGTCCCATGGCACTCATGGTCTGTAGTTGCAAGTTCAGGAATGTCAATTGGACATAAAGGAATGCTTCATGCAACAAAGGCTTTAGGAATGACAATGATCGATATATTTAAGGATAAAAAATTAAGAGAAGAAATAAAAAAAGAGTTTGATGAAAGAAAGGGAGATTATATTTATGATCCTTTTTTAAATCCAGGACCTCCTCCATTAGATTATGAGGATTAAATCCAAGATCTTTCCCTCATTTCTTTTGTAACAATTTTGGACAGATATATTATAGCTATCATATTGGGGATTGCCATAAGTGCAAAAGCTACATCAATTAATCCAATCACAATTTCTACTGTCAAAATTGAAGAGATTATAATAGCCGCTATGTATATATAATTATAATACTTTCCTTTTTCAGGGGTTGTTAAAAAACCATAACATTTAACACCATAATAAGAATAAGTAAAAAGTGTAGATATTCCAAAGACGGAAATCATTATAATTAAAATATAATCCCCAAAACCAAAAAATAACCTTCTAAAAGCCTCAAGAGATAAAACAATTCCATTTAAATCAGTTTCTAGATAAGCTCCAGAAATAATAATTATTAAACCTGTAATTGTACAGACTAAAATTGTATCTAGAATTGGACCTAACATTCCAACTAACCCCTCATCTGTTCCTTTTTTTGATGTAGATTGACCATGATAAATTGGGGCTAACCCAACCCCACTTTCACTTGAAAAAACAGCTCTACGAATTCCAATTAACACAAGTCCCCAGAAACCACCCTGAACCATTGTATTAAAATTAAATGCCTCACTGAATATAAGGGCAAATGTTGAAGGAACAACACTTGCGTTGGACACTAAAATAAATATTCCTAAAAGAAAATATAGAACAACCATAATAGGAACTAAGCTTGAAGTAACTCTAACTATGGATTTAAGACCTCCAAAAATTACAAAAGAAGTGAGTATAGTAAATATTACTCCAATTATTAACTTCCAGTTACCATTACCAATATTTAAAAAACTATTTGGATCTATTACGTCAATGTAAGACTGGGTTAGTTGATTAGCTGTAAAAGCAGGAAGTACACCTACTAATCCTGCAACTGAAAACCAAATTGCTAAAGGTCGTCCCCACTTTTTGATACCTAAAGTCATATAGTACATTGGACCTGATAGATAATTACCATCTTTATCTTTATTTCTTAAACTAACAGCCAAGGAGCATGAAAAAAACTTTATTGTAGACCCTATTAGGGCAGTAACCCACATCCAAACTAGTACTCCAGGTCCACCTTGGTGAATTGCAATGGAAACTCCTGAAATATTACCGAGACCTACAGTAGCGGCTAAAACAGCAGAAAGCGCTTGGAACCTTGAGATACCAACACTTGATTTGTCTTTTTTTAGAAGAAGTTTAAACCCGGTTGAAATTTTTAACAAAGGGTTTGCACGAGAAATAATTGTTAGATAAATTCCTCCTCCAATTATTAGAAATAACATTACCCAATTTAGAGGAACTATAATCTGATTGATAACATTTTCAATAATATCAAATAATCCAGTCATGTCGAAAATTAACGATTAAATTTTGAAAAGAATACTTTCTTTTTTAATTTATTAGAAAATTAGAAATTATGCAATCAAGAAGAGAGTGGTTCAAATCTTCAATAGGGTTAGGAGGGTTAATAATGGCACCCTCTATATTAACTGCTGAAGAAATAAAAAAATACAATCCAAGACCGGTAACTAGTATTGTAAAGTTAAGCTCAAATGAGAATCCTTATGGTCCTTCAGAAAGAGTAAGAAATGCTATTAAAGATTCATTTGGGGATGCATGTAGGTATCCGTATGAATATATCTTGGAACTACAGAAATCTCTTGCTAAAAAACATAACGTTTCTCCAGAAAGTATTGTTATTACAGGAGGGTCTAATGAAGCACTAAGGGTAACAGGATTAGCTGTTGCAGATGATGGTGGTGAAATAGTTGCTGGACAACCAACCTATTTAGCACTTATGAGTTATGCTGAAGCATGGGGTGGAAAAATTAAATGGGTTCCAGTAGACTCTAATAAGGGATATGACTTGGGTAAAATTGAGGAAGCTATTGATGCTAAAACAAAGATGGTTTTTATAGCAAACCCAAATAATCCAACAGGCACACTATTAGAAAAATCATCATTAAGTGACTTTTGTGAAAGAGCGTCAGAAAAAACAATAGTATTCTGCGACGAAGCATATTATGATTATATAGAAGAACCAGAATATCCATCAATGGATTACTTAGTCAGAGAAGGTAAAAATGTGATTGTATCAAGGACCTTTTCTAAGGTCTATGGTATGGCTGGCTTGAGAATAGGATATTTAGTGTTGAAACCAGATTTAGCAGATAAGTTATTTGGTGAATATTCACCTTATGGAAGAAATAAGATTATGGCACAGACAAATGTCCTTGCTGTTGCAGCAGCTTCGGAAGCATTAAAGGATAAAGACTTTTATTCTTTCTCTTTAAAAAAAGCAAGCCAGGAAAAAGATAAAATATATAAGTTATTAGATCATTTAGATCTTAAGTATGTCAAATCGAGTACAAATTTTGTCTTTTTTGAATCTCAAAAACATATTGATGATTTATCTAAAGAAATGTTAGATAAAGGAGTTAGAATAGGAAGAGCATTTCCACCATTCTATGATTGGTGTAGAATTAGTACCGGGACTAGTCAAGAAGTTGATAAGTTTACTTCTGCAATGTTAGAGGTATATAGCTAATTCTTATAAATAATATACGTCGCTTTTACACCTGTTGCTAAATTCCATCTATTTGTGCCCACGAGTTTGCCTTGGTCATCATAGACAATAATCTCTGCTGTATTTGGGCCTGAGCTCCCTTGGTTTAATGCAACAAAATCTACGACGTTAAACCCGCTTTTCAAGTCAAGTTTAAAACCTTTTGCTTTTTCAGTTAATAAAATTGCTGGCATAACAACCTCATCGTTTACTTGGATTTTAATTAAATCCCCATCAGGATATTCATGATCTCTTAAAACTATATTTACATACTCTCCATCATTTCTGATTTCCCCAAGAAACATGTCTACTTTAAATTGATTTACATTTTTATTTGACTCAGATTCTTTTTTATTTAATCTTGATAGATAGAAACCATTTGAATTAA
>JAAZYI010000020.1 GCA_014239735.1 Dehalococcoidia bacterium
ATATTAATAGAAAACAACTATTTTTACCAGTTGCCAGCATCTCTCCACGAGTATTTAGGCTCCCAGCCCAGTATGTCCTTCGCCTTGTCTATGTCCAGCAGGGTTCCGTATTCCTCCACTTCCTTTACGTAGGGAACTTCAGCGAACAGTTCGTTGGTGGCTTCCTTCGTGGGTATATCAAGAACGGTATCCTTGCCGTTTATGAAGAAGGCCTCGTGCCCCGTCCAGTCTCCCTCTATGCTGAGCCTGCACGCAGACGCGGCGTCCCTTCTGTCTGTCCATGCGAAAAATCCCGCAGCGTTGTGTCCGGTCAAATCCATTTTCTTTTCGGCCTTCACGTAATTTTTCGCCATCTCCTCGTCCCAGAGCGCATGGAATCGCATATTCGAAATCTGGACCTTCCTCTTTCTCGCAAAGGACTCGCCCATTTCTTCACCGAGCCACTTCGTCATGCTGTAAACGTCCTTGTTTCTGGTGGGGTGCTTTTCGTCCACGGGAAAATATTCAGGTGGAATTGGAGGTTCTCCCCATAAAGTTGCGGGCCATCCTGCACCTAATGCATTTACTGAAGACGCTAAAACTATTTTTTCTATTCCCTTTTCCTCGGCAGCCTCTAGAACGTTGAACGTTGAAGTCATGTTGACCCTGAAAACTTCCTGATTTGGAATTACTCCAGGATTGGGTATTGCCGCAAGATGTATGATCGCATCACATCCTGATGTAGCAAATACCGTTTCTCCGTAGTCTGTAAAATCTATTCTTTTGTAGCTTAGATCAGGATTTCTGTCTTCAAGATAGCCGTTTACCACGTCCGCGTTTACTACGCTGTGCCCGTTATCCAGAAGTTCTCTGATTACGTATTTGCCCGCTCTTCCACTTCCTCCGGTTACAAGTACTTTCATTATTTCCTCTCTTAGAAAAGTGGTGCCTCAGGGCGGGCTCGAACCGCCGACACATGGATTTTCAGTCCATTGCTCTACCAACTGAGCTACCGAGGCACGCAATCATACGATGTTATTTTAGGTTTCAATTCTTTTCAAGTATCAAAATATTCTTGATGACCGAAATGTAAAAATATATAGTTTAATTTATGCCTTCAATAATAATAGCATCCGACAAGTCGAATAGTGGCAAAACCATGGTTCGCTCTGTGGTTTCGTCGTACCTGAAATCCAAGGGAATTTCTGTTTCAGCAATACCTGCCCTGCATGGCCTTTCTCCGTCGGACAGGGAGTCCCTCGAGTTGCCCGGAGTTGAAGTCGTATCCGGACTTGATGCCATCGACGCGAATGCGACCTCGGACAAAGACATAGGAAAGATTTCAGATGTTATATCCAATAATTCTAGCGGAAAAATGCTTGTCTCCGAATCAAATTCTACTGACATGAGTCACAACAGAAAACTTGCGGAGGCCAGCAATTCAAAAATTTTACTGGTTGCCGACTCGATTGATAGAGCCGAAAAGATAAGAGGCGAGCTTGGGGAGAGTCTGGCCGGCATAATATACAACAATATTCCAAGGCACAGAATGGATTCGGTGAGATCGGGAAGTGGCGGCGGAGTTCTGAGTGTTATTCCTGAGAATAGGCACATGATTTCAAGTACTGTTGATCAGTATGTGAAGCATCTTAAAGGAAAATATATTTATGAATCCGACAAGAAAAACGAGCTAGTGCTTAATGTGCTGATAGGTGGAATTGTTCTTGACTGGAGTGTTCTGTATTACGAATCCCAGAAAGATGTTCTTGCTCTTATAAGAGGGGACAGGCCGGATCTTCAATTGGGAGCATTGCAGGCAGGAGGAAACGTCAAAGGAATTGTACTGACCAAAGGAATAGAGCCGATTGAGTATGTAACTTATGAAGCCAAGAAACTTCAAATCCCACTTATTCTGGTTGAATGCAATACTCATGAGACGGCCGACAAGATCTCAGGAATCGTTTCTAAGTCAAAATTTGATCATGCAGACAAACTGGAAAGTTGCCTAAGTCATTTTAAGGCCAACCTTAGTCAGCGTGACGTTGACAAAGCTATGGATCTTAATACTCTTTAGCGTGTAACTTGCGTTAGCAGGTAGGAATCATTAACAGGTAATTTTGTATGCCAAAAGAACTAGACAATCTATCTGAAATTCAAAAAGCTGCAGTAGTTCATAAGGATGGGCCTGCAATGATTATTGCTGGACCTGGGTCAGGAAAAACAAGAGTTATTGCAAACAGAGTTTCGTATCTGATAAGCCAGCATAAAATTTTACCTGAAAGAATACTTGCTGTTACTTTTACAAATAAGGCTGCAGACGAAATGAGAAATAGATGCATGGCGCTGACAAATCAACCCGGAGTCAATGTTTCCACTTTTCACAGTCTGTGCGTTTCCCTCCTTCGCCAATACGGAACGAGAATAAATGTTGAGCCAAATTTTTCAATCTATGACGATTCTGACCAACTAAGACTGGTCAAGAGAATTTTGAAGGATATGAATAAGGATCCTAAGAAACTTCCATTTAAGATGTCAACATTTTTTTCTGAGATTTCAGTTGCAAAGAACAACAAATTAACTTCTTCGGAATATATTTTGAGAGAACAGAATGATCCTGATGGAGCTTTGTTTTCTCAGACTATTTATGAAATTTATGATAGGTATGAAAAGGCTCTCAAGATAGCCAATTCATTGGATTTCGATGACCTTCTTTTGAAAGTTGTTTTATTGCTTGAAAACTTTGAGGATGTCAGAGAAGAGATAGAAGATAGATACCGATACCTCTTAGTGGATGAGTTTCAGGATACAAACAAATTACAGCTAGAAATATCTAAGAAGATAACCGAAAAAAACAATAATATTTTTGTTGTTGGTGATCCTGACCAATCAATTTATTCTTGGAGAAATGCGGAGCCAAGAAATTTGCTGGATTTCGAAAAATTGTTTCCCGATTCTTCAATAATCAAGCTTGACCAGAACTACAGGTCAACCAAATCAATCATAGCGGTAGCGGATAAACTGATCTCGAATAACACGGAGAGGTTTGAAAGGGAGCTTTGGACCGGAAACAAGAACGGAAACGACGCAGTATTGATAACCGCCAGAAATCCATCATCCGAGGCAGAATTTGTAACCAGGGAATTGAGCTACCTGACCAATAAGGGAATATCACCTGAAGAGATTGCCGTTATGTACAGAGTTAATTCGCAGTCCAGAAGCATGGAGGACAAACTAGAGGAATTACGAATTCCCTACAGACTCATAGGAGCTCTTGGTTTTAGGGAGAGAAGAGAGATCAAGGATATGCTTGCGTATATTTCTGTACTTATAAATCCCAACGATGAAATTTCTTTATCTCGAATCATTAATACGCCCAGAAGAGGCATAAGTGATGCAACCTACTTATCTTTCAGGCAGGCATTCATGTCTCAGAGTCAATATGAAAGCATACTGGGATATTTGCTGAGTAAGCCGTGGAAGGATGACTTTAAGATCAACAAGAGGGCAGAATCAGCATTAGATAAATTTTCTGAAATGATTAGCGGACTCAGCCATAAAGCAAAAGTATTAAGCGCAGAAAGCCTTATTTCAGAAATAATTGAAACTTCAGGATATGGAACCTATCTTGAAGAAGATCCTGATTATGACAATAGGCTCAGGAATATTGAGGAATTAAAGGTTAAGGCAAGAGAAATATCTTTGGATATTACAGATCCTTTTGATAAAACTGTCGAGTTTGTCCAAAAATTTGCACTTTTAGCAAAGGCGGATGATTCTTCTGAATCAGACACAAAAATTGAAAAGGTAACTTTGATCACGTTACATCAAGCAAAAGGCCTGGAATATTCAGTTGTATTTATAATTGGATTTGAGCAGGGCATGCTTCCACATATAAGGTCAATTGATGATCAACAAGAAATGGAGGAGGAGAGAAGATTGTGTTATGTGGGAATAACTAGGGCAAAGGAAAGGCTTTATCTCACGAACTGCCTTAACAGAGTTACATGGAACAATCAGGGAAAGAGCATGTTTTCTCAAAGTCAGGTCCCTTCCCAATTTCTGTCTGAGATACCAAAAGAACTCCTCAAGACGGCGGATTATGATGATTTTGGATCGATTAACTATACTGAAAAGAATTTTAGGCAGGAAGATTATGCGAAGCCTGTCAGGAAGGAGAATGTGAACCATTCAAATTTTTCTGTCTCAGACATAGTAACTCATAAAGTATTTGGAAAAGGAATAGTCGTTTCTATGAATAGTGATAACGATGAGAATGAGCTACTAATAAAGTTCGATGAGATTAATGAACCTAAACTGATACTTCCTGCTTTTGGATCTATTCACAAAGAAAACCAAGACGACGACGATTTTAATTACTTAAAAGATTTTGGAGCCACCAAAGATTCGATAGATGAGGATGATTTTAGTGATTATTTTGAAGATTAACTTTCTCCCAATCATCTTTCAGTAGGTCCATCTTAATAAAATTCATTCCTTCTTTTCTGACAGGCCCAACTTCTTTGAATCCAACTTTTTTAAAGGCTTTTCTTGCCCTCTCATTTGTTGTGAGGGTATGAAGGTATAACAACATAATGTTGGTTGTATTAAATACATGAGAAGCAAGAGTATATAATGCGTCAGTTCCATAGCCTTTGCTTAAAAATGCCTTATCTCCAATTATAATTCCGATTTCTGCCTCCTTTTCTATTGGATCAATATCGTAATACATTATATTTCCAATTAAATATTCATTTTTGGTCTCTATGGCGTATTTAACTGACCATGGAACTGGATACTTAAGTTCATCTTTAAAATGAGAAATATATTCTCTTAATGATATATTTATAGGCACTGTTGCATCTAGTGCCGAGAGCTCTGGATCAGTTCTCCACTCATAATCTTGTTCGGCATCTTCAATTTTTTTGGAGCGCAAATTTATCTTAGAGCCTTTAATTTCTACTGACTCTTCAGCATCAGACGCTTTTGACCAATTTAATAGCTTCTTCCAGTACATCTTTCTCCCCTTGAAAAGTTAATTTTTTCAAAGCAGAATCTATTCGTTCCCAATATACTTTATCAAATTCATCATCATGGTCCAGAATATTGCCTCCTGCTTTCTCCATCAGAAAAAAAGACACCCTCTTGTTTATGATGCTTTCTGATGCTTGGAATGAGTAAAATATTTCTTTGATTTTCTTAATAATATTTACAACAATTCCTGTCTCTTCTCTAACCTCTCTTAAAGCTGTTTCAGATTCATTCTCGCCTTCATTTGGCTTGCCTTTTGGGAGAGCCACTAGATTTTCTGAGAATCTTTCACATATAAGCACTTCAAAGCTGTTGTTGTTATTTCGGATTACTACGCCCCCTGCAGACCAAACATCAGGATTAGAGAAATATTCTTCTTTGTGTATTACAGATTCATTCATTAAATATCACTACTTCCCTCTAATCTATCAACATACTTTGAAGGGCATTTGATTGAAAGGGAGGTAGTTTTAAAGATTCCATCTTTTTCAATGGTGCCTTGAATTATTATTTCAGCATTTTCATTAAAGAATATTTCTCCTATCTCTCCTGAATAAGAAACAGGCATTACTCCAGACGATTCTTCATCAGTAATACTAAAGAAAGCTGTCAATCCGTCAGCAGATCTGTGAAAAGTATTTGGAACAAGTTTCCCAATTACTCCTAAACTTTCCTTGTCGGAGTTATCTGATTTATTGAGAACATCCTGAACAGTAATATATTTCGTGGTTGCGGTCCCGAAACTTGAAATAGCAAGATATGATACTGCTATTATAATCGATAAAAGAGCTATAGCGATCTTTAATCTTGAGGATATGTATGCTGGACTTGACTGAGTTAATTCTCCTGATTTTTTGATATTTTTTTTCATTATTTATTTGGATGCTTTGTTTAATCTCCCACTGATAATTATAAGGTAAGTGAAAAATGCAATCCATGCGACTGCAAAACAAGCAAATAAGTAGGAGAGGTTAGTTTTTACATTCCTGTTTTCCATGTCAACAATTTCTATGGCAAGATCTTTTTTTGCAACAATGGTTATAGGGGCAAGTCTAGACTGATGTTTTTTTAGTCTTTCAAGCGCCTCTTCGCCACTTTCTAATTGGTTGCCAGTCCATCTTTCCCCAGCAATATTTTCAAGTCCGTATTTAGTTGAATTATTTTCATTGTTTATTGAAAAAGTTTTTATATCACCATTATTAGTAAGAATAGATATCGAGTTGACCTTTCCGCCAACTTCCTCTAATTCGCTTATAACTCCTGATACAACTTCCTCCCCGTCGTCAGCATTTAAACTGACTGGACTCATTCCTATAGAGATAGCAACAAGCAATAAACAAAGTAATTTATACATTTTTCAATCCTTTTCTCGAAATTGTTTTGTATTGAACCCAAACTATCCCAATGAACATTAAGGTTACAGCCAATACGCACGTCAATAATGTAATCACCATTTCTGAGCTCAGACTAGATTCTTGTGTTGCAAGAGGCCCCACAACTACTTGCGGATGATTTTGTTGCCAAATTTGAGCCGCATAATAAATTATAGGACTATCTATTGCACCTATTAAAGCAATTATTGCAGCAATTCTATTTCGTGCGCCTCCTGGCGGGAAATAGTTTCTAAATACAAGATATGCACAATATATTAGAAATAAAATTAATGCGGTAGTTAGTTTTGCTTCGCCTGTCCACCAAATGCCCCATACTGGTTTCGCCCAAACTATTCCAGAAAAAAGCATTACTACTGCAGATACGACGCCTACCTCAGCCAATGACTGCGCAAGATTATCCCAATGTATCTTTTTTGTTATTAGAAACATTAGGCTAGTAATAGCTACTGCAATTATTGCCACCATTGAAGCCCACGCAAAAGGGACATGAATATAAAGAATTCTTTGAATCAAGCCTTGGTTAACTTCAGTTGGGACCCATATAAATATCATCCATACAGAAAGAAGGAGGGCAGCACCAGATATTATTAAATATAAGTTTCTAAGCATTATAATATTAATTAATTGTTTGTAGTTTTATGATGCATGATAAAGATATATCATTGTTCAATTATTTTTCCAAATAGAAAAGTTAAAACAACTAGAAATACTATATCAAAAAGAATCCCTAGGCTTAACCATAAGTTAAAATTTTGTGAAGCAATTCCTTCCAGGCCTGCCCTAGTTAATTCTGTAGCAAACATAATTAGAGGAATTATTATTGGTATAAGAAGCAGAGTAAGCAGAATTTCATTGGATCTAGATTTTGATGAAATTATTCCAAAGAAAGTTACTACGCAGCTAAATCCTAGGTTAAAAACAGGAATGGCGATCAATATATATATGGATAGAGGATTTGAGTTAAACAATATTGAAAAGGCAGTAATGATTAGACATTCAGATATGGTAAGGAATAAAAATAAAGACAATATTTTACCGAAGAATATAAGCTCAATAGGTACAGGCATTAGCAATACAGCATTTAATGTCTCATTCTTCTCTTCGTGAGAGAAGAATTTAGACATTGCTATAGAACCAGAAAAAACAATTGATGCCCAAATTATTCCTGACCCTATCTCTGCAGATAGATTTGAAGGATTTGATGAAGTTACTGCAAATATTGATACTACAAGTAGAGAAAAAAGTGTAATAGTCACAACTATCTCTTTAGACTTCAATTCAATTAGCATATCTTTGCCTGAGATGATTAGGAGAATTTTGAGCCAATTTTTCATAATTCAGAAAGGCTTCCGGAGTTAAGTTTCATTTTTCTGTTTGAGCATTTTTTAAAAAAAACTTCATTATGGCTAGTGAATAAATTAGCTTTTGATTTCTTAGATCTTTGTAAAAATATATTAGAAAATGTTTCTATGGTGTCATTGTCAATGTTTGCATCAGGTTCATCTGCTATTAATATTTCTGGATCATTTAGCAAGCTTTTTGCGAAGCTAGCCTTTCTTTGATTCCCATTAGAAAGTTTATAAATTTCAATATTTAGAAATCTTGAGATATTCAATTCATCTGCAACCTCATTGACTCTAGTTTTATACTCAATTATCCCCAACAGCTTTGAAAAAAATGATAAATTCTCTTTTAGTGTTAACTGAGGATAAAGCATGTTGGAGTGCATTAGAACGCCCATTTTTTGCTTAATGAATAGATTTTCTGGCTGTTTATAAGGGTCTTTATCTAAAACTTTTACTGTGCCTTTGTCAGGCTTTAAAAGACCACTAAAGATTCTTAGCAGAGTAGATTTCCCAGATCCATTTTCTCCCAAAATGCAAATACTATCTCCATGCTCCATGCTTAAGCTGGCATTCAGGATTACATTATTATCCTGGTAACTTTTATTAATTTTTATAGCGGATAAAAGCAATTTTTAAGTAAAATTATTTTAGTTTTATACAATGATAGACTATATTCTTTAAATCGTAATTATAAATGGAGGTTACATTGAAATTTGGCTCATTTGAAAAATCTGGCTCAAAATTCATTGGTATAATTAATGGAGAAAAAATTGAAGAGATTAAAGGTGATATTTTTACTGAAAAATATGATCGAACAGGTAATTTTTATGATATTTCTGAACTAAAAATTTTACCTCCTGTAACACCATCAAGCATGCTTGCGTTAGCAAAAAATTATGGTTCCCATTTGCAAGGAGAAGAACCTCCAAAACAACCTGAACCGTTTTTTAAAACTATCTCATCTATAGCGGCGCATAATGACGAAATAATAATCCCCAAGGATTCTGAAAAAGTAGATGCTGAATCTGAACTGGTTGTAGTAATAGGAAAGCTTGCTAAAAATGTTTCTCAAGATAAAGCTTATGATCATATTTTTGGTTATACTTGCGGAAATGATGTTAGTGCAAGGGATTGGCAAAAAGGAGATAAGAGCTGGTGGAGAGCTAAATCATCAGATTCCTTTTCTCCAATCGGACCTTGTATAGAAACTAATATAAATCCAGAAAATCTCCAAATCACAGGCAAGGTGAATGGCAATATTGTGCAGAGCTGTAATACTAGTGAAATGATTTGGTCTATACCAAAGACAATCGAATTTATAACAAAATATGTAACCCTATTTCCTGGCGATTGTATTTTTACTGGAACATCTGGTACTGCTGGGCAGATTAGTCCTGGCGACTTAGTCGAGATTGAAATTGAAGGAATTGGAAATCTAGTTAATCGTTGTGTTTAACTAAATATTATTTTTAAATCATATATCCAATAGCTCAGCATGAATATTCCTGCAAAAGTTAAGAATATTCCAAATATTAGAGAGGACCATCTTCTGAAAAATCCGTTTATTCTTTTTGTGCTATTTATTGATATAAAAGTTGCGGCAGTTAAAACAGTTATGACAGATATCATTCCTAAAGAATAAGAAATAAAATCTATAAAAATTTTCTGGCTATTTGGCGAATTAATAGATCTTGTTACAACAGAAATAAATATTGGAAGAGCACAACCTACAGAAGCCAGCCCATAACTTACTCCAAAAAGTATAAATCCGATGGGATTAGCATTTTTAGGATTCCCAATTCTTGAACTTAAGGATGATATTTTGCTACTAAAAATTTTCTCCCCTTTTAATTCGCCAATTCCAAAATAAAGAATAAGTAAGGATAGGAGTATTGATAAGAATGGTATTAGGTCTCCAATTAACTCAGAACTTAATGAAACTATGATTGCTGCTAATGAAAATAATGCCACGAAGCCTAACCCAACGAATAAAATTATACTCAATGAGTTGACAACCTTTTTTGGAGTTGCTATGCCAGTAGAATCAGAGCTGTTATATACATATAGACCGAGATAGGCGGGTAACATTACTATCCCGCATGGATTGATAGCTGCTAGTACCCCAGCAGCAAAAGAATAGCCAAGATCAAATATATCTAAGGTATTCGAGATGACGTTAGAACCTTGACTTGAAATTCTTAATACCTGTTTAATATAAGTATTGGTGAAAATATCAGTATAAAACGCTAGAAATCCAATTATTATAGTAATAAAAGAAGTGACTACTAAATTATTTTTTATTATTATTTTCACACCTCAATGTTACTAGAAGTAATTCAACTTAACGACAGTATAAAAAAAACTTGTACTTAATCCATTTTAATGTGCTATACTCCACAACGGAGTTTTTAGAAGAAAATAATGGATAAATTACTAGAGGAAAAAGAAATAAATTTAAGGACACTTTTCGAGGCTGGAGTTCACTTTGGCCACCCCACAAGGAAGTGGAACCCTAAGATGGACTCATTTATATTTACTAAGAAATCTAAATCCCATGTGATAAATCTTGAAAAAACCCTTGTGCAACTTGAAGAGGCAAGAAAATTGATTATCGATATTGTGTCTCAAGGTGGAGAGTGCATCTTTGTAGGCACAAAGCTTCAGGCAAGGTCGGCTATTCAGAGGGAGGCAGAGAGATGTGAAAGTTTTTATGTTAATCAAAGATGGTTAGGCGGAATGCTAACAAATTTTGAAACTATGAAATCAAGAGTTGATACTCTAAAAAATCTTGAGGCTATAGCCGCAGATCAAAACGATAAGACTAATACTAAGAGAGAACTTCAGGTTTTTGCTACTAAGGCAAAGAAACTTAAGAAATTTTTTGGAGGAATCGTTGGAATCGAGAAAGTTCCCCAATTGATGTTTTTAATTGATACAGAGATGGAATTTAATGCTGTCAATGAAGCTAATAAATTAGGAATTCCTATTGTTGCTATTGTTGATACAAATAGTGACCCTAACAAAATTAATGTTCCTATTCCAGGCAATGATGATGCACTTAGATCAATAAGTATAATAACCAAGTTGATTGCAGATGCAGTTTTAGAAGGCAAAGAGAAATATGCTCAGATCCAAGAAGAGGAAATAAAGAAGGCAAAAGAATCACAGCTAAAAGAAGCCTCAAAAAACGACAAGGAGTAAAATATGAGCGTTGATTTGAATGTAGTAAAAGAACTTAGGCAAAAAACAGGCGCTGGTGTTATGGCTGTGAAAAAAGCACTTGATGAATCAGGTGGAGATTCAAATAAAGCAGAGGAAATATTAAAAGAACAAGGCCTTGCTAACGCTTTAAAAAAAACTGGAAGAGATACTTCTCAGGGTGCAATACAAAGTTATATCCACGCAGGAAACAAGATAGGCGCATTAGTAGAATTGAAATGCGAGACAGATTTCGTAGCCAGGACTGATGACTTTATAAATTTAGCAAAGGATCTTGCAATGCAGATAGCCGCCATGGGACCCTTATTTATATCTAAAGATGAAGAAGGAGCAGACAAAGCTTCTGATGAAGAAATATTAATGTCTCAAGCATTTATTAAAGACTCTTCTATTACAATTGAGGATATGATCAAATCTATGATTTCTAAAGTTGGAGAAAACATAAATATTTCTAGAATAACTAAATTTGACCTTTCTTAATATCTAAATCTTATGGCACCGCGCACGATACTTTTAAAGCTTAGCGGGGAAGCGCTTATTGGTGAAAGAAAATTTGGTATAGATACTGATGTATTGGAATATCTATCTAAAGAAATTTCTGACGTGAAAGATAAATTTAATGATTTGAGGATCGCAATGGTCGTTGGTGGCGGTAATATTTGGAGAGGTGCAGATTATGAGAAATTAGGGATGGACAGGTCAGTTGCAGATTCAGCAGGAATGCTTGCAACAATGATTAATGGGTTAGCCCTTCAAGATGCTTTAGAAAATATGAATATACCTGTAAGAACTATGTCTGCGCTCTCTAACCCTTCTGTTGCAGAATTGTTTATTAGGAGAAGAGCATTGCGACATTTAGATAAAGGCAGAATTGTGATTTTGGTAGGAGGTAGTGGAAATCCTTATATGACAACCGATACAGCCGCCGCTCTAAGAGCATTGGAAATTTCTGCTGACATATTAATGATGTCAAAGAATGATGTTGATGGGATATATGATTCTGACCCAAAAATTAATCCTTCTGCAGAAAAGATTAATAAAATCACTCATATCGATGCTCTTTCAAGGCAAATTAAGGCTTTAGATAGCACTGCATTATCAATGTGCATGGATAATAATATGCCCATAAGTGTATTTAATATTTTTAACAAAGGAGCCTTATCAGGTATCCTAGATGGAGAAAATTTAGGAACATTAATTACTCAGGATACCTAAAATGAGTGAAGCATTAATATTAGACGTTAAGTCTAAAATGACTAATACAATTGAATATTTCAAGGAAGATATTTCAGGAATGAGAACAAACAGGGCTCATTCAGGTTTAGTTTCTGGCCTAATGGTGGATTATCACGGAACACAAATGAAACTATCTGAGCTAGGTCAAATAAGTGTTTCTGGTGGCTCCATGATACTGATTCAGTTATGGGATAAATCTGCAGTTACTTCTATTGCTAAAGATATAGAATCGTCTGATTTAGGTATTAATCCTGGAATAGAAGGAGATACAATCAGGCTTGTCGTTCCCCCTTTAAATGAGGAAAGAAGATTGGAGCTGGTGAAGTCATTAAAAAAGAAATCAGAAGACACAAAAATATCAATAAGAAATGTCAGAAGAAATGGAATGGATGAGATAAAATTACTTGAAAAATCAGGTGAAATTTCACAAGATGATAGTAGAAGGCTTCAGTCAGAAATACAGAAAATCACTGATGACAATATTGGTCTTATTGCTAATATCTCACAAGAAAAAGAAAACGAGTTGATGGAAGTTTGAAGCCTTTTGGGTAAAGAGTCCGATAAAAGTTTTGAATCTATTGTCCTAGATTCATTTGAAGAAAATTCCTCTTTAATGCCTTCACATATTGCCATAATTATGGATGGAAATAGAAGATGGGCGGCTAAGAAAAAAATTCCAGTTTTTTCCGGTCATAAGGCAGGCACTAAAAATATTGAGTCGATAGTAAAATTTATGGAATTGTTAGATATTAAATTCTTAACATTATTTACATTTTCTACAGAAAACTGGGATAGGCCTGAGAAAGAAGTTAACTATATCACTAAAACTTTGCTGTCAGAGTCTTTAGCAGAGAACTTTTCTAATCTTCATAAATTAGGCGTAAAGATCTTGATAAAAGGCAGCACAAAAAGACTAGACAATAAAACTAAGGAAAATATATTAGAAGCAGTAAAAAAAACTGAGAATAATAAAAGCATTAATCTGATCATTGCATTTGATTATGGAGGAAGAAGGGAGATTATAGAAACTACAAAGAAAATCATAGATAGTAAAATTAATTCTGAAAAAATTAATGAAGATTTATTTAATAAATTTCTTAATAATGGAGTGCCAGATCCTGATTTAGTTATTAGGACTGGAGGGGAATATAGGCTTAGTAACTTCTTGATTTGGCAGACCGCTTATAGTGAATTTTTTACCAGCAATGCTTTATGGCCTGATTTTGATGTTTTAGAATTTTCTAAGGCTTTAATTGAATTTTCTAAAAGGAAAAGAAGATTTGGGGTAGATTAACTTTCTATGAATAAAAGAATAAAGACAGCATTAATATTAACGCCAATATTGCTTTTATCTTTAGCATCAAGCATCTTTACTTTCTTATTAGTCCTAACATTGATATTTTTTATTGTTGCAGAGACTAACCTTTTGCTTACAAATGAAAGAAGAAATTTTAGAATATTAGTATATTTTATTTTATTTATCCCCCTTTATTTAATTTTAATTGGATGGGTCGATTATTCAGTAATTATTAATTCAATACTGCATTTTCTTTCACTTGTTATTGGAATTTTATTAATAACTGCTGGAATAATAAATAAGGATAAGGAAATAACTGGCAGGACTCAATTTTCTTATCTAGAGGGTAGAGCAACTGTAGAATTTCTATTAAGAGAATCGTCTGCATTATTTTTCATAACAGGAGTTTCTTGTATATTATTATTATATGAATCATTTTCAGATCTTAAATGGATAATTATTCCGGTCTTGACAGTATTTGTTGTTGATTCTACATCCTATTTAATTGGGTCTAAATTCGGTAGGCACAAAATTAATTTGCTTTCAAAATTAAGTCCTAATAAAAGCCTTGAAGGATATGCCGCAGGATACGTTGCAGGAATTTTATTTTTCCTATTTATTAACTTCTTATTCAATAGTCCTATAACTGGATTTTATTTAAATTTTATTTTAGCGTTCTCTCTACCCTTTTTTGCAATTATTGGGGATCTTTATGCTTCAGGAATTAAAAGGAATTTTGGAGTAAAAGATTTTGGATCAATTCTGCCCGGTCATGGTGGAATTCTTGACAGGCTAGACTCAATAGTTATAACTCTAACCTTATTATCATTAGTAAAGGCAATATTATGAAAAAAAAAGTTTCTATTCTTGGTGCTACAGGATCTGTTGGGGCTCAATGTTTAGAGTTAATAGAAGAGAATCTGGTTGAGTTTGAGATAATTACCCTTACTGCAGGAAATAATGAAAAAAAATTAGAGGAGTATATAAATAAATTCAAGCCAGAATATTATTATTCTAATAGTGATACCGAATATTCATATGGCAAAAGACTTAGTAGTTATGATGAAGTACTAAAATATGATGAATCAGATCTTATCATTATTGCTTTGTCAGGAATTGAAGGAATTGACCCTACAATTTCCTCTATTAAGCAGGGCAGGAAAATACTAATAGCCAATAAAGAAAGTTTGGTTGCAGGAGGAGATATACTCGTTGAGTTATCTCAAAATAATAATGCAGAAATAATTCCGCTAGATAGTGAGCACTCTGCAATATGGCAATGTATAAAGAATGAAGATCACGGATCTATTGATAGAGTGATTCTGACAGCTTCCGGAGGCGCTTTAAGAGACCATTCGCCTGAAGAGTTAAAAAAAATTACTGTCAAAGATGTGTTGAATCATCCGACTTGGAAAATGGGAAAAAAAATTACTGTTGATTCCTCCACATTAATAAACAAGGTATTCGAAGTGCAGGAAGCATCTAATCTTTTCTCATTGCCACTCGACAAAGTAGATGTATTATTTCACAGACAGAGCTTGATTCATGGCTTGGCTGAATTTCAAGATGGGAATATATTAGCAGTAATATCATATCCTGACATGAAAATTCCAATATTGTATGGACTTTATTATCCTGACAGGTTCTCGAGTTCTAAAATTAAAAAAATAGATTTTAAAACAATATCAAGCCTGTCATTTGAATCTTTTCCTGATGAGAAACTTAGTTGGTTTAATTTTGGAATGAAGTTACTGAATTCATCAAAATTGGCTCCATCATTTTTAGTAGGATCAGATCAGGCAGCTGTAGAAATGTTCTTAAAAAAGAAAATTAGTTATACAGGAATGCTAGATATCATGGAGAGAGCTTACAGTAAATTTGATTTTGCAAAAGAGTATAATTTAGAAACCATTAAAGAGACTGTACAAAGATCTTACTTGAACACTTTAGAGGAAACAGAATGACAGTTATTGCAAGCATTGTAAGCTTTATTTTAGTTTTGCTGCCTCTAATAATTTTTCATGAATTTGGGCATTATTTTTCAGCTAAGTTTTTTAAGATTAAGGTGCTAGAATTTGGTTTTGGATTTCCTCCAAAACTATTTTCTTTATGGTCTGGTAAAAATTCTTTATTTATTAATAAAAAGCTACTAGAAAAATATAAGAATTTTACTCCAAAAAAATCTTTATTTGTGAAAACTAAACTAACTTATAATCAGTTATCAGTTGAAGATATATTTGACTCTAAAAAAGAAATTTCTTCGAATCTTATAAAAGATGTAATAGAAATATCTTCTCATTACTATGAAGATGGAAAAATTTATTTTAAAGAGATGCAATGGTCATTTAATTTATTGCCTCTCGGTGGATTTGTAAGGCCTTTTGGAGAAGAAGATTCTGACCACCCTGAGAGTTTTTATGTAAAGAAGCCGTATCAGAGATTAGTTGTATTAATTTCAGGAGTCTTAATTAATTTTTTGTTACCTTTTGTATTATTTTTTATTGCATTTTTATTGCCTGGCCAGATTCAAAAATCAGATTTGATAATCATGGATGTTATTCAAGATTCTCCGGCATATAATTCTGGATTGAGGTCCGGAGATAAAATTCTTTCTGTAAATGGAAGATCTATAAATGATATGAGCTCGTTGCAAAAAAATATAACTTCATCTTTAGGCGAAGACATAGAGATTGAAATTGAGAGAGGAATACCTAATGTTTTTTCGGATTCCTGGGAGGAAAAATTTTATTATAACGGAGACATAAAGTCTTTTTCGTCAAAGCCTAGATGGAACCCTCCTGAAGGACAAGGTGCTTTGGGAATCTCTATCTATTCTAGTAATTACACTAGAATAGATCCTAATTATGGCATTATTGGCTCAATAAAAGAATCTGTTTTTAGTGTTATTCAGCTTTTTGATTTATCAATAAACAGCATAAAAGCTATGATTGTTGGAAGTACTAATCCACAATTTTCAGGTCCAAGTGCTGTAGGTCCTGTTGGTATTAGTCAAATTACTGGCGAAATAGCTGTTGCTGAAATTAAGCTCAGAGATAAAATTATGATTTTTATTGAGCTAACTTCAATATTAAGTTTGAGTTTAGCCGTAATAAATTTATTGCCTATACCTGCTCTTGATGGAGGAAGAATTTTATTCGTATTAATAGAAATTTTAAGAAGAGGAAAAAAAGTTTCTCCTGACAAAGAAAGATTAGTTCATGGCCTAGGATTCATTTTTATGCTTACTCTTTTATTCATAATAACTGCCCAAGATATAATTAGAATCTATCAAGGAATAAATGTTGTAGGCTAATGTTCATAGGAATATAATATTTTAAGTGAAAATTCAAAGAAGAAAAAGTAATTTAGTTAATGTGGGAAATGTTCCCATTGGTGGTAATTCACAAATTGTAGTGCAATCTATGACTGATACTGATACTTCAGATATCGCATCAACTGTTTCGCAAGTAAAGGCTTTACATGATGCAGGTAGTGAATTGGTTAGGCTGACTGTCAACAATGATAATTCTGCAAAAGCAATTCCAGAAATTAAGAAAAGACTTGATGATTTAGGTTGTAATGTTCCTATAATTGGGGACTTCCATTTTATAGGCCATAGACTTTTGTCTTCTCATAAATCATGCGCAGAAAATCTGGATAAATATAGAATCAATCCTGGAAATGTAGGCAGAGGTAATAGGAGGGATGAAAATTTTGAAATGTTTATAAAAGTTGCTAGAGAATTTGATAAGCCTGTAAGAATAGGCGTGAATGCTGGAAGCTTAGATCCAGAGCTTTTAAATTCTAAAATGGAAAGTAACGCTAAAAAAGCAATTCCAGAGGACTCTGAGTCAGTTGAAAGAGAAGCGCTTGTGGAAAGTGCCTTAATTAGCGCAGATAAGGCAACTAGGCTAGGACTAGAAGAAAATAAGATTATTATTTCATGCAAGGTTTCTAGAGTCAGGCAAATGATTTTTGTATACAGGGATTTAGCTGCAAAATGTAACTTCCCTCTTCACCTTGGTTTAACCGAGGCTGGCATGGGGACCAAAGGTATATCTTCAACTTCTATTGCTTTAGGTAACCTATTACTTGATGGTATTGGAGATACAATTCGTTGTAGCCTAACTCCTGAGGTAGGAGGTGATAGAACAAAAGAAGTTAAGTTAAGTCAGGAAATTCTTCAGTCAGTTGGGATTAGAAATTTTAGGCCTTCTGTGACTTCATGTCCTGGTTGTGGCAGAACAACATCTACATTTTTTCGAGAATTAAGTGAAGAGATTCAAGAATATCTTGAAAGTAATTCAAAAGAATGGAATGAGAAATATCCAGGATCTTCTGACCTTAAAGTGGCAGTTATGGGTTGTGTAGTTAATGGTCCAGGAGAATCAAAGAGTGCAGATATTGGCATATCATTGCCTGGATCTGGAGAATCGCCTAAGGCTCCAATATTTATAGATGGTGATAAAGTTGGGGTTTTAGAAGGTGATAGTATTGCTAAAGAGTTTATGTCTATGGTAGAAAATTACGTTAAAAAAAGGTGGAGTAACTAGAAAATTGCATAGGAGGAAAAATTAAACTTTCAAAATATTATTGGTCTACTTCAAGAAATGTTTCTGAAGAATCAGAAATGCTTAGCCATAAGTTATTAATCAGAGCGGGCTATATTAGCCAGTTAGGCGCCGGAATATTTAGTTTCACTCCTATTGGCTGGAGAGTGATTGAAAAAATTAAAAATATAATTAGATCTGAAATGAATTCCATTGATTGTCACGAGGCAAACTTTCCAGTGATTCAGCCTTCTGATATATGGGAAGAAAGTGGCCGAATAAATTCTTTTATTCCTCCCTTGGCTAGATTTAAAGACAGAAGAGATAAAATTATGATAATTGCTCCTACTCATGAAGAGTCAGTAATATCCTTGGTCAGAAGCGAAGTTAAAAGTTATAGAGACATGCCTTTTTCTCTTTTTCATATACAAACTAAATTTAGAGATGAGACTAGGCCTCGAGGCGGACTCTTAAGAGTTAGAGAGTTTGAGATGAAAGATGCTTATAGTTTTCATTCAGACCAGAAGAGCTTAGATGAAATTTATGAAAAATTTTCTGATGCATATTTTAATATTTTTAATAGATGCGGAATTGACGTTATAAAAGTTGCTGCTGATAGTGGAGCAATAGGAGGAAAAGTATCATCTGAATTTATTTCAGTAGCAGAAAGCGGAGAGGATACAATCCTTAAGTGTGATATATGTTTATATGCTGCTAATGAGGAAAAAGCTGAATTTAAAAAAATAACTAAAGATGCCAGTAATGAGCCTATTGAAAAATCTGAAGTAGAAACTCCTAACATTAAATCTATAAAAGATTTGTCCAATTTCTTTAATTTGGATTCATGCAATTTTATAAAGACCATGGTTTATTTTTCTGCAAAAAAACCAGTTTTAGTTTCTTTATCTGGAGACCTAGAAGTGAATGAGACGAAATTAAAGAACTTATTAGGAGATGATGTGCGATTGGCAAGCAATGATGAAGTAATTGATTTGGGTTTAGCTCCGGGTTTTATATCTCCAATTGGAAATGACTTAGATTTGATCCTAGATGATTCAATTAATTTAGAAGCTGATTATATACTCGGAGCAAATAAAGAGGATATTCACTTATCTGGTATTGTGCCTAAAGAAGAATTCAATATTAAATCCCATATTGATATAGCTAAAGCCAAAAAAGGATATCTTTCAGTTGATTGTGATGAGACTAGATGTGAAGGAATGAATGAGTATAAAGGAATTGAAGTAGGCCACATATTTAAGCTAGGAAATACATATAGCGCCAAGATGGGATTAAATTTCTTAAACAAAGAAGGTAAACAAAGAAGTGTTGAAATGGGTTGTTATGGTATTGGTGTGGGAAGATTGCTTGCAGCAGTAATTGAAGCAAATTCAAGCGAAAAAGAATTAATTCTAAATAAAAATATATCTCCTTTTCAAATATATATTGCAAATTTGAATTCTGATAGCCCTGGAGTTAAAGAAGTTTCTGATAGGATTTATTCTGATTTAATTAATTCTGGCTATGATGTTTTGTTTGATGATAGAGATGAAGGTCCAGGAGTTAAATTCAATGATTATGAATTATCAGGAGTTCCTGTAAGGATCGTAATCAGTAAAAGATCTTTAGAAAATTCTGAAGCAGAAATATTAGAAAGAGGGGAAGAAAACTTTAGGATGATAAAAATTGAAAATTTAGCTAAAGAATTAGTCAATATCTTGTAGAATTTTAATCTTGCCTTTTAATAATTATTTTCGTGATGTAAAATACAATAAAATATATAGATTGTGACGTAGAAGTGGGCTGAGCCCACTTTTTTTTGTTCAATGATAATGAACAGTCAGTAAAGGATAATTAAGTTGAAAAATGAAATGATGTTGGCGTTAACCGCACTTGCTCATGACAGGAGCTTGCCTCAGAGCGTCGTAATGTCAGCAATTCAGTTTGCTTTAGAACATTCATATAAAAAAGATGCTAATGGGCAGGAAGTTAGAGTTGACTTGAATCCAGATACTGGTGACACAGTTGTAAGGACAATAAAAATAGTTGTTGATGAGGTTGAAGATGAAGGTATTGAAATTTCTTTATCACAGGCTCAAAGTCATTACCCAGATATAACTATTGGAGAAGAGATTACTACTGGCTATATTGAGCCCGATCCAGGAAGAATTACCGCTCAAACTTCTAGACAATTGTTGCTTCAAAAATTAAGAGAAGCTGAAAGACAGTTAGTTGCAGATGAATATTCTGACAGAATAGGTGAAGTTATGACAGGTACTGTCCAAAGAATAGAAGGAAGGGATGTGATAGTTTCCTTGGGAAGAGGAGAAGCTGTGATGCCTTTGCAGGAACAGGTTGCTGCTGAAAAATATAGAGTAGGTCAACAACTAAAATTTATTATCTCAAAGCTCGATCAAGAGAGGCGGGGTCCTGAAGTAATAGTTTCTAGATCTAATATTGATTTATTAAAAGGTCTTTTTGAGATTGAGGTACCTGAGATTAATACCGGCATTATTGAAATAAAAAATATAGTTAGAGAAGCTGGATCAAGAAGTAAGATAGCCGTTAATTCCAATCAGGAAAACATTGATGCTGTAGGTGCTTGTGTAGGATTAAGAGGACTCAGGATTCAGAATGTAGTAAATGAATTATTGGGCGAAAAAATTGATGTTATTGAATGGAGCGAGGATCCTGTAGAGTTTATTATTAAATCTCTTAGTCCCTCCGATGTTGAGGCAGTTAAACTTAACGCTTCAGATAAGTCGGCCCAAGTCGTGGTTCCTGAAAACCAACTTTCTTTGGCTATTGGAAAAGATGGTCAGAATGTTAGATTAGCCGCTAAATTATGTGGGTGGAAAGTGGATATACAATCTGATTCTTCTAAAAAGGAAGTCAGTGAAAATACTGCTATCACAGAGCTTTCAAAAAAAGGAATTGACCTTAATACTGAAGAAATATTGAAGGTAGCAAGAATTTCAACAGCAAATCAAATAAAAAAAATGAATGATGAAGATCTATTGAAGATTTCAGGAATGACTAAAAAAAGACTTGAGGAAGTTAGGTCTCAAATACCTGCAGCTTCAAGCAGCAAACTTGAAGCTGTTGATGAGAAAGAGAGAGCAAAAGTCGAAGAATTGGCAGAAAAAATTGTTAATGAAAATGAAGTGTTTTCTCCGGAAGATATCGTTGAGATAGTTGAATCCTCTAGTTCAGTAAATCAAGTAAATGAGCCTGAATCAGAGGAAAAAGATAAGTCAGAAGAAGTAAAAGAAGATGACATTTGGAACATAGATTCAATCGTTAAAAAGAAAAATAAAAAATCAAAGAAAGGTGTAATAAGATTTGCTGAAGATATAGAAGATCTTAAGAGCTAATTTTAGTAGTAGATGTCTGAAAATCAAAATAATTTAATTTCTGAAGAAGAAAAACTTTTAGATTTACCTAAGCAGCTTACGGCGGGTGATCTATCTGAGATAATGGATATATCTCCTGCAGAGATAATTAAAGAGCTCATGCGGCACGGTATAATGGCTAATATTAATGAAATCATTGAATTTGAATCTGCTGTTTTAGTCGCTCATGAATTTGGATTTAAAGTTTTAAAACCTAAGGCTGAATAGAAGAAATCTTTAAAATCAGAATTAGACCTTTCAAGTGTTCCTGATTCTGAAGTTACATTAAGATCTCCGGTAATTACTATTTTAGGGCATGTTGATCATGGCAAGACTTCAATTTTGGATGTAATTAGGGGTTCAAGAATAGCAGACTCAGAATTTGGAGGTATTACACAAAGTATCGGGGCTTATCAAATAACTCATTCAAATGAAAAAATTACGTTTATAGATACGCCTGGTCATGAAGCTTTTACATCTATGAGAGCCAGAGGAGCTCAGATAACCGATATTGCTGTACTAGTTGTAGCAGCTGATGATGGAGTAATGAGGCAGACAGTTGAAGCAATCGATCATATTAAATCTGCAGGAACACCCTTGATTGTTGCTATCAACAAGTGTGATTTGCCAAATGCAGATGTAAATAAAGTTAAAACGCAATTAGTAGAACATGACATTATTCCAGAAGATTATGGTGGTGAAATTATGTGTGTCGAAACATCTGCAACTACCTCTAAAGGTGTAGATGACCTTCTAGAGTCTATTGTTTTATTGGGCCAAATACTTGAATTAAAAGTTCCGAAAAATGTACTAGGGCAAGGATATGTTTTGGAAGGATTTTTAGATAAATTAAAAGGATCTTTAGGAACTATTCTGGTTAAAGAGGGCTCTGTAAGCGTTGGAGACTATATTGTTGCTGGCGATATAATTGGTAAAATAAAAAGCCTTACTGATGGTTTCAGTAGATTAGTAAAGAATGTTTCGCCCGGAGCTCCTGCGCAAGTACTAGGACTTAGTTCAGTTCCTAAGGCTGGAGATGAATTTAAAATATTTAAATCTGACAAAGAAGCAAAAAAATATCATAAATCATTGAATACAACAAAAGATCAGGTTAAATCAATAATTAGAGATACTGAAAATGAAGATGACGAAAATAAATTTAGAATAATAATTAAATGTGGGACTGATGGATCTGTTGATGCAGTGAAAAAGGTGCTAGAAACTTTGAGAAATGAAGATGTTGCAATTGAAATAACCCATGCATCTTCTGGATCTGTAAATGAAAATGATGTGATGCTAGCTTATGCTGCAGATGCGGTAGTAATTGGATTCCAAAGTCAGATTGAGCAAGGAGCTATAAGGCAAGCAAGAGCAAATGATATTGTGATAAAAAATTACAACATCGTGTATGAAATGATTGATGATTTAACTGAAATGATTCTGCAGAATAAGAAAAGTGAAACTGAAGAAAAAGTTCATGGAATTGCAGAAATTTTAGATACATTCTCAGTTGGCAAGACCAAAGTTGCTGGTGGCTTTAGAGTTGTAGAGGGGGTAATAAAGAGAAATGGTCTTGTGAAAATTACAAGAAAAGATGAACTAATTCATCAAGGTTCAATTTCATCTTTAAGGCACCTTAAAGAAAATGTGAGAGAGGTAAAATCCGGAATGGAAGGCGGTATTACTTTGGATGGATTTAATAAGTATGAAATTGGTGATTTAGTTGAGTGTTTTGAGATAGTTACTAATTAATGACTGATGAGCAGAAGGTCAGAAAAAGTTGGCAACACACTTAAGAAAGCATTGAGCGAAATAATTAGATTAAATTTCGACTTTAAAGTTTTAGTTTCTGTGGCCGAAGTTGATATTAGTCCAGATTTATCTCAGGCAAGAGTATATTTATCTGTGATGGCTGACAATGAATTAAAGAACTCAGTTAGAGATAATCTGGAAAATAATAAGAGTAATATAAAGAATTCAATTTCAGATTTTATAAAATTAAGGAAGGTCCCAGAGTTGATATTTATATTAGATGAAACAATTGAAAAAGCCGAAAGAATACAGAGATTAATTGATCAAGCAAATATTTCTTCAGTGCAAGAATAAAGAATTTGCTGAATGGATTTATAAATATTGACAAGCCTGTTGGGCTTACGTCTTATTCAGTTATCAGAGAATTAAAACCTTATTTAAATAATTCAAAATTGGGTTTTATAGGTACTTTAGATCCAATAGCTTCAGGAGTTTTGCCAGTTAGCGTAGGCTTTGCGAATAGATTGTCAGAGGAGATTAACTCTAATAAAAAAGAATATATTGCTAAAGGAATACTTGGAGAAGAAACTGATACATATGACTCAGAAGGAAAAGTTACTGGAAAGGCTAAATTTGATCATATTAGCGAAGAAGATTTTATAAAAGTATTAAGTTCTTTTGTAGGAGAAAAAGAACAGAAAGCTCCAATTTATAGTGCATTGAGAATCGATGGTGAAAGGATGTACAATCTTGCAAGAAAAGGAATTGATATTAAGCCAAAAATAAGAAAAGTTGAATTATTTTCTGCAGAATTGATTGATTTTTCTCCCCCTTTATTCCAAATTAAAATTTTATGTGGAAAAGGATTTTATGTCAGGAGTTTAATAGATGATATAGGTAAAAAATTAAATTCCTTATCTCATATGGTAGATTTAAGAAGAACGCTATCTGGTGCCTTTTCTATTGATTCTTCTGTAGATATAGAAACTGCGAAAAATAAATTAGCTGATAATCTTTTTAAAGATTTGATCATTCCCTCTCAAGAAGTGCTTGGTGGATTTAAAATGATAAATATTGATGACTTTGAATTAAAAAAAATATTGACCGGAACTCCAATAAAAATGAATATGGGATATAAAGAAAAGGATAAATTAGCTTTTCTAGATAGCAGCAACAATTTAATTGCAGTTGGTATAATAGAAGACGGTATGGGGGCGCCAAAAAAAGTTATAAGAAATGCATAAAAATATTTTCTATATTGTAATTATTACCTCTTTACCTTTGCTATTTTTTTCATGTGGCAAATCCTCAGCTTCATCAGATCAAAAAATTGGGGAAGGGCCAAAAATTCCTTTTCATATAGATCAAGCTAATATAGAAGACTATAGTATTGAGGAATTAATAAGTCATGGGGAGTTGCTTTTTTCATTATCCTTTAATGAATTAGACGGACTAGGGAGGCCTGAGTCAACGGGAAGTGGGCGAAAGAGGCCTAGAAGAGAATCTCCTCAAAACTTTAATAGAATTTCTGGTCCTGATGCGAATTCGTGTGTAGCTTGCCATAATCTACCTAGGATTGGAGGGGGAGGCGATAATTCAACTAATGTATTTGGTCTATCTTCAGACGTAGATTTTGCGACTCTAGAGGGCTCTATAGGTTCTGATAATGATTCTTCAAGTATATTAGATATAACTAATGAGAGAAATACTGTTGGAATTTTTGGGGATGGATTAGTTGAACTTTTAGCAAGAGAAATAACTTATGATCTTCTCAAAATAGTGAATGATGCTCGAAAAGAAGCAAAAGAAAATAATCTTGATATAAAAAAGGAATTAACATCAAAAGGGATTAATTTTGGTTATATAACAATATATCAAAATGGATATATTGATACATCAGAATTAGATGGAATAGATAACGACTTTATTCTTAGACCCTTTATTCAAAAAGGAGTCGTTCCTTCCTTAAGAGATTTTTCGAATAATGCAATGAATCACCATCACGGCATGCAATCTGAGGAACTTGCAGGAAATAATTCGGATCCTGATAGAGATGGGATTATTAATGAATTAACCGAAGGCGACATAACAGCCATAACTTTGTTTCAAGCAACTCTTGATTATCCAAAAAGAAATATTTCTGATAATAAAAAAATAAGAGAATCTCAAAATAATGGAGAAATTATTTTTGATGAAATAGGCTGCTCAAGTTGTCATATATCCAAACTTCCTCTAGAAAGCCTGAAATTCACTGAACCTGGACCTTTTAATACTGAAAATAGCACTACATTAACGGAGTCCACTAATAATTTGGTAATAGATTTAAAGAAATATGTTAGCAAGCTTGAGAAAGACAAAGATGGAAATTATCTTGTGCCGCTGTATAGTGATTTGAAAAGGCATGATATGGGACATATGTTAGATAATGAAAGACCTATTCAGGGAGGCGTCCCCACTAATTATTGGTTAACAAGAAAATTATGGGGTTTTTATTCTGAACCTCCTTTCTTACATCACGGCAGATCTAGCCTGCTCACTAATGTTATTGAAATGCATCAGGGAGATGCTAAAATCTCATCAGATGCTTTTTTTGAGCTATCAGAAACTGAAAAAGCAGATCTGATGGAGTTTCTAAAATCATTTAAATAGATAAATAAGTTAAAGGTTTAAGATGCACGATTCTCCTCTTGCACTAGTTGCAGAATCAATAATATTGCTTTCAATTATCATTATTTGCGCCAAACTTTTTGGAGAGTTTTTTTACAGGTATTTAAAACTTCCAAGAGTAATTGGAGAGTTAGGTGCTGGTATTATAATTGGTCCTTACGCATTAGGAAGCCTTTCAATTGGCAATTTTGGCCCATTAATACATATTGGTAATGATTCTGTAATACCAGTTTCTCAATCTCTTTATTTTCTTGCTAATTTAGGAGCTATAATTCTTTTATTTGAAGCTGGCTTAGAAACAAATAAGAAAAGATTTTTTGGTAATATAGGTTCTGCTAGTTTTGTTGCAATTGGAGGAGTGGCACTTCCATTTATTTTAGGTTTAGCGGCCACATTATTATTTGGATTTGCTTCTTTTGAATCAATTCAGAGTCTTATACCAGGTCTTTTTGTAGGTGCAATGATGACGGCAACCTCAGTCGGAATTACTGCAAGAGTTTTAGGTGATTTAGGCAAATTGGACTCCTCCGTTGGAGTAACTATTTTAGGCGGTGCAGTTGTAGACGATGTTCTAGGCATATTAATATTGGCTGTAATTGTTGGAATCGAAGCTACTGGAGTTGTTTCAGGAATTGGAATTTTATGGATTTCATTAAAAGCGATATCATTTCTTTTGATTTTAACATTACTTGGAAGCTGGGCTTCTCCCTGGATTTCAAATTTTATAATGAAGTTAGGCACTAAAGAAGGTTTTTATAAAGAGTCAAGCGTTCATCTTTGCATAGCACTTGGACTGGCCTTTTTAGTTTCTGGTGTAGCTGAAAAATATTTTGGATTGGCAATGATTATAGGCGCATACTCATTAGGACTTGCATTGTCAGGAACAATCTTATTTAAGGAAATAGAAGAGCCTATAAAGAAAATTAATGGATTTGTTGTGCCAGTTTTTTTTACTGTTATAGGTATGCAAGTAAACCTTCAGGCTATATTCGGATCAGATTCTCTAACAGCTACATTATCTTTTGCATTTGTTCTTACTATTTTTGGTATTTTAAGCAAAATTATAGGTTCAGGCATACCAGCGCTAATTTCAGGTTTTGATAGAAAAAGTTCTTGGCGGATTGGTGTTGGAATGATGCCTCGTGGTGAAGTAGCTCTCATTATTGGAGGAATTGGTTTGGCTTCTGGAGTTATTTCTCAGACTATTTTTGGTGTAACTATAGTTATGACAATTGTAACAACCATATTGGCTCCAATAATGCTAGAAAAAAGTTATAAAAATAAAGTCCCTGCCAAATAGAGAGTTGATATAGAAGAGAAAAAAAATAAGAGAAATATACTGCTTCCAGATCATATATCTGTTAGTCAGATTAGAACTTATCTTCAATGTGGAATGAAATATTACTTTCGTTATGTTGAAGAAATTAAGCCTCCACTTAATGGAGCTATGTTAAGAGGTCTAAGTGTTGATAAAGCTGCCAATGGCCATTTTTTAATCAAAGCTTCAGATAAAATTGGTATGAAGACGAAAGATTTTATAGATCTGGCTGTTGATCAGCATGACGAATTAGTAGATGAAGTTCAATTAGAGATTTCAAAATCCGAAAGCAGAGATACTGTTTCTAGGCTCTCTGATCTCTATCATAAAACTCATGGAAAAAATCTTGTTCCAAAATCTGAAGAATCTATTCAAGTGAAATTAATTGGAGACATGGGTATACAGGTTCCAGTTATTGGTTTCGCGGATTTAATTACGGAAGATAACATGATTGTAGATACTAAAGTTAGATCCCAAAATAGAACTTTGGACCTTAGTAGAGATATGCAATTAATTACATATTCAAAAATTACAAATATAAGTAAGGTTGCCATTGCTCAAGTCGTAGATACAAAAGAGCCAAAATCTGATTTAATAGTTCATGAAGTAAATGAACTTTCAATAAATTCTGTTTCACAAAAAATTAGAAGTGTTAGTGGGGCTATAAGAAAAAGAGTATTCTTGCCTGCCCCTGAAGGAAGTTGGTACTGTTCCAAGAAATGGTGCTTTTATTGGAAGATTTGTCCGTATGGAGAAAGTTCAAAATAAATTAGAAAGGATAGTTAATTGGGATTATTAGATGGAAAAAAAGTCCTTGTGACTGGTGCAAGAAAAGGAATTGGAAGAGGAATTGCTTATAGGGTGGCTCAGGAAGGAGCGGATGTAGGTGTTAATGATTATATTAATGATGAAGAAACTCAGAAGACTGTAGGTTTAGTTGAATCATTGGGCAGAAAGTGTTCATCTCATATATTTGATGTAAGTAAGAAAAATAATATTGATTTAATGATAGATGAATTTTTGGATAATCATGGATCTATAGATGTTCTAGTTAATAATGCTATTATGCAACCTCAACATAAGCCATTTAATGAAATAGATGAAGAATGGTGGGATTATATGATGGATTTATCTTTAAAAGGTTATTTTTTTGCCTGCCAAAAAGCTTCTAAAGAAATGGTTAAGCGCAATACTGCAGGCTCTCTAATTTGTATATCTAGTGTCCATTCTTTCAGGGCTGCAAGAGACTGGACCCCTTACGGTATTGCAAAAATGGGAATAAGAAGAATGGTAAAAGGTTTAGCTGCTGATTTATCAGGAACAGGAATCAATTCTAATTGTATTGCTCCAGGAGCAATAAATAACACAATTCCCGATGATGATAGAGTCGAGCCAGAGGCAATAAATATGCCGTGGTTTCCATCTGGAAGACAAGGACTTCCAAGCGATATTGCTAACTCCGTAGTATTTTTATCTTCCAAAATGGGAGAATATATTAATGGTGAAACTATTTTAGTGGATGGTGGCATGATAGCTACTGGACTTGGAGATGGAAGGCCAGATGACAAATAAAAAAATAAATAAAACCCCTCCTCATAAATTAAATAAAAAGATAAGGGAACAATTAAAGTCAATTAATACATCTGCTTTCGTTGATGTTATGGCGCGACAATTTGGCTATAACCCAAGATATGTTCTTATGAACAATGTAATACCTTTGAATGATGGTAATAGGCTTGTTGCGAGGGCAATAACAGTTAGATATTTGCCTGCAAGACCTGACTTTGATGAAATAAAGCCGAAGAATGAGAAATCTCCTGAGTATGCAGCGTTTGAGATTGCAGGTCCAGGTGATGTAATAGTTATGGATTCAATGGAAACAAGTTTAATGTCAATTGGTGGTGATATTAAATTTCTGAGGTTAAAACAGAGAGGTATTGATGGTTTGATATGTGATGGTGGAGTAAGAGATATGGGTTCTGTAGAGAAATATAATATTCGCATATGGGGTTATGGCAAGACATCTAATTTAGGAACTATGATTGGCACCCCTTGCGCAACCAATGAGCCAGTAAAAGTAGATGGAATTTTAGTTATGCCAGGAGATTATATTATAGCTGATGATGATGGTGTGGTGGTCATTCCTAGGGCTATATGCAGAGAAGTTGCGGATGCAGCAATAGAGTATGACAAATTAGAGGAATGGATAAAGAATAAATTATCTGAAGAAAATTTATCCCCAGGAAAATATTATCCGCCAGATGAGAAAACTTATGAGGAATACAAAAAGAGTCAGTAATTAAAATCTATTGTCATGCCGTCATAGGCCAATTGAATATCTAGTCCTTCAGCAGAAAGTAATTTAGATAGATCATGATTTATCTCATCATGATCTATGGAACACATTATGTCTGTAAAGAATGATTTTTTAGGCCTAAATTTTCTAATTACTTCTAGAGCCTGACTGTAAGTAAAGTGTGAGAAGTAAGCCGGCTCAGGTCTTAGCGCGTCTATGATTAATATATCTAGATCTTCAAGCATATTTTCTGAAGATGCTGGAATTTCTGAAACATCAGAAATGTAAGCTATTTTTCCAAATTTATAACCAAAAGAGATATATTGATTGCCATGGAATACTGGTATAGGAGTAATCTTTAAGCCTCCTATTTTAAATGATTTTTCATCAATAATGTTAAATTGAATCTTAGGTATTGGCCCCTTAGTTTTAACTTTTCCATTTTCAAATAAATAAAAATAAACTTTTTTAATTGATTCTAAATCTTGACTCCTTAAATTTATTTTCACAGTCTTTTGTACGAAATTTGTCCAGTCTCTTAAATAATCTATCCCTCCTATAGCATCAGCATGTGCATGAGTGATAATAAGATCACTGATCTCTCTGATTTCATTCTTTGGAAAGAATTTAATTGCTGATTCCCAAAATGTCTTTCCTGCATCAATTATAATGTTTCTATTTTGCCCGTTATTATCAATAGATTTAATTGCTATAGATGTATTTCTTCTCCTATTTTTTGAATCTGGATTTTGTGCATCATTACATACCTTGCAAGTTGAATTTGGATCAGTAAGGCAACTAACGCGAGGAATTCCATCTGACGATCCGGTTCCTAAGAAGATTAATTTCCCATTATTTATCATTAATTTTCTTTCGATAATTGATTATTTGTTATTGTGTTGCTAAATTAACACATTGTACTAAACATCGTATAAGCCTAATGAAAATCTATGAGGTGATAAATGTCAAATAAAGAATCAATTAAATCAAGAATTAAAAAAGGAGAAGTCGTTGTAGGCCCTTTCTGTATAGTTCCATCTGGAACAATGATTGATACTTTAGGTTATTCAGGTATGGATTTCTGTATTTTAGATACTGAACACGGACCATTAGACATGCAAACGATTACTGACTTGATTATGATTGCAAATGGAACTGGAGTCGACCCTATAGTAAGGGTGGGTGAAAATAATGAAAGATTGATTTTAAGAGCTCTAGACGTTGGGGCAACTGGTGTCCAAGTTCCCCAGATAAATGTTAAACAGGATGCAATTGATGTAGTTAATGCAGCTAAATATGATCCTATTGGACATAGAGGATTATCAATTTTTACTAGAGCAGGGGACTACTTCGTTAATAAAGGCAAGGATCATACAGATATACAGAATGACAAAACAATGACAATTATTCATATAGAAGGCAAAAAGGGATTAGATAATTTAGACGAAATTATGGAAGTTGACGGTATAGATGTTCTTTTCTTGGGCCCTTACGATATTTCACAGTCTTTAGGAGTCCCTGGGCAAGTTACTGATAAGAAAGTTGCTGATGCTATGAAAATTGCAGCAGATAAGGCTAGAAGCGCTGGAAGGGCAGTTGGTTCCTATGCCAAAGATGTTGAGATGGGGAAATGGCTAAAAGATTTAGGTGTACAATACATATCTATCAATACCGATTCAACAATATATATGCAAGGTTGCGAGAGTATTGCTAAAGCTTTGAAATAAACCTATATCGGGGAGTGGCGCAGTTTGGCAGCGCGCCTGGTTTGGGACCAGGAGGTCCCGGGTTCGAATCCCGGCTCCCCGACCATAATATTTGTTGAGATTGACATTACACAGGATTATTTAGAAGATATACTTAATATAGATTTAGGGGGCTTATATGAACTTTTTTGACTGGATTTTGATTGTGCTCTTCGCATTAGGTGCGTTATGGGGGTATAGATCAGGATTGATTACAGGAGCATTAACTGTGGCTTCTTTGTATATTGCTAGTTTGGTTAGCAGTCAATTTTCGGAGCGAGTCGTTGGAGTTATAAGTCAAAATGTTGAAAGTGAATCTATAGCTACTGCGTTATCGTATATAGTAATTTATGTTGGAATCTTTATTGCTGGAAGGTTTGTGGCAAAAATCCTAAAGACAATGCTAAACGTAGTATTGCTTGGGTGGTTAGATAAAATCGGTGGTGTGGCTCTAGGTTTAGTCGCAGGTTTCTTGATTGTAGGTGCAGCAGTATCATTTATTGCTACACTTGCTTACCCTATCGAAACAGAAAAACTTGAAGATAAGTCGGGTGATGCTCTTGAGCAAGCACTAACTAATGTTGCGAAAGATATGGGAGAAGGATTCTTAAGCGACACACTAGTGGAATCTGAAGTTACTACCGTAGTAGTAGATGTGTATAATGGAATTCCAGGTGGAGCATTAGGAATGTTGCCAGGTGACTTTTCATATGCGTATGGAATATTAGATAAGAAGAAATCTTTAGCCTCGGAGTAAAAATTGTTTAAGCGTTCAGTCACAAAACTATTTATATTGGTTTTAACTCTAGGATCTTTCTATTTATTTACTCAAGACGTTAACGCTGTTGTGCATGAGGCTGAATTGGATTTTGATAATCATATTCCTTTAGATAGGCCTTTTATGGATGGAGCTGTGGTTTTTGATTCAAAAATGAATGGCAATTGGGATATATATTATATGGATGGGCAAGGTAATAATTTGAGGCAACTTACTTTTTCTAATTCTGACGAAAGATGGCCAACTCTTAGCCCAGATGGATCTCATTTTGCTTACACATCTAATCAAGATGGATATTTTAATATTGTAATTCAAGATCTCTATGGAGAAAGGCGTTTTAATTTGACTCATAATGGTTCAAATGAAATGATGCCTGACTGGGGCCCTTGGGACCAAATAATATTTGTTTCAGATGTGAATGGAAATAAAGATATATTTCTAAAAAATGTTTGGGGAACTCCAGAAGAATCAGGTTTTGGTCAAAGTGAGGCAGTTCCTATGACATTCAGCCCACAAGATGAAACATCTCCTTCGTTTGCAGGAGAGGGATACGGAAATATATTTGTATATGAAATGAATCGCAATATTTGGGGCTTTAATATGGATGATTTTAAAAATTGGGAGATAAGAAGTGGCGGAGATGATGAAAGAAATCCAGTTTTTCATCCTTATGATTCAATTTATCCTCAAAGAGATGCTCCTCAGCCTCAATTCCTATTCCTTAAGAATGATCAGCTTTATTGGTCTAATATTGGATGGCAAAATAATTTTGGACAAGAACAGGTTCCTGTAAGAATCCCTGGAACACTTAATCATGTTGCATTCAGCAAAGACGATCCATGTACCATTGCATTTACTACAAAAGAAGGTGGAAAAATAGGGTTAGTAAACTATTGTGATCCTGGATCAAATGCAATTTTACTTCCTGATGGCAATGCCAATTTTGGTGCAGAAAAGATAGCTTATGGGCGAGGATCTGGCGGTGGAAGAGGTGGAATGATGGGTGGAATGGGTGGAATGATGGGTGGAATGAAAGATATGGGCAACCAAATGATGAATGATATGCAGGATATGCAGAATCAAGAAGATGAGAGGATGAGGATGGAGCAGGACAGAATGGATGAGCAGATGAGAATGGATAGAGAAAGAATGGAAGAACAGGACAGGATGAACCAAGAGATGATGGATAGGCAAATAGAAGCTGATAGGGAAAGAATGGACATGGAGAGAGAAAGAACCGAGATGCAAATGGAAGCTGATAGGGAAAGAATGGAACAAGAAAGACAGATGAGGGAAGAGCAGGACAGGATGGATAGAGAAATGATGGATGAGCAGATGAGAATGGAGCAAGAAAGAATGGAGCAACAGAGAGAGATGATGAAAAATATGGACGGCTCTGGAGGGCGTGATGACTTTTTTGAACCTGATGAAAGATGTTTCATTGAGGATGAAGAGGAATCCAGAGGTCTTTTTGGTAATGTAGATATAGGTACAGAGATTGATTGTGGAATGAATGAAGGATTAGAAGAGAGAATGAAGGACCCAACTACGCTAGCTATGCTTGGTCTTGTAGTAACTGTTGGAGCTACTTTGCTTCAAATGTTAAGAGGAAATTAACATTTTTATAAATTAAGGCTAAAATAAACAAGAAGGAATAAAGAGATAATATGACTACAAATGCAAATATACCAGACGTGCCACCAGAAATAAGAGGAGTTTCTAACTTTATAGTTAAAACCTTTGTTAATCTGTTAGTATCATTACCTTTTCTAGCTTTTGCAGCTTATGGGCTGATTCTTGCTGAGGGGGATGCTAAAGCTGATTTATTGCTCCCTTCCGTTGTTTGTGGGGCTATAGGAGCTTTTCTTTTAGTTACAGGCTTTGTGCTTGGTTTCCTTGCAAGCTTTCCTATGCCAATGTTGGTAAAAGGAGAGAAAGAACTAATAATGAGGCACCCAACAATGAGACCCGCATATTTTAGAATGGTAGTTTCTGTGCCTTTCTTTGCTTTTGCTGGTTATTTATTCTTTGTTACTCTTGCTCCTTACGTATACCCATTTGTTATTGGCTTAATTGGATTTTGGCTTTTCTTCAAAGGCACAACTAGGTACTTAAGAAATTTATGTATCACATATCTTGTAACAGATAGAAGAATAATTCATATGTATAAGTTTCTATGGCTTTATACTAATGAAATTCCTGTAGGTAGAATAATATCTATCCAAGAAGCAAGAAGTTTATTTGAGATAATAACTGGAAGAGGAAGCGTGGTGGTATCAAGCGGAATTGGTGCAAGGATGACGATTAGGATGGAAGAAATAACTGATCCGGGGCCAGTAGCAAATGAATTAAGAGGACTATTACCTGAATAATAGATTCTTTGCGGATTAATAAAGAAGATATTAGAAAAAATTCCCTTTTATATTTTTTATCTTTTGGGCATGGATCAAAGCATATATTTTCATCTTCCGTTCAAGTCTTAATTCCATTCATAAAAGAGAGCCTATCCCTTTCAGGAGTTCAAATTGGAGCTTTGGCTTCTACGAATAGTATAGCTGCAGGCTTAATTAATGTTCCTGCAGGGCTATTGACTGATTTATATAAAAAAAGAGTTGGCTTAATCATTTCTTCTAGCGCATTTATGTTATTTTTGGGTTTCATTTTGGTTTCCTTTCTTTCAGAATCTAATTGGGTAGTGTTAGGGTTTTTGTCTTTTATTGTCTTAGGGGCTGGAGCAAATCTTTGGCATCCTCCTGCATTTGCAGTTTTAAGTTCAAAATACCCAGGGAAAAAGGCATATGCTTTAGGAGTACACTTATCTGCTGCTTCAGCTGGAAATGCTCTAGGTCCTTTGATTACCGGTAGTCTTTTATCAGGAATAGTAATTTACAAGTCATTATCAATTAATTTTGAATGGAGAGAATTAGCTTTTTTAATGGCAATATTGTGTTTAATTTTGTCTTCTATTGTTTTTTTATTTAGTGCAAAAATATCTATAGATTCTGCAGAAAAACTTGATTTCAAAAATTATTTTTTTAAAGCTATGCAATCATTAAAAAGAATAGAAGTTATAACTATGGTGTCTCTTCATGCGATTAGGGCATCTGTGCATAGTGCATTTACTGTATATTTCTTAATATATCTAAAGGAATATCTAGATTTAACTCCTTTATCTATTGGGTTTCATTTTTCTCTGATAGGTATATCTGGAGTAATTTTCACTCCATTATGGGGACATATTTCAGATAGAGTTGGTAGATTGCCTGTAATAACTTTAGGAATGCTACTTACAAGTTTATTTATTTTTCTGATTAGGTTTAGCAATTCAGGAATAACTTTAATAATCCTTCTTTTATTATTAGGATGTGTTTTATTTGCAATAATTCCTGTGATTGCTGCTGCTGCTATGGATTATACTGTTCCTGGCACTGAAGGTACTTCAGTATCATTACTATTCGCTGGAGGCGCCATATTAGGTTCACTTTCACCTATAGTTGCAGGGTTACTTTATGATTTAGGTGGATTTGATTCTGTAATTATACTTACTTCACTGTTAGCATTAATAGGTAGTGCTGTTTCAGTGTTTGCATGGATAAAATTTAAATAATACTATTAATTATAATTATTACTATATATATAAATATTTTAGTAAGGAGAAAAAATGTTAAAAGTAGGAACTTTTAAAGCTGATATAACACCTCCTATTGGCATAGCACATGCAAACTGGGGATCATCTACTCATCAGATTGCCGAGGGAATAGATATGCCTCTATATTGCTACGTGATGTATATTGAGAGCGAGTCTTCAAAAAATAAAGTTATTATCCTTGATTTAGATTTATGTATTATTGATGATGAAATTGACCAAATGATCAGAGATGCTGTTATTTCTGTTATTGACATTCCAAAAGAAAATATCAGAATAAGCGTTAGTCACACTCATGCAGGTCCCCCATATGGTAGAAGTGACTCTACTGGTGGTGGTTGGCTGACAGAAGGTGTAGATTTAATAAAACCATATTTTGATAGTTTTCCAGACAAAATTTCAAAGGCAGTAAAAGAGGCAACTAATTCTTTGAAAAGATGTAATATTTCATATGGAAAAGGACGGTCTGATATTAATATAAATAGAAGACCGGCAGATGAAAAAGGGAATCTCTTTACTGGCAGAAATTGGGAAGGAATTGTAGATCATTCAGTTGATGTAATAGGTTTTGATGATGAAGATGAAAATATTGTTTCAACAATAGTTGGATACGCATGCCACCCCACTATACTAGGTCCAGATAACAGACTAATTTCACCTGATTATCCGGGTCATATGAGAAAGACGGTAGAAGAGATAGTTGGTGGAAGTTGTATATTTTTACAAGGTGCTGCTGGTAATCAAGGCCCAATTCATGGCTTTGTTGGAGAAGTCGAAGTAGCTAGAAAAGCTGGAAAAATCCTCGGATTGGAGGCCTCTAAAGTTAGAATGTCCATAGATCCCTTTGAAAGAGAGGAAAAATTAGTAGAAATTATTCCTGCAGGGGCAGACTTAGGAATGTATGAAGATGTTCCTTTAAAATCATCAACTGATGAAGTTCAAGTAAGAAATACATACGTTGATTTGCCCTCATTAGACTTTCCATCATATGAAGAAGCATCTGAAGCATATCAAAATGCACTGTTAGAACTAAAAAAAGTTAGAGAATTGGGTAGCCAGGATCAAATAAAGAAGATGGTTTCCAAAGTGAAGAGGACTAATTTTACAAGGAAACTTACTCAGATATCTGAGGGAGGAAAAGTAAATATTTGGATACAAACTATAAAAATAGGAGACATAATTTTTCAAGGTTTACCTTTAGAGCCATTTATGGAATTTAGTCACAAAATTAAATCTTTGAATCCAGATAAAAAAATATTTTGGTCAGGATATACAAATGGTTGGCTTGGGTATCTTCCTACTGCAAAGGCTTATGAAGAGGGAGGATATGAAACAAGAAACACTCCCTTGAGTCCTGAATCTGAAGAATTAATCCTTGATATTTGTGATTCAGAGATAAAAAAATTCGATTGAAAATATCTTATTAAGGAGAAAATATGATAAAAGTAGGAACATCTAGAGTAGACATAACACCACCCATTGGAATGCCACATGCAAACTGGGGTTCTTCTGTTCATCAGGTGGCAGAAGGAATAGATATGCCTATGTATTGTTATGCTATGTATTTAGAAAGCGAATCATCTGAAAATAAAGTGGTTATACTTGATTTCGACTTATGCAGTATGAGCGAAGAAATTGATGGTATGGTCAGAGACGCAGTGATATCTTCTTTAGACATTACGAGAGAGAATATTAGAGTATGTTTGAGTCACACTCACGCAGGGCCCCCATATGGAAAAGATAATTTAAATGGCGCTGGTTGGATTACTGAAGGAGTTGATCTCATTAACCCATATTACGACTCATTCCCTGAAAAGATATCTAAAGCAGTAGATGAAGCTATAAATTCAGTAGTAGATTGCAACGTTTCATATGGTAATGGCAGGTCGGATATCAACATTAATAGGAGACCTGCTGACAAGAGCGGAACTCTTTTTACTGGAAGGAATTGGGATGGGCCCGTAGACCACTCAGTAGATGTAATAGGTTTTGACGATGAAAATGGTACTCCAGTAGCAACAATAGTAGGATATGCGTGTCATCCACACATATTAGGTCCAGAAAATAGATTATTATCACCAGACTACCCAGGACATATGAGAAAAACTGTAGAAGAAGTGATTGGCGGAAGGTGCCTGTTCTTTCAAGGTTATGCTGGAAATCAAGGTCCAATTCATACTTTTGTAGGTGAAGTTGAAGCAGCTAGAAAGGCAGGAAAGATACTTGGTCTTGAAGCTTCTAAGGTAAGAATGTCTATGGATCCGTTTGAAAGAGAAGAAAAATTAGTCGAAATTATTCCTGCAGGAGCAGATTTAGGAATATATGAAGATGTTCCGGTTAATACTCCTAATGATGATTTGGTTATTAGCAATACTTATATCGATCTTCCTACTTTAGATTTTCCTTCATATGAAGAAGCTTCTGAAGTTTATGAACTTGCATTAGAGGAATTAAAAAAAGCTAGAGAATCAGGCAACCAAGAAGAGATAAAAAAGATGGTTTCAAATGCAAAAAGAGCTAATTTTACAAGAAGAAACTCTTTAAGATCAAAAGATGGAAAAGTAAATATTTGGATACAAACTATAAAGATAGGCGATATAGTGCTTCAAGGCATCCCTTTAGAGCCTTTTATAGAATATGGAAATAAAATAAAATCCTTAAATCCTAATAAGAAAATAGTTTTATCAGGTTATACAAATGGAATACATGGTTATCTTCCAACTGCAATTGCATATGAAGAGGGAGGATATGAGACAAGAAACACACCTTTGAGTCCTGAATCAGAAGAATTAATAACTCAAATATGCGATGCAGAAATTAAGAATATAGATTATTAGATTTCCCGATTCTTCTTTGACTTAGACTTCTTTGGTTTTTCTATTGTTATTTTAGGCATATTATTTCTGTAAAATCTTAATCCAAATAGTGCAGATATAGCTATTGATAAAAGGGTTATAAGAAAACTATTAATGGAAACATCTAAAATAAATCTAGTAAAAATAGTAAAAATAACATTCATTATAAAAGTTCCAATAATTGCTATTGCTATTGCTGTTAATAATATTGGGTTCATTCTTCTTTCTTAGTTTTTCTATCTTTTAAGTCTTGTTTTATAACGAAAATAACTATTCCTAATCCAACAACAAATGCCACATAAATTCCAATATATTGAGCCAATATTGTTAGTGCAACTATTCCAACAATAAATAATGCAGCGAATCTAATTATTTTCATAATTTCATTTTCATAATTTCATTTTAATAAGATTTAGCTTATCAGACAAAAATAGAAGAGCCCCGATAGTCGGGGCTCTTCATATTCAGTGTCTTAATTAAAAGACCTAGTAGTTAGTTACTTAACGTATACTGCACCAGCACCGTTGTAACCGCTAGGAACCTTTATAAACTGAGGAGCAGAAGTGTTTGCATAGTGAGAAATCCAACCATCCCATGTTATGCCACTCTGTCCAACAACACCCTTAGGTATCATGTATATTCCACCATATTGCTGCCAGAACATACTGTAGTCAACACCCATTAAGTGCATCTCACCTCTTTTAGCAGGATCTTTTTCAGGTAGGATTTGGAACAACCAGTACGCTTGTGCTGGTGATTCGAATCCAGGACCCCATCCTGGCCTTGAAGATGAAGAGTCAACTGTAGGTAGAGGCCAGTCAAGAGGGTAAGAGTTCGAGTGAACGTCACCATTCTTTAATACTGGTAGCAATTGCTCTCTCCTTCTCATTCGAGGGCTAATTACTCCACCGTAGTCTTCTTCTAAACCACTAATTGTTAATCCAAGTTGTGTCCAGCTAGACATAACTGTGTCAGCAACTTCTAGTGATACTTCACCAGTTTCTGCTACATAACTCTGAAGAACTAGTTCGTCTCCAAAGCTAGATCTTTTACCGCTTGAGTCTGCAGGATATCCTGCTTTATCAAGTAGCTCTCCAGCTAGTGCCATGTCTCCACCACCACCTGGTAATTCCCAAGGAATACCACCGGTGCCAAGTACAGTTTCTGTACCTGTACATGTGTGCTTTGTAGGAGCTTTAGTTACACCAGTACCAGTACCGATGTCACCAACATCCCAACAACCTGTTTCTCTGCTTGCATCCCAACCTGGGTATTCAGGCCCCATATACTCTGAGTATATTGGAAGTCCAAGGTCGTTTAGCAAGTTTTTGTTAATTGCATTTCTATCGATTGCCATACTAAGAGCAAGCCTAACAAGTCTTGCTTGTTCCATGTCAGTCATACCTGCAGGGTTGTCAGTATCTGTGTAGACAACCTTATCTGGGTATATATCTTGCCATGGGTCTCCTATCCAAGGATAGTCTTTAGCATAAGAAGGTGCATCCCAAGGGTTCAAAGCCTCCCCTGTTCGTGAATGAACTTCTTCCCATAGGTTACCAGCCCAAATAATTGACTGGTTAACGTATGAACCTGGCATTGTTTCTACGAAATCAAGACCTTTGTCCAAAAGAGTTGGAACCATCTTGAAGTCCATGTCGGCAATGTCAACGCTTCCATTATCTAGCATTGCAATTCTAGTCTGTACTTCTGGAACTTGAATCTGAGTCATAGAGTCTATAGTTCCTGCGTTACCAGCCCAGTGTTTGTCACCGGCCTTGTGAATAGTACATCTGTCACCAGCTATACATGCTCCTTGAATGTAAGGACCAGTACCTACGTGGTGAGACTTAGACCATTCGTATCCCATTTTATCGAAAGACTTCTGAGATTGAGGAGCCATTCTGGCACTCAAACAACCGAAGTCAGAGATTGGGAAACAGAAGTAAAGTGGTGATACCAATTCCCATTTTAGTGTGTGAGAGTCAACAACTTCACATTTACCAAATACAGCAGCATAGTCACCACCGTTAGGGTCAGTACTCTCCGCGTTTACTGATGGGTTAGCATTGTTAAAGTACCAACATACATCATTCGCATCGAATTCACCGAAGTCTACTGATTCAAATCCCTTTGGAGAGTTGAAGTCAATACCCTTCTTTATTTTAATATTTAAGTATTTACCATCTGCGCTTACATCCCAGCTGTCTGCTGTGTAAGGTTCCATAGGAGTACCATTTTTATATATGAAAAGTGGTTCTTCTACACCCTGCATGTCTATAACTGCAGATGTTCTGTAAGGTCCTTGCCATCGAAGTCCGAATACACCCTCAATCTTCTTTTTACCCCAAACAAGATCAACGGTTTCTTCCACAGGAGCCGTAACTATTACTTCTACTTCTTTAGTTACAACTTTTTCCTTGATTACTTCTTTCTCAACAACCTCAGTTTCTTTTACAATCTTCTCCACTGGTACTTCTTTAATTACTTCTTTCTCAACTATAACTTCAACAGTTTCAGTTGATCCACAAGCAATTATCAAAGACATAAGCGAAGCGATTACGATAAAAGAAATTGAATTTCTTTTAGAGAACATTTCTCCTCCATCTTTTAGTTTATTATTTGGCAATTTGCAGATGCAAACCGCCTTTCGACTCTGAAAGAAGTAAGTTTACTATCATTCTAAGATTAGATCAAAATTTGTTGCAGAAATGTTAAATCTTATTAATTATATATATTTTTACCAGCTTGGAGACTTCTCAGATTGATCAGTATTGGTTAACCTTTTTTGGCCTGACCCATCAGATGGAGTCATGCTATATATATCTGTATCTCCATCAGAATCTGATACAAAAATTATTTTTCCATCTTTCCAGATAGGAGAACTTTCAGTGCTCATGTTGTCTGTTAATCTAATCGGCTTCTCATTTAATGAAATATCTGCTACAAAAATTTCAGGATTTTCTTCTCTTTCAGATATGAATACAATCCTTTTTCCATCTGGAGACCAGTCATAATCGTAATCATTACTACTACTAGCAGTGATGTTTGTTTCTTCCTTGGAATTAGCATCAATTACCCAAATATCTATGTAATCACTTCCTTTTGTTGAGAGAAATGCTATATTTTTACCGTCTGGCGACCACATGGGATCATGATCTTCAAAATTTTCAGTTAATCTGACTTCATCAACACCTTGTGGATTTTTTTTGAATATTCCAACTCTTTTGTCTCCGTCATCTAGAATCTGATCAGTTTTGATTACTGAATATACTATCCATTCTCCGTCTGGCGACCAGTTGCCCAGTTTTTCGATTGCAGTATTATTAGTGACTTCATTAATTGATCCGTCTGAAACACTATAAACGTTAATATCATGCTGACCATCTGAATTTTTTCCTTTATAAGCAATTTTTGTAGAATCTGGTGACCAGAAGAAATCTTCTACGTCTTCATCTTTCTCGCTTACTAATTTTCTTTGATTTCCTTCAAAATCCATCAACCAAAGTTCTCTAATAGAATTTTTTGATGATATAAAAGAAATGCTATTCCCATCAGGAGAAAGTTTGGGGCTATTTTCTTGTTTTGAGCTATTTGTAAGCCTTAAATGATTATTTCCGTTCTTATCCATAGAATAAATTTCTGGATTACCGTCCTTCTCAGAAATATAAAGAATTGATGATCCAGATAGCCCCGAAGACTGGCAAGCAATAAGAAATAAGCTGAAAATTGCAATCAACAATTTATATCTTATTATTAAGGCTAAGTTGTTATTCATATCAATTTTTAGATAATTATTGTATTAAAAGTTATCCTAGCAGTGATGAAAAACAATTAAAATGAATTTTGAGTATCTTTTTTTTGAATAATGCCAAGTAGAACATCAAAAATGAACAAAGATCCTTTATCTGAAGGCAAGAGATCTGTTTCAGAATCTCTGAAAAACCCTTCTAGCATAGAGAAAATTGTAGTTAGTGATAGTAGTAATAATTCAAATTCTATAAATGAATTATTAAATACAGCTAGAAAGTTTAATATTCCTATTGAAATTGTAAGTGAATCTGATCTAAATAAAATTAGCCACACAGGGAAGCATCAAGGAATATTGGCTTATCTAGTTTCTGATGGATATTTCCCTGAAAAAACTTTTTGGGGCATTTTAAGTAGAGATATTCCGCGAATAAGATTGCTTATCCTTGATGGGATACAAGATCCTCATAACTTTGGGGCAATTTCAAGATCTGCTCTTGCTTTTGGAATAGATTATATAGTTATACCAAAGAAGAGATCTGTAGGGATTACTTCAGGTTCAATTAGAGCATCATCAGGTGCTATTCACAGCCTAAATATAATCAGAGTCACAAACATCTCAAATTTTATAAATAAATTGAAAAAATTTGATTTTTGGACAGTTGGTTTAAAGTCTGGATCAGGTAAATCCATTAAGGATCACAAATTCTCTAAAAGAGTTGGGATTATAATTGGGTCAGAGCATGATGGAATATCTAAGAAAGTTGAGTCTCAGATTGATATATTTACTGAAATTACTATAGAGAAAGACAAAATAGAATCCTTAAATGCTTCTGTTGCTGCCTCAATAGTAATGTTTGAATTATTCAATTCGAAATAATTATATTTTTGATAATTCTTCTACTATATTAATTAGTGGCTTGTCGTTATAAAAATTATTAATATTTTCGGCAACAATTTTCATTCTTCTAGAAATTGTTCCGTATGTAGACCCGCAGATATGCGGAGTTAGAATTACATTTTTTAATTCATTGAAAGGATATTCTGACGGTTTTGGGTTATCTGATGCTCCCTTAGGGTATGTATACCAAGTATCAAGGCAAGCTCCAGCAATCCTATTAGATTTTAATGCATTATAGAGATGCTCTTCTTTGATTATAGGCCCTCTAGCAGGATTTATTATGAATGCATCATTTTTCATAGAGTAGATCTCTTTATCTCCTATCATGCCTTTCGTCGATTCAATATACGGCACACACACAACTACAAAATCAGAAATTGAAATTAATTTTGTCATTTCATCTGATTTTACGACCTCTTTTATGCTTAATTTTTTAATAACTTCTTTGTCAACGTCAAATTCTTCTACGGCATAGTTATTCATGCCGAAGGCATTTGTCATTTCAAGAACTTTTTTCCCTATCCTCCCAAGGCCTATTACAGTTACATTTCTTCCAGTTAATTCTTTAAAAGGCCCAAATCTGGCTGGCCAATAGTCCCAGTTATTTTCGATGAAAGTGTTATGAGAATTAATTAATTCTCTATCTAGTGCAATCATTGACATTAGAACATACTCCGCTATTCCAACTTCATGTTCATAACTATTAGTGACAACACACCCTTCTGGTACAGCCTCAGAAGAAATTTTATCCCAACCGGCGCCAGGCATAAAAATTGCTTCCAAATTTTTAGCTTCATTTTTCCAAGAAATATCCATAGATGTTGAAACTAAAATATTAAAATCTGGCAGAAGTTTTCTTATGTCTTCTTTTTTAGAAGAATCGATTACATGCCATTCAATAGGGACATTTGTGTTTGATTTTAAGTCATCAATAGAAAGGCTTAAGAATTTACTATTTAGAACTAATGCTTTAAGCTTCTTGCTCATATTTCACCTCGTTAATTCAATCTTCTAGCAGAAAAGTTTTTAATGCAATATTATTTATATAAATTAGTTTGATTTTGGTATAAATTTATTCTGGAGATAATATGACAAAAGATAATAGGAAAGTTGCAATAGTTACTGGAGGAGGATCTGGCATTGGAAAAGCATCTGCAATAGCTCTTTTAAACGATGGTTATTCGGTAGTAATTTCAGGAAGAAGAGAAGATCCTCTTATCCAAACAGTAAAAGAGAACGGCAATAATTCAAAAATCTTGGGAGTCACCTGTGATGTAGGAAATCCTGAATCTGTAAAGAATCTTTTTCAAAAAACTATCAGTGAATTTGGAAGACTAGATGTTCTTTTTAATAATGCTGGAGGTGGAGCTCCCAAAAAACTCATTGAAGATCTGACCTATGACGATTGGCAAAACGTAGTTGATGCAAATTTAACCGGAACTTTCTTGTGCTCTCAAGAAGCAATAAAGATTATGAAAAATCAGAATCCTATGGGAGGCAGAATAATTAATAATGGCTCAATTTCTGCATATGCGCCTAGACCAGATTCTGCTCCTTACACAGCCACTAAACATGGCGTTAGCGGATTAACAAAATCTATTTCTTTAGACGGAAGAAAATATAATATTGCATGTAGCCAAATAGATATTGGTAATGCTGCTACAGATATGACAGAAAGAATGAAGAATGGCGTACCTCAAGCTAATGGATCAACGGTTGTAGAGCCTACTTTTGACGTAAATCACGTTGCAGAAGTTGTTGTAAACATTTCTAATTTTCCGTTAGAAACTAATGTTCAATTTATTACAATAATGGCCACCAAAATGCCTTTTATTGGAAGAGGTTAATATGAAAATTGGTTTAACATGTTTTATGCATGAGTCAAATAATTTTATAAAGAAAACTACACCATTAGAAAATTTTAAGGACCCTTCTTTTGGTGATTTTTTGCACGGAGATCACATAGTTGATCATTTTAGAGACGGAAATCATGAACTGAGTGGTTCTATTGATGAGATAGAGAAGCAGGGCAATACTTTTATTCCAAAATTTTGCGGCATAGCAACACCTTCTGGAACTGTCGAAAAGTCTGCTTTTGATTACATTGTAAATAGAATAGTGGATGAAATAAATAGAGATGAAATGGATGGCTTAATAATTAATCTTCATGGAGCTACGGTATCAGAAGAATATCTTGATGTAGATGGAGAAGTTTTATTTAGATTAAGAAATAAGATGGGGTCTGAATTTCCAATAATTTGTACTTTAGATAAACATGCAAATATTTCTACTAAGATGTTTGAAAATGCAGATATATTGGTTGTGTTTAGGACATGCCCTCATTTGGATACATATGATAGAGGTGTGGAGGCTGCAAAATTAATGGACCAGATGTTAAAAAATGAATTAAAACCAACTGGCACATTTATTGCCCCTCCTATGATGATTAATATGACCAAGCAAAATACGTTTGAAGAGCCTGTATCTAAAATAATAGAAGATATGGAATCTTTATTTGATGACCCTTTAGTATCATCTGCAAGTTTTGCTTTAGGCTTTCCATTTGCCGATGTTCCTGAACTTGGTGCTTCTTTCATTGTTTATACAAATGATAATGCCGGGCTTTCTAGAGAAAAATGTGAATGGGTTTCTTCTAGAGCTTGGGAAAATAGGGAAAAATACAATTTAGATGCATATGAAGTAGAAGATGCTGTGAGAATAGCTAAAGAATCTAAAGAATTTCCAGTTGTTCTTAATGATGTTGGAGATAATGTAGGTGGAGGTAGTTCGGCAGATTCAACTTTTCTTTTGCATGAAATAGTTCGGCAGAATGTAGAAAATTACTGCACTGTATTTTTTGATCCAGAGTCAGTTTCTAAGTGTATTGAGTCTGGAATAGGCTCAGATATCAGCCTAAGAATTGGCGGTAAAGTTGATGATCAGCATGGTGCGCCTGTTGAATTAGAGGGTAAAGTAATAAATATAACTGATGGTACATGGGAAGATAGCGAGATAAGACATGGCGGCTATACAAAATACAATCAAGGGCCAACAGTATTATTTGAAACACAAAATGAAGGCTCAATTATTTTAACTTCGCTAAGACAGCCTCCGCAAAGCATAGGTCAAATTACTCATATCGGAATAGATCCGTCTAATAAGAAACTGATTACCACAAGGGGAGTTATACTTCCTAGGCCAGCTTATGATCCTTTTGCTGCTAAAACATTTTTAGTAAACACGAAAGGCACAACAACTGCAGACTTGAAAAATTTAAGCTTCAAAAATATAAAAAGAGACCTTTATCCTTTGGGAGACCCTTCATTTAATCCAGAATCAAATGAAGTTTAAACATTATAAAAATTAGAACCATTATTAAAGAAAAAATCTTCTTTTTCAGAAGGAGAAAAATTATTGGTTAAATTTTTTGCTAAATTTAAAACATATTGATAAGAATTCTTAGTTAAACATACAGGCCAATTACTTCCGTACATTATTCTTTTTTTTCCAAAAGAATTAGTGATATGAGAAGAATACAAATGTATATCATTTAAGTCCTGATCATCATTCGTTTCTTCAATAATTCCAGAAATTTTACAGTGCAGATTATTTATTTTTGAAAGTTCATAGATGTCGCTTGCCCATGGTTCAAATTTATTTATTGATATTTCTGGCTTAGCAATATGATCGATTACACCAGTAAGGCTAGGTATTTTTTCATACACTTGTTTTATATATTTTAAATGATTAGGTCTCACTAAAAAATCAAAATTGACCTTTCTTTCTGAAAGAATTTTTAACCCATTTAAGACATCAGTGTCCATAATCCATCCCTCATCTTTTTCGTCATGCCAAACATGCCTTATCCCAACAAATTTTTCATTTTTCTGGAATCTATCTAACTTGTACTCAATTTCCGGACTTTTAAGGTCAATCCACCCAACAACTCCTTTAATTATCGAAGATTTGTTAGCTATATCAAGTAGCCAATCAGCTTCATCTTCAGATTGATGAGCTTGAACACAAACAGTACCCTGAACTTCACATTTTTCAGTTTCCTCTAATAAGTCCTCATGAAGAAAATTCTTATCAATTTTTTCAGATTCAATAACTGGCAAATCTTTAATCCAATCATAAGATCTTAAGGAAAGGTCCCATAAGTGATGATGTGTATCAAGAATTTTCATTATTAATTTTTACGTAACCTATTTCTGGATAAGGCCTTACTGGATTTGGAAAAGCAGCATCTGAATACCAAAGATTCCCATCAATTATAGAAAGTCCATGAGGGTCTGGTCCATCTTTTGGCACATTAATTTGTTCTAGTTTTTCACCTGTGAATTTATTGTATTTTACAATATTTCTATCGACCCTATCTGAGCACCAGATTGATTCTCCTTCTATAGCGAGACCATGAGGAGATTGGTCTATATTAAATTTAAACAATTCTTTGAATGAGTCAGGATCTACCAAAATTAAAGCTGTAGGGTTAAAAGCAGTAACCCATAATTTATCTTGATCCCACTCAAGTCCGTGAATGCCTCCTCCATCAGGAGTAGGAAATCTAGAAACTATTTCCCCGGAATCTAGATTAACTTTTAAAATCCAATTCATGTGTGTATCTGTCCCTCTAAATGTACGTGCATTGGTGCGACCATTTGAGCCAAGCCACATAAAGCCACCACCAACAGTAATACCAGAGCCATTTTCACAAATTGTTGGGATATTTTTTTTGATTACCCCTTTATGGTCGAGAATAAAAACATTGTCAGTTTTTTGATCTATAACGAAAAGATCATTATTAAACCATTGCAAGCCGTTTGGCATATCAATATTGCACTCGAAAGCTGGTATAAAGTTTGCTAAGTTATTCATTTTTATATTTTTTGTATGCTTAAATACTGTAATCTAATATATAAATTGATTTATAATCAACAATATTATTTATTTATATTTTCATCAAATAAGTCTTAAGGACTTGGAGTTATTATGTCAGAATCAGAATCAGAATCAGAATCTCAAATAAAAAAAGAAAGAGTAATGGTGTTTATAGACGGTAGTAATCTATATCATGTGTTAAATCAGCATTTCTCAAGGTATGATATTAAATTCGGAAAATTTGCTGAGAAATTAGCAGGTGATAGAGAGTTAGTAAGAACATATTACTACAACATCAAACAAGAAAATGGAAAAGGTGCAGAAGAGCAGGAAAAATTCCTTTCCGCTTTATATGAAATTCCTTACCTGGAAGTTAAATTAGGTATAGTTAAACAGCGAGGGGATGCGATGGTAGAAAAAGGTGTAGATATGATGATAGGTGTGGATATATTGAAGAATGCCTATGAAGATCTTTATGATTCAGCTATTTTGGTAAGTGGGGATGGAGATTTTTATCCAGCACTACAAGCTGCAAAGGATCAAGGTCGGCATGTAGAAATTGCAGCGTTTGATACAAATATTTCACCTGAAACTGCTAGAATTGCAGACTTGCATATTAAATTAAACAAGACTTTTTTTTCTAGCTTATGGATGACTAAGTCAGATGTTAAGAAAGCATCAAGATCATATAACAAAGAAGAGGTTACTGATGAATTGTCTTCTCCAGAAGGAGAAAATAAAAAACCTAAGAGAAAGAAGCCATTAAAAGCGTCAACAACTAGAAAAAGTAGTTATAAACCGCGAAGTAAGCAGTCATTTAATAGAAGTAAAGTAGAATCAAATTCAAAAAGAACTGAAATGTCGCCTTCTACTGAACCTCCGAAACTAAATGACTCTAAGAGCTCGTCAGCAAAAAAGAAAGGTTGGATTAAGAAGCTGGTTGGAGGCAACTAACCAGTAACTGCACCTTTTGAGGCAGGTTGGACAAGTTTAGTGTATTTACCAAGAACTCCGGTTTTATATAATGGAACATGCTTATCTAACTTACTCAATCTCTCTTTAATTTCTTTTTCAGGCACTCTTAAATTTAATTCAAAAGACTCTAAATCAATTTCTATTTTGTCTCCATTCTCTACTGCAGCAATAGGTCCTCCAACTGCAGCTTCAGGACCAACATGACCAATCATTGGTCCATGTGATGCTCCAGAAAACCTCCCGTCTGTCATTAAAAATACTTTATCGCCTAGACCTTGCCCCACAATGGCACTAGTAATTGAGAGCATCTCTCTCATTCCTGGCCCACCTTTGGGTCCTTCATATCTAATTACTACGAAATCACCTTGCTTAATTTCATGTTTTTTTAAAGATTCCATGCACTCTTCTTCTTGATTAAAGACTTTTGCTGGCCCAGACCATGATTTTCCATAGTTATGTCCTGCAACTTTAAGTACAGCCCCTTCAGGAGCTAGATTTCCATGTAATATAACTAATCCTCCAGTATTACTGATAGGGTTATCTGGCAATCTTACTACGTCATCTTCAGTGCCATTATCTTCAATTTCTGCAAGATTTTCCTCTACAGTCTTTCCAGTAACTGTCATACAATCTCCATGAATAAGACCAAGTTTGAATAGCCTTTTCATTACTAATGGAACACCACCAACATTATCTAGATCATACATAATATATTTTCCGCCTGGTTTCATATCTGCTAGATGCGGAGTTCTCATTGATATATCGTGTATGTCTTCTAAAGACAGACCTACCCCCATCTCATGAGCTATTGCAGGTAAGTGTAATGCTGTATTCGTTGAGCCGCCCATAGCTGTCACTACTGTCACTGCATTTTCAAACGCTTTTTTTGTAAGTATGTCAGAAGGTCTTATATTTTTTCTTAGGAGGTTTAAAACAGCCTCGCCAGCTTTTCTGCTAGATGCAGATTTTCTCTGATCTACTGCTGGCTCAGAAGCTGTGCCCGGTAGGCTTAAACCCAAAGCTTCTCCTACTGAGGACATTGTGTTTGCAGTAAACATGCCGCCACAGGATCCAGGTCCTGGGCATGCCCTAGATTCTATTTGATACAATTCATCGTCTGATAAATCTCCTTTTTGATGCTTTCCAACAGCTTCGAAAACATCTTGAATTTGAATTGTTTTCCCATTAAGATTTCCTGGCAATATTGATCCGCCATAAACAAATATAGAAGGAACATTTAATCTTGCGATTGCCATCATTGCTCCAGGCAAACTCTTATCACAACCTGCTACTGCAACTAAGCCATCAAACCTCTCCGCAAACACAACTGTTTCAATAGAATCAGCTATAACTTCGCGACTAACTAAAGATCCTTTCATTCCAACAGTATTCATAGAAATGGCATCACTAACTGTTATAGTTCCAAAAACAAAAGGAGTGCCTTGTGCAGCGAAAACCCCTCTTTTAATTTGTTCTGCGAGAGGTTCTATACCTGCATTACAAGGAGTAACCTCATTGTGAGTAGATGCAATTCCCACGAAAGGGGCATTAATATTTTCGTCAGTTAGCCCCATTGCTTTCATCATAGATCGGTGAGGCGCTCTTGCTGCACCTTCGGTTGTCTCCCAACTTGTATGTTTACCTAAGGCTCTTTTCTGTTCTCGTCTAGTTGCCATTTTTTCTCCTTTTATTAATGCAGTTAATAGATAGAACAATTACATCTTTTGGAGGGTGCTTATAATTTCCCTCGTTCAATTCTAATTTCTTTTTTTCTACTAGGTCTTGCTCATTAACCCATATCCATCCAGACTTTAATCTCTCAGGATTGATTGCTTCTGCAAAATATATCATATCTATATGGAAGTGTTTACCTTCTTTAGGGTCATTAATGGGTTCTAGTAGCATAGATTCGGGTTTTTCAAGCTCTTTTACTTCTCCAATGTTTTCAAATATTGATTTGTTTGAAAATAATTTGATTGATAAACCGCTTTCTTCATATACCTCTCTAACAACTGCTTCTTCTGGAGATTCATTTTTTTCAATATGCCCACCTGGAGGCAACCATTCCATAACTTTGTTATGCCAGTGCAATAAAACTTTATCTTGATCAGGATGCAATACAAAAGCGGTCGCAGTAAAATGTTTACGATTTAAAACCATAGTTTTTTGTCCACTATGTTGAAAAGTTCTTTGTCTTTTGAAAACAGTCGACAATTTTTTTCTATTATCTCAAACCTTCTTTCATCAAGATAAGGCACATCGTGTGCGGCAACATGTGGAGTAAGAATTACTTTAGGGTTATCCCATAGCTTATGTGATTTTGGAAGAGGTTCTATTTCATATACATCAAGGCCAGCACCACTTATTTCTTCTTGATTTAGGGCCAATAAAAGATCATTTAGGACAGTAGTCATGCCTCTGCCTATATTGATAAAAAAAGCACTCTTCTTCATGGATTTGAAGAAATTTAAATTAAATTGCCCTTCTGTTTCAGGTGTATGAGGAACAGTGCTTACAACAAAATCAGCTTCTTTTACTTTATTTAGTAATTGATCAGGTTTTTCTAGTTCCTGAATAAAGGAAGGTTTTTCCTGTCTTTTTGAATCAATCCCAATAACTTTCATGCCTAGAGTGGAACAGTAATATGCAGTTTCCTCTCCGATTCCTCCAATGCCAATTATAAGTATTGTTGATTCAGGTAAATATCTAGTAGATCCTAATGGTAATTCTAGTGGGTTCCAGTTCTTTTCGTATTGTTGTCTAATATAGGTGTGCAAGCTTCTTGAAAAAGATAAAATCATAGCTAATATATGACTGGAAATATGATCGTTAAATATTCCTTTAAAATTGGTAGCAATTAAAGAATGATCTGCAAGATCATCAAAATAAAAATCAGCAGGGGGAGCAGCTTGAGGGGCTTGTAGCCATTCTATTTTTTCAGCATACGGAAATAGTTCTTCAGTAAGTACACCATACACAGCTTCAGAATCAATCAATTCTTTTTTGGCATCTTCTTTGCTTCTAGGTATTGCTACTTCCAGATAAGGCTCTGAGTCAGATAGTTTCTTTGCCCAGCTCTCTAAAAGTTCATCATATAAAAAATTATCTTTAGTTGACGGTAGAAAAGTAATTTTAAAATTTCTCATATTAGTTGATCAATTTTTAATTCGTTTGATGTTTTTTTGTACCATTCAACTACTTCAGGGTGCAGCGGAATGCCTTTCTTTTTTCTTTTTTCTTGCTCTTTAGCTTCAATATATCCAGCATAAACTACTTCCTTTCCTTCTGAATTTGAAGGTAGATCTAGAAGGCTTTGTAGATACCTATCCATGAGTTCTTTAAATTCTTTTGTATCTATAAATGCGTCTATTGAGTATGCAGCTAAAAAGTGACCTTGTCCTGTATGTTCTCCTGTAGGGGCAGTTTTTGATCCGTTAAGTATACCTGCAAGAACATCAACTACCATTGCCATGGAGTATGATTTATGTGAGCCAATCTCTCTAGTTCCTCCAAAAGGAAGCAGATCCACAGAACTTGAGATATATCCAGAAGCATATCTTTCCTCTAAGTTTTTAGATTCATCCTCATACTGGTCTAAATCTTTCATATTTACTTTCTCCATAATTGGATTTCCATTATCATCAGCAATCCATCCAGGCTCTAACGGAACTCCTAATCTAGAGGCTAATACTATTTTGTTCCCAGCCACAGAGGTCATTGCTGCATCAAAAACAAAAGGAGGGAGTTTATCTGCTGGAGCTGCATAAGCTATAGGATTTGTACCTATTGCTTTTTTGGAAGAAAAAGTTGGAACCATCCTAGGCGAGCAAGCAGCCATACAAGTCCCTATCATGTCATGCTTTAGGGCTATCATGGCGTGATATGCAAGCATTCCTATATGTCTACCATTTCCAAGAGTTACTAATCCGACACCTGTCTTTTTTGCTTTTTCTACAGCAATCTCCATTGCCTGAGGAGCTACCACTATTCCTAGCCCTGCATCAGAATCTATTGTTATACACGAAGGTGTTTCTTTTACAATTTTCCAGTTAGGCTTAGGATTTATATTTTTTGATTTAAATGCTCCTAAATATGCTCTAACCATATTAGACACCCCATGAGTTTCTACTCCTCTAAGATCTGAAGAAATAAGAGCATCAGTTGCTAACTTACAATCCTTTTCAGGCATACCTTGACTTTGAAATATTTGTTCAGTGACATTTCTTAAGTTTTCTTCCGGAATTAAAATAACTTCCTGGTCTGGGACATGGAATCTCTCTAACATCAGTTGTTACCTCCATTTTCAGTCATATCAAAATCAAGTCCTAACTCAGAACAAATATTTTTAAACCAATTTATTACTTCAGGATGAAGAGGAATTCCAATATTTTTTCTCTCTGTTTCTGTTTCATATTCCATCAATCCCGCATATAAAACTCTTTCTTGCCCTTCTACTGGAGGCAGATCTTCTAATGCCTGTAAATATTCATCCATCATCTCTTTAAATTTCTGAACACTTGTAAATGCTTCAATTGAATATGCAGCAACAAAGTGATTTTGATGTGCTTTTATTGTTCTTAAAGGACCCGCAAGACTTCCATTTAATATTGATCCTAATATATCAACCACCATTCCCAGAGAATAACCTTTATGAGATCCTAATTCTCGAGTTGCCCCAACCGGCGTCTGAAGAAGATTATTAACTTTGTCAGGATCTTCTTTAATATCAAGGGGAGTTTCCTCCATTATTGGATTACCTTTTTCATCAGTTATCCAGCCAGCTGCAAGTGGAACTCCTAATCTTTGAGCAACACGGACTTTATTAGTAGCTATAGCACTAGTTGCTGCATCAAAAACAAAAGGCGCCTTATTTAATGCTGGCGCAGCCACAGCAATAGGATTTGTTCCTAATCCTGCTTTGGCAGCATAAGTAGGCACAACATTAGTAGTAGATGATGTCATGCAGGTCCCTATCATATCGTGTTCTAGAGCCATCATTGCATGATACCCAGCCATACCTAAATGCCTTCCATTGCCCATAGATACTAACCCCACACCTGTTTTTTTTGCCTTTTCAATTGCGATATCCATAGCTTGAGGAGCAACTACTAAGCCTAAACCTTCATCGCAATCTATAGTTGCACAAGATTCAGTTTCTCTTACTATTTTCCAATCAGGGTTAGCTTTTGCAGAACCTTCTGAGAGATAAAGAACATAGTTTCTAAGCATGTTTGAAACACCATGAGTGTCAACGCCCCTAATATCAGCAGACAATAATACATCTGTGGCTATTTTAGAATTTACTAAACTCATCCCACATTTCACAAATATTTGTTCTGCAGTTTTCCTTAGCTTCTCTGAATTTACCCTTATCTCATCTTCTTCAGGTACATGAAATCTTTCAAGCATTTATTTCTTCACTTCCACCACTGATTGATTTTCAACAAATTTTAATATTCCAGAATGATCATCTTTTCCATTGCCTTCAATTACCAATGCTTTTAATACTTGGTGTAGATTTGAGGTGACTTGAAGAGGTAATTGCAGCTCATTGGCTGTTTCCATTGCATTAGTAATATCTTTCAAATGCAATTCAATTCTAAACCCCGGATTAAAATTCCTTTCATACATCATTGGTGCTTTTGTATTCATAACATTGCTGCCTGCCAATCCGCCTTTAATTGCATTGAATACGGTTTCAGGATCTAGGCCCGCCTTGGTAGTTAGCGTAAGTGCTTCAGCAAGTATATGAATATTTGCTCCAACTATCATCTGATTTGCAAGCTTAGTAAAATTTCCTGCCCCAACTTCTCCGCATAGCACAGAAGAGGCCCCTAATACATCAAAAATAGGCTTGGCTCTCTCAAAATCTGTAGATGTCCCGCCTGTCATAATGGCTAATGTGCCTTCTACTGCACCTGGTTCACCACCAGACACAGGAGCATCTAAAAATTTAACCCCTTTAGCTTCACATTGCCCTGATATTTTTTGAGACATTAGTGGAGAAATTGAGCTCATATCAATTATTAAGTCTCCGCTACTTGCTCCCTCAAGAGCACTATCTTTGCCAAGTACAGCCGCTTCAGATTGTGGTGAATTTTGTACCATTATTATTGTTATGTCGCTTTTTTCAGAAACTTCTTTAGGGCAACAAGCTTTAAAAGCACCTTGGCTAACAACTTTGTCTAAATTTGCTTCAACTATGTCATATGCTGAAACTTCATATCCTGCATCTATCATGTTTTTAGCCATAGGGGCACCCATAATTCCTAGCCCAACAAAACCTATTTTCTCTCCCATAATTTTCTCTCCTTAATGAAAAATTTATCTATTCGATTACTATATTTCATTTTTTGTTAGTTTTCTAGAAAAATAAAAATTAATTAAGATTTCCAGAATTTTTCTTCAATGAAATTAAATTTATTTGAGTATTTTTCTGCAACATCTGTAACCATATCTGGGTGGCCACAAGCATATATAATAGTATTTTCTTTATCCGCTTTTTCAAGATTGTAAATTGAGTTAAATATCTCATTAACTCTGCCTGTTTTGCCTTTCCAATCTACATTATTAGGGTCATCAGGCCTACTACAAGTTGGGGTAAAATCTACCTTTTCGTTTTTCTGGCTAATCGATGTTAATTCATTGAGGTAACCAAATTCATCAATATAGCTAGCTCCTTCAAATATCCAAATATTGCAATCTGTTTTTTTAAAATCTATTGACCTAATCATACTTACGAATGGAGCAACCCCAGTAACAGTAGAAACCATTATGTGATTTTTAAATTGAGATTGGAATTTAAAAATCCCTTTTGGTTTTTTTCTTAATGTAATTTCGGACCCAACATTCAGTTCGTATAATAAGGGAGTTAAATTTCCTAGAGGTTCAGGGACTAGCTCAAGAAATAGTTCTATTAAATCTTCATCTGGAGATGACACAATTGAGTAAGGTCTTTCAATATTATTATACCCAACTGTGCAATATTGACCTGGGTCGAAATTAAACTTCTCTTCAGGCTCTATCCAGATTTTCCATAGATCATTTGTTAGATCTTCTCTCTTTTTGATTATTCCTTTGGTAAACCTTTTATTTTTTTCTGTCATTTAAGTAGAAAAACTGAAATCAAATTTATAAAATGTTAGTATACCAACAATTATACAAACAATAAGGTAATTAATTTAATGAGCAAAGGAAATCTTGGTGGTGCTAATAGCATTACTATAAGGCTTGAGTATAAAAACAAAAAAGGAATGCTTGCTGAAATTTTAAAAGTAGTCAGTAAAGTTGGCGGGGATATGGCAGGAATAGATGTTATATCTATAAAAGGGGAAGCAATTGTTAGAGATTTAACAATCAATGCATCAGATTCAGCACATGAAGAAAAAATTGTATCAGCCATCAGAGACTATAAAGGCTTAAAAATTATAAACGTATCTGATCAAACTTTCCTTCTTCACTTGGGAGGAAAAATTGAATTAAGAAGCAAAGAAAAAATTCAAAATAGAGACCAAATGTCTAGAGCTTATACTCCGGGTGTCGGTAAAGTGTCTCAAAGAATCTTTGAGGATAAATCTTCTGTTTGGACGTTGACTGGTAAAGCTCACACTATAGCAATTATTACAGATGGATCTGCTGTATTAGGCCTAGGTGATATTGGACCTGAAGCAGCTTTGCCTGTTATGGAAGGCAAGGCAGTTATTCTTAAAGAATTTGGAGGAGTAGATTCATGGCCTATTTGTTTAGATACTCAAGATGTAGGAGAGATAGTGAATATAGTTAAAGCCATATCTCCAGGGTTTGGAGGTATACATCTTGAAGACATTAGCGCTCCAAGATGTTTTGAAATTGAAAGGCTATTACAAGAAGAATTAGACATACCTGTATTTCATGATGATCAGCATGGAACTGCAATAGTTGTTTTGGCAGCTCTGATAAATTCTCTTAAAGTTTTAAGCAAGAATAAAGAAGATATTAAGGTGGTTATTTTAGGATTGGGAGCAGCAGGAGCAGCATGTGCAAAAATTTTAAAAGATTTTGGAATAAAGAATATTGTTGGTTTTAATAGTAAAGGGCTCTATAAAAGGATAGATGAATACGACCATTCTTATTGGCTTGAAGAAAATCTTAATCCTTATAATGAAAAAGGAGACTTAACAGATTGCCTAAAAGGTGCTGATTTTTTCTTAGGACTAGCTGGTCCAGATTTAGTTACTAAAGATCAATTGAAAAATATGAACGACGAATCTATAGTTTTTGCTTTATCTAACCCTAATCCTGAGATCATGCCTCATGATGTTCCAAGCAATGTTTCTATTTTTGCAACAGGTAGGTCAGATTTTCCTAATCAGGTTAATAATTCCCTTGCATACCCTGGTTTTTTTAGAGGACTAGTAGAATCTAAAGCAGAAAAAATTACTAATGAGATGAAAGTTGAAGCAGCAAAAGCAATTTCTTCAGTAATAAATGAGGATAATCTTAGTGAGGATTTTATTATGCCCAGCATGTTTGATAGAAATGTAGTTAAGAGTGTTTCTGAAGCTGTAATTGGAGTTGCTTCAGAGCAAGGATTATCCAGAAGAAAAAATACCTCAAAATCAGGATATATTTCATTCAAAAAATTTCATTAGAATGAAAGGATTCGACCTTATAATTATCGGTTCTGGAATAGTTGGGTCATCTTTAGCATATTATTCAGCAAAGAAAGAAAAAAAAGTATTAATTATTGAGAAAAACTTTTCAGGATTTAATTCTTCAGGTACGGCTCAGGGAGGGTTAGCTCCTTATTTAGGAGATGATCAAGAAATAAGAGATCTGCACATTGAATCATTTACTTTACATAAGAATCTTAAGGATAATATTTTAAATGAATCTAATATAAATCCTTTCTATTCATCAAAAAAATTGTTTCATATTATTTCTGGTAAAGATGAAATATTAAGATTAAGGAATGTTGTAAGTCATTATGATGATCCGAAAAATTTTGAGTTTATGAATGAACAAGAAATTAGGCAGTTTGAACCTAAATTAAGGTCAGCAGAATTTGGTGCATTAGTAGTTAATGATTATATGGAAGTGGATTCATTTAATCTTACTAATTCTCTTAAAGAGGCATCAATTAATTTAGGAGCAGAATTTATGCATTATGATTTCGCTGCACAAAATATGCTAATCAATAATTCAAAATTTCAAGGAGTGAATATTGAAGAAGAAATCATTAATTCTAATAGAATAGCTTTTACATCTGGTCCTTGGACTAGAGTTATTTTAGAAGATTATATTGATATAGATGTTAAGCCTCAAAAAGGTCAAATGATAAAAGCAAGGACAACTGAAGAATTTGACAATTCATTTTCATGGGGCCGAGATTATGCTACAAAAAAAATTGATGGTTATATTTGGATTGGTACAACAGAAGAACGTGTAGATTTTCAAGAAGGAAGCACAGAAGAAGCTAAAGATCAGATTTTAAACTCTTTTAAAGTAACTTTCTCTGGTTTTTCTGATTTAGACATTAAAGAGCAAACAGCCTGCTTTAGGCCCTATACAAATAGAAATCAGCCAATATTGAAAAAGTCATCTGAGATTGAGGGTATTTATATTGGGACAGGTGCTGGAAGAAATGGTATTAAGCTTGGTCCTGGGATGGGTAAAAGATTAAGTGATATGATTTTCTAAAATAATGTTGTTATATGTCTAAAAAGATGCTAATTTATAATTTTAGTGGACAATTTATTAAACATTGATCGATTAAATAAAACTCAAGTTGAGGAGTTAATGTATTTAGCCTCTTCTTTGAAAAGAGAATTTCCAAATACTAATCTAGATAATTCACTGAAAGAAAAGAATGTAATTTTTCTTTTTCTTGAACCTAGCACTAGAACCAAGACTTCTTTTAATTTCGCATGCTCAATATTAGGAGCAAATATTATAGATATTTCACCTATGTCTTCCTCAATAACTAAAGGAGAAACTTTTGAAAATACTATTAAAACTATAAGTTCTTATCCAGCAGATGCGTTAGTTCTTAGGAGTAATGAAAATCACCATATTGATATTGCAGAAAATATTCTTGATTTTCCAGTGATTAATGCTGGATCTGGGACTAAATCGCATCCTACTCAAGCTTTGACCGATTTAATGACATTAAAAGAGCAGGGACTTTCAATAGAAAAGTTAAAGATATCTATTGTAGGAGATATAGAACATAGTAGAGTAGCAAGATCATTGATCGAAGGATTTAATTTATTTGGATCAAAAATAAATATTTGTGCCCCAGAATATTTTAAGCCTGCTGATTTAAGTAATATTTCTTATTTTGAAGATCTGTCTGAAGCTATAAAAGATGTAGATGTATTAATGGCTTTAAGGATACAAAAGGAAAGAATTAAAGAATCGGAAATAAATTTTAATGAATATTCTGACAGGTACATGATAACGGAAAAAATAATGAAGGAATTTAATATCAATTACTTAATGCATCCTGGTCCGGTTAATGAAGGAATAGAAATTGCTAAAGGACTTCAAGATTCAGGCAAATCTCTTATTCTAGAGCAAGTAAAAAATGGAACTTGGATTAGGTGTGCTGTTCTTCTGAAAATTTTATTAGATGGGAAATCATGATAGTTATTAGAAATTGTGTGATTGTTGATCCTATTAAAGGCCCTAAATCTTTTAAAGAAGACATAATTATCGATAAAGATAAGATCGTAGACATAATAAACTCTGACCCTTCAATCAACTACGAATGTGAAATAGATGCTGAGGGAAGGATGTTATTTCCTGGATTAATAGATATTCATTCTCATTTTAGAGAGCCAGGTCAAACTTATAAAGAAAGTATAGAAACTGGGTCTAACGCAGCAGCAAAAGGAGGCTTTACTACTGTGGTGATAATGCCTAATACATTGCCTCCATTAGATTCAGTTTTAAATATTGCAAAAATTGAAAATAATATTAATACTTCGAAAATTAGAGTTTATCTAGCTCCTTCAATAACTAATAAAAGAGGTGGATCAAAATTAGTAGATATTGATGCAATTTTGAGTAATTTTGAATCAATAGTTTTTGGATTTTCTGATGATGGTGACTTCGTTCAAAATGGAAAAATTATAAAAGAAGGCCTTGTAAAACTTGATGGTAAATTTCCTATAATGGAGCATTGTGAAGATTTAAGCATTGAGTATAAAAATGGAACAATAAATTATGGCCAACTATCAAAGAAATATAATCAAATTGGTAGGCCTGTTAAGGCAGAACTAGATGCTGTAGTAAGAGATCTAAAGTTAGCTAAAGAATCAAATGGTTGGATACATATACAGCATGTGTCTACTAAAGAAGCTATCAATCAAATAAGCAATGCCAAATCTAATGGCATTAATGTAACCACAGAAGTTACTCCTCACCATATTTTTTTGAATGAAAACGAATTTATTCATAATTTAGACCCTGCATTTAAAGTAAATCCTCCCTTAAGAACCGAAGAAGATGCGCAGTATTGTCTTGAAGCTCTAACAAATGGATTAATTGATGTTATTGCTACTGATCATGCACCACATTCTAGGGAAGATAAAATAGGAAAATTTATTGAATGTCAATCTGGAATTTCATGGCTAGAGAATGCTTTCGGATTAGTTTCTGAGAGGTTAGGTTATAAAATTGCATGCGAAAAAATGTCTTACAGCCCTGGCAAGTTTTTTAAGAAATTAGGTTTAAATATTGGGTTGATTCAGAAAGGATATCAGGCAGATTTCTTTATCATTGAGGATCGTAATTGGAATTTGGAAGCACAAAAAATAGAGTCAAAAAGTTCGAATTATATTTTTAAGCACGGGAATGGAGATTTGGTCAATTTAAAAGGTAAGCCAATTTTGACATTTTCTTCTGGGAAAGAAGTATACAATTCGGGGGAGGTAAATTCAGGTAATAATGTTTAAAGAAAGATATTTAATTTTAAATGACGGCTCTTTATATCAAGGTTATGCCTTCGGGCATGATGGAGAGTCAATAGGTGAAGTAGTTTTCAACACTTCTATGACTGGCTATCAGGAAATGCTTACAGATCCTTCTTATGGAGGGCAAATATTGATTTCTACCTACCCCATGATTGGAAATTATTGGGTGCTGGAAGGCATAAACGAATCGTCTAATATTCAGGTTAAATCTTATGTAATACGTGATTTATGCGAAGAGCCTTTTCATTACGGAAATAGGGAAACATTAGATAATTTTCTCTTGAAGAATAAGATTCCAGGAATTCATTCAATAGATACTAGGTCTCTAACTAGAAAGATTAGGAATTATGGGGCAAAAATGGGAATCGTTACCAATAGTAATAATATTGAAGAAGCTTTAGATAAATTAAATAATTTTGGTAAATACGAAGATTATAATTATGTAGAAGAAGTGTCATCAAAGTCAGTATCCAAATTTGCTTCTAATTTAAAAAAGAATATTTCAATAGCTCTTATAGATTTTGGGGTTAAAAATAATATCATAAGAATCTTGAATTCCAGAGGTTGCGATGTGACTGTTTATCCATGGGATTATGACTTCAAATCAATATCCAAATTAGATTATGATGGAGTAGTTTTGTCTCCAGGGCCAGGAGATCCTGATTCCATTTCAAATAAAATTCCTGATTTGAAAATTTTATCTGACAATATTCCTACTCTGGGCATATGTTTAGGCCATCAAATACTAGCTAAATTATATGGCGGAAAGACATTCAAGTTATTATTTGGGCACAGAGGAGGAAATCAACCAGTAAAAGATTTAGTTACAGGCAGGGTTTATCCTACTGCTCAGAATCACGGATTTGCAGTTAGTAAAGAGAGTTTTCCAAAAACCTTGGAAGTAACTCATCTAAATATTAATGACGATACTATTTCAGGTTTTAAGCATAAATATAAACCAATTTTATCAATTCAATATCATTCTGAAGCATGCCCAGGACCAGTTGATTCAGAATATATTTTTGATGAATTTTTAAGGAATGTAAGCCAGTGAAAGACGAAAGAAAAATATTAGTTATAGGTTCTGGTCCAGTTATTATTGGGCAGGCTGCTGAATTTGATTACGCTGGAACTCAAGCCTGCAAATCCTTAAGGCAAGAAGGGTGTTATGTTATTTTAGTTAATTCTAACCCAGCTACCATAATGACTGATTTAGATATCGCTGACAAGATATATATAGAACCTTTAACACCTCATATTATTGAAAAAATAATTAAAAAAGAAAAACCTGACGGAATACTAGGCACTTTAGGGGGGCAAACTGGACTTAATTTGGTTAAAGATCTTTATGATAATAAGATTTTAGATAAGCATAACGTGAAGGTCATGGGAACTTCGGTTGAATCAATAAACATGGCAGAAGATCGTCTCTTATTTAGAAACCTTATGAAGGAATTAAAAGAACCTGTCCCGGCAAGCAGAAGTTGTAATTCTGTAGAAGAATCAATTGAGGCAGCAGAAGAAATCGGATTCCCTGTAATAATTAGACCTGCATTTACGCTAGGCGGAACTGGAGGAGGGGTGGCAAATAATATGAATGAATTATCCCAAATTTCTCAATCAGGAATAAATGCAAGTATGGTAGGGCAGGTGCTGATAGAAAAATGCTTGGTAGGATGGAAAGAAGTTGAATATGAAGTAATTAGAGATTCATCTGATAATGCAATTACTATCTGTAATATGGAAAATTTTGATCCCATGGGTGTTCACACAGGTGATTCAATAGTGGTGGCTCCGAGTCAAACATTGAGCGATAAGGATTATCAGGAGTTGAGAACATCTGCATTAAATATTATACGTGGTTTAAAAATTGAAGGTGGATGTAATGTGCAATATGCTTTCAGGCCTTATGAAAATTTTAACACTAGTGAGCCAAATTATTATGTGATTGAAGTTAATCCTAGAGTAAGCAGGTCTTCAGCATTAGCCTCGAAAGCAACTGGTTATCCAATTGCTAGAGTGGCAGCAAAAATTGCTTTAGGTAAGAATTTGGATGAAATTACTAATGAGGTGACAGGTGTTACTACGGCTGCTTTTGAACCGGCACTTGATTACTGTGCAGTAAAGATACCTAGATGGCCTTTTGATAAATTTGAAAAAGGAGATAGAAAAATTGGCACTCAGATGAAAGCTACAGGCGAAGTTATGTCAATAGATAGGAATTTTGAAAGTGCATTATTGAAAGCAATTAGGGCTTTAGATATTGGGAATCTATCTCATCTAACTTCAATAAGTGATTCTAATGAACTTAAACCAAAAGATTTAATTCCTGATGACACAAGACTTTTTAAAATATTTAATTTGTTAAGAAAAGGATTTAAAATTTCTGAGATTTATAAAAATACAGGTATAGATCAATGGTTTTTGTCAAAATTGAAAAAAATAGTGGATTTTGAAATCGAATTAGAATCAAGCAATCTAGACAAATCTATAATATTTAAGGCAAAAAGAATGGGATTTTCTGACAAAACTATTTCAAAAATAAGAGATATTGATATTAATCATTTTAGAAAAAAAAGAGTGGATTTAGGCATAATTCCGACATATAAAATGGTTGATACATGCGCTTCAGAATTTGAGGCTAAAACTCCTTATTATTATGCAACTTATGAGATGGAAAATGAAGCAGAATCAGACGGCAATGATAAAACTGTTGTTTTAGGTAGTGGACCAATTAGAATCGGGCAAGGAATAGAATTTGATTATTGTTCCGTTCATGCTGCTTGGTCATTGCAAAAAAGAAATATCAAATCAATATTTATTAATTCTAATCCTGAAACTGTATCAACAGATTATGACACTTCAGACAGGCTTTATTTTGAACCAATAGATTCAGAATCTGTATTTGATGTACTTGAAAATGAAAAAAATAATTCTAAAGCTCCTCCTACAATTGTTCAGTTTGGGGGACAGACTTCGATAAATCTTACAAATGAATTAAGTAGTAATAATTACGATATACTTGGAACTGACAGCAAGTCCACAGAATTAGCATCCGACCGTGGAGCTTTTGAGGAACTTACAAAAAAGATCGGAATCCCTCAGCCCCCAGCTGGAACAGCTGACAATATTGAAGATGCTGCCAGAATAGCAAATCAAATTAACTACCCTGTCATTGTAAGACCCAGTTTTGTTCTTGGGGGAATGGCTATGACTATAGTTCATAACGAAGATGAGCTAGCTAACTATTTTAAGGAGCATGATTTTTCTCATCTGATGAATCCAGAAATATTAATTGATAAATATATTGAAGGGATTGAGTTGGAGATTGATGCTGTTTCTGATGGAGAAAATATTCTTATTCCAGGCATAATGATGCATTTAGAAAAAGCTGGTGTTCATAGCGGAGATTCAGTTGCAGTATATCCGGCAAGAGATATTACATTAGAAGAAAAGAAAAAGATTATTGAATATTCTCAAAAAATAGCTCTGGAAGTAGGAATAATTGGATTAATGAATATTCAATTTATACTTGATAGATCAGATGATAAATTTAAGTTATATATAATTGAAGTTAATCCTAGATCTAGTAGAACAGTCCCTTTTATTTCAAAAGCTACGGGAGTCCCGCTAATTGATTTAGCAGTTGGGTGCATGAATGGAGAGAAACTTGAGGATTCAGAATTCGGGGTAGGTCTTTTTGAGGAAAAGAAATTAATTGCAATAAAAGCGCCTGTATTTTCTATGTCAAAACTTACAGATGTAGATACATTTCTTGGCCCAGAGATGAAATCCACGGGAGAAGTAATGGGAATTTCAAATAATTATGAAGAAGCTCTTTCTAAGGCTTTTATTAGTTCAGGTCTACATATCCCTAAGGAAGGGTCTGTATTGTTAAGCATTGCGGATAAAGATAAGAAGATTAGCGAGAATCTTATAAAATTAATTAATGATAGAGGGTATAAAATGGTCGCTACACCTGGAACTGCAAAATTGATTAATTCGCTTGGATTTGAGGCTGAAATAATTGAAAAAAGATTAGATAAAAATCCTAATGTTTTAGATATGATAAAAGCGGCAAAAGTAATTGCCGTGGTCAACACTGTCACTGGAGACAGGAAAACATTGCAAGATGGGTTCAGAATTAGAAGAGCAGCCACAGAAAGAAAATTGCCTTGCTTTACTTCTTTAGATACTGCACAAGCAGTTTTTGGAGATAAGGTTTTAGAGGAAAATCTTAGCGTAAAATCTCTCGATGAATATTTAGCTCTTTAAAGCAACTATTGAGAGCCACTTTCTATCTAAGGTTTTAATATTTAGCTCTTTAAATAATGAAGAGACTGTCTCCTGCAAAACCTTCTTGCCAATATCTAGCGGGACTCCAGGCAAGACTCCTTCAATCCAATCTTTAAAGCTGCTTATTTCATACCAACCATCAAGAGGGACACTTACATTTTCTATTTTTTTCTTAGATATGGTGAACCCGCTTTTATTAAGCAGTTCTTCGTAGTTTTCAGGAGTTAGTTGAATTCTAGACTGAACTTTACTTTTGCTAGGTCTTAAATTGTATTCTTTTTTTAATAACCTGAAACTTTTCATCATCCATTTTCTTAGAAACAATTCTGTTTCTTGTGGGTGAGATCCTTGAAAAAATGATGTATTGAAAGCTAGCTTGCCTCCATCACTTAATCCATTTCCAATGTGCTTAAGCACTTCTTCTTTTTCTGGAATGTAATGTATAGAATTACAATACACAACAGTATCAACTTTATCTTTTAAATTTTCGTGTAAATTTTGCGCCTCTGATTGAATATAATTTATGATTACATCTTTTCTGTCGCTGAATCTTTTTAAAGCTAGAGATATTGCAGTAGAAGAACTATCAACTGCATAAATGGCAATTTTACTAACATCTTTGACCTTGCCTAAAATTATTTCAGTAATTCCACCATTTCCACAACCTAGATCTAATATTTTAGTGCTGGTATTTATATCCACAAGATCTAACAAATTTGAGTTTACTGTTTTGTAAAATTCTAAGTTAGAAAAGCTATCAAAATTGAATTTTTTCCCATCATTCATTTTCATATATAAATTATACACTAAGATATGAAAATCTAAAAAATATTAATATAATTGTATTAGGTTATAAATGAATGAGTTAAATAAAATAAGAAGTAATTTAAAGAGAATATTTTTTTTAACCTGCCTTGTACTTCCAGTTATAACTGGATGCTTTAATTCTAATGATGGCAAAGAAATTAATATATTCGCTGCTGCTTCCTTGAGTGGTCCTCTAGATAAAATCAAAGACAGTTATAAAGAGTCTATAAATATTGATTATGATGGATCTTTTTCTTTAATTAATAAAATTAATTTAGGGGCTAGTCCGGATATAGTTATTATTGCTGGATTGGAAAACATAGAGTTGGTTGATGAAAATTTTAATAAGATTAAATCAGTCAGGAATTTGATTAAGAATGAATTAGTTTTAATTTATAAAGATGAATTTGGTGATTCTTTATCTCTAAAAGAGGTTTGTGCCAACCAAGAGATTATATTTGGAGTAGCTGACCCTTTACTTGCCCCACTAGGTAAGCAATCAGATTCAATTATGAACAAATATGAAAATTGTAGGAAACTTTTAGAGGAGAAAAATTTAATAATTTCAAGTAATGCAATGACATTAATTACTGCACTGAATTATGGGCATTTGGATGCAGCTATAATTTATAAATCTGATTATATAAATGGTATTAATAACTCTGATTCATTTAGAATATCAGGAGATAATTTTAACGAAACAATTTATTATCTAGTTTTAGAAATGAACAATAATAAGAGAAATAAACTATCTAAAAAAGAAGATTTTATTGACTACTTATTTTCTAATAATACTAAAGAATTGTTTGATGAATTTGGATTTGAAATGGTGACTGATGATTTTGAATGACCTTCAATTAATATTTTTTTCAATTCGTGGAGCTTTAGTAGCTACATTGATTGCTGCTTTAATTGCACTGCCAGTTGCTTATTCTCTTGAATTTAAACGATTTTGGTGGAAGCCTATATTAGAAGTAATATCTATCCTTCCCCTAGGAGTTCCGCCGGTGATTATTGGTTATTTATTATTGGTATTATTGAGCCCAAAATATTTTTTTGGTTCATTTATATATTCAGTAATAGGAAGTAGTTTAGTTTTTACTTGGATAGCAGGTTCTTTGGCATCAGCAATAGTGTCATTTCCTCTAATAGTAAGATCATTTCAATTAGGATTTTCTAGTGTAGATAGCAACCTGATTAATACCGCCAGAAGCTTAGGCTTATCATTCCCTCAAATATTTATTAAAGTAATTTATCCTCTTTCTAAGAAAGGAATTTTTGCTGGATTATTAATCTGCTTTGCAAGGAGTATCTCTGAATTTGGAGCTACTATAGTTGTATCCGGGAATATGCCAGGCAAAACCCAAAATATTTCTACCGCAATATATACTTCGATCTCTTCTTCTGATAACAGTTCGGTAGTAAGGTTATCGATTTATTCTATTTTGATGGCTATATTATCTATAACAGTTCATAATATATTAGTGAATAGAAAATTAAGATGAGTTCAAATTGGGTAGAAAAATTAGAAAAGTTCAACCAAGAATTCTTAGTTTGTGTAGGCATAGATCCAATTCATGAAAAAATTAAGGAATTAAATTTCGATAGCATATATGAATGGTGTAAATTTTTAATACAACAAACTTCAGAAAAAACCAATGTTTATAAGCTCCAAATGGCTTATTTTGAGCAATCTGGAATCGAAGGCCTTGAAGATTTAAAGAAAACAATAGAATATATAAAATCAAATTTTCCTGAGAAAATTATTATTGGGGACGGAAAAAGATCTGATATTGGGTCTACGGCTAATGCTTATGCTGAAGCAATGTATTCATATTGGGAATTTGATGTTGTGACTATCAATCCATATATGGGGTCTGACTCAATAATACCTTTTTCTGAAAAAGAGGGCGCGATAGTTATATGCAAAACTTCAAATCCCGGCTCAAATGAGATACAAAACTTAATAGTTGATGATGGCGAAGAAGTATATAAAAAAGTATTAAGAATGGTTGAAAAAAATAATTCGAAAAATAATTTGGGCTTGGTAGTAGGTGCTACTTTTCCAGGAGAATTAAAAGAAATTAGAGAAAAGAATAATCAGATTCCAATATTAATTCCTGGATTAGGATTTCAAAAAGGAAATTTTAAAGAGACTATAAATTCTGCGAAAGGGAATGGGATAAATATTGTGAACTCTTCAAGAGGGATTAGTTTCCCTAAAGAAAACATTTCTTCCTCAGAAGAATACAAAAATTTCATTACTAAATCTCTAGATAAATTTGGAAGTTCTGTGAGTGAACATGTTTGATGACATAGTTCTTATACTGAATAAACTTGAATTAGGAACAAGCTAATGGAAGAATTAAGCATAGATAGTATTAGAGTTAGTCTTTCAAATTATCAGAGAGTTGTGATTCTAAAATTAAAATCTAAAGAAATGTTTATTCCAATCTGGGTTGGGCCAAGCGAAGCTGATGCAATAGCAATAAAACTTCAGAAAGTTTCTCTTCCTAGACCTTTAACTCATGATTTGGTTATTTCTTTGCTTGATTCCCTTTCTGTATCTGTTGAATACGTATTAATAGAATCCATGAAAGACGAAACATTTTTTGCGAAAATTGCAATTAAAAATAATGATAAAATTATAATGATTGATTCAAGAGCATCTGATGCAATTGCTCTTGCTGTAAGGGTTTCTTGCCCTATATATGCTAATGAGGATGTTGTTGAAAAAGTTTCTGTTACTTTGGATCATAAGAATGAAACTGTTAATAAAAAAAATAAAGTAGATATTGAATCTAAGTTGAGAGACGATAAGAACAAAACTGACCTAAGCCAATTTGTTGATTTTATTGATACTCTTGATTTAGAAAGTTTGGGGGATAATTAGATATCTTTACGAAAAATTGCTCAAATAAATTTCTCTTGTCTTGGAAAATTCAATATGTTAGATTTATGATGGTTCATTTCTTAATAGACAATTTAAAAGAAGTGGATTAATTATGAAAAATAATTTCATAATTTTTGGAAAAATGACTGGCCTTGGATGGTTTGTAGTGCTTATAACCATAGGTCTAGTTTTGCTGGGAAAATGGATAGGGGGTTTTATTGGTTCACCCATTATTTTCGCATCAATTGGAGGATTAATTGGCATAGTGGTTTCTTATTTAGGTATAAGGTCAAGTATTAGGGAAATACTAAGTGACGGAAGAGATAAATGAATAAATCAATAATATTACCTTTCTTTCTTATTTTATTTATTACTTCTATTTTAGGCGGAGCAATTGGAGGGGCCTTCCCTTTTGGAGGATTTTTTCAAAGTCCCATAGCTCATATTCAGCTTCCAGGAGAAATTATTCCTGGGCTTGGATTTACCAACACTTCTTTGACTTTATGGGTTAGCATGGTTGCACTACTAACATTTGTTTTTATTGCCACAAGAAATATGAAGAGTGTCCCAAATGGCAGATTGCAAAATATTGCAGAGGTAATTGTTGAATTTTTTGTAAACCTCGCTCAAACAATATCAGGTGGTGAAAAAGGAAGAAGATTTGTCCCTCTAGTTTTATCAATTTTTTTATGTGTTGTTGTTTCGAATTGGGTAGGGGTTTTACCAGGAGTTGGTACGATTGGAATAGTTGAATCTGCTGAAGTTGTATATTCTCATAAAGAGCATAAAACGGATGCCTGTCACAGTTCAGATCACAGTTCAGATCATTTAAAAGAATATACTTGCAAAGAAGCACTTAAAGAACATTTAGTAGTTTTTAATAAGATTCCTGGATTAGGAATAAGCTATCTTCCACCTGGTAGAGGTGAAGATAAAATTAAAAATGGCGGTGGAGTAGTATTAGTCGAAGATGTAATTAATAACCATAGTAAAATTGAAAGTGGTGAGTTAGAAGGTAAATCTGCAGGAAGACTTCTACCAATTTTGAGAGGGGCAAATACTGACCTAAATACCACTCTGGCAATAGCAATAGTTGCTATGCTTGCAGTTCAATTTTGGGGCATCAGTGCACTAGGGATAAAAAAATATGGTGGTAAATTTTTCAATTTTTCTTCCCCAATAATGCTATTTGTAGGACTACTTGAACTTATAGCTGAACTTGCAAGAGTTGTTAGTTTTACGTTTAGGTTATTCGGTAACATGTTCGCAGGAGAAGTTTTGCTTGTTGCAATGATGTTCTTGTTGCCATTTATTGGTATTATTCCGTTTATGGGACTTGAGTTATTTGTAGGCGTTATTCAAGCATTTATATTTTCTATATTGACTTTGATTTTTGGAATTACAGCAATTTCAGATCATAGTGAACATTAAAAAATTAAAAATGAACAAAAAAATTATAAACAAAACAATAAATTAAATGAGTAAAATGGGAGATTTTATTTTTGGCGACTTAAGAACATTGTCTGCAGCAATAGCTATTGGTCTTGGAGCATTAGGTCCAGGGCTAGGCATTGGAATGCTTGCAGGTAAAGCTATGGAGGCTTTAGGAAGAAATCCAGAAGCTGAAGGACCAATACAGCAAAATATGATTCTTGCAATTGCCTTTACTGAAGCAATAGCAATTTATGCTTTAGTTATTGCAATTATTATTCTATTCGTTGGTGGTACTACACCTCCAGCTAGCTTTAGTTAGTTAAGAAAGGTTAAAAACAGGAGTATTATGGGTATAAATTTACCAGGTTTAATAACTCAATTAATTAGCTTTGCTATCTTGGTATTTCTTTTATCAAGGTTTCTTTACAAGCCTGTAGTGAAACTTTTAGATGAAAGAGCTGAGAAGATAAAAAAAGGATTAAGTGATGCAGAATCTGCTTCGAAGGGGGCAGAAGAAGCTGCTAGTAAAATTCAAGAAGAGCTTTCTCAAGCAAGATTAGAAGGAAAGAAGTTGGTTGAGGTTGCCAGAGAGGCTTCGAACCAATTAAGAGAGGATGAAAAAGAGAAAATAGCTGCTGAAATTTCTCAAATGATGGAGAAGGCAAAAAAGGAAATCAATAGCGAAAGAGATAGTGCAATTCTTGAATTAAAGAATAGGTTTGGCGAACTTGTTGTGGATGCGGCAGGCAAGGTAATTGAAAAAGAGATAGATGAAAAATCTCATTCTGAATTAATAAATAAAGCTTTAGAAGAAAAGGCACTTTAATTTAAGTAACATTTTATGAAAAACTCTTCGACAACAAATAGATATTCTGACGCAATTTTTGATATTGCTAGGGAAGATAAAGAAGTAGATTCTTGGAAATTATTTTTAGAGGATTTATCCGAAGTTTTCGGTGACTTAAAAATAGTAGAATTTTTTCAAGATCCGAAGATTAGTAATAAAAATAAACTTGAATTGATTAGTAATTCAGAAATTAAAACAAGCACAAGACAGTTAAATTTTTTAAGATTAATTATAGAAAAAGGAAATGCATATCTTCTAGATTCAATACTTACTAGATTTAATAAGCTTGTTGATAGCTTAAATGGAATAAAAAGAGCAGATGTTATTACCGCTTTTAAGCTTGAACAGGAAGAGCTGGATAAAATTAACAAAAAATTAAGTGATTTAGTCGGGTCTAAAGTGGTTGGTGTCAATTTGGTTGACAGGAAAATCTTAGGAGGCTTCATAGCTAAATTTGACGATCAAATGCTGGATATGAGCATTAAAGGAAAATTAGATAGATTAAAGGAATCAATTATTGATTAAGTAGATTTAGGAGAAAAAATGGCTTCGCAAGATATATCTTCAGTGATAAAAAAACAAATTCAAGATTATGGTGATAAATCATCGCTAGTTGATGTTGGGACAGTGGTGGCAGCAGGTGACGGAATTGCTCAGATTCATGGATTATCGAATGTAAAATATAGTGAATTGCTTGAATTTCCTGATGGCACCTTGGGGATGGCTCTTAATTTAGAAGAAGACAGTGTTGGTACAGTAGTATTGGGTGATTATCTAGATATAAAAGAAGGTGATGAAGTAAAAGCAACTGGAAGAATTGTTGAAGTGCCAGTTGGAGAAGAGTTAATAGGGAGAGTAGTTGACCCTCTTGGCAGACCTATAGATGGAAAAGGGTCGATTAAAACTAATTCAACTGCACCAGTTGAAAAGCCAGCTCCTAATGTTGTTAGTAGAAAATCTGTAGATCAGCCAGTTCAGTTTGGAGTTAAAGTTGTAGATGCATTAGTTCCAGTTGGAAGAGGGCAAAGAGAATTAATTATTGGAGATAGGAGCACTGGTAAGACTGCTGTAGCTATAGATTGTATAATAAATCAAAAAGGTGAAGATCTTATATGCATATATGTGGGGATAGGCCAAAAATCTTCTAAAGTTGCAAGCGTAGTTGATACATTACAGAAATATGATGCAATGGACCACACAATTGTCGTTGCTGCGAATGCATCGGACTCCGCTCCGCTTCAATACTTAGCTCCTTATTCAGGTTGCGCAATGGCTGAATATTTTATGGATCAAGGAAAAGATGTTTTGATTGTATATGATGATTTAAGTAAACATGCTTGGGCTTATAGGCAGATGTCTCTTCTGCTTAGAAGACCTGCAGGAAGAGAGGCATATCCAGGAGATGTATTTTATCTTCATTCCAGACTGCTCGAAAGAGCAGCAAGGGTAGAGGAAGAGTATGGGGGAGGCTCAATAACTGCATTACCTGTGATTGAAACTCTTGCTGGTGACGTATCCGCATATGTGCCTACAAATGTGATCTCAATAACTGATGGTCAGATTTATTTAGAATCAGATTTATTTAATTCTGGAGTACGACCAGCTCTTAATACCGGATTGTCTGTAAGCAGGGTAGGAGGGGCGGCGCAAGCAAAAGCTATGAAAAAAGTTTCTGGTAGTTTAAAAATTGAACTAGCTCAATATAGGGAATTAGCAGCTTTTGCTAAATTTGGATCTGATGATTTGGATGATGTTACTAAAAAGCAATTAAGTAGAGGGGCAATAATTGTAGAGTTATTAAAGCAGCCTCAATATGAACCAGTTTCTTTAGAAAATCAAGTTACATTATTGTATTTAGCATCAGAAGGATTGCTGGATGACATTGATGTTTCTGATATAGGAGAGTACGAAAAAACTTGGAATGAATATGCGAATTCTAATGTTTCAGATGCCTTAGATAACATTAAAAAGTCTGGAGACTTGAGCGAAGAAGATATGACTAAAATAAAGAAAGCAGCTGAAGATTTTAATAAAATTTTTAATACATAGATATGCCAAATTTAAGAGAATTAAGAAGTAGAATAAAAAGTGTAGAGAGCACAGCTCGTGTTACCAATGCACTTCAAATGATCGCTGCAGCTAAAATGAAAAAAGCTCAAGACAAGGTTATTGATGGCAGGGCATATGGAGAAAAATTGAATTCCATTCTTTCAAATTTCTATTTAAGCAATCCAGAAATTTTTAATTCCGAAGAAACTACTAAAGATAGTAAAAATTTAGTTATCCTAGTAACTCCTGACAGAGGTCTCTGCGGAGCTTTAGTATCTAATGTTTTAAAATCAGCTTCTAATTATTTTGAGAATAACAATTCTAATAATGAGATTGTAGTGATTGGAAAGAAAGGTAATAGTTATATTTCTAGAACAACTGATAATCAACCCGCGTTTTATCAGGTGTCTGATATGCCTACTTTTGATGAAGTGTCTGATGTGACTAAATTTATTATTGAAAGACATTCCACAGGAGAATTTAGTGAGATAAATATTATTTATTCTGAGTTTATAAGTACTGCTGTACAAAAAGCTAGAATTAAAAAACTTATGCCTATTCAAATTGATGAAAATTCAGAAGAAAAAACTTTCTCTGAATACTTGTATGAGCCCAGTCTTGAAGAAGTATCAAATGCTTTAATTCCTAGATATATAGAAGTTAATATATTTAATGCAATATTAGATTCTACAGCTAGCGAACATTCCGCGAGATTAGTTGCAATGCAGAATGCTACTGATAATGCTAATGAATTAAAGCAAGATCTAACATTAGATTTGAATAAAGCAAGGCAGCAAACAGTTACATCAGAAATATTAGATATTATTGGAGGAGCTTTGGCTTTAGAATAATGAAACTAACTAACAAGAGTGAAAGGAAATAAAATGGTTGATAATGTTGAAGGAAAAGTGGTGCAGGTTATTGGTACTGTAGTAGATGTTGAATTTCCAAATGATAAACTTCCGGCGATTTATAATGCACTAGAAATGGAAGTAGATGGTGAAAAATTAGTATTGGAAGTAGAGCAACATGTAGGAAATAATTGGGCAAGGTGTTTAGCGCTTGGAGCTACAGAAGGAGTTTCTAGAGGACTAACAGTTAGAGATACTGGAGCTGCTGTTTCTGTACCAGTTGGAAAAGCTTCATTAGGAAGAATCTTTAATGTTCTTGGAGATGCATTAGATGATCTAGGCGAAGTTAAAGCTGAAGAAAGGTGGCCTATTCATAGACCAGCTCCAACTTTCGAACAACAAAGTGGAAGCACTGAAGTTCTAGAGACAGGAATAAAAGTATTTGATTTGATTACTCCTTTTTCTAAAGGTGGAAAAGTAGGCGCATATGGTGGAGCGGGTGTAGGAAAGACTGTAATTATTACAGAATTAATTAGAAATATTGCTCAAGAGCATAGTGGAGTTTCTGTTTTTGCAGGAGTGGGAGAAAGATCTAGGGAAGGAAATGATTTATGGCATGAAATGAAGGATTATGGAGTGCTAGATAAGACAGCACTAGTTTTTGGTCAAATGAATGAACCTCCTGGAACAAGAGCTCGTATAGCTTTGACAGGACTGACAATGGCAGAATATTTTAGAGAAGTTGGGAAACAAGATGTATTGTTATTCGTAGATAATGTGTATAGATACACTTTAGCTGGAATGGAAGTTTCTGCTTTATTAGGTAGAATGCCATCGGCAGTAGGATATCAACCAACCCTTGCAACTGAAATGGGAGATTTACAGGAAAGAATTACATCTACAGTTGATGGATCCATTACATCCTTTCAAGCAGTATATGTACCTGCAGATGATTATACTGACCCAGGTATTGTTACTACTTTTGGGCATTTAGATGCATCTATATCTTTAGAGAGATCATTGGCAGCTCAAGCACTTTTTCCTGCAGTAGATCCTCTTGCCTCAAATTCAAGAATTATGGAGCCAGGGATAGTAGGTGAAGATCACTATAATACTGCAAGAGAAGTGCAAGAAGTGTTGCAGAGATTTAAGGATCTGCAGGACGTAATTGCAATTCTTGGTATAGAAGAATTATCAGAAGAAGATCGAGAGATAGTATTTAGAGCAAGAAAAATTCAAAGATTTCTAACCCAACCTTTTCATGTTGGGGAAGTATTTACAGGAATTCCTGGTAAATATGTAAAAGTTGAAGACACTGTTAAAGGTTTTAAAGAAATATTAAGTGGTCAGCATGACGATTTGCCTGAGCAAGCATTTTATATGGTTGGAACAATTGAAGAGGCAGTTGAGAAAGCAAAAACTTTAAAGAGTTAATCATGAGTATAAAACTTGAAATAATAACATCTGAAAAAAATGTTTTTTCAGGAGATGTAGATTATGTCGGAGTTAAAAGTGCCGATGGAGAATTAGGAATATTACCTAAGCATGTTCCTTTAATAACCGAGCTTGTTGAAGGCAAAGTTACTTGGAGACTTAATAGTAAGAATGAAGAGGTTAATATATCTGGTGGATTTCTAGAAGTTGTTAATAATACAGTAACTATACTTGCTGACAGAATAAACTAGCCTGTTATCCTGCTCAGTCTTCTCTGTCTTAAGTGGTAAGTCATAGATTCAATTTCTAATCCTGGATCCAAATTTTTTACTATTACATAATCAGGTATTTTTGGAGTAAAACTAGAAAAATTAATTAGATAATATAAATCATTCGCAATTAATGTGTCTGCTACAAATTGAGTGATATTATTGGGTGTAGCAATTATTCCAATTTTTATATTTCTTGTTTTTATAGTTCTTCTAAGATCTTTGATATTTTGGATTTTTAAATTAGAAATCTTTTTACCTATCATTCTGATATTAGGATCAAATGCTGCAACTATCCTGTATGTTTGAGATTTCTTTTGTTTCATAAATTCCATAGCAGACCTACCTAGTGTGCTACCTCCAATTAATACGGCATTCCAGCTAGCATCTAGACCTAATAATTTTTGCAAACTTTGCTTTAGTATTTTTACGCTATACCCTTTTCCATTAATTCCATTTATACCTAGATATGTTAAATCTTTTCTAATTTGAGATGATTCTATGGGCATATATAATGATAGTTCTTTAGAGCTTGTAATTTTTATTTCTTCTTGTTGGAGTTGAGATAATATTCGCAAATATATTGGCAATCTATCTAAAACAACTCTAGGAATATCTGAACTTAAATATGATTGCTTTATTATGTTTTTGGCCATGAAAACATATTAAACTATAAAAGTTTAAAATAAAAATTTATGTTGACATGATCTGTATCAAGTTATAATATACCCAATGTTATAAGGAACAGAATATAAGATATATAAATTGGAAAGCGGAGTATACATAATAAGCGTTGCAGCTAGATTGCTTGAAGTTCATCCTCAAACATTAAGAAAATATGAGAAATATGGACTTGTAAGCCCTTCTAGATCTGTAGGTATGCTTAGATTATATTCTGAAGAAGATTTAATTAGGCTCAAGATTATAAAGACCTTAGTTGATGGTTTTGGAGTTAATTTGGCTGGTATAGCTATAATTATGGAATTTGTTGAAGGCCTGGATGAGATTTCAATGATTGTAAATAGTATTAATGAAACTAATATGAGATCCAGAAAAAATATGCTAGATGAAAAATTAAAATCTTTGCTTTCAAAAATTATTATTTAAATGGCTGATAAAAAGAAGGAAAAAAAAGTATCAAAATCAGAAGCTGAAATTATTGATTTGAAAAAGGAAAGAGATGATTTTAAGAATATTGCAGCTAGAGCTCAAGCTGATTTAGTAAATTATAGAAATAGAATGAAGATGGAATTAAGTGAAATAGAAAACAGAGGAAAGAAAACAGTTTCTCTTAAAGTTCTTTCTGTTATTGACGAATTGGATTTAGCACTGGATTCTGTAACAAAAAATGCATCATCAGATTTAATTTTAGAAGGATTAAATAGTATAAGAGAAAAATTTAGAATAATTTTTGAATCTGAAAATATACAAGAAATAACAGAAATAGAAAATTTTGATCCTGTTTATCATGAAGCAGTTTTAACTACAGAAACTGACGAACGTGAACCTGGATCAATAATTAAAATTTTAAGAAAAGGCTACACAATGAATAATGGTGTTATTAGACCAGCACAAGTAGAAATCGCAAATCAGAAAAATGAAGTTAAGGAGAAGAAATAATGACTAAAATAATTGGAATTGATCTTGGAACTACTAACTCTGCAGTTGCAGTAATGGAGGCGGGGGAACCTATAATTTTAGAAAATAAAGAAGGAAAGAGAACCACCCCTTCAGTAGTTGGGGTGAATTCAAAAACTGATGAAAGATTTGTTGGAGAGCTTGCTAGGAGACAAAGTGTTACTAATGCAGAGAATACTATTTATTCAGCAAAAAGATTTATTGGAAGAAGATTTGATGATTCTTCAGTTAAAGAAGATGCATCTAGAATTTCATATAAACTTGAAAAAGCTAAAAATGGAGATGTTGAAGTACTGCTTTCTGGAAAAAAACACTCTACTCCAGAAATTTCTGCAATGGTTCTGCAGAAGTTAAAAGAGGACGCTGAACATAAATTAGGGGACAAAGTTACTCAGGCAGTTATTACTGTTCCTGCATATTTTAGTGACAGTCAAAGAGAAGCTACAAAGGTTGCAGGCAAGATAGCTGGCCTGGAGGTTATGAGAATAATTAATGAACCTACTGCAGCTTCATTAGCATACGGTTTAGACTCCAAAGGTGATAAAACGATTGCAGTTTATGATTTAGGAGGTGGGACATTTGATGTAACTATTCTGCAATTAGGCGAAGGTGTTTTTGAAGTTAAATCAACTAATGGAGACACTCACCTTGGGGGAGATGATTTTGATAATCTCCTTTTAGATCATGTTGCTGAAGAGTTCAAGAAAAATGAAGGAATAGATTTAAAAAAGGATCCTGCAGCTTTGCAGAGATTAAGAGTTGAAGTAGAAAGGGCTAAAATTGAATTATCTACTGTTACCCAAACAGAAATAAATTTACCTTTTATAACAGCTGATGCTAATGGGCCTAAGCATTTAGTTTCAAATATAACCAGAGCCAAGTTAGAAGAAATTACTACAAGCCTTATTGAAAGAACAGTTAAGCCTTGTAAGCAGGCCATAAAGGACTCTGAGATAGACACAAAATCAATCTCGGATATTATTTTGGTTGGTGGAATGACGAGAATGCCAGCAGTAATTAATAAGGTCAAAGAGATATTTGGAAAAGATGCTTCTGCGGGGATTAACCCTGATGAAGTAGTTGCAATGGGAGCGGCTATTCAAGCAGGAGTATTAGAAGGTGATGTGAAGGATGTTTTATTATTAGATGTTACTCCTCTTTCTGTAGGAATTGAAACATTGGGAGGAGTTAGAACTACTCTAATTGAGAGGAATACAACTATCCCAACATCAAAAAGTGAAACATTTACTACTGCAGCTGACAATCAGACAAGTGTTGAAATTCATGTATTGCAAGGTGAAAGAGAGATGGCTACAGATAATGTTTCAATAGGAAGATTTAATCTTGATGGAATAGCTTCAGCTCAAAGGGGAGTTCCTCAAGTTGAAGTAACATTTGATATAGATGCTGATGGAATCCTGAAAGTTTCAGCTAAAGATAAAGGGACTGGAAAGGAACAGCATATAACTATAACTGGTAGATCTGGACTAGATGAAAGTGAAATAGATAAGCTAGTTAACGAAGCGTCTCAATTTGCTGAAGAAGACAAGGCGAAAAAAGAGAAAGTTGATGCAAGAAATAATGGAGAAAGTACTGTCTATGCATCAGAAAAATTACTTAATGAAAATGGAGATAAAATTCCAGAAGATAAGAAATTAGATATAAGTGAATTAAAAGAAAAGTTGAGTTCATTATTATCAAGCGAAGAAGAGAATACGGAAGAGATTATAAATACGACTAATGAACTTCAATCAAAGATGCAGGAAGCTGGTCAGGATATTTATTCCGATACACAAACTCAAGAATCAGATGATAATGATGACTCTCAAAGTAATGATTCAGATACAATAGAAGGAGAATATAAGGAGGCATAATGAAATTTTTCAGAGTAAATAATTTTTATGTTGGTTCTTACGAGGGAGCCCCTGATTCCTATTGGGATTCTTCGTTGGTTGTTCAATCTGGTAAAGGAGTTTTTAGTTTGGGCGTCATGGAATTTCAAGATCTTTATCATATTAACAAACAGGATACAGTGACACATGGCTTTAAGGAAAAAGGCATAAATACATATGTTGAAGGATTAATTGAAGCTGACGTTTTGCCTAGTATAGATATAGGTATGTCTGGAATTGAATTTAATCATGTCCAATCCCCAATTTTCCCAGAAGAAGTATGGGCTGCAGGCGTAACCTATAGCGATAGTATGAGAGAGCGACAAGCTGAAAGTGATACGCCTGATGTATATGCAAAAGTATATAACGCTGACAGGCCAGAAATATTTTTTAAAGGCACTGGAGGAAGAATGCAAGGCCCAGGAGATGAGTTGGGTATTAGAAAGGATTCTGGATGGGATGTCCCTGAATCAGAATTAGCAGTAGTTATTATTAATGGAGATATAGCTGGCTATACCATAGGTAATGACATGAGTAGTAGATCGATTGAAGGAGAAAATCCTTTATATCTTCCTCAAGCAAAGGTTTATAATAAATCATTTTCATTGGGGCCATGCATTATTAGTTCAGAAGGAATAAATCCTCAGAACTTAGAGGTAGGATTAGAGATATCTAGAGACAATAAAATTGTTTTTGAAGGTAAATCTTCTACTTCTCATATGAAAAGAAATGTTCATGAATTAGTAGAATGGCTTAAGAAGAGTAATGACCTTCCAGAAGTCGCAGTTTTAATGACTGGAACAGGAATTATTCCGCCTCAAGATTTTACCTTAAATGAAGGAGACACCGTTAGTATTAATATAGAAAAAATTGGAACATTAACAAATAATATCGTACTAGTTTAGATTCTTTTCCATTTTGATCCATCAGAGTTATCTTCTATTTCAATATTATTTGATATTAATAAATCCCTAACTTGATCTGATATATCCCATAGTTTTTTTAATCTGACTTTATCTCTAATATCAACAAGTAAATCTATATCTATATTAACTTTCTTGTCTTCTTTTTCTTTAGATTTATTATTTGAAATTACTTTGGTTTCGGTTAAAGGAGTGTAATTCGAATTTATCTCATTAATTCCCAAAGTTTCTCCACTATTTATTTCTATTACGCCTTTAGGTGATTTAAGAAAAACTTTCCCTTTCCCATCAACTTTTATAGAAGAGTTATTTAGGTTAAAAGTAATAGAAGTGTGTTCTTCAATACCAATTACTAATATATCTCTATTTTTGATTAAGTTATCAAATCTTTTCTTTCCAATAAAGCAATGAGAAGTATCATGATCGCCTCCCTCCTTATTATTAAAATGAGGGACAACTATAGTTTCTTTATAAAGAAAGTTAATAAGATTTAGCCCTGGAATTAACTTAGGTTTTTCTCCCACTTTATAAATCTCATACACAGGGATTACATGCGATCCAAAAGTTAGAGCTGCTGCACTTGAAAAAGCTATTATTCCTCCATTATTTATTTTAGATTCTAATAATGAATCTACGCCATATTTTTTCCATATTTTTAATGCATATGTGGGACTTCCTGGTCCAGAAAAAATAAAGTCAGAATTAATTATATTTCCATCAATATTTTCATTGTATGAATTATCGTCAGGAAAATTTATTGAATCTATTTTTAAGTTTACTTTTTCTGAAAAATACCTAATTATTTTACTAGATAATATAGTGTGGTTTTCTTGAAAGCCAAATGGGGTATCCAATAAAAAATTATTATTTAGCTTAGAATCAAAATTATTAATAAGACCTCTATATAATTTGGCCATATGAGGTGATGTTTCTCCAGATCCAAATAGAGTTATAATGCTAGGTTTCTTAATTAATTTATTATCTACCAAAAAAATTTTCTCCTATTCTTTTTTTAATTATTTCGTAAACCAATTTTGGCTTTTGTGCATGTATGTCATGATCACCATTTAGTCTTTCAATATCAATCGTAACATTACTATCTTTAATTAATGTTAAATCTGTGTTGTATTTTACTAATATTAATAGCAATGGAACCTTGATGTTTTTTAAATTTAAAACTGAATCATTTTCCCACAGGCTCTCAAGTATTTTAATGTGATTACTTAAACTCAGCCTCTTGGTAATTTTATTATTTTTATCAACAGAAAAAATACTGAATTGGCCCATTATGGCTTCTTCTGACCAGTCAGGCCAATTTTTTCTTAATCTTTTTAACATAACATCTTTATCCATGCCATCTAAGTCAGGCGGTCTTAATTTTTCTAATGCCGCTTTTTTTGATTCAAAATTTCCTTTTAAATTTATTGCCCCCCCATCTATTCCTATGCACCCTATTATTCTTTCATTAGATTGTTGGCAAATTGATACTCCAAGATCACCACCCATAGATTGCCCAATTATGATGATATTTTTTAAATTTTTCTTTTTAATAAAATTTAGTACATCATTAGATAGGGACTCGATAGAATACATACCTTCTGGCTTATCAGTTAATCCATGCCCTCTTAAATCCAAGCAATAAATATCAGACTTATTTGATTCAAATTCTTTAACTAGAGGCACCCATAAGTATGCCGATGATGACAATCCGTGCAAAAATAAAAGAGTAAAATCAGGATTTTTAATTGTTTTTTCTAAGTAATGAAATCTTAGATCATTAGGTAGATATATATACTTAGAAATCAATCTACTATTTAGGCTCAGGAACCTGTATGACCCTTAGCAAATTAGTGTTTCCTGGTATTCCAATAGGCATTCCTGCTGCGACAACAACATAATCTTTATTTTTTGCTATTCCTGTCTGTATAGATACATCAGATCCCAATTTAAACATTGCTTGTACTGTTTTAAATTGAGGAGCGGATAAAGGAATTACGCCCCATCTTAAAAGTAACTTTTCTACATTTTTCTCATGAATTAGTCCTATGATTGGTGCTTTTGGCCTAAAAGATGAGACTCTGCCAGCAGTACTGCCAGACTCAGTGAAGGCTAGTATCGCCTTTGCCTCTACTAAATTTGATGTTTTACAGGCATTATATGCAATTGCATCATCAATTGATGAAAACCCTTTTCCTATAAATCTTTTTTCAAGGTATTCTTCAAAATTAAAATAATTTTCTGCTTCAACTGAAATTTTTGCCATATTCTTAACTGTTTCAACGGGGTATTTACCTATAGAAGTTTCTGCAGAAAGCATTATTGCATCAGTTCCATCCATAACTGCATTGTGGATATCGGTTACCTCTGCTCTTGTAGGTGATGGTGATTCAATCATTGATTCAAGCATTTGAGTGGCAGTGATAACCGGTTTTCCCTGATGATTTGCTTCCTCAATAATAATTTTTTGTATTCTAGGAACTTTCTCTAATGGCAATTGAACACCTAGATCACCTCTTGCTACCATTACGCCATCAGATTCAGATATGATTTCTTTTAAGTGAGGGACAGAGCTTGGAAGCTCTATCTTTGATATAAGCTGAGGGTTAAAATTGCTATTGCTATAATATTCTTTTACTTTTTTTACATCACCTTCATCCCTAATAAATGAAAGCCCAACAAACGTGGCATTAACTTTTCTTGCAAATTTTAGACCTTTAATCGTTTCATCCGTGAAATAATCTAGTTTGGATATTGATCCTGGAATTGTTACAGACTTATTAGACTTTAGTACAGAGGTATTTTGAACAGCACATAAGATTTCATCGCCTTTAACTTTATTTACATTTAACTTTATAGCGCCGTCATCTAGGAAAATTATTTTAATGTTTTTTAAATCCTTTTTGAGCCCTTCTGGCCATACTTTAATTTTATTGATTGCTCCGTTATTAATCTCAGTTGCTGAGCCTAGGATAATTTTTTGCCCCTTTTTTAGCTCTATTGAATTATTAGGAATTTTCCCAACTCTGTACTTGGGCCCAGGTATATCAATTAATATACCTAATGGTACTTTCAGTTCTTCAGCTGCTTTTCTAGAATTTTCAACATATTTTATATGCTCTTTAGTTTCGCCATGAGATAAGTTTAATCTAGCAACAGACATGCCTTCTTTGATTAGCTTCTTTAGAGTATCAGTTTCTCCAGTTGCTGGGCCTATAGTGCAAACAATTTTCGTTTTAGGCCTATTTTTTATGAAATTATTTATTGAATATTTCAATATATTTATCTCGAATCTGTAGAAATTATTTTTCTGTAACTTTATTCTAAATAAAGGATAACTAAATAAAGTAGCTATAACAACAGACAGGATAATAAAAATATTTCTTTATGGAAGCAATTGGCTTAATTAGTAAAAACTCGTTTAACGAATACGGTGACTCTATTTCAATTTATTTGAACCATTCTTTAGATAATGGATATGAATTGAACAAATTATTTATTGATTCAGAAATTGAAGAAAACGAGATTGTTAAAAGAGGGAACTATAACACCCTTATTGAAGACTTTTCATTTAGAAATAAAAAACTACTGATTTTTAATTCTAATGATATTGCAGAAAATTTACCTTCATTAATTGAAAATTATATCAAGCTTAATGAGAGAGGCGTGCAGATTGAATTAATTAATTCATCAACTCAAGATTTATTATCTGATGGCTTATTGAGGCTTGGTTACCTGAAACCGAAGAATGAAAAACAAATTAAAATTGCTGAAACTATAAAATCTAAGTCAATTAAAGGAGGTTTTCTAGGAAGGGCTCCTTTTGGGTATTTAAAATCTTCATCAGGAGGATTTATTATTGATCCTGATAAATCAGAGTTGATAAAAACTATTTTTAATCTTTATAGTGGAGAATATGGGAAAAATAATAGAATTGGATTAAGAAAAATTTCAAAAATAATTAAAACTAAATACTCATTTAGAGAATTAAAATGGGCTCCTCAAACTATAAAAAAAATATTAAAAAACAGATTTTATACAGGTGTTTATAGAAGAGATTTAGTAATAATATCTAATAACCATGAACCTATTATTACAAATGAACAGTTTGATTTTGTGCAAAATTTATTTTTAAGCCGAAGATTGAGTTTTAATAAATCTAAGTCAAAAATGAGCATGAGAAATAAAATTTTATTTAAATGTGGTTATTGTAATTATAAATTAAATAAGTCTACTCATCATAGAAAATGGAAGAGAGCCTCAGGAGAAGAATTTAAAAAAATATATACTTATCTAAATTGTCAAAATGATCAATGTAATAAAGTTATAAATAAGAGATTAGAAATTGAAAAATATTATATTAATGATCAGGACGAAGACTTCAATAATATAAAAGAGTTCGCCAGTTACAATAGATTAGTTAACGATTTTAAAAAAAATATTAAGTTAGTTATTAGGGGTAGATTTAAAGTTTCCAGTCTTAAATATGATATAGATCAGCTTAAAGAATATGAGAAATATTTTGAAATCAATAGCCCTAAAAACAAATATAATAAGATTATAGAAGTTAAGAATAACTTCAATGAAATTTTGACTCCTGCTTAAAAGTTTAATATATTCAATTTCGATCAAGGTGGACGAGCAGTCGCTTTTTAAAAGAGGAAAGTCTGAGCACCATCGGATTAGAATGCCGGTTAATTGCCGGGCAGGGTAACCTGACGGAAAGTGCAACAGAAAGTATACCGCCATATGGTAAGGGTGAAATGGTGAGGTAAGAGCTCACCTCTATTAAGGAAACTTAATTGGATTGGCAAACCCCATTCGGTGCAAGGTCAAATAGAGGAGCTAATGCGAATCCGACAAGCTTCTGGGTAGACCGCTTGATTCATTTGGTAACAAATGAACTAGATAAATGGCTGCTGCCTTAATAAGGTACAGAACTCAGCTTATAGTTTGCCTTGATCAGTCTTTTTGACCTCTTTGGTTCCACTGAGAATTAACAAACATATTTAATCCAGGATCAAGTATTATATCTTTGTATTTCTCTGGAGGATTATCTTTAATAAAATCTTCATCTAATTCTACGCCCCAGCCTGGACCTTTAGGTAAACTAAAATACCCATCTACAACTTCTGGATAATTTGTGCCGGCATTTTTCACATGAGGGTCAGCAAAATCATTAAAGTGTTCAACTATTTTTCCATTACGTAGAGTAAAAACAAGACTTACGGAAGCCGCAGTAGAAATTATACCTCCAACATTATGAGGGGCTACCATTATAGAATAGTTCTCGGCATTCGATGATATTTTTTTTGCTTCTAGTATTCCTCCAGTCTGTGTTATATCAGGCTGAATAACATCTACACATCCTAAAGACCATAGTTCTCTAAACTCAGGTGCACCATACAACCTTTCTCCTGTAGCTATTGGAAGTCTAGTGTGATCTCTAACTGACTTTAAAGCTGGCAGGTCACCTGGCCTAGTAGGCTCTTCTAGCCATGCCGGCTCATATTTTTCAACATAATTTGCTATCTCTCTTGCTTGATGAGGAGAAAACCTTCCATGTAGTTCTAGCATTATTTGCGCTCTGTTTCCTGCTACTGAAGCAACTGCATCTATTAGGTCCATAGACTTATGGAATTCTTTTCTAGTTAATTCCAAGTCTCCATTACCAAATGGATCAAATTTCATTCCAATATATCCTTTATCTACAACTTTTTGAGCAGCTTCTGCAAATTGATTAGGATCTCTCTCAACCGTGTACCAACCATTAGCATATGCAGGAATTTTATCCTTTACTTTTCCTCCTAGAAGCTTATAAACAGGCAGATTAGTAAATTTGCCCATTATATCCCAAAAAGCTAACTCAACTAAGGCTAGTCCTGTGTAGACAACTTCTCCTGGCTTTCCAAAATCTAGAAGGGTGAACCTTCTATATAAGTCTTCAATGTCAAAAGGATCATGACCAATAAAATGCCTCTCAACATCTTTTAGAAACTCAGTAACAGTGTGTGTTTTGCCTAGTATTCTTGCCTCCCCAACTCCTACTATCCCTTCATCTGTTTCTATTATTAAGTAAGTTAAATTTCTCCAAGGAGTCCCAAGAACTAACGTTCTAAATCCTGTTGTTTTCATGATTTTGCCTTAATCTCTAGCTAGTTTTTAATAATTCTTCATAAGAAGACATTTTTAACTCTGGTTGAGTTTTTACATCTAGTAATGCAGAAGTTCCTTCAGAATTTAATTTTTGAGCTTTTGTTATAGCTCCTTTTAATTCATCAGGACTATTTACTTCTATTCCTTCAGCACCCATCCCTTTAGCAATTATAGAATAATTTCCAGTCATTTTTATTGTCTCAAATTTTTCTATTGATTGAGGATATCTTGAAGGATAACCTCCCATTGTTCCATTATTCATAACCACAGTTGTTATTGGGTTTCCAGATCTTGAGGATGTTTCTATATCTAAGCCTGACATTCCAAATGCTCCATCCCCCATGAAATTTAAACAAAATTTATTTGGCTCAGCCATCTTTGCTCCAATCATTAATGGTATTCCATAGCCTAAATGAGTACTTTTACCCCAACCTAAATATGAACAAGGCACTGTTGATGTTAAGAAAGGCATAATTTGATCTCTTGGATGTCCAGCATCATGAGTAATTATACTATTTTCATGATCAATATTTTTGTTGATCTCATTGATAAGCCTGTAGGGATTAATTGGATTCATATTTGAATTTAATAAAGGATTCCATTCTTTAAGCCATTCGTTCTTGCATTTTTGTATTTCTTCTATTACTTGAACTCTTCTTTTGCCATAATCATTTGATTTATAATTTGATTTAATACATTCGATCATTTTCTGTAGCACGATTTTTGAGTCTCCCAATAATGGAATATCAACTGAATAATCTTTGTTTATATCTTCGTGATTATTTGTTGAATGAATTATTTTTTTTCCGCCAGGGATAGTAATGCCATAATTAGTTTTTGTTAAACTAGAACCAATAGCAAAAATCGCATCTGATGTGCCCAGCCATTTCCATACTGACTTTGGAGCAGTTCTGTTTGCTGACCCAAGTGATAATGGATTTCTTTCGTCGAATGAACTTTTACCAGGCATAGTTGTTACAACTGGTAAAGCTAATAGGTCTGACAAGATTTTCAATTCTTCTGTTGCATTAGAGTATAAAACTCCTTGGCCAGACCAAATTATTGGATTTTTAGAATTAATTAATAAATTAACTGCCTTTTCAATATAATCATCTGAAGGTGAAACCTTTGATTCTTCTGGGCTAGAATAACTTTTTAAATTGTTAACATCCTGAGTCATGCTATCTCTATGCATTTCAAGTAATACAGGTCCTGGCCTTCCATTTTTTAATGAGTGAATTGCTCTTCTCATTAAAGGAACTATTTTTTCTGGACTATTTATAGATTCAGCCCATTTCGTAATTCTTTCATAATTTCTAGATGCCCAAAATGTTGGCTTTACATCAGTTTCCATCAGTGATGCTCCATCAGGTATGAATAATAAAGGAACTGAATCAGCCCAAGCTTGAGCAATAGCTCCATAAGCGTTTTCTGCACCAGGCCCACCTTGACATGCAAAAACTCCAAAACTTTTTCCAGACTTAACTCTGCTGTAGCCATCAGCAGCCATTATTCCACCTCTTTCTTGTCTAAACATAATTGGCCTTATCCCTTCTTTAGCTACGGCTTCTATCAGAGGATTAGAAGGAAAACATGCCATCCACTCAATCTTTTCTTTTTTTAATATTTTTGCAATTACATCATAGCCATTCATAACAGTCTCTTTTCATTATTTTTTTTTTAGTTTAATATTTTTAATAATTTATTCAATTTTAAGCAGTTATTTTTTTATTGTAGTATTACCAAAATTTTATTCTTCTTAATATCTTTATAAAATTTACTACACCTACGAAGCGATTATAATTATATAATTTTGAGGGCAATTCTCCTCTGTTCGACGATTTATATAATTTTGAGAGTCCGCTTTTTTTATGGAACTGAACTAGAGATATCTGACTTCTATTTGATCTTGAAAAATTAATTACAAATTCATTAATTTCATCCCAATTAATTTCATTTAATATACTGTCTTTTTTTTGCCCCTTTCTATAATTAAATGAATCTGTGTCATCAACAAAAATTATGGAATCTTTGTTTAAATAAGGGAACCAATTATATAGAACTTTTTTTACATGGCTAGATGTATGAAGGCTGTCAATTAGAAGAATATCTATGCCTCTTTTTTTAATATTTGGGAATTGGCCTAATATTTTATCAACTTCAGTATCATCTGATTGAAAGAAGCTCCATGCGCTTGACTCCACTACATCACTGCAATCTTCGATATCAACTGAATAACAGTGACTTCCAGAAAGCTCACTGTTGTAAGCAAATATAGAAGATGAAAACCCCTTTCTAACCCCGCATTCCAAAATCAATTGCCCTGCCCTTTTTTGCATTGTTTTGTGTATTTCCTCCATAGGAGAAATTTCAGGATAAGTAATGTCTTTTTCTTGGAGACTTTGAAAATTAGATATAATTTTATCTATGTCGAAATGCTTTGAGTTCATAACAAATTAAGTCATTGAAATTAAAAAATTAGTATTCAAATATATATATAGAGTAACATAATAATTTAAGTATAATGCAAGTTATTATTTAGATAAATATAGTATAAATTATGAGTTTAATTAACAGTAAATACGAATATTATAGTATAAAAAATTTAGCTGAAGAAAAAGAGATAAAGAAGCTTCCATATTCGATCAGAGTACTATTAGAAAATATTTTGAGAGGTAAGGATTTTGGCTATTCCAATGAAAATGATATAGAAAATGTTTTGAAGTGGAGTCCAGGTAATATACCTAAAAAAGAAATCCCTTTTATGCCTTCTAGAGTTGTATTGCAAGATTTCACTGGTGTTCCCGCTGTGGTGGATTTAGCTACTATGAGAGATGCAGCAAAAAAATTAGGGTTTGATTCTAAGAAAGTTAATCCTTTAGTCAGGTCAGATTTAGTCATTGATCATTCTGTTCAAGTTGATTTTTACAAAAGTTCAAAGGCTTTACAAAAGAACACTGAACTTGAATTTCAGAGGAATAGAGAAAGATATCAATTTTTAAAATGGGGGCAACAGGCCTTTGATAATTTTAGAATTATACCACCAGGAGTAGGAATAGTTCATCAGGTTAATCTTGAGTATCTCGCTCCCGGGGTAATAATAAATAATATTAATGGAGTAAATAAAATATATCCTGATACTTGTATTGGGACAGACTCACACACAACCATGATTAATGGGTTGGGAGTATTAGGTTGGGGTGTTGGAGGGATAGAAGCTGAAGCAGTAATGTTAGGCCAGCCTTATTATATGAAATTACCTGAAGTAATAGGGGTGAATATATCAGGAAAACTTAGAGAAGGTACTACAGCAACAGATCTTGTCCTTTCAATCACTCAAGTCCTAAGAAATCTAGGAGTTGTAGAGAAGTTTGTTGAGTTTTTTGGAAAAGGTTTAAGCGCTATGTCTCTCCAAGATAGGGCTACTATTGCAAATATGGCGCCTGAATATGGCGCCACATGTGGATTTTTCCCTGTTGATGATGAGACATTGAGTTATTTAAAAAATTCTGGAAGAGATTCAGAAATTGTAAGTCTTGCGGAAGATTATTCAAAAGAACAATTAATGTTCCATGATGAAAATTCTATTCCTGAATATAATGAAATAGTTGATTTTGACTTAGACTCTGTCAGGCCAAGTTTATCTGGCCCAAGAAGACCACAAGATAAAATTTTTTTAAATGATGTTAAATCTGTATTCAGTAATGAATTTAAAGGATTAAGTAAATCTAATGACAAATTAAGCAATGGATCTGTAGCAATTGCAGCTATTACTAGTTGTACAAATACATCTAATCCTTCAGTTATGATTGGTGCAGGCTTACTTGCAAGAAATCTAGAAAATATTGGATTAAAACCTAAACCATGGGTTAAGACATCAATGGCTCCTGGCTCTAGAGTTGTGACTAGCTATCTAAGTAATTCCGGTTTAGATAAATATTTGGATAGCCTAGGTTTTAATACTGTTGGTTTTGGTTGTACTACTTGTATAGGAAATTCAGGACCCCTTGACGATGAAGTATCTGAAAATATAGAAAGTTCAGATCTAGTTGTAGCTAGTGTTTTAAGTGGGAATAGAAATTTTGAAGGTCGAATTCACCCTTTAGTTAAAGCTAATTTTCTGGCCTCTCCATTATTAGTCATAGCTTATGCTGTAGCTGGAACTGTTAATATTGATATGACTAATGATCCGTTAGGTACTGATTCTTCAGGAAGAGATGTTTATTTGGCTGATGTATGGCCATCTTCAAAGGATATTCAAAATGAAATTAACAAATCTATTTCCCCCGAGATGTTTAAAGAGCAATATGAAAATGCAATTTTAAATAATAATGATTGGAATAAATTAGAATCTTCCAAAGGAGAAAATTATAAGTGGGATTCAAGTTCAAGTTATATTCAAAAAGCACCATTCTTTGATGACTTCTCAAAAGATGCTCCTGAAATTAAACCATTAAAAGATGCAAGGTTATTATGTGTATTGGGGGATTCTGTAACTACAGATCATATTTCACCAGCAGGCTCAATTCCTGAGTTAGCTCCAGCAGGTCAATTTTTGATTTCCAGAGATATTCCTAGGAATCAATTTAATTCTTATGGTTCGAGAAGAGGCAATCATGATGTAATGGCACGAGGGACATTTGGAAATATTAGATTAAAGAACCTTTTAACTCCTGAAAAAGAAGGTGATTGGACTATGTTTTTCCCTGAAAATAGAGAGATGAGAATATTTGAAGCTGCTAAAGAATATGAAAAAAATGATACCCCTCTAATTGTTATTGCAGGTAAGGAATATGGAACAGGATCTTCAAGAGATTGGGCAGCAAAAGGACCAAATCTCTTAGGAGTAAAAGCAGTTATTGCAGAAAGTTTTGAGCGAATTCATAGGAGTAATTTAATTGGAATGGGAATCACTCCCTTAGAATTTGTTGATGGTGAAAATTATAAATCTCTTGGCTTATTTGGTGATGAATATTTTGATTTTGAAGATATTAATATTGATACTGAACCATTATCAATAATTAGTATAAAAGCTAAAAGAGGAAATGAACTTGGAGTTAACTTTAAGGTTAAATTAAGAGTAGATACTGAAATAGAAAAAAAGTATTTATTTAATGGGGGAGTACTGCAATTTGTGTTAAGGGATATGGTTTCAAGTTTCTAAATTCTAAAGTAGATTTTTAAGAGTTTGACTCAAATCTTCTTCTATAAAATTATAATTATTTTGCTGCAACTTTTCTGGTACTACGGGGTAATCATTTAATAAAATTTGACTGGATAATTTGCCGGCCCCTAGTTTGATTATAGGTCTGGGAATTGTGAATATTGGATTTATGTTTAACCCTTGAGCTAATTTGCTTAGAAATTCTTTGGATGTAGCTTTTTGAGGAGAAACAATATTAATTGGCCCTTCTAAAAAGTTTGAATTTATAACGAAATTCATTATTCCAATAACATCATTTATAGATATCCATGGCCAACATTGATTACCACTCCCGATTGATGAAACTCTAAGATAATAAATTAGATTTTTCATAATTTTTAAAAATAAACTTTTTTTTGAGATTACTTGACCAAGCCTTAGGTTTATTATTTTAGTTTTTGGAGTGTCATAAAACCTTGAAGCCTCTTCCCAATCTAAGGCTAATTGTGGCAAGAATCCTTTACCATAACTACTATTTTCACTTATATCATTTTTTGATGATTTATATATTCCGCATGCTGAAGCTGAAATAAAATATTTCGGAGGATTTTTTAACTTTGAGATTACTCTGGATAGCAATAAATTTGTTCCTACTCTTGAAGAATATATTAACTCCTTATTAATACTTAAAGGACTTATAGAAGCAATATTATTTCCACAGAGATTAATAATTATGTCGAATGATTCTAGTTTGTCTTGGTTTATATAATTTGTAACAGGATCCCAAAAAATTCCAGCAATATTTTTTGACCTAACTATTCTAGTAACTGTATGATTTTTCAATCTAAAATCATTAACAATATAAGTCCCTATAAGTCCATGAGATCCTGCTATAGCAATTTTCATTTATTTTTTTAGTTTTGATTTAAATCTTGGGTCAATAGGAAAAATCCATCCACGATTCATAATTATTTCTTTTGAAAGTTCAGGAGGTATTGCAACAATTATTTCAGGTTCGATTGAAAATCTACCAGTAAATCCGCCAATTGCACTCCTGGTGTGAACTCCAGAGTAACCACCTTTGTCTTCTGATCCATCAAAATAATCTCCAAGTACCCCAAAAATAGATTGCCATCTTAAAGAAAACCCATTCATTACTGCAGGGCCTGAATCAAAATCAACATCAGTTGAAACTACCATGCCTAAAGCTTTTACAGTGTAAATTATATCGTTAAGATCTCCTCCTTCTCCTCCGCATACTAAAGACCAATGGAGCCTTGTTAGCATGTTATCGGCTATTTTTTGCGCTGCTTGTTGGCCATGCTTTACTCTCTCTGGGTCGTCATTCATCTGATAATCTCCTCCTCCTTCTCCTGATAGATAAACTAACCCAGATTCATGAAAAAGCACTGTAGCAATAGGCAATCCGCTAGATGTAATATCTTTTACATGTTCATCATAAGTACCTAAATCTATTCCTAATTCAGATATTCTTTCATAAACATCATAATCCCTTCTTATCTCTTTTGGGATTATTGAGTTTTCATAAAATTTACTCATGGCTCCTCCTTTTATTTTATTGTTAATATTTTATTCTCTTTGATCCATTTATTATCTAATCTTAAACCTAGTCCCGGCTTATCAAAAGGCTTAACATTGCCGTTATTAAGATTTATAGTTTCTATAGTAGCAAAATCAGCTGTTGAAGTAGGCATCCAATATTCATAATAAGTACAATTATTTATACTACAAGTTACATGTATATTTGCCATATTAAAAAAGATATTCCCTCCAGTTCCGATTTCACATCTTTTATTGAATGCTTCAGCAACAGCAGCAGATTTTAGTAATCCAGTAATTCCAAGTTTTCTTGAAGTACCTCTCATTATTTGTGGTGCTAATTCCGTGGCATATAATCTATTCTCATTAAATAAGAACGGAGCTTGATCTGTCATTGCCAAAGGCGTTTTAATTTTTTTGTTAAGTTTGCTGATTGATTCAAAATCGTCCCATTTTATTGGATCTTCAAACCAAAAGAAAAAGTTATCATCTAAGGCCTTTCCAATCTTTACTGCTTTATTAAGATCATATGTATTATTAGGATCAATCATCAATGTGTAACTTTCGCCAACATTCTTTCTAACTAAATTAACCATTTTTATAGTTTTATTTGTGTCCATTGGTCCTGGATGAATTTTATAAGCACTCAATCCAAGTTCTGTAACTTCATCACTTTCACTAACATAGCCTTCTGGGTCATTGTGCCTAGGTTGATAAGTTCCATAGGCAGGAATATCCTTATTGCTCCCTCCTAGCAGACTAAATACTGGCAGTCCTGAAATTTTGCCTTTAAGATCCCATAATGCAACATCTACAGAAGCAAATGCTGCGTAATCAACAGGATTGAATCTATTTATAGAGGCTTTAGGCATATTATTTACGTAAGTCCATAAGGCAAGATTGTCTAATGGGTTTTTATTAATAAGTAAATGAGAAAACCTTTTATGAATGTTTCTAATAATTTTCATTGATTCGCCTCTGTGCTGGCCAATCATAGAATTCCCTTCAATCCCTTCATCGGTCTTTATCCTCAATATGCCTTGATGAACAACCCCTCCTGTAACTCCAGCGGCTTGATAAACATTATCTCCCACGAAATCTAAGTTTCTCTCAACAATATCAATGACTATCTCAGTAATTTTCATAATTTTAATTTACACTATTAATTCGTTAATTGTTTAATAAATATAAGGACAAATAAAAAATTGAGTAAGTCAAACTTAATATTAGTAAGGCATGGCCAAAGTGAATGGAATAAGCTAGATCAGTTTACAGGATGGGTAGATGTTGGTTTATCTAAAAAGGGAATTGAAGAAGCAAAAAATGCGGGTGCAAAAATAAAAGACACAGAAATCTTGTTTGATAATGCATTTACTTCGATTTTAAAAAGATCTATACAGACATTCGATCAGATAAATAGAATCAGTAACATCCCTATCAACTTCAGGAAAGATTGGAGATTAAATGAGAGGCATTATGGAGCACTACAAGGGTTAAACAAGCAAAAAATGAGAGATATTCATGGAGATGAACAAGTTTTGATTTGGAGAAGAAGTTATGATGTTAGGCCTCCTGAGCTTGAAAAAGATGAAGTAGAAAAATTAAGAAGCCAGGAATGTTTTTTAGGCCAAAATATTGATCCATTTCCTAAATGTGAATCATTAAAAGATACATTTAAAAGACTAATGCCTTTCATAGATTTAAACTTAACCCCATTGATAAAAAATAATAAAAATATCCTAATATCTGCTCATGGTAATAGTATTAGAGCAATGCTTAAATTTTTCGAAAAAATATCAGATAATGAGATTGCAAAAGTAGAAATCTCTACAGGAGAGCCCCTTCATTTATTACTTAATGATGAGTTGAAAGTGTTGGATAAAAAATATCTGTAAATTAAATTATCTTTGCTCTCTTTTTCATAATACTAATATCAAAATCTAAACCAAAACTATTATCATCAGGAACCAAAATATTCCCTGATTCAATATTCAGAGAATTTTTAGTAATTGGATTATCAATAAGGGAATTTTGCTCTATGTTGTATTCAAGAGGTAATTTTATTGAATTATTTATTGATAAAAAATGCAAATGGATTGCGGTTGAAATAAGTGGTTGGGTATTATGAATCATTATTTCTCTTTTCCCTAAGTAGGACATAATTTTTTTGAATTCAGTTATTCCTCCTGTCTTTATTGCATCAGGCTGTAATATGTCAGGATTTCCCTTTTCTATTAAATTTTTGAAATCTTGAACTGTATAACAACATTCTCCGCTAGCAATAGGTATTGATAAGCTTTCAGCTACGCATTTAAGTCCCTCTAAGTCAGTTACATGCACTGGTTGTTCAAATTGGAATACTTCAAATCTCTCTAATTCATGCCCTACCTCAATTGCTTTCTTAACTGAATATCCACCATTTACATCAACCATTATTTTTATATTATTACCTAACTTCTTTCTTATCGCCTCTACTGTTTTTAAAGTTTTATCTCTTGGGGAATCAACTTCTTCAGGATAAGCCGAATGCATTTTATAAAATGAGAACCCTTCTTCATAAAAGAAAGAAGCTCTATCCGCTTCTTCTTCAGGACTTATATCTCTTTTCATTGAACTTGCATAAATTGGGATAGAATTTCTTATCTTTTTACCTAATTTTTTATGAAGAGGTACACCTTCTTTTTTTAGATTTATATCCCATATCGCAGTGTCTATTCCTGATATCGCAGTTAATAGAGAGCCATAAGGACCACAAGTAGATGCAGCGTTATAAAGAAGCTCCCAAATTCCTTGATAATTTAATGGATCTTTATTTAAAAGTATTTCTTTGAAGATTGTTTCTACAGCTGCTTTAGTTACCCATGGTGATCTTCTGAAACTCTCTCCAACTCCGGTAACTCCTTCATTCGTTTCTATTATTACGTAAGGATAAATTCCGTCTATCACTAGACATTCAACTTCAGTTATTTTCATTGGTTAAGTTCTTGGGGTAATTTAAAAGAGATGGTTTCAGGAGGCCCACCAATATATTCAACAGATTTAGGCTTTATAGCTTTTATTACATCTTGAACCATATTTTCAGGAGTTGAAGCGCCTGAAGTTATTCCGATAGTTTTTACATCTTTAATCCAATCAAAGTTTATTTCTTGAGGCCCTAATATTAAATATGAAGGGACCCCTTTTCGTATAGCAACATCTTTTAGCCTTTGGCAATTTGAGCTATTATTTGCCCCAATAACTAATACCAAGTCACATTTTTCAGCTAACAATTCAGTTGCACTTTGTCTATTGGTTGTTGCATAGCAAATGTCATTTCTGATTACAGCATCAGGTACTAATTCTTTTATGTTGCCTATTGCTTTTGATGTGTCATTGACAGACAAAGTGGTTTGAGAAATTACAGCTACATTTTTTAATTTTTTAATTTTATCTGAAGGAAAATCTTTTCTTTCATCCACAAGTAGCATGTCCGCTTGACCCATGGTTCCCTTGACTTCTTGATGGTCATGATGTCCAACAAGAATTATAGATTTTTTTTCGTTAGAATATTTTTTTGCCTCATTATGAACTTTAGTTACAAGAGGGCATGTTGCATCAATAATAGTTAACCTTCTTTTTTTGGCTTTTTCGTAATCTTCAGGAGCAGAGCCATGTGCAGAAAAAACCACTACGCTACCTTCCGGAATTTCATCTATATCCTCTACGGTAATTGCGCCTTGAGTTTCTACATCGTTAACAACATCTGGATTGTGAACTATTTGGTGTTTAACATATACAGGCGATCCAAATTTTTTTAATGCTATTTCTACAATATCAATTGCTCTTACTACTCCTGCGCAAAAGCCTCTTGGATTTGTTACTAATACTTTCAAAATATCCTACTCTTCATCTTTTATAATTGATGCTGCTAAAGGGGCAATTATAAAGCAAATACCTGCAAAAGCAATTAAAGAAAAATAGCCTAAATTTAATCTTATATTATTTAAATAATCAATTAAAATACCCGCAAATCTTGCGCCAATTCCTGAGAAAAGAAAGCCTATTGCCAATAGACCAATTTGATTACCTGCATTTTTTCTCGAAATCACGTCATTTGTTAATGCCCATATCGTACCAAACATCGACCCTACAGAAATTCCTATCCCAGAACATAAAATTAATACTGATATGGGGGAGTGAAAAATTATAATCGCAAAGCAACTCAAACTGCCTATAATTCCTCCTATTATGATAATAATTTTTCTGTTATATTTATCTGATAATTTCCCGGCTGGAATCATAGATAATCCGATGCTTGTTCCTAGTACAATAATTACACCAGTAAGCATTGGTGCAGGATTATCAAGTTTTAGAACATCTTGAAGTAAGAATACGGCATATGACTGAAGGGAAGAAAAAGCTAGTAATGTGAAACTGAATGTTATTAGAACTAATATTAAATTCCCTAACCTATTCTTAGATTTTTTATCATCTAAATTATCTTTTGTTATATCGACTGAGGGATATTTTAGGCTAGAGTAACTCCATATAGTGGCGATAATCATTATAGATGAAAGAAAAATAAGTCCACTTAGAAACCATATGCTGTTTCCAGTTTGGTCATATATATTCATAATTTGTAGAACAATAATTAAGGTTATTATTGAACCTGCCACTCTGAGAGAATTGAATTTCCCTGAGGCGCTTCCAAATTCATCTTCACTTACATGATCTTTTAGAAGTGCGTTTGCTGGCCCTTCGCCTAAATTAGCAAAAAATTGAATAACCATCCAGCAGAATAAGAGTGAAATAAAGTCTTTAGCATAATAAATAGTAATTATTGTTAGTGCTGTCCCAAAACCTCCAATTATAATAAATGGCAGCCTTTTCCCAATTTTAATATTAGTTTTGTCACTTATTAATCCTGCAAGGGGTTGCGTGATAGCTGCTATAAAAACACCGGAAACTAACAATATCCCCAAAGCGCCATTCTTTTCAAAATTGTACCCAAATAATTCTATGTACCCTAAAGGCATGACTTCTAATATCTTGTATGGAGCTATTACTACCACAAGACAAATTATTATTCCTGAGATGCCAAATATGAAGGATCCTAGATTGAACACATTGTCAGTTCCTTCAGATATTATTTTTTTAACCAAACTAATCATAGATTGATTTTAGCATTAAATAAGTATGCATTAATCAAATTTATCAATTCAGTTCCCAAAAATTTATCAATGAATGTATACTTTAACTCATATAAAACGTTTATAGATTTGCAAAGGTTTATATGTCAGGAAGATTTGGCGAAATAAAGGTATTTTCTGGTACCTCACATCCTCAACTTACACAGGATATATGTACTAATTTAGGAATAGAGCCTTCAAAAGTTGAAATATTTAAATTTGAAAATGACAATACTTTTGTAAGAATTTTGAATAATGTGCGTGAGCAAGATGTTTTTATTGTTCAACCTACAGATAAACCTTCAAATGACAATATAATGGAATTATTAATTTGTATGGATGCCGCTAGAAGAGCATCTGCTGGCAGAGTAACCGCAGTAATTCCTTATTTTGGTTATGGTAGAACAGATAAAAAAGATCAACCAAGAGTTCCTATATCAGCAAGATTGATTGCTGACTTAATAACTACATCAGGTGCAGATAGAATTCTTACAATGGATCTTCATGCTCCCCAGATCCAAGGTTTTTTTAATATCCCTGTTGATGAGTTAACCGCTACTCCAATTCTGGTAGATCACTTTAAAAAAATGAAAAAAGAATTCGTAGTTGTAGCAACTGATGTTGGAATAAGTAAAAAGGCTAGAGATTTTGCAGCTAGACTTTCTTCTCCTTTGGCAATTATTGAAAAAAGGAGGTCGGACAATAGGGGAAATGTTGAATTATTAAATGTTATTGGAAATGTTGAAGGCAAGACAGCATTAACATTTGATGATGAAATAGATACTGGAGGTTCTTTATCTCAAGCAATTGCAGCTCTTTCTATGGCTGGAGTTAATGAGGTGTATAGTTGCGCTACTCATGGTATTTTTTCTGGAGATGCAATAGATAAATTAAGTTCTATTGAGATTCTAAAAGAAGTAGTGGTTACGGATAGTGTAGGCAAAAAGTCAGGCAATGGTAAAATAAAGTATCTTTCTGTGTCTTCTCTAATCGCTGAAGCAATTTCTCGAATACAGAGCGGCAGATCAGTTGGAGAATTGTTTAAGTAGACATAAACTTGAAGAGGCTTGAATGGGGTTATTCTCAAAAATTTTAGGAGATCCGAATAAAAAAGTACTTAATAAACTTAATGGTACTGTTTCAGAGGTAAATAAATTAGAAGATTTTTTTGCGTCTAAAACTAATTCAGAACTAAAAGAGTTCTCTCAAAATTTAAGAAATAAAGTTAAAGAAGAATCCGATTCGGAGGATATTATTATAAACTCTTTTGCCTTGGTAAGAGAAGCTTCAAAAAGATTAATAGGCCTAAGACATTTCGATGTACAAATTTTGGGTGGGTTAGTCCTCCATCAAGGAAAAATTTCTGAAATGAAAACGGGAGAAGGAAAAACTCTTGTTGCCACATTACCAACATATTTAAACGCAATTGGTGAAGATTCTGTACATGTAATTACAGTTAATGATTATTTAGCAAAAAGAGATGCCGAGTGGATGGGGCCTATATATAAATTTTTAGGACTCACTATTGGGTGCCTTCAAAGTGGGGCCTCATTTATTTATGAATTTGATGAAGAAAGTAATAAAGGGTCAATGACTGAAACTACCAGAGAAAGTGCATATAAGTGCGACATATTGTATGGAACAAATAATGAATTTGGGTTTGATTATTTAAGAGATAATATGGCCATAGATCATAATAGGCAGGTCCAATCAAAACTTGTATATGCAATTGTCGATGAAGTTGACAACATATTGATAGATGAAGCTAGAACTCCTTTAATTATTAGTGGTCCTGCAAAAGACAGATCAAATGAATACAGACAGTATTCGTCTATAGCTAGATCTTTAAATATAGAAGATGATTTTGTGATTGATGAAAAAACAAAAAATGTGACATTAACTGAAGTTGGTATTCAGAAAATCGAGAATAATTTAAACATTGAAAATTTATATGACATTGAAAATTCTGAACTAACTCATTTTATTGAGAATGCATTAAAGGCACAATTTATATTTAAGAAAGACCAGGAATATGTTGTAAAAAATCAACAAGTTATTTTAGTGGATGAATTTACTGGAAGACTTATGCAAGGAAGAAGATTGTCTGACGGTCTTCATCAGGCAATAGAAGCAAAGGAAAATGTAAAAATTCTTGCAGAATCAATTACATATGCAACTATTACACTTCAAAACTTTTTCAGAATGTATGAAAAATTATCAGGAATGACGGGTACAGCACTTACTGAAGCAGAGGAATTTTATAAAATTTATAATTTGGAAGTGGTTGAGGTGCCAACAAATTCTGAGCTTAAAAGAAATGACTCTTCTGACTTAATATTTAAGGATGAGAAAGCAAAATTTTCACATATTGTAAATGAAGCTTCAAAATTACAGAAGCAAAAGTCACCTGTACTAATAGGTACTACTAGTATAGAAAAATCTGAAATTATAAGTAGCATGCTTAGAAAAAATAGTGTCCCTCATAATGTATTAAACGCAAAATTTCACGAGAAAGAAGCTACCATTATTGCTGAAGCAGGCAAACCTAGTGCAGTTACTGTTGCAACTAATATGGCTGGGAGAGGAACAGATATAGTTCTCGGTGGCTCAACAAAGGATTCCGATGAGTGGAAAGATAATAATAAAAAGGTTATTTCAATGGGTGGGTTATATGTAATAGGAACAGAAAGGCATGAAAGCAGAAGAATAGATAATCAGCTAAGAGGAAGATCAGGAAGGCAAGGTGATCCTGGTTTTACCCAATTTTATATTTCTCTTGAAGATGATCTGATGAAGAGATTTGGAGGAGAAAGAATAAAGTCAATGATGTATATGGTTGGAATGGAGGATGATATTCCTATTGAAAATAAAATATTAACTAGAGCTGTTGAAAATGCTCAATCTAAAGTTGAAGGATATAACTTTGAAATTAGAAAAGCGTTAGTTGAATATGATGATGTCATGAATCGGCAGAGAGAAATTATTTATGACCTCAGGAATAGGGCACTAAAAAAAGAACATTATTTTGATGAATGGAGTAAAGAGATATCTCAAAATATTTTAGATTTTATATTTATTTCTAGAGGCAGCGAAGAAGGAATAGAAAACAGAATAACAGTAGATATATCCAGAATATTTCAAATTGGTCCTCAAGAAACTGAAATCAACTTATCTGAAAAAAATAATATAGAAAATGAAGTAGAGGATTTAATAGTTAATTTATTGGAAGATTTTAAGAATACTAATGATAATAAAGAGATTTCATCTTGGATTTCGAGTTTATTTTTAAGGGCCATAGATATGCATTGGGTAGAACATTTAACTACAATGGATAACATGAGGCAAGGAATAGGGCTTCAAGCAGCAGGGCAAAGAGATCCTTTAATGCAATATAAAAAAACCGGATTTGATTTATTTGAGAACCTATTGATTAGAATAAAAAGAGATGTCAGCTTAAATTTGATAGCTTTTTCTAAATCAGCAGGTATAGAGCCTCCCACAAAAACAGCAAAAACAAAAAACTTTACCCCAGAGGGCAATAAAAATGTAAAGATTGGAAGAAATGATCCTTGTCCATGCGGAAGTGGCCTAAAATATAAAAAATGTTTTGGCACAAAAGATTGTAGATTATGAGTATAGATATGATCGATATGGTCAAAAATAACCATTCTAATAGATCAGGTTATATAGAAATGATCACTAATTATTTTTCTCATCTAAAAGAAATTCCTTACCAGAAAATAAATGAAACTTTTATTTCTGGAGAAGCTTTTAATTTGAAATTATCATTGAAACTTTATTATTCAGAATTTAAAAATTTGGATGAAATAGATGATTACTTATTTATTCCATATGACTTTAATCAAAAAGAGAGAGACCTAATAAAGAGGCTAATGGGTGCAAAACTATATTCTGCCCATTTGAATTATTTTTATGGAATAGTTGTTGAAAATGCTATTAGAGAGATTTTGAGATTAGAAATAGAAAAAAAACGAAGCTTTCATGATTACGATAATTATTCTGAAATTAACGATAAAGTCTTTAGTTTGATTTATGGAAAGAAAAATAAAGACCTTTGGTCAGAATTTTGCACTTATGAAAGATTAGGGTCAAAAAGCTATTATGTTCCCAGTAAAATATATCCTTTGGAATATGATAGTTTCACATATTGGTTATCTAAAAAAAGAATTAAATCATGTGCACCAGAATTAAATGCTAGTTTAATTTCAAGAGGCTTGAATTATTTAGAAAGAATTGGGATAAAAAATGAATTATATTAACGAAGATATTTTTCCAAAAAATTATAAGCATTTAGATGTGGAAAAAAAAATAATTCAAGAGTGGAACAAAGAAAATTTATATTCTAATTTCAACCCTGACACTACAAAGAAAATTTTCTCTGTAGATACTCCTCCTCCTACGGCAAGTGGTTATTTACATATAGGTCATGTATTTTCATACTCTCACCAAGATTTTATAGTTAGATTTAGGCGAATGAGAGGAGAAGAAATATTTTATCCAATGGGGTGGGATGATAATGGACTTCCAACTGAAAGAAGAGTTCAAGATTATTTTAATGTTAAATGTGATCCTGAAGAGAAAAGCGTTGAGAATATATTGGATAAAATTGAAGAGAATAAAAAAAACTCTTCGGCTTTGAAGGTTTCAAGGAATAATTTTATTGAATTGTGTCATATTGTAACAACTGAAGACGAGAAGGTGTTCAAAGAATTATTTATGAAAATTGCATTATCTGTTGACTGGAATCATGAATACACAACTATTCAAGATTTACCTAGAGAGCTCGCCCAAAAAAGTTTTATAGATCTGTATGAGAAAGGATTTGTTTATAATACAGATAGTCCCTCTTTGTGGGATCCTGAATTCCAAACTGCAGTAGCTCAAGCAGAAATCGAAGATAGAGAAATGCCTGGGGCTTTCCATGATATTAGATTTCAGACTGATTCAGGCGAATCATTTATTATTTCTACTACTAGGCCAGAACTGCTTGCAGCTTGTGTAGGAGTAGCAGCTCATCCTGAAGACAAAAGATTTAAACATCTAATTGGCAAAAATGCTGTAACTCCACTTTTCGGCATAAAAGTTCCAATATTCGGAAGTGAATTAGTTGATATGGAAAAAGGAACTGGAATTTTGATGGTATGTACATTTGGAGATAATGTAGACGTTCAATGGTGGCAAGAAAATAACTTAGATACAAGAATAATAGTTAATAAATACGGTAGATTAGATGAAGTTGATTTTGGATCTAAAGGTTGGGAATCCAAAAGTCCAGAAGAAGCAAATATTTATTATTCTAGAATATCTGGAAAAAATTTGAAGCAGGCTAAAACTGAAATAGTAGAAATGCTTTCAAATAAAGATAATTTTGAAGATGAGCCCGCTCTTGTAGGCAAACCTAAAGAAATTACTCATAGTGTTAGATTTTATGAAAGAAGCAAGACCCCGTTAGAAATACTAAGCACTAGGCAGTGGTTTGTTAAATTAATGGATAAAAAAGAATTATTAATAGAAAAATCTAATCAAATTGATTGGCATCCAGATTTTATGAGGAAAAGATTTGAGAATTGGACTGAAAATCTTCAGTTTGATTGGTGTATTAGCAGGCAAAGATTTTTTGGCGTTCCTTTTCCTCTGTGGTACAAACTTGATCAATTTTTAAAGCCCGATTACAACAACCCAATTGTGGCTAATATGTCTGATCTGCCTGTTGATCCAGCTGAAGATACACCTTTAGGCTATTCAGAGAGTGATAGAGGAAAGCCAAATGGATTTATTGGCGAAAAAGATGTATTTGATACATGGTTTACAAGTTCATTGACTCCTCAAATAGGAGGAAAATGGGATAAGGATGATAATTTTTTAGATAAAGTATTTCCTTATGACATAAGACCTCAAAGCCATGAAATAATAAGAACTTGGGCTTTTTATACTGTAGTAAAATCAGCACTTCATCATAATGAGATACCTTGGAAAAATGTAATTATTAGCGGATGGGTTTTAGACCCTGACAGAAAGAAAATGAGTAAAAGCAAAGGTAATGTGGTGGTTCCTAATGATTTAATTGAGACATATGGCGCTGACGCAGTAAGGTATTGGGCGGCTAACGCAAGATTGGGCAGTGATACTGCAAATGAAGAACAAATATTTAAAGTAGGCAAAAAGTTAGTTGTTAAATTATTCAATGCTAGTAAATTTGTACTTAATGGTGCACCAGAATCTATTGATATTAAAAATATAACTGAACCATTAGATTTATCTACAGTCCACTTGTTCAATGAATATCTAGATCAGATAACCAAAAATATGGAGAATTTTCAGTTCTCTGAGGCATTAAACAAATTAGAAGATTTCTTCTGGAATTATTTTACAGATAATTATATAGAACTTGTTAAGAATAGAAGCAAATTTAATGATTATGGGCAGAAAACTGTTTCTGGATTAACAACATTAAGGCTAATATTAGAAAATTTACTTAAATTATTTGCTCCATTTATCCCTATGATTACTGAAGAAATATGGGGATGGGTATACAGAGATAACAATGTAAATTATCAATCTATTCATTTTGAGAAATGGCCTGAAAAAATTAATTTAAATTTTAAAGATTTCAACTCTGAGCCATTGATTATTGCCAGAGAAGCTATAGGTGCAGTCAGAAAAGAGAAGACAAATTTAGGTTTGAGTCTAGGAGCAGAGGTAAAAAAAGTATCATTAATTATTAATAAAGACATTCAAAGTATCCTTAATAATGTTATTGACGATATAAAAGATGCTTCAAGGTCCCAAAGTATTGTAATTAAAACTGGTTCTCAAGAAGGAATCAGGGCTTCAATAGATTAACTTTCTGATATTTCTATATCGCTACCAAAAAAATCAACCCAAGGTTTGAACTGTTCTACAAATTCCTTACCTTCCTCAATTGTTGTAAGACCTTTGACAGCTCTTCCAGGATCATAGCCTTGAGCTTTTGCCATTGCTTCTATTCCTCTTTTAGTCAGTCTAACTCCTCCAACCACGAATTCATCTCCGTTGTCATCTAGAACTATTAGGTCTAACCCCTTTTCCTTTTCTTTCCAAAATAATTTCATTTTTTATTTAATTATTTTTGATAATTCGTCAAGTATTTTCCCTGCTATTACTCTTTTGGGCTCTATTTCTGTTGAAGAGATATTGCCATCTTTTGTAATCATTTTAACTTGATTATAATCAGATTCGAAGCCAATTTTCTTACTCGACACATCGTTAATTACAACCATGTCTAAATTTTTAGCTTTAAGTTTATCAATTCCGTTATTTAAATGATTTTCAGTTTCTGCAGCAAAACCAACCTTGATGCAGTTATTTTTTTGTATGCTTTTTAATATATCAGGAGTTTGCTTTAGGTTTAATTCTAGATTTTTTCCTGATTGTTTCTTAATTTTTCTGTCAACTTTAATTTCAGGAGTAAAATCAGATACTGCTGCTGCCATAATTATGCAATCTGCATCTTTTACTCTAGTCTTTATTTCTCTCGCCATCTCTTCTGCAGTTTCAACAGAAATTTTATTGATTTTTGATGCAGTAACTAAATTAGATGATGATACTAGAGTCACATCTGCACCCCTCATTAAACCTTCCTCAGCAATTAAATGACCCATTTTTCCAGACGATCTGTTTCCAATATATCTTACTGAATCTATAGGTTCTTTAGTTCCCCCAGCAGAAACAAGAATTTTTATATCTTTTAATTCATTTTCTATGCCCAAGATCCTATTTATTTCGTTAGAAATATTACCTAAATCTTGTAGCCTTCCCTTCCCAAAAGATCCTGAGGCTAAATATCCCTCTTCAGGCTCCATAATTATGACCCCATTTTCTTTCAAAGTATCTATATTTGTTTTTACAGCAAAATGATCATACATATTCCCATCCATTGCTGGAGCTATTAAAACAGGCTTGGTAGTTGCAATAACAGTCGTCGAAATTATGTCATCACATGCTCCTCTAGCGATTTTTGAAATAATATTAGCTGTAGCAGGAACTATTGCAATAATATCTGCTGTCTTTGATATGTCTAAATGATCAATATTTGAGTCTGAATTATTATCCCATAAAGAATCTGTGACTTTGTTGTGAGTTATGCCTTCAAAAGTTGCCTTTCCAACAAACTTTTTAGCTGATTCAGTTAATAGCACATGAACTGAAGCTCCCTTTTGGGTCCACTCGCTTGCTAAACTTATAGATTTATAGGCAGAAATACTCCCTGTTACGCAGAGAGCAATTTTTTTACCTTTAAAATTTACTGTTTTATCTATCATGATTAAGTTTATAAATTAATCTTAAGCCTTCTAAAGTAAGGTTGGGCTCTATCTTATCAAAAATTGAAGTATGATTGTCTATTAAATTTGCAAATCCTCCAGTGCCAATCACAAAAACGTCTTTCTTTTGAACTTTTAATTCATTAATAATTCTACTTATAATACCTTCAGTTAAGGAGATGTAACCCCAAAATAAAGATGATTTTAAAGACTCATCAGTAGAATTTCCTATTACTTTGTTATTGGCACTAAGATTTTTAAGGTCAATATTTTCTAATAATGAAGCATTATCAGATAAAGCCTTTGAAGCTACTTCTAGGCCAGGAAAAATTGAACCTCCTAGGAAATCACCTTTTTTTGAAATTACTTCAAATACTGTTGCTGTTCCAAAATCAACAACTATTTTGAAGAGATTTTTTGGATATAAATAATTTACAGCGGTACAGTCAGCAATTCTGTCTGCTCCTAAATCAGATACAGGCTCATAATTAAATTTTATTTCTGGAATTGAACTGGAATCTACAAATATAGGGGTTAAATTTAATTTATCGTTCATTTGTAGAATAATTTCGTCATTTAGGTCAGGTACTACGGAAGAAATAATGCAGCCCATTATATTTATGTCTTTATCCAATGTAGCTATATATTCAGTAATAGATTTAGGTATACTATTTATATCTTTTATATCACTATCAAAAGAAATTGTTTTGATATTATTTTTTGAATAATCTTCGAATATTCCAACTTTTATCTTGCTATTACCTATGTCTATTGCAATTAGCATTAACTACTCCAATATTTTAAATACTTGGGGTATGAAAGATATCACATTACTGGCAGTCATTGAAGTTGATCCGTATTTTTCTTTTGCTAGCAATCCAGATTGGCTATGCACATAAGTTGCTATAATTGCAGCATCTTCAATATTAATAGAATCATTTGATGCCAAACTTCCTATTACTCCAGTTAATACATCCCCCATTCCTGGTTTTGACATACCTCCATTAGCTAAGGTATTAATTTTCTGAGCTCCATTAGGAGTAGTGATTATTGTATTTGCGCCTTTTAAGAGAATATTCAAGTTTGTATTTTTTGAAATTGTTTTAATAGATTCTAGTGAAATGTCACTTTTTTCTATATTAAACAATTTCTCGTATTCTCCTATATGAGGCGTGATTAAAGTAGGGGTCTTAAATTTCTCCCACCAATTCTCAATTCCAGAAAGAACATTTAAGGCATCTGCATCAAGAATTATATTATGCATATTATTAGTGCTTGAAAGATAATGCATTAGATCTTTAATTATTTTGTTTGATTCCTTATTTATTCCTAGTCCTACCCCTATGGATATAGATGTAAATCTAGACAGATAGCCATCTGGATCCTTTGATATATCGAATTTAAAATTTGTTACTTCTGGAGTCTCATTTATGATCTCTTTTAATAATACAGATGAAGTTGATATAGATGTATGCCCAGTGCCAGAAATATTTGAGGATTTTGAACTTAATATTGGGGCTCCAGGATACTTCTCAGAACCACCTATAATTAAATGTGATCCAAATTTGCCTTTATATAAATTATCTTTTCTCTTTGGGAACATATTTTTAACTAAATTAAAATCTATTGCTTGAGCGCAATTAATGCCTTGGTCCTCTATATCTTTCTCTCTAATTCCTAGATCTATATGAGATGTTGAAGTAAATAAAGAAGGATCTTTTAATGTTCCAGTTGTTTGGTAGCCCAGAAATATAACATGAGATGAATTTAAAGTATTTTTGTCATGAAGTCCTGTATTAGGATCAAATCCCGACGGTAAGTCTAAAGAAATAATTTTTGCATTCAGTTTTAGGCTAAGATTATTTATAAATGCTAGATTTTTTGAGATATCAGGCCTCATTGGAAGTTTTCCAGATATTCCAAGTATGCAATCTAGAATTATAGTATTGTCAGTTTTGTTAATTATTTTGTATTTATTTATTTCATTTAAATCTATTCCTAATTTATTGGCTAAATTTAAATTATTAGACTTAGATTTTGAATTTATAGAATGAAAATACTCTATTTCATTTATGGAACCTTCATTTTCTAATTTATTTCCTATTAATAATCCGTCTTCTCCGTTAAGGCCAGCACCAACAACAACAATTAATTTTGACGGATTCAGTATTGTTAGGGTATTAGCTACCCCTTCAACTGCTTTTTTTTGGAGTTTTTTTTCTTTTGAAGTTAGATTTATTATATTTTCAATCTTCTTAATTTCAGCAGGATTTAATATTGGGATCATGATGTCATATGAACTATAGCTGTGGCTAGATTTTTTGAATGACTTATGCTTAATTCAATCGATTTTATGTTTAGTTTTTCAGCTCTTTTCTTTGCTCTTCCATGAAGAATTAAATATGGTTTTCCGCTTTTATGTCTTTGAACTTCAATTTCTCTCCAGCCAACACCGCGTATTCCAGTTCCAAGAGCCTTCATGCCTGCTTCTTTTGATGCAAATCTTGCAGCAAGTTGCGCGGGTCTTCCTTTGCAATAATTTTTTTCGTATTCAGTAAAAATTTTTTCCAAGAATCTAGTAGGATACTTATTAAGAACAGATGCAATTCTATCAATTTCAATAATGTCTATTCCTATATGCATATTTTTGTTCTCGCTCATGGTAAATTGTAAACTTACGTTTTAACCAACTATACTTTATCTGATGTTAATTGATGGAAAAGAAATTTCAAAAAAAATACTCAAAGAAATTTCTAGTGATTTGCGTCAAATTTCAAAAAATCTAGGCCGGCAGCCAGCTTTATCAATTATTTTAATAGGCAATAACCCTGCTTCAGAGACTTATGTTAAAGCTAAAATTAAAACATGTAATGAAGTAGGCATTAAAGGAGAACTAATAAGATTTGATGTAAATGTAGATTCCAAAATTTTGATGAAGGAAATAGATAAGTTAAACAATAATAGTGAGGTTGATGGTATTTTATTGCAGTTGCCAGTTCCAAAAAATTTAGATGAAAGGGAATTAATAGAACAGATTAATCCTCTGAAAGATGTGGATGGACTTACTGCTGAAAATATTGGATTTCTTAATTCAGGGGCACCTAGATTCATTCCTGCCACTCCATATGGAATAATGGAAATATTTAATAGAATAGGAGTTACCTTATCTGGCAAGAAAGTAGTAATAATCGGTAGAAGCAATATTGTTGGAAGACCTCTATTTTCTCTTATGAGCGGAAGAGGAGAAAATTCTAACTCCACAGTTACTTTATGCCATAGTTATACAGAAAATTTGTCTGAATTCACTTTGCAGGCTGACATAATTATTGCAGCAACAGGCTCTGCAAATATTGTAGATGGATCAATGATAAAGGAAGGAGCAATTATAATTGATGTTGGGATTAATAGAGTAGATGATAAAAGTAGAAAATCGGGATACAGATTAATTGGAGATGTTGATTTTAAAAATGTGAATAAAAAAGCTTCTTACATTACTCCAGTGCCAGGAGGAGTGGGGCCAATGACAATAACAATGCTTATGAAAAATGTTTGCAATGCCGCGAAGGGAGTTAAATGAAATTAATTTCTTTAACAAACCAATGTGTTGTAATATTAAATAACACTCGATTCAGTTAAATAAATGGAAAAAAAAGAGTATTTAGATTTATATAAAAAGATGTATCTTATAAGGCGCTTTGAAGAGTCTTGCGGTGAGAATTATTCCAAGGGTTTTATAAGAGGATTCCTTCATCTTTACATCGGTGAAGAAGCAATTGCTGCTGGCTCTATAGCTCCTTTAAGAGAAGATGATTATATTGTTACTCATTATAGAGATCATGGTCATGCTATAGCTAGGGGATTAGAAACAGGACCTTTAATGGCTGAACTTTTTGGAAAAAAAACTGGTGTGAGTGGAGGTAAAGGTGGTTCAATGCATTTGTTTGATGCGAGTAAAAATTTTATGGGAGGTCACGCTATTGTAGGCGCTCAGATACCTTTAGCTGCAGGTTTTGCGCTAGCTTCTCAATATCAGAAAAAGGATAGCATTACTGTTGTTTATTTTGGTGACGGAGCAACTAATCAAGGAACCTTTCATGAAACAATGAATCTAGCAAGCATATGGAAGCTACCAATATTATTTTTTCTTGAGAATAATTTTTATGGAATGGGGACAAGCGTTGAGAAAATCAGAGCTAATGGAAAGTCTTTTGGTAATTTAGCTGAGAATTACGGCATACCAAGTACTGTTGTTGATGGCATGGATGTCTTAGCTGTTAAAGAAACCACTGAAGAAGCCATTAAAAAGATTAGGTCTGGCTCAGGCCCAGCATTTATAGAAGCTACCACCTTTAGATACCAAGGGCACTCAATGGCTGATCCAGCGAAGTATAGAACAGATAAAGAACTTGATGAGTGGAAAGAGAAAGACCCATTGATTAATTTTCATAAGCATTTAATAGACCAAGGTCTATCTACCGAATCAGATATAGAAAAAATTTCCAAATCTGCAGATGATGAGCTTAGTGAGGCAGTTAAGTTTGCTACAGAAAGCCCTGAGCCTGATTTAGATGATATAAAAAATGATATTTATGCATAATGAGTGAAATTACAGTAAGGCAGTCAATTCAGAAAGGCTTAGCGGAGGCGCTTGATGCTGACCCTAATGTTTTCATAATGGGTGAAGATATTGGTGATTATGGAGGCGCTTATGCCATTACTTCCGGATTTCTTGAAAAATATGGCCCTGAAAGAATAAAAGACACTCCTATTTCGGAGGCAGCTTTTATTGGTGCTGGAATTGGAAGTGCTGCAGCAGGTTTAAAACCAATTATAGAATTGATGTCTATAAGCTTTTCTTTAGTTGCTTTTGATCAAATAGTGAACATGGCTGCCAACATTAGATACATGTCTGGTGGTCAGGTTAACGTCCCAATGGTTATAAGAGCTCCGACTGGAGCAGGAATGCAACTAGGGGCGACTCACTCACAAAGTTTTGAGACTTGGCTTTGCGAAGTTCCAGGGCTTAAAGTTGTCGCACCTTCAAATCCATCTGATGCATTAGGACTAATAAGATCTTCAATAAAAGATCCGAATCCAGTTATATATGCAGAATCTGCTGGTTTATATGGCCTGAAGGGAGATGTTAGTGATAAATATTATGAAGTAGAAATTGGTAAAGCAGACATCAGAACTGCCGGAGATGATATTACATTAGTTTCATATGGTCACGGGATGCCAATGTTAGAAAAAGTAGCAGAAGAATTGGATTCTGAAGGAATTTCTAGTGAAGTTATAGATTTAAGAAGTCTAAGCCCAATGGATTATGAGACTGTTAATAAGTCTGTTCAAAAAACTGGCAGAGCACTTTTACTTGATACGTCAAGAAAAACAGGTGGCGTTATGGCTGAATTGGCAGCTTCTGTGCAAGAATCGAGCGGGGATTATCTAGATGGTCCATTACTTAGAGTTGGTAGTGAAGATGTGCCTTGGCCTTACAATAGAAAGTTAGAGCAACACGCCATGTCGAGCGTGCCTAAAATTTTGAAGCAAATTGAGATAGGATATAGTTTATAAATCAGGAGGAACAATATGATAACTGAAGTAACAATGCCAAGCATGGGTGCTGATATGACTGAAGGCACTATAGTTAAGTGGTTAAAGAAAGAGGGAGACGAAGTAAAAAGAGGGGATAAGCTTGCTGAAATTGAAACTGATAAAACAGTTGTAGAGATGGAATCATACGGCGAAGGTATCTTAAAGAAAATCGTTGTGAATGAAGGTCAAGTTGTCCCTGTAGGTGATCTTATAGCGTATGTAGGAGAAGAAGGAGATGAAATACCTGATCCTTCATCATCATCTTCTTCTGAAACTTCTTCAAAACCTAAAGATGCTCCTAAAAATGAAGCTCCTGTTATTTCTCAGAATCAAGCCTCTGGGGCAAGAGTAAAAGCATCTCCAATAGCAAAAAAATTAGCTAGTGAACTTGGGGTAGATATATCTACTATTTCAGGAACTGGCCCAGGCGGAAGAATAACAAGAGAAGATGTAGAAGCTGCGTCTGGAGGAGCCCAAACTGTTGAATCATCTCAATCCTCAGGCAATACAAAAACTATTCCTCTTACTTCTATGAGAAAAGCCATAGCTGGAGTTGTTTCAAAGAGTAAATCAGAAATACCACATTTTTATATAAGCAACACAGCCGATATGTCAGATGCAATTAAAGCTAGATCTGAATTCAATGAATCAAAAGGACTAAAAGTTTCAGTTAATGATATTGTTCTTTATGCTGTAACTCAGTCATTAAAGAAATTCCCGAAATTTAATTAATCATTTAATGACGGAAATCTTATTGAGAACCAAAACATAAACATTGGGATGGCTATTGCTCTTCCAGAAGGCTTAATAGTTCCTGCAGTATTAGGCTGCGAGAGTAAGAATTTAGAAGATATCTCTAGCTCAGCTAAAGATCTTGCAGCTCGAGCGAAAGGAGAAGGTGCTCCTTTAACGCAAGAAGAAAATAGTGGCGGAACATTCAGTGTAAGCAATTTAGGCATGTTTGATATAGATCAATTTACAGCCATTATTGTTCCTCCTCAATCTGCTATTTTATCAGTAGGTAAAGCAAGGCAAGAAGCTGTAGTTGAAAATGGCGAAATCAAAACTGCCCAACTAATGAAAATGACTTTGTCTGTTGATCACAGAGTTAATGATGGTGCAGAAGCTGCTATGTTTCTAGCAGAACTGAAATCAATTTTAGAATCACCAAGTAAAATTTTTGGATAGAGTAGGACATATCGAATTTGTACTATCAAGAAGAGTTTACTAAAGAAGAAAAATCAATACTTTTAAATCATTTTACTAATATAGATAAGCCAGTTTTCTGCTTAATTAATATGCCTGAAGTTGTAAAAGGTGCTCTTTATGCAAGATATAGTAGGTCTCCAAAATCTTTAAGAAGACTTTTTTTAGATGAGTTTTGGAATGAAGATGATAAATTCGAGTCAATTGAGATAGATAGCTCTAAAGCAGAAAAATTGTATGAAAGAGTCTTTACTCAATATGGAGATGATTCTGTTGCTCAATTAGGAGCAGCTCACTTGGCTTGCGAGCAAGCCTCTAATCTTTTAACTAAAGTTCTTGAATGGGGAAGGATAGCATCATATTTAGAACAGAGCACAAGATATATTTATTATGATCAAAAAATGGGAGATTCCTATAGATATATGATCCCCAAAGAATTCAAAGGTTCTTCAATAGAAAAAGATTATATAAAAAATATGAACAATACTTTTGAAACTTATTCTGAATTAGTTAGAACTTTAGTTGAAATTTATAAAAAAGAATTTCCAAAAGAAGAAGATGTTAGCCTTCAAGCATATAACGGAACCATAAGAGCAAAGGCCTGTGATGTGGCAAGATATTTTTTGCCTACATCTACATTGTCAAACGTTGGAATTTTCGCAAGTGGACAAGCTTATGAACAATTGTTGATGCGGATGAGAGTTCATCCTTCTAGTGAAGTTAGAGATTATGCCGATATGATTTTAGAAGAACTAAGAAAAGTTATACCTTCTTTTCTTAAGAGAGTTGATGTAGATAATAGAGGGATAGAATGGTCCAATTATTTGAGAAATAATCAAGTTCAAACTGAAAACTATGTTAATAAAAATCTTAATAATTCTATCTCTGATTCATTAAATGTAGATCTTTTAGAATGGGAAGGAGATGCTGAGAAAAAAATAGCAGCATACTGCCTTTATTCTTCATCTCAAAAATCATTATATGATTTAAAAGATATCGTTTCTAATTTAAACAATAAGGAAATAAGCGAGATCTTGCATCGATATACAGGGCAGAGAAAAAATAGAAGACATAAACCTGGAAGAGCCTTTGAAAATTCCTATTATACTTTTGATATTTTATCTGATTATGGGGCATTTAGAGACCTGCAAAGGCATAGAATGATGACAATAGAATGGCAAAAAATGTCGCCTGATAATGGGTTTGATATGCCTAGTGAAGTAGAGAAGTCTGGTCTAACTGATAAATGCACCAAGCTTGTTGATGATTCAGTAGAACTGCATAATAAAATAAATGATGAGTTCCCAGATTTAAGAGAATATGCCTTATTGTTTGGGCACAGAATAAGATATTCAATGACCTTAAATGTTCGTCAAGCTTTTCATTTGATAGAGTTGAGAACAGCAAAGCAAGGTCATGTATCTTACAGAGATATATGCCAAAAAATGCATAATCTTATCAAGGAGAAGGCAGGTCATGAGACTTTTTATGAATTAATGTCCTATGTAGACCATGAAAATTATGAACTGCAAAGACTTGATAGTGAGATAAAGCAATCAAGTAAAGAAAATAACTGACTATCTCTTTGATGTCATAATGTACCCTATTGGTATTGCAATCAAGCTAACAAAAAGCCCAATCAAGAAAAATTCTTGAAATACTTGTAGTCCTGAATTTAAAGTAGCATCAGTCATTTTTTGTTGAGCTGAAGGATCAAGAGAAAATCCTTCAAGATCACTAGTTAAGCTAGAAAATCTTGTAGTCCCCCAAGCTGTTAAAGAGGAGAGCCCGATAGTCATACCCAGCATTCTTGATACAGTTAGTATTGATGATGCTGACCCTCTTTCTGTATCTTTTATTTGCTTCATTGCACAGAAGGTTATTGGTGAAATGCAAATCCCAAACCCAAGTCCTATTACTGATAAATGTATTGTCATGAATGGGTCAGAAATATTTAAATCCCACCCGTACATGAAGAAGAACCCAAGTGAGATTAGTATAAATCCAAATAGCAATGGAATTTTAGCACCTAATCTTTCAGTGAGTATTCCTCCCATAAATGCTCCAATAGATAAAGCGATTGTTAGCCTCAACAGTCTCAATCCACCTTCTAGTGGAGTTGCTCCCAAAATAGTTTCAGCCATAACTGGAACTGTAATTATGGCGATAATTAAGGTAATTCCAATAAAGAAATGAGTTATGTTAGATATTAGAAATAATATATTTTTTAGAATTTTTTTAGGCACAATAAATTCATCTGATGTTTTATAAATAAAAACCCCGGCAATTAGTGCAATTATCGATATAGAAGAAAACAAAACCAATAACTGATTAGATTTTGTAATTTGAGCGCATGCAAGGGTTATTGATGAAATAAATAAGAAAAATATAAAAGATCCTGAATAATCAATTTTAATATCTTGAAATTTATTTTTTGGTATAAAAATGAATATAGAAATTATAATAATTATTGTGGGTGGCAAGTTGATCCAGAATGCCCACTCCCAAGAAAGTATTTGAGTCATAAGTCCACCAAGAAGTGGGCCAAATACGCCTCCCGCTTCAGCACTTGCTCCAATAAGCCCATAAGCAATAGGAAGTTTATTTCTTGGAACAAGAAAGCCAGCTGCAGCAATTGAAATTGGGACTAATGCACCTCCTCCAATTGACTGGAAAAATCTTGTAGCTAGTATCCAGTTTACATTAGGCTCTCTGTGGAATAGTTTAGAAATTTCTGGACTTAATGCTGTTAAAATTGATCCTATAGAAAATATGACCAAAGAAATTAAAAATAGATTTCTAAATCCAAATTTATCCGACAGTCTTCCTGTCAAAGGCATTATTGCGGTGTAGCCAATTAGATATATTGTAATTAACCATGATGCTGTATCTAAGTTAGTTATAGGGATTTCGAAGTCAATCATTATTTGAGGAAGAATAGTTACTACCTTAGTTTGATCATCTGCTCCAAGAAAAACGCCTGCACAGAAAGGTAGAAGTAAGAGGTAAGGTTTGAATGATTTTAAGATGTTATTTATCACAGTGGAGGTTCAACTTTGAATTCAACATCTACGTCCCATATTTCAATAATTCTTATTACATCGTCTTCGTCGAGAGGATTTACTTTTCCAGCAATTTTTGCAGAAACTACATTCATATTATTTAGGTCAATTGTTAGTATCACATCTGCTATTTTATCAGGATCTGACTCGCCCACTAATGGCTCAAAAACTTTTGCATCAACTTTCCCAAAGATTTCAATATTGTTGCCTGAAATTTCTAATTTTTGAGGAGAATTCATATTAGAAAGTATATTTAGTATCACTTCTCCAACATCAAAAGTTCCGAAAGGACTCTGACCCTCAGGTATTTCACTCCATTTTTGATTAATTGGGTTGGTCCAGTAGCTTTTTCCGTCAATAAGAATCACATCCAGCTTAATTAATTGACCGAAAGTAATAACATTTGTTTCTAGTTTTACTTTCCTAGGAAGGATTACCTCTCCTCTAACTGATTTTAGTTGGTATAAGCCATTTGAAAGACTAGTTATGCCTTTTTCATGTTCAAGACTAAATCTAAATGAGTCCCAATTATCTAATTTTGATGAGGCCTTGCTTAAAATTTCTTGAGCGTTCATATCAGTGTTAGAGCTTGAAGAACAAGAAAATACCAAAATAATAATAAACATTAATAAAGTAGATAATTTTATTTTTCTTATTTTTCTATTTTTCATATTTATGGATCCGAGCAATCTCTAACGTAACCACAGTTCTGACATTTAATTTTACAATGAACATCAAGTATTTTTGCCCCGCAGATTATACAGGAATATTTTTCTTCTTCTTTTTTCTTTAATTCGCCCATTGATATAAGTCTATTTTTCTCCCTTGATAATACAAATTAATTGAAATAATATTAATGAAGTATTTGGGGAGCGATTTGCTGAGAGGGTTTTAAATAAGCCGACCCGTAATACCTGATTTCTGGGTAATGCCAGCGAAGGGAATACCATTGAATACGACTCTAGAAATTTCAAATATTTCAAAATCTTTCAGTAATCGAAAGGTTTTCAAAAATATATCATTTAACTTAAAAGAAAAAGAGATAATCTCAATTCTTGGTCCAAGCGGTTGCGGAAAAACAACACTTCTTAATTCAATCTCAGGTATTGATGATGATTTTGTGGGTAAAATAAAAACCAATACTAAATCAAAAAGAAAAATTGATAATTTCTCATATTCCCAACAGAAAGATCTGCTTATTCCATGGAGAAATGTTTTAGATAATGCTGTTTTTGGATTAGAAATTACTGGCATTAATAAAGATGAGTCTTACCCTAAAGCGCTAAGTTTGATGAAAAAATTCAAATTGAGTGGAATAGAGAAAAAATTTCCTCATCAACTTTCCGGAGGAATGAGACAGAGAGTATCTTTAATTAGATCATTTTTATTAGAGAGGCCAATACTTTTATTAGATGAACCTTTTGGTTCTCTAGATTCTATTACAAGAGAAGATTTGCAAGATTGGTTAATTGATATATTAAAAATTTTAAAATTATCAGTAATTTTTGTTACTCACGATATAAATGAGGCTATAAAAATATCGGACAGAATAATTATCTTAGGCGCAAATCCAGGAAGAATTATCAAAGAAATTAAAGTTAAGGCGAATAATGATAAAGAAAAACTAAGCTTATATAAGGAAATTAAAAATAGTTTAGAGGTGTCGGGTGGTTAGAAATTTATTTAAATTTATGCCTTCAATAGCCCTTACTACTTCTCTATTTATTTTGTGGGAAGTATTAGTAAGAGTTTTAGATGTGGCAGATTGGTTTTTGCCTCCCCCATCTTCGATTGTAAGAGAATTATTTTTATCTATAGATATCATTTCAAGGCATCTTTTAACTACGTCTATTGAAGTATTATTAGGATTAGTTCTTTCGGTAATTGTAGCTATAAATTTTTCTTTGATAATATTTTTCTTTAAATCTGTAGAGAAGAGTGTTTACCCATTACTCATAGCTACTCAAACTATTCCTGTTATTACAATTTCACCTTTGTTGCTAGTGTGGTTTGGGCCTAATATTTTTTCCAAGATCATAATCGTGGCAATCATTTCATTCTTCCCAATAATTGTTAATTTTCTAGATGGATTAAAGGCAGCTGATTCAGAGATGATTATGATGGCCAAGCAATTTGGTGCGAGTAAAATACAAATTTTCTATAAAATTCAACTTCCTTATTCATTTCCTTATTTAATATCTGGACTTAAAATTGCCTCAGTATCATCTGTAATTGGGGCAGTTGTAGGGGAGTGGGTAGGAGCAAGCGGAGGCTTAGGATGGCTAATTAAAACTTCATCTCCTCAATTTATGACTGAAAGAGTTTTTGCATCAATATTTGTTTTATCATTACTTGCAATAAGCCTCTTTTCTATATTTTACTTAATTGAAAGATTAGTTTTTAAAAAATACCCAATCAAAGGGAGTGGTTAAATGAAAAAAATAATAATGTTATCTATATTAGTAATTTTTATATTTTCATGCTCTAGTGAAGACGAAATCAATACAGTTTCACTTGCATTAGACTGGTATCCAAATTCTAATCATGCCGGGATTTTTTATGCAAAAGATAAAGGATATTTTTTAGATGAAAATTTGGATGTAGAAGTTTATACTCCTTCTGATCCAACTACAATACTGCAGACTGTTGCATCTGGCAGAGACCAATTTGGGATAAGTTATCAACCTGATCTTTTATTAGCTAGAAATGAGGGTGTGCCAGTAGTTGCAGTATCTTCTGTTGTAAGAACCCCTTTAAATTCGATTATGACATTGAAGAAATCAGGAATATCAGAACCCTCTAAATTAAAAGGCAAAACTATTGGGTATCCAGGAATCCCATTAAATGTCGGAATACTTCAAAGTATTTTGGAAGGCCAAGGATTAACTATGGATGATGTGAATTTGGTTGATGTAGGATTTGATCTTGTGCCTGCTTTACTGAGTTCGAGAGTTGATGCAGTTATAGGAGCTTTTTGGTCTCATGAATCAATATTAATTGAGATAGAAGGAGAGGAAGTAAATATACTTAAATTCCAAGATTGGGGTATACCTGAATACCACGAATTAGTTCTTGTGACCAGCGAAGAGTACCTAAAGGAAAATAAAGAAATTGTAGAGTCATTTGTTAAATCTTTTAGAAAGGGTTTTGAATAATCAATAGAATCTAATTCTGAATCTATGGAATCACTAATCACTGCTTATCCAGAAGTAAATGTTGAATTAGAAAAGCAGGGAATAAAACTACTCGCACCTCTTTGGGATGAGAGCTTAAATTCTAATAATATGGATAGCTGGAATAAGTTTGGAGAATGGATGAAAGAAAAAGGTTTAATAAGTCCAAGTTTAGCTATTAAGGATTCATTTAAAATGATTCAATAAATATTCTTCATACTGTTCAGGTGTATTTAGATCTATTAAGGCAGATTCATCCTTTGTCTTATATTTAATTATTGAATCCTGATTCCTTTTAATTACTTCTCTTATTCCTTCAGTTTCTTCATTTATTTGAGTCAGTTCATTAAAAAATACATTTGAAAATATAATCGGATGTCCACTTTTTCCATTTGAAAAAGGCATGATGATTTTCTTATTTTCTGGATGATTTATATGGAAATCAGATATTTGCTCGATGAGAAGTTTATTTCTTGGTTGATCTACTGCAATTAATAATATGTCATTTTTATTGTTAATTTCAGACAGACCTTTTTTTATTGAGGTAGTTTTTCCAAGTTCAAAATCAACGTTTTCTACTACCTTAACTTCATCTGAGATAATTTTGTTTTTGATTTCTTCTGCATTGGAGCCAATCACTACAATTATTTCTTCAATATTAGAATTCTTTAGAGATTCAATTTGAAAATTGATTAGTTTTTCTTCGCCCCAATTCAAAAGCGGCTTGGGGGTTTTCATGCGGGATGATTTTCCAGCGGCAAGAATTATTGCAGAGATCTTAGGCAATTTAATTTTTTGCACTGGCAACTATTTTTTTAAATAGTTTCTCATTTAACTTCATTGGTTCAGAAGAAGAACTATTTCTGAAACTTATCATTTCGGCAACTATGCTCACAGCAATTTCATTAGGAGTTCTTGCTCCTATATCTAATCCTGCAGGAGACCTAATTTCTCTAAGTCTTCCTTCTGAGATTCCTTTTTTAAGTAAGGATTCATAGATTAAAATGGCTTTTCTTTTACTGCCAAGCAAGGCAATATATTTTGCGTCTGTCTTAGCTGCATTTTCTAGCACCAAATCATCAAAATTATGTCCTCTAGTTGCTATGACTATAAAAGTATTTTTTCTTATAGGGAGATCTTTAAAGGCTTTATCAAACTTATCGTTAACTATTTTTTCTGCTTCTGGAAATCTATCTTTATTTGCAAATTCTTCTCTGTCATCTGCTATCCAGACTTTGAATCCGGATGCTTTTGCAAGTGGGGCAATTGCTTTTCCTACATGACCTCCTCCGGCAATAAGTACCACGGGGTCTGTAGTTATCCCTTCTATAAATATCTGGACTTCTCCCTCTTCAATTGTTTTGCACGTACCAAAGTTCATTAATTCTGGAGCTTCTTTTGAGATTGTTTTAATAAGAGATTCATCTGATATATCTCCTATTAGGTCTCCGTTGTCTTTAAGGATAAGTTTTTGACCTATCATTCCCTTATTTTTTGAGTTAACTATAGTGGCTAAAACTAGAGAAGATTCCCCTTTATATGCCTTATTCATTTCATTTAAGAGCTGATTATTTAAATCAGATTTTTCTGCTCTATAAGGATCAATTAAGAAGTACATTGTTCCTCCGCATACAAGCCCGTCATTTGCTGCTAAATCTTCATTTAGTACGTAATCTTGATACTTCGCATCTCCGCCATTAGATAGAATTTCTTTTGATGCAAACCAAATATCACCTTCTACACAACCTCCTCCAAGAGTCCCTATAGTTGTTCCATCTTTCTTAACTAGTAATTTAGAGCCTGGCTTTTGAGGAGTAGAGCCAGATGTTCTTACAACAGATGCAACAACAAACTCTTCTTTATTATTTAATTCGCTTAATGCGTTACTAAAAACTTCTTTCATATGTATAATTCTACTTCATGCAAATCTATTGTAGAAGTTGTTTGCAAAATCTTCCTTTGAGTTTAAGATATTGTTTAGTACTTTTGGCTCCGTAGCTCAGCGGTCAGAGCAGTCGGCTCATAACCGATTGGTCGTAGGTTCGAACCCTACCGGAGCCACCATACTTTCGACTTAAAAATAATTTATTTAATGGGACTAAATCTTCGCTGCTTTTCTAGAGCTAATCTATTTTTTCCTTCATAAAAATATTTATTAGAAATTAAATCTGTCTTAAATCCATATATATTTTTTAATTCTTCATTTGAAGCACCTGACATAGCAAATAATACAGCTGATGTTTTTCTTAGATCAATTGAAGAAAAATGAATATTTAACTTAGAAGAAATACGTTTCCATGAATTCTCAATAGATGATTTAGTTAATTTTTTATAATCCTGATTAACAAATAATGGAGCTTCCTGATCTATCCTAGATTCTAAGTAAGTGTTTAATTGCAATTGGGCTGATTTATTTAAAGCAACCCTTCTGTCGCCATGTTTACCGTTAATTTTTATTAAATCATCTTGATAATCCATTTTATTTAATTGGATCAATTCATTTTGCCTAATTCCAGTATGAATCATTATAAAATAAATTGCTTTAATCCTCATATGAATTAACGAATTTCTCCATATATTTTCGTTTAAAATAAAGTCAGAAATCTTATTGAGAGCTTCTGATTCTATTATTTTTATTTCATCAAAATCTTTAGTTAATATGCTTTTAATGTTTTTAGTTATATTCAGGCCCAAATTATGTGAATTATTTCTATATTCTTCCCATTTTTTTAATTGATTTATGTAGGTTTCTATAGAACTTGATGCCCTTTTTTTACCATTAGATTTCGGCTCATTGATTAATTTGTGTATGAAGTTTTCAAATGCAGCTCTAATCTCTTCTTTTGAGAGTTGGAGTAATATGCTCATCTTTGTATTGAATTGCTCTGAAAGTGTCTTATCTCCTGAATCTAACTCAAAATTATATTTTTTCGCTGCTACATTAAGATGAGTAAATCTGGTGGGGCATCCTTGGCAAGGTTTAATTGGGCAATTACTACCTTTGTATTTATTGAAAATATAATCCGACCACTTAACCATGATATGATGCTCATTCATTACTTCATTTTTATTGGCAATTAGATGAAAATAAAACAGAATATCATGCCTAGGAGGTACAATAATTTCATTAATATTTTGATCCCTCAGGAAATTCTTTTCTATTTTATTTAATTTGTATTCTCTTATTTTTTGCATCCAGTAATATTTTTTTTAAATTTATCTTAAAAAAAGCATGTTAAAGGAAATTTATATCTTTTTATTAATTTTGTAAATTAGCTTTAATATGAATATATATGTTACTTGGAATTTAATAATTGCCTTAAAAAAATACATATAACTTTTTTGAAAAAGTTTATAGTTTTAGCAAATGCATTTTTTTTGAATTAAAATTAACTAATATAAATCAGGAGGTTTTTATGTTAAAAAGAAAAATTTGGTTACTCTTGACTTCACTTGCTGTCCTTTCAGTCACATTTATTTCTTGTGCTACTGAGACAATTAAAGAAGTTGAGGTTATAAAAGAAGTACCTGGCCAAACTGTGGTCAAAGAAGTTGAGGTTATAAAAGAAGTGCCTGGCGAAACTGTAGTTAAAGAAGTTGAAGTTGAAGTTGTAAAAGAAGTTGAAAAAATTATTACAGTAGCACCTACACCTATACCTGGTGGGGGCACAGCTATTTCAGTTGATATGTCTGATTTTGTGTTCAGTTCAAATGAGCCTAATCCAGTCTACGGAGGAACCGTTAGAATGACATTTGGTGTAAGTGTTAAGCACACTGATCATCATCAGATGCCTGTGGCACAAGGTGCAGGCCCTCACAACTTTACTGTAATGTATAACGGTTTAATTAGAATGAATCCAAATGATGGTATGCAGACTATAATGCCTGATTTAGCTGATAAATGGGAAATATCTGCAGATGGAACGATTTATAAATTTCATTTAAGAGAAGGTGTGAAATGGCATGATGGATCTATGTTAAAAGTAGAGGATGTAGTTGCTACTTTTGAAAGAATTGTAAATCCGCCAGACCACATAGCTATAGGAATTCAATCGTTGTTTACTGAGATTGATTCCATTGAGGATGCTGGGGATAATTGGGTTCAATTTAATTTAAAAAGGGCTAGTGCTCACCAATTTAATGCTTTTACTATGTTGAATGCGACAATTCTGCCAAAGAAATGTTTAGAAGAAAACAATTTTGATGTTAGAGAAGTTGTATGTCCAGGAACTGGTCCATTTAAATTTGTGGAGTATATTCCAGGTGAATACATGACTTTTGAAAAGAATGAGGATTATTGGAACCCAGCACTTCCATATGTTGATGGAATAAAAATGATTCATGCAGGAGGAACAGCTAGAGGTGTAAATGTTATTACAGATGTTGCTGACTTTGCTTGGAATACTTCCGAGGATGGTTACGCTCAAGCTCAAGCTGAGCCAAATGTTAATTCAAAAAGAATGCCAAACACAGGGAGTAATTATTTTGGATGGAATAATGCTGTTGCACCATTCAATGACAAAAGAGTTAGAAAGGCTTTTCATTTAGTTGTAAATCCACACAACTTCACAAAGGTTTCTTTAGGTTCTACTAAGCCAAGCAGATGGATACCAACTCTTGCTGAAGGAGCCACTCCTACAGAAGAATTTTATAATCTTGC
>JAAZYI010000021.1 GCA_014239735.1 Dehalococcoidia bacterium
ACTTTCTTCATCTATGTCTTTGTAAATATCTCAATGACAATTGGTCTTCTCCCTGTCGTTGGTGTGCCACTTCCCCTGATCAGTAGAGGAGGAACTTCTATGGTGACTTTAATGATTTTACTTGGCATGTTAATGTCAGTTGGAACGCATAAAAGACTGGTACCAAAATAATGATTATGATCCTTATTCCAATAAAATTTTTTGTAAAGGTTTTCACTTTTTCTATCCTACTTTTTATCTCTAATTTATCAGCTAATATTAATGAAAATCTTAATGAAGAATTAATAACTGAACTTGTTCAAGAGCATGGATTTGATGAGCAATATGTTGCTTCTATTTTCAATCAAATAAACTACTTACCCCAATTAATAGAGAACATTTCAAAACCGGCAGAAAAAACAAAAACATGGGAAGAGTATAGGAGTATTTTCATCACTCCCAAAAGAATTGCTGCAGGTATTCTCTTTTATAATCAACATAAAGAATTGCTAACAAGAGTTGAAAATGAGACCGGAGTTCCAAAAAATATTCTCTTAGGCATATTGGGTGTTGAAACATCTTTTGGAAGAATTCAAGGCAACTATAGAGTAATCGACTCTCTCTACACACTTGTGGCAGGTTACCCACCAAGAAGTGATTTTTTTAAGAAGCAGTTAATTCACTTATTTTACCTTAGTAGAGAACAAAATCTTCCAATAGAGTCCATAAAGGGTTCCTATGCTGGAGCCATGGGTGCACCACAGTTTATCCCATCTAGTTATAGAGACTTTGCTATTGATGGAAATTCTGATGGGAAAATTGACTTATTTAACTCATGGGATGATGTTCTAATGAGTATAGGAAATTACCTAGAGAAAAATGGGTGGCGAAGCAATGAAAATATCCTTAGCGAAGCCTCTTTAGCGCATGATGTCACTGATGCGAAAAATGGGACACTAAATGATTTAAGCGATTATTTTTCTAAAGCCATTAAACCTAATCATTCAATCGAAGAACTTAAAAATGCAGGCTTCATATTCTCCACATCATTACCAAATAATTCTAGAGCTCAACCAATATATTTAGAAGGATCAAGCAAAGAAAAATCTTTTATCGGTTTCCATAATTTCTATGTAATCACTACCTACAATAGGAATGTAATGTATGCATTAGCTGTGTATCAGTTGGGTGAAAGCATACAATTGATTGTGGATTAGAAATGAGAAAGCTCTTCCTGAAATCTATGTTGTTATCCGCTGTAGTAATTATTGCTAGTTGCTCTACTCAATCCCCTGTATTTAAGTCGGACTTATCTAAAAAAGAAGTCATCAAAATTTTAAATGACGGTTGTACTTATGATAGAAGTAGTAAAGAAAGATATATTGTCAAAGGTAAAAGATATCGCACCTTGACCTCTAGTAAGGGGTATGAAAAAAGAGGAATAGCATCGTGGTATGGTCCTAAATTTGATGGAAAACAGACTGCTTGTGGAGAAATTTATGATATGTATAAATATACGGCTGCACATAAAACACTTCCACTCCCTTCTTATGTAAAAGTCATTAATATAAGAAATAGGAAATCAGTTATCGTTAAAATAAATGATAGAGGACCTTTTGTAGATAATAGAGTTATTGATTTGTCATATGCTGCTGCCAAAAAAATAGACATGCTTGATAAGGGCACAGCTATTGTAAGAATCAATGCTATCAGTCAAGA
>JAAZYI010000022.1 GCA_014239735.1 Dehalococcoidia bacterium
TGGACCAAATCATACCGTAGCATAATAAATAGCAATATTCTGAGCTTATAGTGTTAATTCATAATTTAGAAGCAGTTAATGAAGAAATTATCTCTTGTACTGGATTAAATCAGGTTACTTTAATTGGGGTTAGTAAAAAAAAATCTGTTGAAATGATTAAAGAGGCCTTTGGTGCTGGCTTGAAAGATTTTGGAGAAAATTATGTTGAGGAATTTGTTTCTAAACAAACCGAATATCACCCTACTGGATTGAATTATCATTTTATTGGGCGATTACCTACTAAGAAAGTTCGTAAGGTTGTAGGTAAAGCTCAATTAATACATTCTGTCGATTCTCTAAAATTAGCTTCTAAAATTGATTTTGTAGCTTCCGAAGAAAAGGTTTCTCAAGAAATTTTAATTCAATTAAATCAGGGGAATGAAGCATCCAAGTCAGGAATCGGTATTATTGAAATTGAAAGCTTATTCAAATCAATATTGCAATTGTCTAATATTAAGATTAGAGGCTTGATGTCAATACCTCCTTTGAGTGAAGATGGAAGGGCTTATTTTATTGAATTAAGGGAAATACGAGATTTCTTAGAGATTAAATTTGGTATAGAGTTGCCTTTCTTGTCTATGGGTATGTCTGGTGATTTCAAAACAGCAATTGAAGAAGGAGCTACACATATTAGAGTTGGAACTTCAATTTTTGGTTCCCGTTAGTGCTTTTCTAAATATTCGATTATATTTCTTCCAATTCTTTCTGCAGTTTTTCCATCCCACAGTTCAGGAATATTACCTTTTTTATTCTTATTTTTGGAAATATTCACCCATTCTTTAACTATATTTTCCGTTTTACTTCCTACAATCGTATTAGTTCCTTCAGTTACAGTTATTGGTCTTTCGGTATTTTTTCTAATAGTTATACAAGGTATGCCTAGGGCCGTTGTTTCTTCTTGAAGTCCACCAGAGTCAGTAAGAACAACTTTAGAATGCTTGATGAGGGCTAAGAAGTCGAGATATCCTTGTGGTTTAATCACTTGAAAGTTAGGAATTTGATTTATTCGGTCTTCAAAACCATATTTAGAGATCATATTTGATGTTCTAGGATGCACTGGGAAAATAATAGGAATTTCATTTCCAATTATTTCGAAGGCTTTGATTATTCCCGAGAATACGTCTTCATAGTCAACATTTGATGGGCGATGCAATGTAATGGTGGCATATTCACCCTTTACAAGATTTAATTCATTATGTATTCTACTTTTTTTTGCCCTTTCTATATTATTTAGTAAGCTATCTATCATTATATTTCCCACTAATTTGATAGAACTTTTTTTTGCGCCTTCATTTATCAGATTTTTATCCGCATCCAAAGAAGGAGTGAACAATAGGTTCGATATTCGGTCAGTTAAGATACGATTAATTTCTTCAGGCATCTCCATATCAAATGATCTTAGTCCAGCTTCAACATGCGCGACTGGAATATTCATTTTTGAAGAAACTAATGCACATGCAATAGTTGAGTTTACATCTCCAGCTACAACGACGATCGAAGGCTCATTTTCCTCACAAATTTCTTCGAAACCAACCATAATTTGAGCAGTTTGCTTTGCATGACTTGCAGAACCCACTCCCAAGTAAATATCAGGTTTTGGCAGTCCAAGTTCATCAAAAAATACCCCACTCATATTCTTGTCATAATGCTGCCCAGTATGTACTAAAATAAGAGGTAAATTATTAGATTCTAGATATCGGTACAATGGTGCCATTTTCATAAAATTAGGTCTTGCACCAACTACAATTATGATAGGCTTCACAATTTTGTATTAACCCCTTTGATTTAATCCTTACTCAGTGCTTTCGTTATTCGAATAATTTCATTTCCTAGTTCATCAATCCTTTCTTTGATATCTAAGTCAATAACCTTAGTTTCATCAAAGTCTTTCTTTATAGCAAATACAAATTTAGGAATAA
>JAAZYI010000023.1 GCA_014239735.1 Dehalococcoidia bacterium
GTTGTTAATGCCCAGGAAGAAGGTGTGAAATTTGAATTTAATACTCAACCGATTGCGATTATTGGAAATGATAAAGTGGAAGGCGTAAAAACCATACAAACAAAATTAGGGGCACCAGATCAAAACGGACGGCGAGTTCCGGTTCCAGTTCCAGGTAGCGAAAAAATCTATCCTGCAGATGAGGTTGTGATTGCATTTGGCTTTCGTGCAAGCCCAGCAGATTGGTTTAAGGATTTCAATATTAAAATTAATAATGCAGGTCTAGTCGAAGCACCAGAAAAACAAGAATTAAAATTTCAAACATCAAATCCAAAAATATTTTCTGGTGGGGATATGGTGAGGGGCTCTGACTTAGTGGTAACCGCTATCTGGGAAGGAAGAGAAGCAGCCAAAAGTATCATACAATTCACCTCATAAATGAATAATTCTAGTTTTTTACAAGCTCTTAATCGCGAGAAAAATGATGTTCCGCCAATTTGGTTTATGCGTCAAGCTGGAAGATATCTTCCTGAGTATCAAACAATAAGAAAGAATTATAAAAATTTTCTAGACATGTGCAAAGAACCACGAACCTGTGCTGAACTTGCATTACAGCCGATAGAAAGATTTGATTTAGATGCATCTATATTATTTTCAGATATTCTGACTATTCCTGATGCATTTAATTTAGGTTTAGCATTTCATGAGGGAGAAGGACCAAAGTTTAGCAATCCAATTTCAACTCCGCAGGATATTTCTAGGTTAGAAGATTTTGATATTGGAAAATTGAGTTATGTTTATAAAGCTGTAGAAGAGACTAAAAAGATTTTGCCAGCCACCCTTCCTTTGATTGGATTTTGTGGCAGTCCTTGGACTTTAGCGGCTTATTCTATCGAGGGAGGGGGATCTAAAGATTTTGCAAAGACAAAAAAATTTATATCTGATCATCCAGAAGCTGTTAAAGATTATTTAGAAATTATTACTGATGCTTGCTTTCAATATTTAAAACAACAAGTTTTATCAGGTGTGAATGCTTTACAAATTTTTGACTCTTGGGCAGATCTTTTGAATCCAAATGATTTAGAGACATACTCCTTAGAATATACACGCAAGCTTACAGGAAAATTAAAAGAAGATGTGGTGACATCCAAGACTCCTATTATTCTGTTTGAAAAAGCGCCTCAAAAAAAAATCTCTGATATTTTATTTGAGGATTTGTCCTGCATAAGTCTGCACTGGAGTGAATCAATTGAAAGGGTTTCAGAAAATTTAAAAGGTCGATTTGCGATTCAAGGAAATTTAAATCCATTATTTTTACTGGAGTCTGATGAAATTATTCAAGCTGAAACTAAAAAGATTTGTGGTGCAATGAAGAACTTTCCAGGATTTATTTTTAATTTAGGTCATGGGATTACGCCCGATATAAAACCTGAAAAAGTACGAGTCATGATTGATGCAGTGAGAACTTAATTGCAGTATCCTTATATTTGAATCTTTATTTAAAATAAATATGAAATCTAA
>JAAZYI010000024.1 GCA_014239735.1 Dehalococcoidia bacterium
ACAGCCGGTACTACAGGCGGTGGACCAGATCCAGCAGCCGCAGCTTCATCTAGTGCTCCAGCCGCTACAGGCGGCGCACCTCCAGCTCCAGTTCCAGCTCCAGCTCCAGCTCCAGCTCCAGTTCCAGCTCCAGCTCCAGCTCCAGCTCCAGCTCCAGCTCCAGCTCCAGCTCCAGATCCAGCTCCAGCACCAAGTGCTCCAGCTCCAGCTCCAGCTCCAGCCGGACCAACAGGTGGCCCAGGCCCTATGTAAATATTCAAGCGTGGGATTAAATTATGAAAATTAAATTTTTAATCCCACGCTTGAATTCATTTCGAGATGTTTTTTCTATTGATTACAGATCTTTAGCTTTATTTAGATTTAGCCTTGCTGCAATTAGCATTTATGATTTATTAATTGCTTGGCCTTTTTTAAGAGATTTCTATACTGATTGGGGAATACTTCCTAGAAGTGCATTATTTTCAAGTTCAAGTTGGAGTTATCACTATATTTCTATTTATAATATTAGTGGAGTCCCTGCAGTAATTAATATTTTATTTATTATTCATTTAATAGTTTCCTTGATGCTTTTATTTGGTTTCAAGACTAGGCTTGCAACAATTCTTACTTGGTTCTTTGTCATATCCCTAATTGCTAGAAACCCAATGGTTGTAACTGGTGGCTATGTTATGTTTAGACTTGGTCTTTTTTGGGCAATATTCCTCCCATTAGGTGCTAGATGGTCTATTGATAGCGCTTTAAATAATGTGTGTGAAAACCCTGTGAAATTAACTAAGAAATCAATCTTGTCAGTTGCTTCATTTGGGATAATAGCTCAAGTATTAATGACATATGTATTTGCCGGCTTTCATAAAAGAGGGCCAGAATGGGCCGAAGAGTTTACAGGAATATATTACTCACTTCATATAGATCAGTTTGCCACTGCTTTCGGAAAATTTTTATTGAACTTCCCAACTTTTCTTGAATTTAATACTGCATTTGTTGTTTATGTTCAAAGATATGGAGTTTTATTATTTTTAATTCCTATAAAAAATAATTATTTTAGAGTTATTGGGATTTTAGCGTTTAGCTTTTTTCATGTTGGTTTAAATTTATCTATGAATATTGGGTGGTTCCAAATTATAGCAATGGTGCTACTTACAGTATTTATTCCTAGTCAACTATGGGATTATATAATTAGTAAACTTTCTACTAAAAAAAGAACTAATTTAAAGATTTATTTTGATAATGATTGCTCTTTTTGTAAAAGAGTCGTTTTTATTATTAGCACTTTTTTCTTGGTTCCTGGGACCAAAGTAATACCAGCAGATTCTATACCAAAAATTAATAAAATTTTAGAGAAGGAAAATTCATGGGTTGTTGAAGATTATAAAGGTAATTATCTTTATAAGTTTGACGCATTAATGTATTGCTTCAGTTTATCTCCAATTTTATTTCCTATGAAAATTTTGATTAGATGGAAAGATTTTATGAAATTTGGAAATAAAATTTATTCTATTGTTGCAAATAATAGACCTGTTCTCTCAAAATCAACTGATTTTATGAAATTTAGACCAATCAATCCAGGAACTCCTTGGCCTCTGCTTCTTAATACAATAGCCTTATTAAGCCTACTTTATGGCTTTTATTGGAACCTTTCTACATATGATAGGTGGGCTGAAGAGGAAAATAAAGACAATATGTCAGTCCCTCAATCAATTTTCTGGATAGGGCCTACTTTTCAAATAAATCAATACTGGGGTCTATTTTCTCCTTCGCCTATGAAAGATGATGGTTGGTTGGTGTTATCAGCTATTACTAAGGGAGGAAAATATTTTGATTTGTATACAGGAGGAGAATTAAGCTGGGAGAAGCCTAAGAATGTAACTAAAACCTTTCCTAATGACAGATGGAGAAAGTATCTAATGAATTTGTGGCTAGGGCAGCACACTGATCATAGAGTTCATTATGGAAGATACATGTGTCGTGAATGGAATGCTAATCATTATGGTGACGAGCAAGTTCAGTCTTTTTGGATGTACTATATGCTTGAAAATACTCCGCCTCCAGGCGAAGAGTTCTCAGAGATACTGTCAGCAAAACTTCATGAGCATGTATGTTTCTACCCAGAAGAAGGATAGGGGATAGGTAGAAGCATATTAACTAATTAATAATTGCCCTCATGAACCTACATAGGCTGTCAGGCGCGTTTTTTAAAATTAAATGATGTATTTCACCATTTTTACAAAAAAGCATGAATTACAATATTTTATCTATTTTTATTAAAAATGAATCTTTTTATGTACGTAATTTATAAAATAATTTATATATTTGTGTTTTTATATATTTAATTGAAATAAAAAATATGCTAATTTAAACTTAAATATATATAAATATTATATAAATATAAAATGAATATAATTAAAATATATTACAAATTTAATACTTTTTTTGACAATTTGTATAAATTTATATAATTTAAATTTGAAATTAATAAGGATTGTTTTATGCCAAATGTAAAGAAATCAAAAAAGATGCTTCAGATTGAAAAGAAATATAGAAGATCTCTTGAAAGACTTTTGCCTGAACTGATTAATGACAATGGCCTAACCGCTACTGCAGATGAACTTGGTATAGGTAAGGCATTGTTAGGGTATTGGCTGCTTAAACTGCAAATCACAGTTGTTAGAGTTGCCTTAGGGCCCAACGATAAAATTGAAATTACATCTACTGCGCGGGATTAAAACTATTTATAAACGTCCAAGCTAAAAAACCAGCCCCAAACCCGTTATCAATATTTACGACCCCAATACCTGGACTACAACTATTTAGCATAGTTAAAAGCGCAGAAAGCCCGTTTATATTACTTCCATACCCAATGCTTGTGGGCACTGCGATTACAGGAGATGGGGTTAATCCGCTAATAACACTTGGGAGAGCACCTTCCATGCCTGCTACAGTTATGATGATCTTAGCTGACCTAATAATGTCTAAATTGTGGATAACTCTAGATAGACCTGCAATTCCTACGTCGTATAATTTTTCTGAATCTATACCTAAACAGGCAAGGGTAAATATAGCCTCTTCTGCAATAGGTATATCTGTTGTGCCAGCGCAAATCACCAATACTTTATGGTCTTGCAAACTTATTTTTTCTTTACTTGCGAACGCCATCCCTGCTACATCGTTAATATTAATATTCTTAGAAAAATTTTCTTTTAGGTACTTTAATTTTTCTTTACTTGCTTTTGTAATTAAAACTTTAGAAGATTTTTCGTAAATTTTAGTAGCTAAATCAGCAACTTGTTCGTTCGTTTTTTGATCTGCATATATGACCTCTGGAAAATTTTTGAAATAAGTTCGGCTGTGATCTATGGTTGCGTAAGACAAAGACTCCGATAAGTTTTTTTTCAACATTTCTTCAGCTTCTTCAGAAGTAATTTCTTTGTCATCAAACTTTTTTAATATTTTTTTTATTGGATCCATCTTTAAAAAGGCTTATTTCAATATTGATATTTTTGGGATAATGATATATTCAAGATAGTATAATACTTGTTTGAATAGTTTTAAATTAGTTAGGGGCATTTAATGGAATTTTCTTGTTTGCAAGATAACTTTAGCAGAGGGTTAGCCAATGTTAGCAGGGCAGTTGCTCAGAGAGCACCTTTGCCTGTCACCCAAAATGTCTTAATTGAAACTGAAGATTCCAAGATAAAAATAACAGCTACAAATTTAGAAATCGCAATCAGCACATGGATTTCAGGTGAGGTAAAAGAAGCCGGTTCCCTTACCATACCTGCAAGGATGCTTACTGATTTTATTAATTCATTGCCTTCAGGAGAACAAGTTGAAGTTAAAAAGATCAAAGATAAGGCCGGAATTGAAATAAAATGTAAAACCTATAATGGGAGAATTTCTGGTACTGAAGCTAGTGAATTTCCTCCTATCCCTGAATCTTCTGGTTCTTCAACTATATCGGTTCCTTCATCAGCGTTTAAAAAAAGTTTAGGAAGAGTTGCTATTGTGTCTGCTACAGACGATTCTAGACCTGTTTTGATGGGTGTAAAGGTTGAAATAGATAAATCGGGCATAACGTTAGCTGCAGCAGATGGATTTAGATTGGCTGTAGATAGGGTGGAGATATCCAGCTCTGAAGACTTAGATTCATCAGCAATAGTTCCAGGAAAAACTATGCTAGAACTAGAAAGACTAATTGATGATTCTAATCAATCTACTACTCAAATTTCTATATCAGAAACATCTAATCAGATCCTATTTAATCTAGAAAATATTCAAGTCGTATCACAATTAATTCAAGGTCAATTTCCTGATTATGAAAAATTGATTCCAAATTCGTCTTCTACCCAATCTTTTGTTAATAGAAAAGCATTTATGGAATCAATTAAAGCAGCATCAATTTTTGCTAGAGATGGAAGCGGGATCATCAAGTTAATAATGGATAAAAGTTCAAAGAAAATAAGTATACATTCTAATGCTGAAGAAATTGGTGATTTGGAGAATGATATAGATGCCGATATTAATGGGGATGAGTCTAAGGTGGCTTTTAATAGCAGGTTTCTTCAGGATGTTGTAGGCGTATTAAGCTCTGACATGATAAAAATTGATTCCTCTTCTCCTTCCAGTCCTGGTGTATTCACTGAAAAATCAGATGGAAATTCTAATTATAGGCATGTAATAATGCCAATGTTTGTTCAGTGGTAATTAAATTCTAATTTTTTAAGTCTAGCAACTTCTTGTTTTAATTTTTCTGTTCCTAAGCTTAATGGATCTGCGATATTCATGAAGTTATATCCTTTTTTAATCCATTTTTCACAATAATCCGTTCCCACAAAAGTCGACCCAAGAACTTTTCCTGCCTTATTAGCCTTTTCGACAAGATTTTCCATAATGTCGACAATTTTCTGATTATGAATGTCTCCGTGTATGCCCATGCTTGCAGATAAGTCTGTAGGACCAACAATTAAGATGTCGTAACCTTCTACTGCAAGTATTTCATCTATATTTGATAATGCATTTAAACTTTCCATTTGTAGTAAAAGTAAGTTTTCTTTTTTATCGATCTCAAAAACTTCTTCCAAGCTTAAGTCAAGATGCGAAGCAAACCAAGGAGCAATACCTCTGTTTCCAATAGGAGGGTATCGAGCAAATTTTACAGCCTTTTCTGCTTCAGATGCAGTTTCTACTTGAGGAACCATAACTCCATATGCACCGGTATCATAAGCTCTTTTAATTAAGTCTGGCTCATTCCACCCAACCCTTATAATTGGCATAATATTTCTAGATCTAGCTTGTATTACTATTGGGGCAATAGATTCAAAAGTCCACGGCGAATGTTCTAAGCATATCCAAAGCCAGTCAGGGTCACAGTCAAAAATTCTTTTTGCTAGAAATTGATCTGTACTAAAAATCCCAGTGCCAATTAATGGTTTATTTCTCTTAAATATTTCTTTCATTTAACCTCTAATATTTAAATCATATGACATTAAATACTCATTTCACAAGTATAGATATTTTTAGGTTTGGCTTTAAGCTAATTATTACAATAAATTTACAGGCTGTTTTTAACACAAAAAACGCCGTGAGATAAAATAAAATATTAATAATTTAATTAATAATAATATACAGAAAAAATTATAAATAATTGAAATTATTTGATGATAAATTATTGATAATTTTATTGAATATTTAAACTAATATATGAAAATATTTGGAAATAATTATTGATAATTATTTTCTAATTTGACTGCAAAAATCTACTCTGCTAATCTAGCATATGGCGAAACGCCGTATAAAACGCTGTATAATAAAAATGATTAGGAGAAATGATGGCACAGTTAGGAAAATATAAAATACCTGAAATAACACTCGATAAATGTTTAGAGGTATGTAATGTCATAAATAAGCAAAAAACGCGCAAAATAGGACGTATTGCTTTCTCGCAACTATTAGAAATGAGTCACAGAGGTGGTCAATTCTCTAAATTAATCAACTCTTGTAAAATTTGGAGTATTATAGATGGCAGAGAGTTTTACTCTTTAACTCAATTAGGTATTAATGTCCTTAATCCACTCAATAGTAATAATTTAATTGAGTCTAAGAAAGAATTAATTCTTAATGTTCCTTTTTATTCAACTTTATTTTCAAATTACCCTAATATCACTCACTCTGATACTACTCTTCTTCAAACAATTGAAGAGACTACTGGAGTAGATAGATTTATTTCATTGAAATTTGAAAATATAATAAGAAAAACTCTATCTGAAATTAATCCTATTGTTCAAACATTAGATTCATTTGTTGAGGTAAATAATGAAAGGGATAATTATATTTCAAATAATGATAGTAATTCCGCAGGGAATGTAAATATATCTACTCCAGGTATAAATGTTGATTTCCCTTTTAACGATGAAGGAATAAACGCTGCAATTGCACTTTTAAATAGTTTAAAAATTTCAAACAAGATTAATTAATTAGATCTTTTATCTTTTCGGCATCTTTTTTATTTATTTCTTTTATCTGTACTAATTCTTCGTAAGATGCGTTTCGGATATTCTTAACTGATCCAAAAAAGCTAATTAGTGCCTTTTTCTTTTTAGGGCCTATTCCAGAAACAGTGTCAAGTTCAGATGAAATCATCTTTTTTGATCTTTTATTTCTGTGGTATGTGACTGCAAATCTGTGAGCTTCATCTCTAATCCTCTGAATTAGATGTTTACCATATGATCCATTTTCTAATACCACTGACTCAAAAATATTAGGCATAAATATTTCTTCTTTTTGTTTAGCTATACTAGCTATTTCAATTGTACTGTAGCCATTTGAAATTAATACTTCGTGTGTGACAGAAAGTTGCCCCTTGCCTCCATCTATTAACATGAGATTAGGTAATGATTCAGCATTTTTAAACTTCTTTATTCTCCTAGCAATTACTTCTTTGAGAGCAGCATAATCGTCATTTTTTTGTGAGGTTTTAATTTCAAATTTTCTATATTTAGACTTATCAGGCTTCCCATTGTTAAATACAACCATGCTTCCAACTACATTTGTGCCTTGAACGTGTGATATGTCATAGCATTCAATAATTAAAGGTTTAGATTCTAGATTTAATTGCTTTTGAATATCAATCAATGACAAGTCGTTAACTTGATCATTAGAATTAATTCTGCTTTCTCTGTATTCAAGCCATTTTTTTAAATTAGTAGAAAGAAAATTTAGTATTTCCTTTTTTGGCCCCTTTTGAGGTTTATTAATTAATATTTTTCTTCGGTATTTAATCTCAAGGAATTTTTTTATAATATCAACATCATTGGGGATTTCGCTCACAACAATTTCTTTAGGAGGGCGATCATTTCTTAGATAATATGACTGAATGAAAGAGGATAATATTTGTTTATTATCATGAAAATCTTGAACTTCCATTTGAAAATGATCACGGGAGTTAAGCTTACCTTCCCTTACCTGCATAACATCAACCCATGTTTCAATATTATTTGAGGCGACCTCGAATGCATCTATATTTACATTAGTATTATCTGAAGTTATAGCACTTTGTTTTTCAAATAAAGATTCGGCAGCAGAAAGACTATCTCTTATTGATGCCGCTCTTTCATATTTTTGAAATTCGGCAGCATCCCACATTGTTTTTTTTAATTGATTTAAAACATTTTTTGTATTGCCTTCTAAAAAAGAAATGGCCTGATCAATAATTTTTACGTACTCTTTTTTATTAGATTCACTCGAGCATGGAGCGATTTTTCTATTAATGTGAAATTCTAAACATAGTTTTATCGGTAAATTCTCTTCGCAACTTGTGTATGGAAAAATTTTATTGATGAGATTAAGCGTTTTTCTGACATTTGTAGCACTTGAATAAGGTCCAAAGTAAATAGATCCGTCTTTTATAAGATTCCTTGTCATAAAGAATTGTGGAAAATTCTCATTGGTATTTATCTTTATATATGGGAATGATTTATCGTCTTTTAGCCTAACATTTAACTTAGGTTTATTTTTTTTGATTAGGTCATTTTCAAGAATTAAGGCATCTTCTTCATTTTCTACAACAATAAAGTCAATATTAGACACTTCCTTGCTTATTCTTATTGCTCTTATTTCTTTTGAGTTAAAATATGATGAGACCCTGGATCTTAAATTTTTTGCTTTACCTACATAAATAACATCTTCATTGCCATTTAAAAATATGTAAACGCCGGGGGACCTAGGTAGAAGTTTTGCAGAATTTCTAGGACTAATATTAACTTTTATTGAATTAGCCCTTTTTTTATTCAAATTATTAAGCGATTAATGATGACACTATCAGTCCTATGAATAATACTGAGGTAATAATTCCTATGGTAATAAGCTCTTTACTTAGAAAGCTATACGAGGAAGTTTGTGTATCAATAGATGCCGTGCTTGCAACAGAAATTTCACTTTGATTAATAATTATTTCAGAATTATTCTGATCGGTTGAAGGTACACTTTCAGATAAAATAATTGAATCTTTGAATCTAGACTTAGATTTTTGTTTATTTTTTTTTGCAGAAACCCGATTAAATTTTTTAGCCATTTTTCCTCTTCTTAGATTTTTAATTTTTCTTCTATTAACGAAAATACAACTTTGGAGCAATCCTCTGGAGTTAAATCAGAAGTATTTAAGACAGCATGATATATGCTTAGATCATCAAATTCCAGTCCAAAAGCTTTTATATAATATTCATCTTGGGCATGGTCAGCATGTTTCATTAGATCCAAAGATTCTTGATCGCCATCTAAATTATGCATTTTCTTCACTCTTTCAATCCTGTCTTGCTCATTTGCTATAAAAAATACTCTTAATACATTTTCTTTGTCTTTTAATATTGCAGCAGCGCCTCTGCTAATTATGAGCACTTTCCCAAGGTCAGAAATGTCTTTAATGACCTCTTTAGTTGAATCAATCATCCTAGCGTAATCAAGATCTTCTGGATTCCTGATTATAGTCTCGTCAAGTTCATGAAAATCTTTGGACATTATATTTTCTATTCCAGGACCAAAGTAGGGATCTCCTCCCATACCAACAGTAGTAGAATTATTTAGAATTTGATTAATACCTTTAGCAAATTTATCAACGAGGGTTGGTGTTTTTAACTTTCTCATAGCCACTGCCTCTACAGTGGAACCCACTTTTTTAGCTATTTCAGCAAGCATAATCCTGTCTACATAGTCAAAACCTAGTTCTTTAGCTACTAACCTGCCAGGATCTCTTAGTCCAGTGCAGTGCCTTCCTTCAAAAGTAATTGTAGGCATAATTTCCTTTATAAACTTATTTAAAAGTCATTTTAACACTTAATGTTATTTTTATTATCTATGCCCTTGGATGAGCAATTAAAAATTCTTTTTTTATCCATTCATTATCTAACATTGTGTATATTTGTGTTGCTGCGAGACTAGAATGTCCCAGCATTTCTTGTACTTGTCTTAAATTCGCTCCACCTTTAAGCAAATCTGTAGCAAATGTATGCCTAAAAGTATGAGGTGTTATATCTGAGTCTAATTTTAATTTATTAATTATACCTTTAACTGAATTCCAAGCTGTCTGTCTAGTTATCCTAGATCCATTTTTATTTACCAATAAAGCTTGATTTTTAGATAGAATTTTTATTTTTGACCTTTCATTTTGTAAATAATCATCTATCGATTTTAGACATGAATTATTTGTTGGTATCATCCTTTGCTTATTACCTTTTCCTGTGCATTGTATTGTTGACTCTTCAAAATTTATATCATGGGTGTTAAGTGAGATTAGTTCTGAGATTCTTAGACCACAGCCATATAAAATTTCTATAATAACCTTGTCTCTATAACTATTTCGTGATCTATTTGACTCCAAGTAATTGAATATTTTATTGATTTCATTGCTAGATAATGATTTTGGGAGCAAATTATTCTTAGTGGGCCTGCTAATTTTGTCCATTATATTCTTTTTGTATATATTTTCTTTGAGTAAAAATTTAAAAAAAGCTTTAAGGCATGCTGTTTTTCTTGAGATAGTGGAGTTTTCATATCCTCTTTTCCCCAGGAAAATAAGGTATTTTTCAATTTGGGTTTCCGTAATTTTAGAATATGATATATTTTTGCTTTTCACCCAATAATTGAACTGCATAAGATCATTATTATAGGCATATATAGTATTTTTACTATTTCCTTTTTCAATAGTATTTGCATCTAAAAATTCTTCTATTAGTGATATAAATTTATCCATTATCTTTTCTTATTTATATGGAATATTAATCAAATGGATATCAAATTCATACTATTTTGAAAGCTTATTTTGCCCATTGACTAAGATATTTGGGTTAAATAGAATATCGACATGATTACCATACCTTTTAATCCTATGATGTTTGATATTGGGCCATTCGCAATGAGTTGGCATGGCTTTTGGAGTTTTATTGGTATTCTTGTGGCTGTATTTTTAGTAGCAAGATGGTCAAAAAGAGATGGGATTAGCACTGACATAGTATACGATGTTGCACTTTGGGGAATATTAGGAGGCATAATTGGTGCTAGGTTGATGCATGTTTTTGACAATACTGATTATTATTTTGAAAATCCGGGTAAAATATTTGCAGTTTGGCAGGGGGGGATAGGTTTTTTAGGAGCAATGATAGGAGGAATTTTTGCGGGAGGAATTTTTGCAAAAATTAAAAAATATCCTGTAGGCAAAATTGCTGATTATGCTGCACCCGCAATGGCTATAGCTCATATTATTGGAAGAATTGGGGATATTTGGAATGGTGAACATTTAAGTAAACCTACTGATCTTCCTTGGGGATGGATATTTTCACACCCTAATTCTCCTGGAAGGGTAGGGGCTGAAAGATTGTTTAATGACCCAAATATTGCTGTGCATCCAGCAGTAGTATACGAAATGATTTGGAATGCATTTACAGTTTTATTCTTATTTAAGTCTAGAGGTAAATTTAAGATGGATGGGAGTCTTTGGATTATTTATATGTTTATGTATTCCATAGGAAGATTTATTATTCAATTTGCAAGAATGGATGATGTTAAATTTTCAATAGGAAGGTTAGGCATACAAGAAGCTCATATAGTTACATTCTCAATATTTGTAATTACTTTAATATTGTCTATTTTATTCCTGAGAATAAGAGGAAATAATAGTGATATTACTCAGAAAATTAAAAAAGTATCTGGAAGAAAAAGAAAATCCCAGGCTAGAGCTTAAGCTAGAACTTCTTAAATATTATTGAAGCGTTATGCCCACCAAACCCCAAGTTGTTAGACATGACTACATTTAGATCTATTTCTCTTGCATTGTTAGGCGTGTAATCCAAGTCGCAATCTTCATCTGGAGTTTTATAGTTGATTGTTGGAGGAGCAACTCCATCTATTAAAGAATTTACACAGAATACTGCCTCAACACCTCCTGCAGCGCCTAAAAGATGACCTGTCATGGATTTTGTAGAACTTATGGGTATCTGGGGCGCCATTTCTTTAAATACTGTCTTCATGGACATAGTTTCAAATTTATCATTTAAGGGCGTTGATGTTCCGTGAGCATTTATATAATTTACATCAGAATAGTTAATTAAGGCATTATTGATAGCTGTATTCATTGCCCTAGCAGCACCTTCACCTCCAATAGATGGTTGAGTTATATGATGAGCATCACTTGATGCACCATAACCTATTATTTCAGCTAGAATATTTGCATTTCTTGATTTAGCGTGGTCTAAACTTTCTATAAAAAGTACTCCTGCTCCTTCTCCTAAAGTAAAGCCGTCTCTTTCTTTATCAAAGGGTCTGCAAGCTAGTTCTGGATCAGAAACACTAGATAGTGCCTTAACAGAGTTAAATCCTGCAATTGCAATTGGGCATATGGCTGCTTCAGTTCCTCCTGCAATTGCCATATCTATATCACCTTTAATTATTAAATCATAAGCTTGTCCTATGGCATCAGTTCCTGTTGCACATGCAGTTACAGGTGAATAGTTTATCCCCTTAGCACCTAATTTCATTGAGACATTACCCGAAGCCATGTCTGGGAGCATCATAGGTATTAAGAATGGAGATATTCTGTCAGGACCTTTTTTGTGCAAAACATCAAATTGTGAAGAAAGAGTCATTATTCCTCCAACTCCACTACCAATTATGGATGAAAATCTAGTAGTATCTTCGCGATCTAAGTCAACTCCAGATTGCTCAATTGCTTCCATTGCAGCTACAACTGCAAACTGAGAAAATCTGTCCAGCCTTTTCGAGTCCTTTTTGCCTAATTTAGGCTCTGGATCAAAACCTTTGACTTCACCAGCTATTTTTACCTGCAAGTCACCTGGATCAAAACTTTTAATTTTTGATATTCCTAATTTTCCGTCTTTTATGGATGCCCATGATTCTCTAGCATCAAGCCCTACAGGAGTTATTGCCCCTACCCCTGTAATTACTACTCTTTTTGACATATATTACCTCCTCGAGTGGTATAATCTTATTCTTATACTCTTATTGATTCAATATATTTTTGGCTTAAATGAAAAGATTAAATATTAAAATTCAGACCCATGGCTGCAAATTAAATATTGCCGACAGTCAAGGCATAGCAAAATCTTTTCATACTGCAGGCCATGTCATTTCATCAGATACCGACAATAATACAGATGTATTTATTTTAAATTCATGTACCGTTACGCATGTAGCTGATTCAAAAGCTAGACAGGCAATCAGGAAAGCCAAGAGAATCAATCCTGAAGCTCTTATCGTGATGACTGGATGTTATGCAGAAAGAGATAAGAAAAATATTGAAAGTATAAATGAAGTTGATCTAGTAGTAGGCAATAAAGAAAAGAGATATATAGTCGATGAAGTTTTAAATAAATTAGACATTCAAATTAAAGGAAAAATAGAACCTGTTGGAGGATACCCTTTAATAGGCAGGTCAAGGGCAAGTATTAAAATTCAGGAAGGATGCGATCAGGTATGTTCTTACTGTATTATCCCGTCAGTTAGAGGAAGAGAGAGGAGTGTTCCTCCAGAAAACTTAATAAATCAAATCAATGAATTAAGTGCTAATGGAATTAAAGAAGTTGTGTTAACTGGCACTCAATTGGGGAATTATGGGTTTGATTTGAATGAGGTTAGTTTAGGTAAACTGCTGATAAAAATTTTAAAAGAAACAGATGTGCCTAGGATAAGAGTAAGTTCACTTCAACCAAAAGAAATTGATAGTGAAATAATTAGTATATGGAATAATGATGGATTAGGGAGAATTTGCCCTCATTTTCATGTTCCTTTGCAAAGCGGAAGTGATAGGATATTGAAGGTTATGCGAAGAAGATACACTTCGTCAGAATATCTCCATATTGTTTCTAATATAAAGGATTTAGTGCCTGAGGCATCTGTGACTTCTGATGTTATAGTTGGGTTTCCTGGTGAGTCAGATTCTGAATTTTCGCAAACTATTGACGTAGTTGGTAAGGCAAAACTTTCTGATGTTCATGTTTTTCCTTATTCTAAAAGACCAGGGACAACAGCTTTTTATTCTAAAAACCATGTTCAGGACTCAGTAATTAAGCAAAGATCAAAAGAATTATTAAATCTTGTTGATGAATTATCTGGCGCAGCAAAGAAGTCCTTAATAGGCAAGGAGAGATCTATTTTATGGGAAGGTCAATCAAAAGCATCAGGACTAACAGAAGACTATTTCAAGGTAGTAAGAAAATTTTCCAGGGCGCCGGAAGATGAGATTAGCAAAGAGAAGATTAAAGGCCTAGAAGATAATAAAATTATTGTCTAGGCCTTTTTGTAGACTATACTTCTACCGATTTTAATTCTATCTTGCCTTTTTTTCTCTCTAAATATGCAGCATTAACTTCATAACCTCTTGAAAAAACCATCAAGGATCCATCTTTTTCACAATTATCTAGAAGCTCCTTTTTTTGGTAAAGAGTTTTCTCAGGAGATCTATCAAAAGCTGTTATAAAAGCTAAAGGTAAATGATTTGGAGTAGGAATTATATCTCCTAGAAAAACCACTCTTTCTCCTCCAGCTCTTACAGTTACAATCATATGGCCAATGCTTGGTCCATCAAGAACTATAGCCTCAACACCAGGAACTATCTCAGTATTTCCTTCAATTAATTGAAGCTGATCTCTTTCTTCTAGAACTTCTAGATGCTTTACGGCGTTACTATATTTAGGAACCGCCCACTCGTTAGGATTAAATGCTTCAGTCCATGCTTCTTTTTGGATAACATATTTTGCTTTAGGAAAAGTCGGAATAATATTGCCTTCTCTATCCATTTTGGTAGCTCCTCCACATTTCTCAAAATGCAAATGGGTAAGAATTACATAATCAATGTCTTTAGCGCTTACTCCTTCTTTTCTAAGATTTGTAAGAAGTTTACTAGAGCTGTGACCATAAAATTCCTTTGTTATTTCAGGTTCTTTTGAACCTATCCCAGTATCTACAAGGATATTTGCATTTAATGTTCGAATTAACATGCAATTTAAGCCTAATCTAACACGATTTCGCCTGTCAGGTTTCATATTTCTTTCCCAAAGTGTTTTTGGGACTAAACCAAATACTGCACCGCCGTCTAATAAGAAGGTGCCATCACTCACGATTCCAACACTTACTTTCTCGTTTTTCATTTTTTTCCTCCAAGAAATTAATAAATTAAATTAGTAAAAATTTTATATTAATATAATATTTTGTCAATTTAAGGTTCAAAATTTATTAATTTTACTAAAAGATGTATCATTTTTTTAAGAGAAAAATTGAAATTAGTAATGGAAAAATATGGAATTTAAACTATTAAATAACTCTCAGAGCAATCAGGAAATACTGATTATTTTTACTTATTTAGATTTAAAAAAAGATAAAAGTGAAAATCAGATCCCTTTTTCCAAGCAATTTAATTCTGGGAAATCAGATTCATTCCTTTCAAAGATCAGGGATGACGGGGAAATAACTGGGGCAAAAGGGGAGCAGGTTTTATTACACACTATGATGATAGATGATTTTAAATATAAATCAGACTATCTAAAAAATGAATTAAGTCCAAAAAGAATACTATTTTATGGATTAGGAAGCAGAGAAAAAGTATCTACCGATGATGTAAGAGAAGCATGCGCGTTAATTTCCAGAAGAATTAAAACTTTAAAAATTCAAGAAGCTTCTATAATTTTGGAAACGATAAAAAATATTAATAATAATGAGGCTGCATGTTCCATTGTAGAGGGGTTTCTTTTAGGTTCTTACAAATTTGATGAATTTAAATCATCTGGCAAAAAGAAAAAATCTAATATAGAAACCGTACAGATAATAATTGATAGATTAGAAGACGAAGTAAAGAATTCGGTAGACTCAGCAGTCATAACTTCCGAGGCTTCTTTAAAGGCAAGGGACCTAGTGAATAGGCCTCCAAATTTAGTTAACCCTAAATATCTAAAGGATTATAGTGAAAATATTGCCAACTCTAATGAAAATTTAAGTATTGAGGTTTTAGATAAAAAAGAACTAGAAAAGCTTCAGATGCGAGCTTTTCTCGGTGTCGCTCAAGGTAGCAAGGCCGACCCTTACGGAATAATTCTTAACTATATAGGTGATTCAGGAAATCCTAGTAACAATATATGGCTAATAGGAAAAGGGATTACATTTGATTCGGGAGGATTATCTTTAAAACCCCCTATGTCCATGATTGACATGAAGTCTGATATGTCAGGCGGCGCATCTGTTATTGCTGCAATGGATGCTATTGGAAAATTAAAACCAAAAATTAATGTTACCGGCTTGTGCCTAGCTACAGAAAATATGCCAGGCGGAGGAGCTCAAAGGGTAGGAGATATAGTCACATCCATGAATGGCAAGACCATAGAGATAGAGAATACTGATGCTGAGGGAAGGTTAACCCTAGCAGATGCAGTTGAATTTGCTAATCAGAGAGGCGCAGCAAAAATAATAGATGTTGCAACGCTTACGGGAGCCATGGTTATATCGCTTGGTCATGGGTTAATTGGTGCTTTTGGTAACGATGATGATTTAATTCAAACTTTAATAAGTGCAGGAGAAAAAACAGGAGAAAAAATTTGGCACATGCCTTTAGATGAGGCTTCAAAAAAACAGAATAGATCTAAAGTTGCCGATATAAAAAACACTGGAGGAAGAGCTGCTGGATCTGTAACTGCTGCACATTTTATAGGTGAATTTGTTGGGGATACACCTTGGGTTCATCTAGACATAGCAGGAACTGCAATGAGTGCTTCTAATAAAGGGTGGATATCTCAGGGCGCTACGGGTTATCCTTGCAGAACCTTGATAGAGACTGTTTTTAAATTAAGTTATTAAAATTTAGAATTCTCTGATAAATTTTACTTGTTCATATGGTGGGCGTGGTGTAGTTGGTTAACACGTCAGGTTGTGGCCCTGAAGATCGAGGGTTCGAATCCCTCCGCTCACCCCATTATGCGCCCGTAGCTCAGCTGGACAGAGCATCTCGCTTCGAACGAGAGGGTCGGGGGTTCGAATCCTCCCGGGCGTACCAACCTCTCTAAGTTTAAAATAAGCCATTTTAGATTCTATTGTGGTAATATCATTTTGGCTACGTGTCTCAGTAACTTGAAGGCGAAACGTAAGTTTCATGCAAGTTACTTTCCAAAGCATGTAGCCGCATTTATTTTATATCAGTCTGCATTGGAGCTCAGTATGGATAATTTGCCTTGGGGAGAAAAAGAACATGCAGAATTTCAGAAAGAAGCAGAAGAGTTTACTGAAAAATATGAGGATAAGTTATCCGAAGTAAAAGATGAGAGAGAATTAGCATTAAAAGAAATCAGAAAGCGCCTTTTCGATTCAGTTAAAAGATTCTTCACTTTAGTTTTAGTTATTATGCTTATTTTTAGTTTAATTAGCCCTTTATTCTCATCAATCTTTTAAATCTGAATAATTCATTGCTTCTATAGTTTCATAGCAAGCTCCAATAGGGTGGTAGTCTGCTTTTGAAGGAGGGCTTTTCAGGTCACTATATTTTTGATTATTTGAATCTAATATTCGGTACCATCCACCATATTTATGATCTACAAAGTATTGATAAGAGAATTTCCAGATTTTGTCATACCATTTCCAATAATTTGAATCTTCTGTTCTCAATGCAAGCAAAGATGCTGCCGCAAAAGTTTCAGCTAGTACCCAATAATATCTATCTTTATCTAGTATTTTGCCATCAGGATCTAAAGTGTAGTGCATTCCTCCATGCTCCTGATCCCAACTTTTTTCTACCGCACAATCAAAAAGTTTTTTAGCAGTAGTTAGCATCCATGGTTCAGACTTATATCTTTCAAGAATAAGTAAAAGTTTTGCCCATTCTATGGAATGCCCAAGATTATATCCGTATGGCTTAAACATATGTTTAGGGTCATTTTTATTATAATTCCAGTCAGGACTCCAATCTGTATTAAAGTGCTCCCAAATTAACCCACCAGTATTTTTTGTTAGGTCTAAACAAATACGCTTTGCTAAAGTATGAGCTCGATTCAAATATTTTCTCTCTTTAGTTGCTTCGAAAGCTGACAACATAGCTTCGCACATATGCATATTGGCATTTTGGCCACGATAGAGACTAACATTTTTCCAGTCTTTTTCCATCTCATCTAGATATAATTCAGACTCTTTATCCCAAAAGTTTTTTTCAAGAATTTCATATACCTCAGAAGCAAATTCTTTAGCTCCTTTAATTTGAGCCTTAGTTGCTACTGCGGCGGCTAATAACACAAAAGCATGCCCATAACAGTAACGCTTATCATCTTTAACTTGGTTACCATTCAGTATCCATGCAAAGCCACCGTCTGGTTGCTGATGTACTTCGCGAAGGAATTTTAACCCTTGCTCTGCAGCCTCTTGGTATTCAGGTTTTTTTAGGGTTATAAATGATATGGAATAAATATAGATAAATCTACAAGTTCCCACAAGATGCTTGGTCATTCGATCATCAATTGAGCCATCATCTCGAAATTGATGAATATATCCCCCAAAATCCTTATCTATGCACCTAGGATGATAAAAAGATATAATTTCTTTTATGTGATCTTGTAGGAATTTTTGTTTTCTAAAATTTATTTTCACCTAAAAGAACTTTCCGCTAATAATCTAATTTTTTATTAAAAAGTTGGCTTATAGATCATTAAGAAAGTCAGCATTGCTACTACTATTGACATAGAAATATATTGAATGGAAACATTTATCTCCGCAATTCCTTCCTTTTTAGCATTTATATATTTTCTCCTAATTAATCCTTCGTTAATTAAAATCAATATAAACCATAATGCATACGATGCAGTAATCCAGAAAGAAGAATGACTATAGTTTGCAATACTTATAATCCAAGTCGCAGTAAGTATTGAAACGATGCTCATGGAAGACAACAAAATAAGATTAATCCTGAACAGTTTCGACGATATTTTTATCGAATCGTTTAATGATCCATATAAGACAGAATAGGCAATAAAAAATGCAGAGATTATATGTAAAAATAGAGATAAATTATACATCGTTTATTATTATATCTAATTTTTCTATATAAATAGCAACTTGATAGTGACTAGTTAGTAATTTCAAGCTTAATAACGATCTATTAATCATTTTCAAAGAGGGAAGTAGTTTAGTTTTATAGAAGTATTTTTGTTAAAATTAAAATTATAAATATAGAATTAATAATAAAAGAAAAATAATTAGAAAATGAAAATAGCTAAAATAGAAACTTTTTTCGTATCGCGATTTTTAGTTGTAAGAATAACTACAGAAGACGGAATTCAGGGTATTGGGGAGTCGTGTTATTGGGCTTATCCGAAAGCCGCTCAAGAAACAATTAAGGGCTTTTCAGGTGCTCTAATTGGAATGGATTCGCGTGACATAGAGCATATTTGGAGCTTCTTATGGAGATACAACTCTGCTTTTAGAGGTAATAGTATCGGAGGAGCAATAAGCGCAATTGATATGGCTCTATGGGATATAAAAGGAAAAAGACTTGATGCTCCAGTCTGGGACTTAATAGGCGGAAAAGTAAGAAAAAAGATAAGAGCTATAGCTCAAGGAATTAATGGAAATACACCTGATGAATGTGCAGAAGGAGCGAAAAAAGTGATGGATCAAGGATTTTCAGCGCTTAAATTTACTCCTATGCCAAATAATTGGGCTGAGTTAACTTATTCTAAAATGGTATCTTTAGCTTTAGAAATGGTATCTGCCGTAAGAGAAACTGTTGGTTGGGATTTTGATATTGGAATTGAAATTCATAGGAATATGCAGCCTCATGAAGCAATCGCATTTTGCAAAGACGTGGCCCATCTAAGACCTTATTTTATAGAAGATCCAATTGTGCCTGATTCAGTTGTATCTATGGGAGATGTTGCATCAAAAATGAACCTTCCTCTTGCTGTAGGAGAGAGGAATATGGGGGTATGGGAATTTAGGGAATATGCCCAGATGGTAAAACCAGCTTTTTTTAAGCCTGACATAGCTGTGGCTGGAGGTATAACTGGAGTAAAAAAAATCGCTACAATAGCTGAGGCTCACCATATAAAGATTTCTCCGCATAACTTTCAAGGCCCAATAGCTACTGCAGCTTGCATTGCTGTAGGTACATCTTCAATTTCTTGGGATGTGCAAGAGTCAGTAGAAGAAGATGTACCTCCAAGAAGAGACATGACTGATGAAATTATTAAACTAGAAGATGGATGGTATTATCCTTCTGAGAAGCCAGGCTTAGGGCTTATATTTAACGAAGATGCTCCGTCAAAGCATCCTTTTGACCCAGCAAATTATCCGCCTCCAATTAAAGATGATGGTAGTGTTGGTTTAAAATAAAATTACTCCATGAATTCTTTCTCTTAGAGTGTCTATTATATTTAACATTCAAGCCTCTTTTTAATTGGTGTATTCTCTATTTTTATTAATTTTACTATTGAAATAAGCACTTATACATAAGATTAATATCATACAAAAAATTCCTTCTAAGGCACTTACTCTTATCCCAATATGAGGCGCAAGTATGGAGCATGTAATTCCCACATTAAGAGCTCCTAAAGGCTGTGTTCCAATGGTAGTTGATAGATAGCCCATCGCAGATCCTCTTAATTCAGGCTGTGTTCTGTCTATAGTAATAACGCTTTGCATTGTGCTGAATCCTGAAATACCTAATCCTCCAAAAAATAACAACAGAAGTGAAATTAAATAAATTTCAGATATTGAAAATAGAAAAATACAACCCAGAAATAGAAATGCTCCAGAAATAAATAAGAACGACTGATATTTTTTATTTCTAATTCCAGCAACAGCAATTGAGCCAATTAAGCACCCCGCACCTTCGGCCCCAACCAATATTCCCAGCAATGTTGCATTGATGTTTAGTATTGTTTCTGCAATAACTGGAACCATGCTTGTAGTAGGAAATCCCCATATATTGCATATAATTGTTACTAGAAGTACCGTTCTGTACATATTATTTTTGAAAAGAAATAAGAATATATTTCCAGACGGTTTTGTATCATCCTTTTTTGTCTTTACAAAGTCACCTTTTAAATTAAAAAGCAACAAAGACATTATTAAAGAGAAAATATATAGAGCAGCAGAAAGCAAAAATGCAAAATTTAACAAGTAATCGATCATTAATCCTGCAATAACTGGTCCTAAAAATCGCCCTAAATTTGATAATGAAAGATCCATCCCAATGCCTAAATAAATATTTTCTTTGGGCAAAACCTCTCCTATAAAAGATCTCCTAGAAGGAAATTCTATTGCCCACCCTAACCCTGATATTAGAGAGATAACCAGAAGGTGCCACACTTGAATTAACCCCAAAAACATTAAAGAAAATCCTATCAATGAAGAAGATATAAAAACGATTGCTGATAAAGTTAAGAGATATCTTTTATCTAAAGAGTCAGCAATTCTGCCCAATAACCATCCTAGTATGAATAAAGGAGCAACCCTTAATCCGGAATTTATTGCCACTAAAAGGGCGCTTTCACTGATTTGATATATAACAACAGCACTCACTAGGACTTCAAAAAATCTACAAAAAGAACTTATTCCGCCAATTGACCAGCTTTCAATAATGCCTTTTGTGTAGAAAGTTGTTGTAAAAGTTGAATTCTTCATAAAGTAAATTAATAAGTAATTTATATAATATTTTAATTTAATTTAAGTTCAACTTAAAATATGATTTATGAATAATATTGTTATTGGCGCAGGTGTTTTTGGATTATCTTCAGCATTAAGCCTATTGGAAGAAGGTGAGGATGTTACGGTGATTTATGGGAATCATTCCAATATTGCATCAAATAATGCTTTAGGAAGACTAGATTCAGTCTTAAAAGGGTCAGGATCATCCAGCCATTTACCTCAAGAAATTAATATAAAAAATGGCCCTATGAGGCCAGAGAATCAACAAAAGTTAGCGCACGAGAGTTATTTAAAACATAAGGAATACTATAAAAAATTAAAGAATTTATCTGATATAGATTATGTTCTTAAAGATATTCTTACTATTCAGATTTGCTTTAATAAAGAAGAATTTATCCAAATTGCTGACTCTGCGAGTCATATTCAATCTTATGGATTTGATATGACACTTCTAGAAGGTTATGAGGAAGTATCTAGGCACCAAAAAGAAGTTTCAAAAGATATATATGGAGGAGCACTAATTTCTGGAACTCTCTTTTTAAATTCAGAATCATTTGTGTTTTGTTTGAAGCGCAGTATCGAAATAAAAGGGGCTAAAATTTTGGATGATTTAGTTGAAAGGATAGATATAGATAAGAAAAAAATAAAATTAAAATCTGAAAAAATAATGAGTTATGACAATTTAATTATAAGTGCTGGGCCTTGGACTAAAAAACTTGTTTCTGGAATTGGCGTAGATATAGATATGTATCCAGCTAAAGGTGAAATAATTAAGTTATATCCAGATGATTTTGACCTGAATTATCATATTCATGGGCCATGCTCAATTGTTAAAAAATCAGATGGGCTTATTTGGATTGCAGCAACCTATGAAGAAAATAGATTTGATTTAGATATAACTAATAAGTCTAAGAATGAATTATTAAATAATGCAGCATCAATGATTCCCTGTATTAGAGATCTTCAAGTAATAGGACAAACTGCTTGCGTACGCCCAGCAACAAAAGATGGCATGCCTATAGTTAGTGAGGTTGTTAAAAATTCTGGGGTATTCGTGGCTACAGGAGGAGGGGGCTGGGGGTTAATGCAAAGCTTTTTTATTGGTGAGATGGTAAAAAATATGGTTATAATTAAAGAATGAATTTATACGATTTACAAGATCCTTTAGTAGGCCTCCCAATGGCAACTCCTTTTAATAAAAATGGAGACCTAGATCTTGATGCTGCTGATTTCAATTTAGATAAATGGAAGAAAACAGAAGTAGATGTTTTCATTATTGGAACTGCATCTGGAGAAGAACTATTGATGAGCGAAGATGAAAAAGTTACATTATTGGATAGAATTTCTAATTCTTTACCTGATAATAAAATATCAGCAGCAGGAATTGACAATCCTTCCCCGAAAGAAACATTAAGGCTTGCAGACAGGTACGCTCAGTCAGGAGCATCCTTACTTAGAATTAGATATCCTAGAGATGAAAAGCTTATTAGAAGTTATTTTTTAGAGGTATTGAAGCATACTCCACTCCCTGTTCTATTAATGCATCAAGGCGACCCACTAAATTTTGGCGTAGCTCCAAAACCTGTATCTGATCCTGAGATATTAGGTAGCATTGCATCTATGGATAATGTTTTTGGTTATGTAACTGAACATGACATGAGGTTCGAATCTACTGTTCGAAAATATGTTCCCGAAAATAAAAAGTTTTGGATTTGCAATGGGAGCATGATCCTGCTTGGTACTTTAATAGGGTGTAATGGAACAACAACAGCTTTTTCTAATATTTGGCCTGATGCTTTAAAAGAATTGCTAAAAATTGGTATAAAAGGTGATTTTGAAAAAGGCAAAATTTTGCAGAATCAAATAAAAGATATTGATAATTTAATGCTACCTTATCTATATGCGGGAATTAAATATTGCTTGAGCCTAATGGGATTTAAAGGCATGCACTCTAGGGACCATGGCATAGATATTCCAGTAGATATAAAATATAGAATTTCAGAATCTCTAGAGGTAGTAAACTTAATTTAAGCAATATTTATTTATTTATTTTTGCTAAACTATATTTATGATTGATTATATATTCGCGATATTAATACTAGCTTTGATTGGTTTTATTTTATGGGCAACTCAAGATGAAAATAATTTTGTCCAAAATATTAAGAATAAAATTAGAAAGTAAAAGTTAAATTGTTAAAACAAGTAGATTTTTTTTCATTAAATTTTTTTAATCATGGATCAGATCATCCCGAATCAGCGGAAAATTTTTTAGATTTTATAACTTCATGGAATTTTCTACATTTAGAAAATATTAATGGATTTATAAGCCTAACTTTCGTTGGACTGATTATATTGGTTTATTTTTCTGGCATTATAAAACTAATTAATAAACCCTCTTTTTCAAAAACTAAATTATTTTTGATTAGCATTTCTATATTTTTATTAGTATTTGTTTTAGAGGGCCCAATTGATTATTTTGCAGAAGAAATGTTTTTCATACATATGATTCAACATCTAACCTTGATGGTTGTTATAGCTCCTCTTCTACTTTCGTCAAATGCAATGCCAGTCTTTATATGGGGAACTCCAAAGCCAATTAGAAGGTTTATTTCAAAACCATTTGCTGGAGAATCCAAACTAAAGAGACTGTTAAGTGTCATTACTAGACCTAGATATTCATTAATTTTATATATTGTAAATCTCTACTTTTGGCATGTACCATTTTTTTATAACCTAACTCTAAAATATGATGCTTTTCATTTTATTAATCATGCATTATTTGTTTTTATGGCTCTACTTTTATGGTGGCCAATTATTGGTCCAGCCCCAGTAAGATCGAATCTTTCAAACCCTCAAAAAATTGTATATTTATTATTGGCGGTAACGCCAAGCGCAGCTTTAGCTGCCTTTATTACTCTTTCTGGAGACTCATTATATGCTTACGAATCTACGCCTTTGCATTGGAATATGTTATCTCATGTAGAGGATCAAACTTGGGGAGGGCTTATAATGTGGCTTCCAGGAAATTTTTTATTTTTAGGAGTCCTCACGACCCTGTTCTTTCGATGGGCCAAGGAAGAAGAGAAAAGCGCATTACCCCCTAGAATTGAGAATTGAAGTGAAAAAAATATTTGTTTTTATATGCCTTTTAGTTATTTCATGTTCTGATTCTAGTGGAAACATAGAAGGGACAATTTCAGATATAAAAAAAGGAGATAGTATTGGAGAATTTATATACATTGAAATTCAACTTGATAATGGAAAGAAAGAAAAATTATATGCTAACGGAAAGAATTTTGGTCACTACACATACGATCATCTAATATCTCACCAATTATCAAATGATATATTAAAAATAAATTATATATTTGATTCTGAAGTAAAAATAATTGAATCTATTAGCAAACACGAACATTCGCATTGATAGCAAATAAAAGAAATATAGAATTTATTTTATTTAATCATGGTGAGCCAGGAGGGGAATGGGACATGACAATAATATTAATTATGATTCACATGCCTCTTATAGTTGCTGCAAAATTTGGATCAAAAAATGAAAAATTAAAGTTCGGTTTAATAACAGTTTATGGAATTGGTATGCTTATTTTTTTATTGTTATTAATATTTAATGCAGAGATATGATTAAAAAAATTATTCAAATTTTAATATTATTAATACCTTTTATTATTTTAATTTTTATTGTTTCTTGCTCAAATAATGAAGATTCTGAATATTCAAAATTTAAATTAGAAAGAGATTTAAAAGCAATTGAGTCGCTTTTAAAAGAAAAAGACTTGATGCTTGTTGAGCATAGAAGAACTTCAATTCAACAGTTCTCTCCGTCTGAGTCAGAATTATTAGAACCTGCCTTAGAAATATATAATTTTCCTAGAATAAACATTAATTCTGGGTGCATGAATATTGGAGTAAAAATAAAAGATTCTTTAAGAAACTATCCATTATTTGTACTAGAAAATAATGATAAAATTTTAGCATATTTGGTTAAATTCCCTAATAGCACGGGTATTGTTTCTGCTAACAAAAATAAAATTGCTGTAATTTTACTTGATGACCTGATGGAATATCTAGGCTGTTAATTTAACCATTAAACCTTAACCCTATTTTTATATGATTAAATTATTAATTAATGATAAGAGAGGAGTGATTTAGGGGGTATTATTATTAGATATTTTTTCTTGGAGGAAAAAGTATAGTGCTAATTCACAACACCCCTTTGATCACTAAATTATATATTAACCTATTGGTTTTATAAATTTCTATAGCCATATGACGCATTTTTTATTTTTTTTTAAAAATTGTAATATTTCAAATAGATAATACTTAAAAGGAGGCACTATGATAATCGGATTAGTCGGGCTTGGAGAAATGGGAGCAGAAATTGGAAGATATTTTGTTAAAAATGGAATTGAAGTTATTTCTGTTTATGGTGAAAGATCCAAAATTAGCCAAGATCGAGCAATTAAATATGGAATTAAAGATGTACTAACAATTGAAAATGTTAGTCAAAAATCTGACATAATAATTTCTATTATACCTCCGAATAGGGCTTTAGAAACAGCTGATCAATACTCAAAATATATTAGTAAAGATGGGCCAATTTATTGTGATTTAAATGCGATTTCAACAATGACAGCAACAAAAATTAAAGCCTTGCTTGATGAAAGGAATGTAAATTATGTTGATGGAAGCATTATGGGTGGACCACCAAAAGAAAATTATTCCCCAAGGACCTATTTGTCTGGAGAAATGGCTAAAAATTTAAATTTTCTTTCTGGAAAAGGGGTAGACATAATAATTCTAAATGGCTCTGATTTTCAGGCTTCAGCTATGAAAATGGTCTATGCTGCAATAACTAAAGGCTCAAAAGCTCTTGTTGCTGGAGCATTGATAGTTGCAAAAAGAAATAATGTATACCAAGAATTGATAGATGAGCTAGAGTATTCTGATGAATTTTTTCATGGTGTAGCATTGAAACTCATTCCAAGTATTAAGCACAAGGCTTATAGATGGATTGGTGAAATGAATGAAATTTCATCAACTTTTAAAGATTCTGGTTTAACAGGCGGATTTCATAGTGAATCAGAAAATATTTATGAATTAATAAAAGACCTTCCTCCAGGTGAATTATCAATTGATGAAATAATAGGGAAAATTACTGATAAAATGTAATTATGAATAAAAGAATTATTCCTGAAATTTTAAATAGGAAGAGCTCAGTATGTTTTTCTAGTGAATCAATTTCACTAGAAGAGATAGATCTCCTAATTGAAGCAACTAAATGGGCACCTTCCTCAAGAAATATGCAGCCATGGAAAGTTATATTCATCAGTAAAAAAGATGATTCTTATGAAAATGTTTTGATGGCGCTTTCTGATTCTAATCAAGTTTGGGCCAAGGATGCAGAAATATTTGCAATATTCGTAATATCTGATGATAAGAATATTAATAAAAAATTTTTAGACATAGGATTTTGTGGTCAAAATATGATGCTGCAGGCGGAATATATGGGAATAGCAAGCCATCCAATGGGAGGCTGGAGTGAGGATTTAGTTAAGAGTTCTGTAGGCATTCCTAATGAAAATCATGTGGTTTTCATATTGGCACTTGGAAAAAAAGGAAATCCAAATCAACTTGAACCTGAACTAAAAATAAGAGAATGCAAAGATAGGATGAGAGATAATAATAAGAATAACTTTAATTTCTCAAGCTGGGATTTTTAATTTATTAGATAAGAATCGAGATATAAATGGAATTATGGATTTTATTGCCATTGTTTTCTGCTCTGATAATGGCTGCAGTTAATGTTGTTGATAAATTCTTCGTGCTTGAAGGTGAAGATAACTTAAACTACAAGTCTTTTTGTCTTTATAGTGGAGGAATGCAATTGGTAATTTGCATAACAATGTTCCTATTAGATCCATTTAGCTTTAAATCAGAAACATTTAGTTTGAGTTTCTTTTATTTAATTTTTTCTGGTATGTTTTTTGGATTAAGTTTGATTTTTCTTGTCAAAGCCATGGATTTAGAGGAAATATCTAGAGTTGAGCCTATTTATCTAATTCATACAATAATTGTTCCGATGGCTGGATTATTTGTGCTGAATGAATCTTTAAACTATTCAAAATATTTGGGTATAATTTTGATATTTATTTCATCAATATTTGCATCATTAAGATGGGAAGGTAAATTTTCTCCGATAAATAAGACAGCAATCTCCAGTCTTTTATTTGGAGGGATCCTTTTTGCGATCGCAAGTGTGCTTTTAAAGCAGTCTGTAGACGGAAGCAACTTTTCATCTACTCAAGTTCTTAGCATAAGAGCTTTAGGCTTATTTATTTCTGCTGGTATTCCTATGTTTAGCTTAAAAAATATTTCCGATATAAATAGATTTTTTAAACATAAAGCTAGGGGGTTAACTTTATTTATAGCAGAAACATTAAGCCCCTTATTTAGTATGTATATGATTGTGATAGCTCTAGCCAGATTAGATGTTTCAGTAGTAAATTCATTTAATGGAGTCCGACCAATATTTGCAGTAATCCTTAGTGCTTTTCTTGTAGTAATGATTAAAAAAGAATTTACTGAAAAATTAGATTTTCAAAATCTTTTTATTAAGGTTGTTTCAGGATTATTAGCTGGAGCAGGAATTATCTTTTTGGCTTAAGTTAGTAAGGGAATTCTACGTCGTTTGATTGAGCATATTTAGCTTGATCAACGCCAAAATCTTCTTGAAGTTGAATACTCAAGCCTCCATCAATTACTAATGAATGACCCGTTATAAATGATGCTTCTTCAGAGCATAAAAAAGCGACTCCATTTGCAATATCTTCTGGGACCCCTGTTCTTCTTACAGGATATTGCTCTTCAAAAAATTTTAACCCCTTTGGCATCTCTTTCCATCTAACTTCCATTTTTTCAGTAACTATATGTCCTGGACATATAGCATTTACCCTGACCCCTAATGGCCCAAAATCACATGCCATTTGTTTAGTCATTCCTATAACGGCAGATTTTCCAGATTCATACACTATTGCATTTTTTGACATCAATAATCCATGCACAGATGAAATATTTATTATATTTCCATTGTTTTTAATAAGTTCTTCGCCAGCAAATTTTGCTCCTAAAAAAATCGCCTTTTGTAGCATCGCAATTCCTTTATCCCAACCTTCTTCAGAAACTTTCATAGCAGAGCCAGAAAATTCTTCTGTAAAATTCCCCGTAGAAAAAGCATTCTGGATTAGATTGTCTATTCTTCCATATTTTTCAATAGCTAATTTGACCATATTTTCAATATCTTCTGACTTTGAAACATCTGTTTTAATTACTTCGCATTCTCCACCCATATTTATTATTTTTTCTGAATTTTTATTTGCTGACTCTAAATCAATATCTGCAATGACAATTTTTGAACCTTTTTCTGCAAATTTCCTTGATATGCCTCCTCCTATTCCCAGTGCTCCGCCAGTCACAACAGTTACTTTTCCTGAAAAATCCATTTTCTCTCCTAATATTAAGGTTTGATGATATTAAAAATTTATCTCTTTTAGATTACACTGTAAATTCTATAGACCTTCTTTGAATATTGGTATATTGAAAAAATTTAGAGGCAAAATTAGCTTAACTCAAAGAGACATTCTAATGTGGATGTGGAATAACTTAATTCTTATTTCAAAAGAAAAACTAATTTCTTCGGGTAGCGAAAGATTTTTGGACGACACTGAATTTCTAATTCCATGGACACCAAATGATTCTTTTAACCTAGAGCTTAAAAAAGACAAGGATAGGTATTCTAGGTCTCTAAAAACTTTAGAAGATAGAGGCTACCTTATAAGGAAAAGGAGTGGGCAGAGAGGAGCAATTGCGTACGTAAGCTTTACTAGAGATGGTATATTTGTAGTTAAAACATGGGCTAGAATTGTTGACTCTGGGGAAGAAGACGAATTCAATAGTTTTGAAGATCTTGAAAAAGGGTATGACAGACAGGATTCCGATTCAAATGAAGTATGGGAAAGAGAAGAAGAATTTTATTAACCTTTATTTCTTTCCTCAACGAAATGGATAATTTGATCAATTATATTAGGTAAAATTTCCCCGATGCTATTGGGGTTACCTGGCAAATTCAATACAATTGAGTCTTTTCTTATTCCGGCTAATTGCCTGCTCAAAATAGCATTTTTTGAATATTTTAAAGATTCAGATCTCATATATTCTCCAAATCCTGGCAGCTCTTCTTCTATAGCCTCTCTAGTAGCATTTGGAGTTAAGTCCTTTTTGGATGGGCCTGTCCCTCCTGTAGTAATAATCACATTTAATTTATGTTCATCAACATACTCAATAATTTTTTCTTTTATTAGATCTAAATTGTCAGGAATTAGAATAGATTTTTTAATTGATATTTTGTTTAAGTCTGATGAGAAATGTTTATTAAAAAAATTAATTACTGAAGGTATGCCTTGGTCCTCATAAATTTTTTCTGAGGCCCTGTCTGAAATACTTATTATCCCTATTGTTATCATTTAAAATATTTTATGTTCATTAAGAATTATTTATTATACGATAATTCTATATCTAAATAATTTGAGGTCTCTGAGTAAAGGAAAAAAATGGGAAAAATAGACATTTCAATTTTAAATGATTTAACTGCTTTTGATTCTGCAACTGTTCAAAATGCTGCTATAAGAATAAGAGGCTATGTGCCTGAAAATCAAGATTATTCTGGAACTAACCTAAGAAGATATACAGGAGAGGCTCCAACAATTGTAGGAATAGCTACAACTATGAAAGCGACAGCTTTAAATGAACCGAATTCAGAGCCAGTTCCATGGAATGATTATTATGAGAAAATTTCTTCGTTAGACTACCCATTTATATCTTTAATAGAAGATAATGATTCGCCAAGAAATAGAGGAGCTTTATTTGGAGACAATATGGCTTTTATGCATTCATGTTTGGGTGCAGTTGGTGTAGTGGCGTGTGGCGCAATTAGGGACGTTCCTGGAATTCAAAGATCTGGTTTAAGTGTTTGGGCTGAAGGAAGAGTTCCGGGCCATGGGCCATTTAATGCAATATCTTTAGGAGAAAAAGTCGAAGTTTCCGGACTGAATGTATCCGAGGGAGATGTATTAGTCGCAGATGCAGATGGAATAACAAGAGTTCCAGAAGAAATACTTGGAGATATAATAAAAGTTTGCGAGGAAGTTAGAAAAGATGAAGCGCAAACTCAAAAATTTTTCTCAGTAAAAGATAAATCAAGATATGCTAGCTGGATTAGTAAAGATTATACTTAAATTATGATTTTAAAACCCTGAATTCTTTAGAGACTCCATAGCAAATAAAGTGGACTATAATTGGCACTATCGAGGCAGTAATTATAGTGGGCACGATTCCGATTGATTCTCCGAGTAGTCCACCTAAAATGAATCCAAGTCCATATGCTTGTATTACAGTGAAGAATAAACCAACAACCCTTCCTTTATGATTAGTATCTGGGAGTGTTTGAAGCAGTATTAATATCACTGTAAACCATATAACGTGAAAAAAACCTCCGACGGCAAGCAAGAATACTGAAAGAAAAATAGATGTAGATAGCGAGAAAAAGAATAAAGCAATTGAGTAAATTAATATACAAACAACAATTGATTTAGAGTTTCTAAATATTTTTGGAAATAATGGAAGTGCAATGGACCCAATCATAGCACCAAGAGCTTCACTAGAAAGTAGAATTGCATAACCTGAGGAACCTGATCCTAGCACATCTCTTGCAATCTTGGGTATTAATGGTTGAGATAGTGCCCAGAATAATATAGTAAAAGTTAGAATTAAGAGAATCCTGATGTTTACAGATTTATATGAATAAATTATTCCATCTTTAATAGATTTATCAATTCCGTCTTCTTTATTATCATCTTCATTTTTAGCTTCTTTAAAGTATATAAATAACATTAATGCTGCCATTGCGCTTATTAGATGAACAGCAGGCATTGAAAAGAATACCTCTGTATTTGAAATTGAGGTAAAAAATACAGCAATTGCTAAAGGACCTATAGTGCTAAGAAAAGAATTTAAAAATTCAGTAATAGAATTTCCCCAAGTTAAGTATTTAAATCCAGCAATGTCTAAAATTAAAGTTCTAGATGCGCTTACTTCTAGTCCTGCAGCGATGCCTATTCCACTAAAGCACAATACAATGAATAAAATGGGATAAAAATTCATGTGAACGAAAAGTGCAACTAAGAAAAAAAATATAAAACTTATAATCCTAGCAATTAAAAATATTTTTTTTCTAGAGAATTTATCAGCTAGCTGACCTCCAAATGGAGATATAAATAGTACGAAAAAAGTTGGAATTGCAGCAATTAGACCTACCATCAAGGTAGAATTTGTCTTCTCTAAAACGTACCAGTTGATTAAGTAATTCCTGAAAACCCATCCGCAAAATGCAAGACAGTTAGCAGTAATTAAAAATATAAAATTTTTACCTAATAGTGGATTCATACCACGATATATTGCAAAAAAGCCAAGATAATAGCAATACTTATTTGGTCAGTTTGGGTTAAGTTTTGGTTAAATTATTTCCACTTTATTGTGCAGCCTACAGCATCAGTAATTTCTACGTCAGCCTTATTGTCCTGAATAATACTATCTAGTGCATTCATTAAATATGAAGAGGTTACCGCTGATTCATCCTCATAATTATCATCAATTGCTCCTGTATATCTTAGTAGGCCAAATTCATCGAATACAAAAACTTCAGGAGTTCGTTCTGCTCCATACATTTTGGCTATTTCTTGAGTTTCGTCATATAAGTAAGGAAAATTAAAATTCTTTTCAGTATGTCTTTCCTTCATTTTTTCAAAGCTGTCTTCTGGGTATTCAGTAGAATTATTAGAGCTAATCATGATCACACTAACACCATCATTTGAATATTTTTTTTGGATACTGATTATTCTGTCTTCCCATGCTTGAGCATAAGGGCAGTGGTTGCAACTAAAAATTACAACTTTTATTTTCCCTAAAGAAGGTAGGTCTAAGCTGTAATTTATCCCATCAGTTGCTGGGAGTAAGAAATTTACATAAGGGTCATTTAATTTTATATTTGGCATATTTTTCCTTTCGCTAAGCTTCCGATAGAGCTTTTTGTAATTTATTTTTTGATGGCAGAGGAGAAATTTTACCCTCATCGCTAACAAATGTTCTGCAATTTTCCAATCTATATAGATCTGAATCAATAGGCTCAAATTGAATTTTATTTATATAAATTGTGGGAGATCCTATAAATTTCCAATTATTTGCTTCTTCGTCACTTTTTAGTAATTTGGTCGATAAGTTAGCTTCAATATTATTTTCCTCTAATACTTCATTTATCCTTTTAATTGTGGGATTTAATGATGGGCATGAATCATTATATAAAATCAATAGATTAATGCTCATTTGTTAGTTCTCCTGAGCTTGCACTATTTTCTTTTGATATTTCTTTAAATATTATTTCAACTGCGCTAGGTTTACATCCGGTAATTTTTACAAACGAAGTAGTGATTTCGTCTGCAAGTTGTTTCTTTTGAGATTCATCTCTACCAGGAAACCATAAAACTTCTAGATAAGGCATATTAAAGAAATTTACCTTTCCCTTCGGCAATTTGGCCGGCAGTAGGGCCTCTGTGCTGATGAATATGAGAGTGATCACCTTCTAATCTTTTTGCCATAACATTAGGGTCTACTGGCCAAGGAAGTACATTGCTAATTTTAGCCCACTCTTTCCATTCTTGACTCATCTCTTTTACTCTGTCTCTTTCTGTAGATGAGAGGTCATTTAGCTCTGTTCTATCTTCATTCATATTGTAAAGCTCCCAATCTTTGCCAAATTCTCTTACAAGCTTCCATTCTTCTTTCCTAATGCCTTGATTGCCTTCATGCTCCCAATACATAGGCTTTTCGCGTGACCATTTGTTTGCTAATAGAGGCAAAAAACTTTCACCTTCAATAGGCTTTATTTTGTTTCCATTATATTCACTTGGATATTTACCTCCTGCAGCTTCAATTGAAGTTGCAGGTATGTCCATGATATGAATTGATTCAGATTCTATTCTTGGTTCTTGTATTACTGAAGGCCAATGAACAATTAAAGGAGCGCTTATGCCTCCCTCATGTATCCATCTTTTAAATAACCTAAAAGGGCTATTACTAACATTTGTCCATGGTGTTTCATAACTTTGAAAAGTTGTTCCAGGCCCAGGCCTTAAATTAGGTATATTTCCTACTCTTACTGGCTCTCCATTTATAGTGTTAGTTTCCCACTGGGAAGTATTGCTCCAATCTCCATCTTCCCTCATCAATTCTGCACAACCCCCGTTATCAGACATAAAGAAGATTAAGGTGTTTTCTAGCTGATTGTTCTCTCTTAATGTTTTAATTACCCTTCCAATGCCTTGATCCATACTATCTATCATTGCCGAATAAGCTGCCATCTTAGAATCTTCCCAATCAGGATATTCTGCATCTTCCCAATCTCCTACGTCTGAATCTCTCGGAGATATGTCCCATTTTGAATCTATAATCCCTAAGCCTTTCATTTCTTCGTGTCTTGCAGTTCTAAAATGATCCCACCCCTTAAGATATTTACCTTCATATTTTGCAATATCTTCAGGTTTTGCATGAAGTGGCCAATGAGGTGCTGTGTATGATAGGTATAAGAAAAAAGGGTTATCATTTTCCATAGAACCGCTTATCATTTCACAGGCTCTATCTGACATTGCGTCAGTAAAATAATAATCTGGATCATCAACATCAATAAACTTATCGCCATCCATAAGGCTTTCAGGCCTGAAGAAACTAGATGCCGCATCCATTATTCCGTAAAAATTATCAAAACCTCTTTGTGTTGGTAGTGGGTGATTATCAGTTCCAGCTTCCCATCTATCTTTTTCTCTTGGGTCCCAACTTCCGCCTAGATGCCATTTTCCTGATAAATATGTATCGTAACTTTCTTGTTTTAAAACTTCAGCAACCGTGACACATTCTTTATTTATAAATCCTCTGTAGCCAGGTGCTCCTAAATCTCCAGATAATTGCCCAACTCCCGCTTGATGGCCAGTAAGCCCTGTCATTAGAGAGGCCCTCGAAGGGCTACATCTAGCTTGGTTATAGAACTGAGAAAATTTAATTCCATCATTTCCTAATCCGTCAATATTGGGGGTTTTAATTTCTGATCCATAGCATCCTAGATCTGAGTACCCTAGATCATCTGCTAGGATTATAATTATGTTAGGTTTGTTCTCGCTCATGTTTTCCAGCTCCCTAATACATCTTTAGTAAATTGATCTACAGCTTGAGATATATCTGCAAAAGTCACAATCCCAACTAAACTCCCTAATTGAATTATTGGAAGCCTGCTAATTTTTCTATCAGCCATTACTCTGGCAGCTTCCATAACATCAGTATCAAAATCAGCTGTGAAGACCGGAGAGGTCATAATTTCAAAAACTGTGCAGTCATTAGGATTTTTTCCTGAACCAATGCATTTTGATGTAATATCCCATGTTGTAACTATTCCTTCGACACTACCATTTTGCATAACAACCAAAGATCCTATGTTTAATTCTTTCATTGTTGCAGAGCACGCTGTTGCAGTTGAGGAAGAGGCAATTGTTCCAACTTTCTTTGTCATTATTTTATTTATTTTCAAAAATCCCTCTCAAACAATAATATTAATATCTAGTATAGGTCTTTATATCATTTTTAAAAGAGGTAAATTTATGAATATATTAATCACTGGAATAACTGGCAGGATTGGCGCCAATGTTGCAAATTTTTTAATAAAGTCAGGGCATAATGTGACAGGATTTTCTTGGAGCAAAGATCAAAAAACAGAAAAAATGGAAAAGCTTGGATGCAAGATTATAGTGGGAGACTTAGAAAATTTTGATGATGTAAGTAGGGCAGTCCTAGGGAATGAAGTAGTACTTCATATGGGGGCTGCTTTTCAGTCAGGAGGCCCTTTCTCTCCTAATCAATATTTTGACATAAATGTTAAGGGGACATTCAATATTTTGGAAGCGTGCTCAAAAAATAATAATCTCAAGCATCTTGTTGTTACTAGTACAGACTCAACAATTTCTAAATATCCTGAAAAAAAATTAACTAGCCCTATTTCAGAATTTGATTTACCGCAAGATACTACCGAGTGGTATGGATATTCAAAAATTCTTGCAGAAAATTTATCAAGAAGATATTACATGTCAGAAAGCTTGCCAGTTACAATACTTAGATTTTCAATGGTTTTTGGTCGATTTGAGGTGTGTGGATGGAATCAATTTTATACAGGACATTATGCTGAAGCCTTGAAGAATTCTGATAGTCCAGAAAAAGGTAAAATAATGGCAGAATTAAATCAACATCTTGCGAAAGGAAGGCAGTTGATGATTCCTACTTCTGAAGGCATTTCATGGAAAAAACATGTTATAGACATAAGAGATATTGTTCATGCTTATGATGCAATGATTTGTAACGAGAACACTTTTGGATCAACATATCAGATTGCAGGACCTAATAGCTTTGTTTGGGCAGATATTATTCCCAAATTATCTGAAAGTTTGAATCTTGATTATTGCACAGTCGAGATTCCAATGACTCCAACTTTTTATGAGTTTGATTTAACTGCGTCAATTAATGATTTTGGATATAGCCCTAAATGGGATGTAATTTCAATGATTGAGGATGAATTAAAATCCAATGATCAAGACTTTGGAGATGTTATCCCAACAGAGGCTGATTTTAGGCGAGGTTATCAGGTTTAAATGAATTGCTTCTAAGGATAGATATAACGTAAGAAGCAATCAGTATGATTCCAATTATTGCGGGTATATAAAGTTTATTGGTAAGAGATGTTGTTATAAAAAATATTGGCAATAATAGATTTACTGATATGGGAAAAAATGAATTATTCCATGCCTTCCAAGGAAGTATACTGATAAATAGACTTACCAAAAACCACCCAAAAAAGTTTTCAAAAGGTACTCCATAAAACCCTCCTGAATTTTCTTTCCAAACCCAATAATTTAGTGGGCCAGACATCAGTGGATCTATTAGTAAATCGTAAAAAGTAGTAATAAATGAAAACACGAATGGAAAAAATATCTTCTTAATTTTTAAAAAAGAAATTAAATCTAAAGCTAAATTTGTCACAATTATCCAAGAGCAGATAAGCACTAATGGAACATCAAAAATTTTAATCCCTAGTTTAGAAGTGTAGCTATATTCGCCATAAGGAAAAGTAGTAATAATGCCCATAATCTCAGAAAAAAAACCTATTAGCCCTGCTAAAAGTAGTAAAATTATAGTTCTTTTTTTTTGGTTAACAAGGCAGAGCAATGATGCAACTAGGATAAATGTTGGAGGAGCCCATTCAGTATCCTTGAACATTTCTGGGTTCAAAAATTGAATTAACATTCCTCCAGTAAAAAGTACTAAAAAATATGCCAATAGGAATAAACTTAATATTTTTTTAATAGTCATTTTTTATCATATTGATAGTTATTTTTGAGGATTTAATTACTGTTGGGGTTCCTCCTCCCGGGTGGCTAGTTCCTCCAACATTATAAAGACCTTTAATTTTTTCCTTATTTGGGTGCCTAAAGAAGGAATTTTTAATTCCATGAGAATTTTTCCCATATAAAGATCCTCCGTATGAATTGTGCTGATTCATAAAATAATTAGGGGTTTGAATTTTTTCAACCTCAATTGCAGATTTTTCTATATTAATATATATTTTTTGCAGATTTTTAAAGATTTTTTTTCTAGCAGACTCAATCTCATGATTAGTCCAAGTACTATTTGTGGCTGGAGAGTTTGCCATGATGAATAAATTTGAACAATTTTTTGGGGCGACACTTTTATCTGTAGCTGTTGCATTGCAAACGTAGATCGTTGGGTCATCAGGAAATTTTTTTCTTTTGAATAAATCATCAAATTCTTTTTTATAATTACTGGAAAAAATAATATTATGGTGCTTTAAATTTATTTTCTTTTTTAAACCTAACATGATTACAAATCCAGATAATGAATAACTGTTTATATCTTGTTTATCACTTTTATTTTTGAACCTACCTAGGTTTGAAACATCAGTATTATTTATAATTATTTTTGCAGGCATGTGGCCCTTGGAAGTTTCCACTCCATTAACCTCATTGTTGGAAGCCTGAATCTTTTCAACAGTACAATTTTTTATTATTTTCACATTATTTTTTATCAAAAGTTTTTCTAGGGATTTAATTAATTCATAAATACCTCCTTTTATGTACCAGCTACCAAAAGCGTATTCTATATATGGGATTATAAAGAACATTCCAGGAGTGCTAGATGGGGCAGATCCTACATAAGTTGGGTAACGCTCAAAAATTTGCTTAATTTTATTAGTAGAAAAAGTTTTGTTTACCAATGATTGGTAACTCATTACCGAACTTAAATAAGGAAACTTGAGGAGGTCGTTAAATTTAATATTTGAAGGAAATTTTCCCATATGAAAATTTAGAAAAGTTTTTTCTGATAGTTCATAAATTTTTGATCCGATTGATAAGAAATTGTAAAAATTTTCAAAATCTTCACCAACTCTATCCAATTCCTTTTTCATTAAATCAAGTGAGGAAAAATAATCAATTTTTGATCCGTCATCAAAAAAGTATCTGCACATTGGATTAATCTTAATAAGTTCTATGTGCTCATTTATATTTTCATCAATATCATTAAATAGCTCTTCGAAATGTTTAGGTAGAGTTATTAAAGATGGACCTCGATCAAATTTGTACCCTTTACTGTTAAATGAGGTTATTTTGCCACCCAGAGACTCATTTTTTTCTATTATGGATACTTTGTATCCAATTTTAGAGAGTCTCAGGGCTGCTGATATTCCACCTAATCCAGCTCCTATAACTACTGCGTTGTTATTTGATTTGTCTGCCATATTTTCTGCCTTTCCATTCAATTCCACCTAAGAAATTATACTTAACAAAAGAGGAGATACTAATTAATAAGAATATTGTTTCAGCAAAAGAATGAAATAAAAATGACCACCATGGTTGTTTGAATTTAAAAGAGAATATAAGTCTTATTAAAATTATAATCACTCCGCACCCAAATAAGGCTGAATTATTTATCACTCCTAGAAGGTAAAGAGGAATTGAAATAATTGGTAAATTGAAAATTAATAAATTAAAAATATGAAATATGAAAAATAAAAAATTATTTTTAAATGATGAATATGAATTTTTTTCAAATCCTTTCCAGATTTTTAAGAAACTATCATACATCCTGACTTTTATAATATTCATTCCATTTACACAGTATGATTTTTCACCATTTGCTCTCCATTTTTTAGCTAAATCAGTGTCTTCAAACAGAGAGTTTTTTACTAAATTGTGACCTCCTAACTTATCATATGTTTTTTTATAAAAAATTATACAAGCTCCGTGAGCAAGGCCAAGAGAAGGTCTATTGGAATTTCTAGATATTAATGTAGGAAATGAAGTGAATACAATAAAGTTCAATAAAGGCATCAAAATTTTTTCAATTATTGATTTCATTTCAATTTTAGGCCATGCAGAAACCATAGAATATTTATTTTTGGAGATAAAATTAACAAGTTTGTCTGCGCCATTTTTTTCCAATTCTGTGTCTGCATCAATGAATAATATTAAATTTGATTTGGCATACTTAGATAACTGAAAACAAGCAAAAGATTTTCCAGTCCAACCATCTGGTCTTTCCTTTCCTTTTACAACCTTTAGCTTTGTATGTTTGTTAGATAATTTATTTAATATTTCTTCTGTAGAATCAGTAGAAGAGTCATTTAGAATCAAGACTTCACGTATGAATTTTTTATCGAAATTAATTGATTTTATACACTTTTCAATATTATTCTCTTCGTTTCTGGCAGGTATCAGAATCGATAAACTTTCTTTTACTTCGGCATTATTATTTTCAGTTTTCCAGAAGATAAAATTAGCAATAGAGTTAATTAAAATAATTATTAGTAATGAAAAAATGGCTACATATATCAAGGTATTACCCCTCTTTAATTAATTTAATTATTTCTTTAGGGGATTCTTCAATAGGTAAGTGGCCAGTATTTGGGATAGTTACTGATTTTAGATTCTCCCATATTGAATAATAGTAATCTAAACTTTTCAGGGCATCCTTAAATGTATTTTCCCCATTTATAATTATAGGATTGCATCTTATATTCTCCATAACATTAGTCCCTTCCAGCTCAACAAGCATCCTTAGATATCCCAATGAAGTTTCTTTGTCTATATCTTTGAATGAAGACGTCATATTCGTTTCCTCATTCCTTTTGCCTTTTAGAGAAAAATTTGTAAAAAATCTGCCCAGAGGGTTTTGGAATGTAGTGGTATAAGCATAGTCACCAATAAATTTATTAGTAAAAATTTTAAAGTACCATGGTGTCTTAGAAAATGGATCAATTAGATATAAATTATCTACATTAATTTTAGTTGATTTGGATAATAATATGGATATTAGTGCTCCACTACAATTACCAAGAATGTCAATTTTTTGATTAGTTAATTTTGTAATTTCATCAGCTAGAGAGTCCACGATATCACTTATTATCCATTTTGACGGCTTTAGAGATTGGCCATATCCTGGTAAATCAAAATTAATCATCATGAATTCTTCATTGATATTTTTTTCAATAGGTAAAAATGTATCATGACTTCCTCCCCATCCATGAATTCCAATAACTATTTTTTTGCCTTCTTGTCCAAATTTCTTATGAAATATCACTTTTTATCCTTTCTGATACTAGTTTTCCACTTATTGTAACCATAGGTAGGCCTGTCCCAGGATTTGTACTTGCACCAACAAAATACAGCCCTTCTATATTGCTTGATTTATTCCTATGTCTAAATGGGCCAATGTTAAATAAATTATGAGAAGACCCAAAAGCTGAAGTTTTATATAAACCAAATTTATTTTTCCATTCGTCTGGAGTTAATACTTTTTCAAATTCAATATCTTTTTTGCTCAGATCAATATTGTGCTTATTAAATTTTTTTAAAATCTTATCTCTTATTTTATTTATATCTTTACTGTAGATATTTTCTTGATTATTTTTTTCTGTGATTGGCAGAGGAACTAAAACAAACATAGTGCTTTTTCCTTTAGGGGACAATGAGCTATCTGAAGTAGATGGAGAGCTTGTATAGAAAGGCATGTCCTCAGAAAACTCCTTATTGTAAAAGAGATCTTCAAAGCAAGATTTATAATCATTTGGCAAGAAAATCATATGATGAGGAAATTTAGTTTCCTTTTTTATTCCCCAGTAAAAAGTCATAACCGAGGGAGTCATTTGTACTTTTTCAAAATCCTGTGCATATTTTTTTTTAATTAATTTTTCATGTGTGGTTGCTAAATCTACATTTGAAATAACAAATTTATGAGGATGGAAATTTCCATTATTATTTATTACCCCTTTTACTTCATTTTTTTGATTAACAACGATTTCTGATATTTCATAATTTTTTTTGATGGACACATTATTTTTTATAAGTAATGATTCTAATTTTTCAATCAATGAATATATTCCGCCTTTAGGCATCCATAAACCATAAGCAATCTCTCCATAGGGCAAAATAGAAAAAAATCCAGGTATTTTATAAGGAGATCCCCCTAAATACATTGCATATGAACCGAAAGCTTCTTTGATATATTTACTTTTAAAATGTTTATTTAAATCAGAGTACATAGACTTAAACATGCTGCCAGAACTTAACTCTCTAAGTCCTAGTCTTGCACCCCATTTAAAAGGGTTATTAAGATTAGTATTCAGCAATTTTTCAAACGCTATTTTGTATCTAATAGAATTTATTTTTAAGAAAGACTGAATGCCATTTATATTTGAATTTTCAAGTCTAGACACTTCTTCGGATAAACTAGGATAGTCAGAAGTTACAGAAAAAGTTTCTCCGTCATCCCATAGGAATTTAACCCCAGTCTCTATTTTTATAAGGTCTAGGTGATCATTTAAATTTTCTCCTGCCGCCTCAAACAGTTCTTCAAAAACCCATGGATAGTTCAGTAAAGATGGGCCTACATCAAATCTAAATCCATTCTCTTCAATGATATTTGCCCTGCCTCCAAGATTCTTATTTTTTTCATAGATAGTGACATTAAATCCATTTTTTATTAGATGAATAGCTGCAGAAATAGAGCCCATGCCTCCACCAATTATTCCTATCCTGTCAGAACCACTCTCTTCCTTCATGATTTCAAGTAAGCAATAGGAAGCTTCCAGTACTTGCTTACTGGAAGTGCACCTAATTTTTCAGACCAAGATAAGCTTTCTCTGTTTTTAATATTGCTTCCTTTGATAATTATTCTTTCATTTAATTTTCCATACAATTCAATACAAGCTTTTATTGCTATTCTGCTTTCTTTTGAAAAACTATCCACGCCTTTTTTGGATTCTTGGTAATAATGATTTGCTATAGAAGCCATTTCTTTTCTAGCAGAGTTTATTTCATCAGTATTTTCATTGATGCTTTGGTGGTAATTATTTATAGAAATGTTGTTATTTTCTAGAATTGTTTTTGGAATATAGACTCTTCCCCTTTCCAGATCTTCATTAATGTCTCTTATAAAGTTAGTTATTTGAAGAGCTATTCCTAGTTCTTTAGAGGATTTTAAAGTTTCATTGAAATTGTTTTCTTGGCTACTTCCATAAACGTAAGCAAGAAAATAACCTACAACAATAGCGCTTCCAAAAATATAGTTATCTATTAAATCGTCAATATCTTCAAATTTCCTAGGCTTAACATCTAGTTCCATTGCATCCAGAAAAGAATTGTAATAATCAATTGGTATAGAATATTTTTTGACAACTTCTGCGAATCCTGCAAGCAACACAGGGACCCCAGCATTCACCGAGTTTTTAAAAGAATTTGTTTGAATTGCAATATGATAATTTTTTCTCCATTGATCTAATAAAACTTTTTTTTCATCATTTTCAATGTCAAATGAGTCTACAATTTCGTCAGGAAATCTAACAGATCCATACACAAGCTCTACCTCATCTCTCATATATTTAGGCAAAAATCTCGTAACAATAAAAAAACTTGTGCTGTGAGTTTTTAAAACTTTCCTTGAATAGTTTACTGCTATTTTGGTGCCTTCATCATCATCATTTGCCTTGGAGATTTCTTTTCTATATTTAACCTCAAAAGACCTCCATTCACTAGGAGTCCATTGACCCATAAAGTTAATATTTTTTTGATCTTTATCCATAATCTAATTAAATTAATATTATTATCGCATAAAAATTAACCCTAAGTTGGAATGAAATTTGGCAAACGTTACTAGAAGAGCAGTTTGGAATGGAGGTTTTGATTTTTCCATAATAAAGGAAAGTGTCCCTAAACTTAAGCATGGCCAAGCTTTAGTTAAAGTGCTCTGTTCTGGTATTTGTGGTTCTGACACTCATCAAATTCAAGGATTGTTTCCTGGGAAGCCTCCACCTAGAGTCCTGGGGCATGAATTTTCTGGTGAAGTAATCAAAGTAGCAGATTCTTCTAATGACTATTTGTTAGGAAAATTAGTTGCCTGCGAGCCATTTATCTCTCCTTGCGAGGGAGAATGTAGTTTTTGTAATAACAACCCTGGAATTACTTGCCCTGATAGGAGTCACTTCGGCGGCTTTTCTCAATATCTAGTTTTGCCTATCAATGCAATACATGAGCTACCTAAAGGCATGAATGACTTAGTTGGGTCTTTAACTGAACCTGCTTCATGTTGTATTTCAGGATTGAAATTAGCTAAATTTGAATCAGGCATGAATATAGTAATAACTGGCATAGGAATAATTGGCCTTTTAACTGGAGTATTTGCTAAGCAACTTGGTGCTAATTGTGTAATTATGTCTGACTTTAAAGAAGACAGGAGGAATTTAGCTGAAAAGATGGGGATAGACATTATAGTAGATCCAGCATCAGAAGATTTGAGACAAGTAGTTAAGAGCAGTATTGGTGAGTTTGGGTGTGATATTGCCATTGAGGCGGTAGGAAGCCTAAATTTATTAGAGGAGTTGTTTCCCATTGTAAAGCCAAGAGGAACTATCCAGCTTGCAGGCGTCAACCTTAAAAATAAAGCTTTTCCATTCGATTCCTTTGATTTTCATTTTAAAGAAATAACGCTTACTGGAGCATTTGGAAAAGGGGATTATTTTTCTGAAGCTATAAGATGCCTTTCAGAATTAGATTTCAGTGAATTTAAAGGGAAATTTTACCCTTTGGATAATATAGTTGCAGGATTTAAGAATTCTATAGATGCTAATAATATTAAAACTTTTATAAAACCTCATGCATAGATTAAATTAATAGAAGGGAGCAAATCATGCTAGAAAGATTTCATGTGCCTACAGATAAGGCAATTTTTATTAAGCCAAAAGAAATTTCTAAGGTTATTTATCAAATATTTATAAAATTAGGTATGAGTCCTGATCATGCCAATAACGTTAGTGATGTACTTACATATGCAGATAAAAGAGGAATTGACAGCCACGGAGCAAGCAATATGCTCAGAATGTATGTTGATGGGTTCAACAAAAGTAAGAATAAAATTTCTACAGGAAGCATGAACATTAACCCTCAATGGAAGATTGTTAAAGATTATGGTGCTGTAGCTAAAATTGATGGAGATGGAGGATTGGGTTGTGCAATTGCTCCTTATGGAATGCAGGAAGCAATAAAAAGAGCAAAAGAATTCGGAATAGGGTCAGTTACCGTTATGAATTCAGGTCATTTTGGAGCTGCTGCGTATTATGCAAATATGGCAGTAGAGGAAAATATGCTAGGTCTAGCAACCACTGGAGGCGGAGTAGGAGTTGTGCCTACATTCAGTAGTGAAAAACTGGTAGGCCTCAATCCATTAGCGGTTGGGGCGCCTACAAAAAAGAACCCACCTTTTATCTTCGATGCATCGATGAGTTCAGTTGCAGGAAATAAAATTGAGCTTGCAAAAAGACTTGGCGTAGATGTTATGCCAGGATGGGTGTCTGATAAAGATGGTGTGCCACTAATGCAGGAAACAAAGATTCCGGAATATGAAAATCCTAGAGATAAACCTATGATTTTGCCTCTTGGGGGAACAAGAGAAATAGGTTCTCATAAAGGATATGGACTTTCTTTAATTTTAGAAATTTTATGTGGAGGGCTTGCGAATAATGGACTTGGACCTTTTAGGAGAAAGCAAACTTCACATCATTTTACGGTTTATAACATTGATGCTTTTGGGACTCTAGATGAATTTATGGAAGACGTTGATCAATATTTAGATAAACTTAAAAATAGCAAGCCCGCTCCAGGTTTTGATAGAGTAATGTATGCAGGCCTACCGGAGCACGAAGAAGAAAAAGAGAGAAATCATAATGGAATTCCTTATCATCCTGAAGTTATAGATTGGTTTAGGTCTATAACTAGCGAACTTCAGATTGATTTTGAATACTAGAGAGTAAAAATATGCATTATCAAACAGAAAGAAATTATAGTTGCAGAGTATCAGATGATTGGGAGTACAGAGGAAATAAGGTAGCAATAATTGAAAATGAACTTATAAGAGTAATGGTCCTAGTTGATAAAGGTGCTGACATTTACTCTTTTGTTCATAAACCAAGTGATACGGATTATATGTGGAGAAGTGTGTGGGGAGTAAGAGATACTAGAAAATTTTTAGCTAGTACGGGGGACTCTTCTTGGGGAGATACATATGAGGGTGGGTGGCAAACTTGTGCGCCAACTGCCGGAAATCATACAGAAGAATACAGGGGAGCTCCAATTGGTCAGCATTCAGAAATGAGCACCATGCCATGGGACTGTCAAATTGTTGAGGACACTCCTGAAAAATGCTCAATAAAGTTTTGGGTAAGGACATACAGAACTCCATTTTTTATGGAAAAAACCCTTAGTGTTAGATCAAACAGTCCTTATCTAGATATAGATTATAAACTTACCAACGAATCTTCTGAGACAGAAGAATGTGTGTGGCTTGAGCATATAGTTTTTGGAGACCCTTTTTTAGACCAAAACTGCAGGATTGATATGCCAGATCCCAAAATTTTTAATTGGTCAGAAGACACTCAGGGAGCAAGGTTAAAAAAACATGAAAGAGGGGAGTGGCCTTACACTGTTGCAAAAAATGGAGAAAAAGAAGACATGAGAACTATCCCTTCTAGAGACTCAAAGCTTGAGGATCTGGCAATGTTTCATGATTTTAAAGAAGGTTGGTATGCATTGACAAATACTACAAAAGAAGTGGGTATAGGTATGCTTTTTGATAAAGATATTTTTAATTATGTGTGGAATTGGCAGGTTTTTGGAGGAGGCTCAGGTTATCCTTGGTATGGCAGGCATTACAACCTAGGATTAGAATTATGTACCAGCTTGCCAGATGGCTCTGGATTTCCTGATTCTAGCGAAAGAAAAACATCTATTAAGATAAAAAGTGGCGACTCAATTCAAGCAAATATTAAAGCAATTACATATCATAGTGCTAAAGGAATAGAAAAAATTAATCCAGACGGAAGTGTGATTGAAATCAAAAAGGAAAGCAAATGAGAGCTTTAGTCTATTATGGGAATAAAGATGTAAGACTTGAAAATGACTGGAGAGATCCTAAATTATTAAATGACGAAGATGCGATCATAAAAGTTAATTTTACAAGTATCTGTGCTACAGATATTGAAGAATGGCAGTTTGGACCAAATTATATCAATCCTGAAGACACTCCAGTTGTTCATGGCCATGAAATTACAGGCAAAGTAATAGAAGTTGGAAAAAATTCCAGTTCTATAAAAATTGGAGACAAAGTGGCAGTAAATAATGTCATTCACTGTAATAGTTGTTTTTGGTGCCTTAAAGGACAAGGCGGAGCATGCATATCTATGAAAGTAGCTGGATTTCATGAAGATGGAGGTTTGTCTGAATTTATGAGATGGCCTTCAGATCACTTAATTAGAGTTTCTAATTCAATTCCTGATGAACATGGAGCTCTTATTGAGCCTACATCAGTAGCATGTCATGCAGTAAGAAAATCAGGAGTAAGGCCTGGGGACAATGTTGCAGTAGTAGGGTGCGGAACAGTAGGCCTACTTACAATCCAAGTTCTAAAAGCGTCAGGTGCTAACGTTTCGGCAGTTGATATAAGACCAGAAAGCTTACAGCTTGCAAAAGATTTTGGAGCAGATTATTTATTTAATTCAACGGATGAAGGTATTATTGAAAACATGATGGAAGCCTCAGGAGGAATAGGTCACGATATTGTTTTTGAGACAGCAGGGTCTGCAGAAGCCCCTAAAATTTCCATAGACTATACTCGAAGAGGCGGGAAAACTATTTTGGTAGGAATTTATTCTACTCAGCCTAAAATGGATTTTAATCAAATAGTGTTTTTTGAAAGAGAAGTTATTGGCTCAGTTGGGTCCGCTCCTGGAGATATGGAGGCAGGTGTTCAGTTGCTAAATCAAGGAAAAATTAACCCTGCACCATTGATATCTAAGGTAATTTCCTTAGATAATGTAATAGAGGAAGGTTACCAAAAAATGGCTAATGACTCTAAGGGAATATTTAGAATTTTGGTAAAACCTTAATATATACATGTGAATAATTCAGATAACAAAGTTTTAAGACTTAATAATTTTGAGGATTTTGGTCCTTCAAGATTAAGATTACTAAAGCATATTGAGAACAATTGCTTGGAATACTTAATAAATTCGGGGTACTCTAATGTTGACCCTCCCATACTTGAATCTGCAGACTTATTTCTTAAAAAATCATTAGGAAGCACATCATCATCTACCTATACTTTTACGGATTTAGAAAATCAACTAGTTAGTATGAGACCTGACTTTACAGCTTCTGTTATTAGGTTAATTTTTGATAACCTCAAAAAAAAGAACTTCATGAGCAAGGTATGTTATTCAGGGCCAGTTTTTAGATACGAACCTGTAACCTCTAAATCAATGCAGATATATCAAGTTGGTGCAGAATTTCTTGGACAAAAAGGTAATAAGTCCGATTTAGAATTACTATCTAATTCAATAAAATGTTTAGATTTATCGGGAGTAAAAAATTATAAAATTGACTTGGGTAATGTAGGGATAGTAAGAGAGCTCATTCTTAAAAAAGGCTTTGGAAATTCTATTGCAGAATTAGTTTTGAATAACTTAGGAAATTTTAATGATAAGGATTGGGAGAAAAATTTAATATTTAAAGCCAAGCAACTGAACTTGATTAGGCTTAATAATAAGGAAAATAGCTCCTTGTCATATGAAGATATATTGAAGGATTATGAAGATAGATTAAGTTTAAATCTAGGAATGAGAACTCAAAAAGATATTATTAATCGTTTTGCTGGAAAAGTTGCTAGCCAGATAACAATGGAAGAAATTAAAGAGTGCATTGATTTAGTTAAGAATATAATGAATATGACTATAGAAGAATTTTTAGATAATAAAAATAGTATTAAGCTTGATAGTAAAAGTTGCCAAGAATTTAGAATTTTACTTAAAAATGTACAAAATATTTTAGATGAAAAAAGATCATTGTCATTGAATTTTACTCTGACTAGGAATCTTGCTTATTACAATGGAATCGTTTTTGATGTTAAATCAGAGGAAGGCATTATTTTGGGCGGGGGTGGAAGATATGATGATCTCCCTTCAAGATTAGGCTACGATTTTGATCAAGGTTGTCTTGGATTTGCTATAAATCTGACAAAAACTACTCAGGTCATAGGTTATTAATGAACAAGAAGCTAAGTGAAAAATTAAGGATTCTGATGCCTTCATCCGGCTCTTTAGCTGAAGGAGCAATTAGCTTTATGTCAAAAAAAGGAATAATAATTGAAAAAGAGAGTGACAGAAAGTTAGTTGGAAAAATAAAAGACTTCCCAGATATAGAAATTTTTTTTCAAAGGTCAGGAGATATACCTCTGAGCGTGGATAGAGGAATGGGGCATTTTGGAATAACAGGATTAGATAGATACTTAGAGAATTGTGAGGGCTCTCAAAATTCATACGTAGTTAAAGATAATTTAAAATTTGGTGACTCGAAACTTGTGGTAGCGGTTCCAGATGGATGGATAGATGTCACATCAATTTCTGATCTAGTAGAAGTGTGTTATGAGTTTAAGCAAAATAATAATAATCTTAGGCTAGCTACTAAATATCCAAATCTTGCTAGGAGAAAATTAGAAGAATTCGGGGTAACGAATGTTGTCTTAGTTACAGCTTCTGGTGGCTTAGAAGCTGCGCCGATGATAGGCTATGCTGACATAATTGCTGATATTACTGTTACTGGAACAACTATGAAAGAGAATAATTTAAGACCACTTTTAGATGGAGTTTTATTTGATTCTCAAGCAGCATTTATTTCTTCTAATTTTATTCCGAGTAAGTTTAAGAAATCATCTTACGAAATAATAAAAAAAATAAATTTATAAGGCATTTTTGAAAAAGATATTCGGAAAAATTGAATCAGTAAAATATATAGAAAATGATCTAAGGTCTTCTAATAAATCTGAAGATTTAGAAGTTCACTGCAATAAAATAATTAATGAGGTTAAAAAAAATAAAGATCAAGCACTAAGTCTTTTTAATCAAGAATTCGATAATTCTCAGAGAGAGTTCGAGTTGACGAATGACGAAATTGAAGAGGCATTCAGCGAAGTAAGCAGCAGCTTCTTAGAATCAGTAAAAAAAAGTATATCTCGATCGGAAGATTTTCACTTAAACTCTAAGCCTCGATCTTGGATGAATGATTCTGGGTCTTTGGGAGAAACTATAATACCTTTCGATAGAGTTTTATGTTATGTGCCTGGAGGAACTGCCCCTTTAGTTTCAACTGCCATAATGACAGTAGTTCCAGCTAAGATTGCTGGAGTTAAAGAAATATGTGTTACTACCCCAACTCCTAATAATGAGGTTAGTTCTGAATTAATTGTTGCTGCAAAATTGGCTGGTGCGAATAGAATATTTTGTTTAGGAGGAGTTCATGCTTTAACGGCATTTTCAGTAGGAACTGATAAAATCCCAAAGGTAGATTTTATTTGTGGACCTGGAAATAAATATGTCACTCAAGCAAAAAAAATATTATATGGAAGTGTAGGGATTGATGGACTTTATGGGCCAACCGAAACTCTCATAATAGCGGATAGTAAATCTGACCCAAACTTAGTTGCTTCCGATCTTATAGCTCAAGCTGAGCATGATGTAGAGGCTACTCCGATTCTTATTACCGATAAAGAGATTTTTGCTGATCAAGTTGAAGATCAAATTAAAAAGCAATCAAAAATCTTAGAGAGAAGCAATATAATTAATGAAAGTTTTTCAAGAAAAGGTGTTGTTTTCATAATTGAAGATGTTGACGAAACATTACAAGTATGCAATCTTATCTCTGCCGAACATGTGAGTGTAATTTCAAGAGAAATTAAGAGTAGATATAGCGAAATTAAAAATGCAGGGGGATTATTTTTAGGAGATGAATCAGCTGAAGTTTTTGGTGACTATATTGCTGGCCCAAGTCATGTAATGCCTACAGGTGGCTCAGCAAGATTTAGTTCTGCCTTAAATGTCAGGCAATTTTTAAAATACCAACCCTTGATTAACTTAAGCACTGATGAAGTAATTAATCTAGTTGATGATGTAGTTGAATTGGCTCAAATAGAAAGACTTCAAGGTCATGCAGAATCAGCAAAAAATAGGAGAAAGAAAGCAATAGGAGAATGATAAATAAATTTATTAATCAGCATATTTTAGATCTTAAAAAATATGATCCGGTTGATTCTGATAAAAAATTGGCAGAGGAATTCGGACTGAAAGAGAAGGACATAATTAGACTAAATGCAAATGAAAACCCTTATGGACCTTGGGCTGGAATAAAGGATTCATTTAGCAAAATAAAGTTTAATGTATACCCAGATTCAAATCAGGACTTATTAAGGGAGAGCTTGTCAAAATATACAGGTTTAGATAAGAACCAAATAGTGGCTGGTTCTGGGGCTGACGAGATGATCGAGTGTATTTTTAAAATTTTTTGCAATAAAAATGATGCTTTAATTGATGTTCAGCCTACATTTGGTATGTATTCTTTTTTAGCAGATTCTATAGGTATGAAAGTAGTGCCTTTTGAAAGAGACTTAGACTGGACAATAAATATAAATAAACTTAAAGAAGAAATTGATATTAATTCTGCTAAAGTAATTTTTCTTGCCTCTCCTAACAATCCAACTGGCAATTCACTTTCCAATGAAGATTTAGAAGAGATCTTGAAGATGGATATTTTAGTAGTAGTTGATGAAACCTATTTTGAATTTTATGGTTCGACTGCAGCTGAAATGATAAAAGATTATGAAAACCTAATAATTTTAAGATCTTTTAGTAAATGGGCTGGAATTGCAGGCTTAAGAATAGGCTATATGCTAGCAAATAGTGAGGTTATAGATAATGTTTTTAAGGTAAAGCAACCATACAATATTAATGTTGTTGCTGAAAAAGCAGCAATATTAACCCTTGAAAATAGAATAGGCATGCAGCCAAATATAGAAAAGATACTTTCTGGAAAAAAAGAATTCATTGAATTCGTTAATAATCTAGACAATGTTTATGCATTTTCTTCAGATGCAAACTTTATTTTGTGTAAATTCCCAAAAAATGGAGGCAAATTTATATTTAATAAACTAGCAAGAGAAGGTATCTTTGTAAGAAGCTTTTCTAATGAAAACCTTAAAGATTGTTTAAGGTTTACTATAGGGACAGCTGGTCAGATGAAAAAAGTAAAAGAAGTTTTAAAAGCAACATATTGATATGAGAAAAGCTGAATTAAAAAGAAATACCAAAGAAACTAATGTTAATGTTTCTATTAATTTAGATGGGTCCGGGTTAAGCAAAATTAATACCCCATTTGGCATGCTGTCTCATATGCTAGAGCAAATTTCTAAGCACGCCAACATAGATCTAGAAGTTAAAGTTGATGGCGATGTTGAAACTGGCTCTCATCATGTAGTTGAAGATACTGCAATAGTTTTAGGGCAGTGCATAGACAAAGCTTTAGGAGATAGGTCAGGTGTTGAGAGAATGGCTGATTCTACAGTTCCTCTTGATGAGTCTTTATCTATGGTTGCGCTAGATCTAGGTGGTAGAGGATATCATTCAATAGATATACAGCCTTCAAATCAAATAGGAGATTTTCCTACTGACATGGCAAGGCATTTTTTTGAAACCTTGGCGGTTGAGTCAAAAATGGCTCTTCACGTAAAAACTATGGCAGGAAAAAATGAGCATCATGTAATTGAATCTGTTTTTAAAGCTTTTGCTAAAACATTTAAAAAAGCTATTAAGATTGATAAAAACTTAAAAGGCTCTATTCCAAGCACTAAAGGTAAATTATCTTAATTTATTTCAATTTCGTAATTTTCAATTACAGGATTAGATAGTAGCTTTTCGCATAATTCAATACATAAACCTCTTGCTTTTTCTTTAGAATTAGAGCTGATCTCAAAAGAAAATAATTTTCCGCTTGAAAGATTTGAAATTTCATCAAAACCTAAATTACGAATTGCGTCAAAAATCGATATAGCCTGAGGGTCATTGATTCCAGGTTTAAAATTTACTTTAACGTCGGCATTAAAGATCATTATTGAATGGCATCTCCCCAATAGTTTCCTATCCAGCTCTCAGGCGCGCGATCTCTGTAAGATTTAATAAATTCTTTTATACTTTCCTTGTCAAATTCATCAAGAAACAAAACATGCCTCCATGCAGTTATTGCAATTTTCTTATCTAGTCCGGCATAAGGCGACATGACAATTTGGATGTCATCTTCTTTTATTAAATTATCCAATTTCTTAATTAAATCATTACATGGTGATTCGCAGTCATAATGGAACCCAATGCCCCCATGGGCAAGATTATGAAGCAATGCCTCATCTGCAACCTCTTCATTGTATTTACCCCATTTTATCGGAGCCCCAAATGGAGCTAAATCCTCAATATCAGGCCTAATTGCCCAATGAGGCCCAGACGTAGCTGGCTTGGTTTGATATGGTATGTGAGCCGAACCTACTAATATTTTTTGATTCCCTAAGTCTTCAAGAGCTTTTGTAGGTCCTCCAGCATTAAAAGGGAGAGGCTCTCTTACCTTTACGCTAGACCTACTACCCAGAAGTCCTGGCAAAACTAAACTTGCTATAACTAAAATGGCAAATATTGATATAGAGGCAACAATAATAGTTTCTCTTGCCTTTTTTCTTTTTTCTGCTCTTTTTCTCCTGTTTGCCCTAATTTGAGATTTTGGAACTCCTCTTCTCTCAGGAGGCCTATTTGAAGCTACTCGTTTTTTTTCATTATCATTCATAGCTTTATAACTTTATACCAGTAACTGTTTCCAAACAATCGATATATTTTTCGATAGTTTTATCTAAAACATCTTTAGGCATTTGGGGTGGTGGTGGCTTTTTATTCCAATCTTGAGCCAAAAGCCAATTTCTTAAATATTGCTTATCGTAAGGAAGAGGAGATTTTCCAGGATTATAATCATCTGCGCTCCAAAACCTGCTTGAATCAGGTGTAAGAGCCTCATCAATAAGAGATAATTTATTATCTATAAATCCAAATTCAAATTTAGTGTCGGCTAGAATCATTCCTTTAGATTTTGAATATTCATGAGCATAAGTATAGATCTCAATGCTTTTAAGCTTAACTTGATTATATAAATCTTCTCCTATTAATTCTTTAGTTTCGTCTGGTGATAGAGGCTCATCATGTCCTACCTCAGCTTTAGTGCTTGGGGTAAAAATAAATTCAGGGAATTCTTCAGCTTCTATTAAATCTTGCGGTATAGATATTTTGTTAACTGTTTTAGTTTTTGTATATTCTGACCATGCTGATCCGGTTATATATCCTCTAACTATACATTCTATATCTATTCTTTTGGCCTTTTTTACAACCATAGATCTTTTTCTTAAATCTTCATCTAGGCTCTCAGCAATTGGAAAATCAGATATCATCTCAAAAGTTTCAGGATCAGATGCAAGTCCAATGAAATGATTAGGGATTATATGTTCTGTTTTTTCAAACCAAAACTCAGACATCTTTGCCAATACTTCCCCCTTTTTAGGTATGGCTGTATCCATAACAACATCAAATGCAGAAATCCTGTCTGTAATAACCATTAGCAGAAGTTCTTTATTTAACTCATATGTATCTCTTACTTTGCCTCTATGAGTAATATTGGGTAAATCTGAATTATAAATTCCTTTTTGACTCACTTAGAATCCTAACCTGCCATATATGTCATCAATAAATTTTAAATAATAATCATGATCGAATAATGAATCTATTTCATTTTTTGACAGTTTTTCTTTTACTAAATTGTTATTTTGTATAAGAACCTTAAAATTTTCCCCTTTATCAATCGATTTCATTGCAGCGCTTTGCACCATTTCATATGCTTCTTTTCTATCTACGCCTTTTTCAACAAGGGAAAGCATAACTTTTTCAGAAAAGACAATACCTCCTCCTTTATTTAAATTCTCTTCCATTTTCTCTGGAAAGACTGTCATTTCGCTAATTATGTTCTTAAAAGTTTGCAATATATAGTCTGTTGCTAAGAAAGAGTCAGGTATAGTGATTCTTTCAGCAGAAGAATGAGAAATATCTCTTTCGTTCCATAGCGGGACATTTTCTAGAGCAACAATTGAATTTGATCTGATAACTCTAGATATTCCACTTATCCTTTCAGATAGTTCAGGATTTCTTTTGTGTGGCATTGAAGATGAGCCTGTTGATACAAATCCTGGCTTCCCAAAAGGTTCTTGAATTTCACCAATTTCTGTCCTTTGTAGTGATCTTATTTCGGTTGCAAACTTATCTAAACTTGAAGCAATAAGTGCCAATCTTTGCATCACATCAGCATGCCTATCTCTTTGAATTACTTGATTGGTTACTGGGGCAGGCTTAAGACCTAATTCTTTACATACTATTTCCTCTATTTCAGGAGGAACACTTGCGTGTGTGCCTACTGGGCCAGATATCATGCCAACTGAGGCAAAATTCCTAACATCTTTTATCCTTTTTAAGTGCCTATCTGTCTCATCCCACCATAAAGCTAATTTTAAACCAAAGCTCATTGGTTCAGCATGTATACCATGAGACCTACCCACGCATGGAGTATATTTAAGTTCAATGGCCCTCTTTTTCAGCGCATTTTTGAGTTCATCTAGAGAGGCTGATATGACATCAAGACTTTGAATTATCTGTAGGCTCAACGAAGTATCTTTTACATCGTTAGAAGTCAGGCCATGATGAATCCATCTGCTTTCGCCTCCAAGGTTCTCGCTAATTGCTCTCGTAAATGAAATTAGATCGTGTTTAGTTTCTTCAAACCATTTATTATATTTTGAGATATCAAATTTGGCTTTCTTAATTTTTTCTATATCTGAGTCAGGAATTATTCCAATTTTATTCCAAGCTATGCATGCTGCAATTTCAATTTCAAGCCAAAGATTAAAGGTGTTCTCTTCGCCCCATATTTCTCTCATTTTTTTAGTTGTATATCTTGAAATCATAGATTTCTGTTTTCTCCTATATCTTTTCTGTAGTGCATTCCATCAAATTTAACAGACCTTACTTTTTTGTATGCTAACTCTTTAGACTCTTTATAGTCTTTTCCTAGTCCTACGCAAATTAAAACTCTTCCTCCATCAGTATAGATTTTACTTAGATTATTTGATTTTGTCCCTGCATGAAAAACTATTGACCTAAATTCTTCCTTTGAGCCAGACAATCCGACTATTTCTTTGTTGGATATATATTTTCCTGGATACCCATTTGAAGCTAAAACAACTCCAGTTGAATAAGTGTCTTCTAATTCAATATGAATATTTTCATTTAAGGGAGACTTTGAAGATTTTATTAAAATTTCTAGTAAATCTGATTTGATTCTTGGCATAAAAACTTGGGTTTCGGGATCTCCAAATCTGCAATTGAATTCAAGAACTTTTATGCCTTTTTTAGTAATAATTAAGCCTGCAAATAAAATTCCTGTATATGGGCATCCTTCATTAGCCATGGCTTCAGCAGTTGGGATAATTATATTATTCTTTATTTTTTTTTCCATGTCTGAGGTCCAAAAAGGAGGAGGACTTATTGCGCCCATCCCACCTGTATTAGGGCCGATATCACCATCAAATATTCTCTTGTAATCACAGGCAGGGACGCAATTGGATACATTTTTATTATTTACTAATGCAAATACGCTAATCTCTGTTCCGTAAAGGCGCTCTTCAATTAGAATTTCTTCTCCAGATTTCCCAAATTTATTTTCAATGAATATTTCTTTTAAAGCTTCATTTACGTCTTCTAAAGATTCGGGAAGAAATACTCCTTTTCCTGATGCAATCCCATTGACTTTTATTACCCACTCTGAGGGGTTATTATTATTAAAAAATTCTAAACTAGACTCTAGGTTAGAAAATTGAGTGCTTTTTGCGCAAGGAATTGAATATTTCTTAAATAAATTTTTTGCCCAAATCTTTGATCCTTCGATATTTGAAGCAGATTTAGTAGGGCCAAATATTGTTAATTTATTCTTCTTAAATTCATCTACAATTCCATCAATTAAGGGCGCTTCAGGGCCAACAATAGTTAATGAGACTTTGTTCTGATGCGCAAAATGTATAGATTCTTGTATAGATAGCTCTGGGATATTAGTTCCAAACGCAGAAGTTCCTCCATTCCCGGGAGAAATATAAAGAGTGTCTAAAAGCTTGCTTTGAGAAATTTTCCAAGCTATCGCAGACTCTCTGCCTCCTCCTCCTATTAAAAGAACATTCATTTAATTTACCTCCGTCAAATATAATGTTTATCATAATAAGGATTTAATGTATGTATAATTTAAAAAATCTTAATTTAAGTATTTGAGCACTAAATATAAAATAGAACTTGAAGAAGCTGCGATTGAATTAGAATCGGGAAAAATTATTACCATCCCTACTGATACTTTTTACGGCTTAGCTTGTGATGCAACTAATGCAGGAACCGTAAAAAACTTATTTAAAATAAAAGAGAGAGAGATAAATAAGCCTGTGCCAGTTTTAATAGCTGACTCAAAAGACCTGTATAAATTTAATGCATCATCGCCTTTAATAGATAAATTAGTTGGCCAGCTTTGGCCAGGCCCATTAACTTTGATTTTAGAGACAAATTATGATTTTCCTGAAGGAACTGTTAAAAATAACGGGTGCGTAGGATTTAGAGTTCCTGATCTAAAATTTGCAAGAGATCTTATTAGAATGATTAATAGACCTTTGACTGGCACAAGTGCAAATATTTCTAATTTTTCTGAGACAAAAGATTTAGACATTTTAAAAAATAATCTTAAAGAGAAGGACATAGGAAAGTTTGTTGATATAAGTTGTGGTTCGGAAGATCTGCCGTCTACAGTTCTTAAAATAGATAGAAGAAAAATAAAAATAATTAGAAAAGGGCCAATTTCCAAATCCTTGATAAAATCTATATTAGGAGATGATTTTAAATATGAATAAAGACTTTGAAAAATATATGTCTGAATTTGTAAACGTAAACGAGGTTGATTTATACAGGATTATAAAATATCAGTTGGGATGGGAAGATGAATTTGGTAATAAGTTTAGTGCTATTCAGAATGTAGATAGGACTTATTCTTCTGTGGTATTAGAAACCTGCTCAATATTTTCTGATGATATTAAGCCTAGTTATCAATTTGCGACTTCTGTCGAAATACTAGCCAATTCATGGTACGTGCATGAAGATGTGCAAAGTGGAATTACAGAAAGAAATGGCAGATCTTCAGTTTGGTGGACATGGGGTCCAGCTCAAGGGATAAATACTGGAGATGGCCTTCATGCATTGGCAAGACTATCTTTATTAGAAAATAATTCAAAATTTAACGATTCATTGCTTTTAAAAGCATTATCAATATTTGATTCTTCTTATTTGACTCTTTGTGAAGGAGAAAATCTAGACATAGATTACCAAGAATCTCCTCTAGTTAAAGAAGAAGAATTTATGAATATGTTGGAAAAAAAGTCCGGCTCACTTTCTAGCTGTGCTTTTCAGTTTGGATATATTTCATCAGATCCAAAAGCTAATGATGTCAGTGGAAAAAAATTAGAAATTATTAAGGAGTTAGGTAAAATAAGCGGTATTGTAAGAGAACTAAACTCTCAAAATTCAATTATCCATTCAAAAAACCTTCCGCCAGAAATATTTCATAAGTTTTCATCTAAGAAAAAGAATATTATTACCACTTATTTATTAAATAATTCTGATGTTTCAGTCAAAAGAAAAATAGGGGAGATATACTTAAAAAGAGTTCTTGAGACAAATGATTTAGAGGCATTAAAAGAAGAAGCATTATCTAGCAATTTCAAGGATTACTTAATAAATATAATCACAGATTATAAAGAAAGATCTTTAAGCATTATAAATGATCTTAGCTTAAACGATCAGCAAAATAAAAAATTATTGAATATTGTATTCCCAAATGAATCTTTTTAACTTAGATGATTTAAAGGATGATTACGAGAATATAGATATAAATGTCTTTTTAAGATGTGATTTAAATATAACTGAAAATGATTACACAAGAATAGATCTGTCTATCCCTACTATATTAGAACTTTTAGAATTTAATTCTGTAAAAAAATTAATTATATGTACTCATTTAGGTAGGCCTAAAAGTAATTTTGACTCCAAATTGAGTACTAAAAATATAATAAAACCCTACCTGGAAAAGAAACTAAAAAAGTCGATTATTCAGTTAAATCTAAATGATGATAATGATATAAATAAGCTGATGAATAATTCAGGAAAATTAATTTATTTAACTGAAAACATACGTTTTTCTAATGGAGAAACAAATAATAGTGCGGAGTTAGTTGATAAAATTAAATCCTTTTCTGATGTTTACGTTAATGATGCTTTTGGTGCATCTCACAGAAAACATGCGAGTGTGTATGGGATATCAAATGAAATTAAGTCTTATTCAGGAAGATTATTGGAGAAAGAAACAGAAGTAGTTGATTCATTAGGTAGCTCAAAATCTAATACCACATTAATACTAGGGGGAGCGAAAATTGAAGACAAGGCAGGAATATTGTCAAATTTAGTTGACAAGGCTCAAAGGATACTTATAGGTGGCGGGATGGTTTCAGGCTTCATAACAAAGGATTTTCCAAAAGCATTTAACAAAAAAATTTATGAGGAAAATGTAGGAAAGTTTTTTGTGCCTAGCGATGTAGTTAAGATTGAAGAATTTTCATCTAAAAGTAAAGCAGAAATAGTTAATGTGGAGTTATTCAATAAAGGTTCATTTATTATAGATATTGGGCCAAAAACTATTAATAAATATTCAGAAATAATTAAAGACTCTGAAACGGTTATTTGGAATGGAAGTATGGGTGTTTTTGAGTGGGAAACTGGGTGTTTAGGCACAATAGAGTTAATTAAATCTATTGAAAATAGTAAGTGCAAGGCATATGCAGGCGGCGGATCAACCATTGAGGCAATTAACTCTTTTGGCACAAAAGATTCATTTGAGCATATTTCAAGTGGCGGCGGAGCTTTTCTTGAATTGCTTGAAAGTGGTAGTCTTGTTGGAATAGATAATCTAATTAAAAATGAATAAACTTTTTATATCAAATTGGAAAATGAACCTTGCTGTTACTGAGAGTATTGATTTTTCTAATGAAATTTCTAGGACGATAAATGAAAATATTATTAAGGATAATATTGAAATAATTATATGCCCTCCTTTTATTTCCATTCCTTACTGTTTCCAAATTCTTAAATCTGTTGCAAAAATTGGTGCCCAAGATATATCAAAAATGAATGAGATCAAAGGTGCATATACTGGTGAAATATCAGCAAAAATGATTTCAGATTATGCTGATTATGTGATTATTGGGCATTCTGAAAGAAGAACAAACCTAAAAGAAACAAATCAAGATGTGTCATTAAAGGGCATAAATATTTTAAAAAATAATATGACTCCAATATTGTGCATTGGTGAAACAGAAGAGCAGAGAAAAACAGGAGAGCACATATCCATATTAATTGATCAATTAAATGAGAGCTCTGAAGGTCTTGAGAATAAGATGATCGTTGCATATGAACCTATTTGGGCGATTGGGTCAGGCAATTCTTGCAATATAGAACAAATAATTGAAGTATCAAGTGAAGTTAAGGCGCTATGTGGAAATGGCACTCCATTTATATATGGCGGAAGCGTAAATGAAGACAATTGTAAAGAGTTGCTATATCAAAAAGAAATAGATGGAGTATTAGTTGGCTCTGCTTCTTTGAACCTTAATAGTTTTAATAAAATGATAAGTTCAATGAATGGTGATTAGTAAGTCTATTGTAATAGTTGGCCCTACTGCTTCCGGAAAGACAGATTTATCAATAAAGTTAGCAAAAAGAATAGGGTCATCCATTATCAACACTGATTCTAGGCTTTTCTACAAAAATTTAGATATAGGAACCGGGAAACCATCAAAGCCTCAAAGATCCGAAGTAAAGCATTATTTAGTAGACATTATAGACTCAATAGATGATTTTTCTATTTCAGAATTTATTAAAAAAGCTTCTAAAGCGATTTCTCAAATTATTACAGACAGGAAGATTCCTATTCTTGTGGGAGGAAGTGGTCAATATACTAAAGCGCTTATTGAAGGCTGGGACATTCCAGAAGTTCCTCCAGATATTGAGCTTAGAATGTCTCTCCAAGAAATTATTGACAGCAAAGGTGTTGATTTTTTTTACAAAAAATTAGAAAAAGATTTTCCTGAAAATGCTTTGAATATTGATAGAAAAAATCCTAGAAGATTGATCAGGGCTTATGAATTAGGAAAAAATAATATTGTTAGGGCGCCAAAAAGTAAAAATCCATCTAATTTATTTAAATTATATGGTTTAACCTTAGATAGGAAGATTTTATATTCTAGAATTGACGAAAGAATAGACAAAATGATTGATGGAGGATGGGTAGAAGAAGTAAGAAAATTAATCAGTCAAGGGTGTGACCCCAAGAGCAATTCTTTTTCAAGTATAGGTTACAGAGAAATTTATTCATATATAATTGGGATCACTAATTTAGAAGAATCAAAATCAATTATTAAAAAAAAGACTAGAAATTTAGTTAGGCATCAATATAATTGGTTTAAGCTGAATGATCCAGAAATAACATGGTTTGATATAAATAGTTACTCTCAAGGTGAAATAATTAGTCAAATAGTTGAGGATTTTAATGAAAATTGAATTTACTAAATATCATGGCGCAGGAAATGATTATATAGCTGTAGATGGCAGAGGATTAAACTTAGATTGGGGGCTGCTTTCAAAAGAAATGAGTGAGCCTCATTTTGGTGTGTATAGTGACGGGATAGTTGTGGTTAAAGAATCTAGTGTTGCAGATATAAGGATGAGAGGGTTTAATCCAGATGGTTCAGAGTTTGAAATGAGTGGCAATGGAGTGCGCTTATTTTCTAAATTTGTACTTGATAATAAGATAATTGAGCCAAGCGCAGACTACCTTAAAGTAGAAACAGGAGGAGGTGTAAGAGAGGTGTATCCGCAATTTAAAAATGATCTTATGGTATCGGCAAAAGTTGCTATGGGTGAACCAAGCTTCTTAAGAGATGAAATACCTCTTAATAAAGAATTAATTTCAGAGAATATTGAAGTTCAAGATTTCAGATTAAATTTAGATGATGAAATCACGGTTAATTGCGTTAATATAGGAAATCCTCATGCTGTAATGATAACTGATGTTGATATTGATGAAATTGATCTTAAAAGGATAGGCCCATTAGTAGAAAATAATAAACTTTTTCCAAATAGAGTAAATTTTGAGGTAGTAAATATTATTTCAAGAGATGAAATAAGAGCTAGGATTTTTGAGAGAGGGGCAGGGGAGACCTTGTCTTCTGGAACAGGAACCTCTGCCTGTGCCATTATTTGTATAAAAAAAGGTCTGACCAATGAAAATGTAAAAGTAAATGTTCCAGGAGGCTTTTTAAATATAAACTGGATTGTTGGAAAAGGAGCTTATTTAGATGGTCCTACTGCTAAAGTTTTTTCGGGCACCTGGGAATTAAGGAGTTAAAATGAAATTTTCTAAAAGATTTGACACTATAGAGCCATACTTATTTGTTGCTATATCAAGAACTATATCTGAGAAAAAAAAGAAGGGGATTGATGTAATCTCTTTTGGAATAGGAGACCCTGACATACCAACGCCTAAATTTGTACTGGACTCTATGAAAAAGCATTCTGATAACCCTGCCAATCATAGGTATCCTGAATCTGAAGGACTACCTGAATTTAGAAATGAAGTTTCAGAATATATGAGCAGCAGGTTTGGAGTAGATGTTGATCCTGAGAAGCAAGTTATTAGCCTTATTGGCGCCAAAGAAGGCATAGGTCATGCATCATTATGTTTAATTGATGAAGGGGATGTATCAATTGTTCCAGACCCAGGGTACCCCGTTTATTCTGCAGGATGCAATTTTGCAGGTGGGGAAATATACAAGATGCCATTATTACAATCAAAAGGGTGGAAGCCTGACCTAAACAATATTCCATCAGATATTCGAGAGAAGGCAAAAATGCTTTGGCTAAATTACCCCAATAATCCTACAGGTGGTGTTGCAGATTTAGATTTTTTTCAAGAAGTAGTAAATTTTGGCATAGAGAATGATATAGCCATTATGCATGATGCTTGTTATTCCGATGTAACTTTTGATGGATATAAAGCTCCATCTATACTAGAAGCAAAAAATTCAATGGAAATAGCTATGGAGTTCCATTCTTTTTCTAAGATATTCAATATGACAGGTTGGAGATTAGGTTTTGCAGTAGGAAATGAGCAGCTTGTACAAAGCCTTTTAACTGTTAAATCTAATTTAGACTCTGGGGCTCCTCAAGCAATTCAGATGATGGGAATTGATGCCTTGAAAAATATTGAAGTATTTACCCAAGAAAATAATGCTATTTATCAAGCTAGGAGAGACAAATTATCTTCAGCGCTAGAGGAAATTGGCTTGACTGTTGAGTTCCCCAGGGCTGCTTTATATTTGTGGTGCAGGGTGCCAGAAGGTTACAATTCTGCTTCTTTTACTGAGTTACTTTTGGAGCAATGCAATGTTGTAGTAACACCAGGAACTGGTTATGGAGAATACGGTGAAGGCTACGTCCGACTTTCATTAACTACACCTGATGAATTAGTTGATGAAGGAGTAAAACGAATATCGAAATGGAAAGGCTAAATCATTAATATTTTAGATGGTTAGAACTGAAAGATCACATATATTAATAGCAAACAATTTTAATATTGAAGACTGGGAGTTAGAGGACAGGGTAGAGGAGATCATTAATCTTGCAGAAACTGCTAATGCAGAGATTTCAGGTATAACTCTACAAAAATTAAAGAAACCAGCAAGAACTTATTTGGGCTTAGGAAAATTATCTGAAGCCAAAGATCAAGTTATTCAGGAGAGAGCGAACCTTATTATAGTTGATGATGAGTTGTCGCCTAATCAGCAAAGATACTTAGAAGATTTGTTTAAAATTAAAGTTGTTGACAGGACTGCGCTAATTCTTGATATTTTTGCTAATAGGGCAAAATCAAGAGAAGGAAGATTGCAAGTAAGTTTGGCTCAATTCGAATATTTATTACCTAGACTGGCAGGCCAGTGGTCTCACTTAGAAAGGCTAGGCGGAGGAATAGGAACTAGAGGGCCTGGAGAAACTCAAATTGAAACAGACAGAAGATTAGTCAGGAATAGCATAAAAAAAATAAAAAAAGATTTATCAAAAATAAAAATTTCTAGAAGCGCACAAAGATCTAAGAGGCTTAAGAGAGCTTTTAATATTTCTTTGGTGGGGTATACCAATGCTGGGAAAAGCACATTGTTTAATTGTCTTTCTAAAAAAAATTCAATTTCATCTAGAAAGCTTTTTTCAACTCTGGATACTAAAACAAGTAAAATTTACTTAAATAATGAAATTACCTGCACTATTAGTGATACTGTAGGATTTGTTAATAAATTGCCGACTGTATTAGTAGATTCATTTAAAGCTACTTTGGAAGAGCTTAATGATTCTAACTTATTATTACACGTAATTGATTCGTCTGATAATAATTTCGAAAAACAGATAGAGGTAGTTGATAATTTATTAGAAGATTTGGGTCTGGAAAGAAATAATATGATTTATGTATTTAACAAAATAGATAAATTAAATAGCAAAGATCTTGATAAATTTAATAATAAAATTAATCATTTAATATCAGCAGATGAGGGATCAGTTGTAAATGTTTCAGCAATTAAAAGTTTAAATATTGATTTACTGAGAGATAAAATCCAAAATCATGCAGAATCAGGCTACAATATAAATAGTGCAAAAGTATTATATTAATATATATAACGTCGCACTATATAAGTTATGTAAAGTATATACTTGAATAATGGAAAATATATATAAATTAAATTTAAAAAAAATTGGTTCACTAATATTATTTTTATTTGCCTTCCTATTATTTTCTTGTAATAACGCATCTAATCCAGATATAAAATTCCCTGTAATTGACGAGGCAAATGCAATTCCGCAGCCTTCGCCTAGAGAAATGGACGAAGATCTTTTAATAATTTGGGAAGCATATTCATATCTTGCTAGAGAATTTGTTGGTAGAAATGAGATGGATAACTCTAAATTGGCTGAAGGAGCCGTTCAAGGCATGTTTAAGGCACTTAAAGACAAACATTCTGGTTATATACCTCCAGAAAGATTTAAAATTGATCAAACTGCACTACAAGGTAAATTTTCTGGAATTGGAGCTACTGTAGGGCCTACTGAAGACGGATCAAGAATAATAATTGTAGCTCCTATACCTGGTTCCCCTGCTGAGGAAGCTGGGATTAAAGCTGGAGATATAATTTTTGAGGTTGATGGTGATGATACTGAAGGATGGACTGTATTAGAGGCTGTAAATCGAATAAGAGGAAAGTCAGGTACCTCTGTCAGATTAAAAGTACAAAGAATTGGCGAAGTCGCACTAATTGAAATAAAAATTGTTAGAGGTGAGATAAAGCTACCTAGTGTTTCTTCTAAAATGATAACCGATGAAGAATATGGCCATATAAAAATAACTTCATTTACTAGAGAAACTCACCCTGAACTGCTAGTTGCTCTCCAAGAAATGAAAGCTAAAGAAGCCAAAGGAATAGTTCTTGATTTGAGAGAAAATCCTGGCGGATACCTTGATGTTGTAGTTGATATTGTTAGTGAATTTATACCAAAAAATGAATTGGTTTTGTATGAAGTAGATGGCAATGGCTTCAGGAAAAACCACTTATCAAAAGATTCTGGCAATTATACTGATATGCCAATGGTGATTCTTGTAAATGAATTTAGTGCTAGTGGAAGCGAAGTTTTAACTGGTGCTCTTCAAGATTTAGATAGAGCGGTTGCAATTGGAACAACAACTTTTGGAAAAGGGAGTGTGGGTATTCAAAGAAGACTTAGCAATGAAGGCGGAATATATTACACAGTGGCAAGATGGTATACGCCAAAAGGAAGGGTTATAGAGGAAAATGGCTTAGAACCTGATGTAATTGTAAGGAATAAAGCTAATGAAACTGATGATCTTCAAATGATAGCGGCAATTACACAGCTTGATTTTGAATTAAATTAGAACATGACTACCAACAGGAAAGCTTATTTTAATTATCATATTGAAGAAAATTTAAGTGCTGGTATTGTTTTAAAAGGTTCTGAAATTAAATCTATAAGAGATGGAAAAATAGATATCTCTCAAGCTTTTTGCAGAATACAGAATCAAGAAATTTGGCTTCATAACGCACATATTGCTCCATATGAAAATGCTAGTGTTCAATCAGATCATGATCCGCTCAGATCAAAAAAGCTTCTTTTGCAAAAAAAAGAAATAAAAAAATGGGACCTAGAAGTGAAAAGAAAAAATTACATTATTGTCCCATTAAATCTTGTAATTACTAAAGGTAAAGCCAAACTAAAAATAGGCTTAGGTAAAAGTAAAAGAAAATATGATAAAAGAGCTGAGATAAAAAATAGAGAAGCTCAGAGAGATATAGATAAAACTAGAAAAGCTAATAGATGACTAATATAATTGTTTTACTAACGAATTGGGGACGCGTGGCTTTGACAGGTAAATAATAGAATAGTTTGCGAAACGAGATTCCAAATTCTCGCTAAACTTTGGAAAAAAATAAACGGCGAAAAAGAATACGCTTTAGCAGCAGTTTAATCTAGCTTGCTACATCTTAATGAGTTTTTTCTCGGAAAACTTATAAAGATGACAAATTTCCGAGATGCACTATCAAATTGCTGAGTTTGATAGTTAAGGCTTCTCAGCAGAATGCTTAGCTTAGATTTGTCGCTTTGCGGCTAAGTATTTATTAAAGTGACTATTTTCGTAGAGAATTAATCTGGTGTTTATTTGGACGGGGAGTTCGACTCTCCCCCGTCTCCACCAAATTAATAAAAAGTTGAAGAAATTATTTTTGCTCCTAAATATATGAGACTTAAATTTGCAAATATATAGATAACCCAAATAAATATATTTTTTTGACCCAATACTCTTTTTTCAATATGAACAGGCATAGAGCCTTCTTCTGAGGTAAAAACAGTGATAATTTTAGGGGCTAATATAAGTCCTGCTACCCAACCTGATAATAATCCGCCTAAATGAGCTGAATTATCAATTCCGCTCACAGTAAAACCAAAAATTAGATTTATTCCTATTATCCAAGAAAGTCCAATTAACGATTCTCTTCCTGAATTACCTAAATTTCCTTTATTAATATACAGATATGCAGCATATGATCCGGCAAGCCCAAATAGGGCCCCACTTGCTCCTGCCCCAACTGCATAACTTGTAAAAAAACTAAATAGATTTCCCCATATTCCAGCAATCAAATAAATTATTAAAAATCTTTTTTGGCCAAGAATCTTTTCCATAATTGGCCCAAAAATAATTATACCGATTGTATTTGATATGAGATGAAAAAAGCCTATATGCATAAATATTGGAGAAAATAATCTCCAGTATTCCCCTCGAGAGATTAATGTTCCTTCTTTTGCGCCCCAAGCAATCAAGGTTAGCCAATTTTTGGAACCCCCATCCAGCTCTAGTAAAAGAAAGTAGATTAAATTGATAATTAAAATTATACCTACTGCTGGGTTTTCTTTAAGCTTGTACCCTAGAAACATTTATTTCTTTGGATGTATTAGATCAATTTCAGGTTTTTCTGAAAGTATTCCATTTTGGATTGCAAGATCGAATAATTTATTAATTGCACTAAGCCCCTCCTGCCCCATATCTAAAGTATCTTTATTTACATACATTCGGACAAATTTTCTTGCTTCTTCTAAAGAAAGATTTCTCCCATATTGCATAGCATATTTTAAAGCATCATTTTCATTCTCAATTGCGTATTTAACGCTATTATAGAAAACTGTAGTTAAATCTTCTCGTAATTTTAAGTCGAATTTTCTATTAACTAAATCAACACCTAAAGGAATAGGCAAATCCGTTTTTTTATACCACTCCTCTCCAAGATCTAAAATTTTATTGAAGCCATCTTTTTCAAATAATATTTGCCCTTCATGTAAAAGCACTCCAGCATCTACTTCTCCCCTGTCAATAGACCTCATGATTTTTTCAAAATGCATGAATTCAACATCTAAGCCTTTTCCTGCAAATATTTGAAATAACATATAAGAAGTTGTGAATCTTCCAGGTATACCTATCTTCTTGCCTTTTAGTTCATCAATTGATTTATAATTTTTTGATACAAGAACTGGGCCATAATTTCTTCCTACTGAAGAACCACAGCTCATTATTTGATAATGATTACTAACATTTGGGTAATGAGCAACAGATATAGCGGTTACGTCAAGTTCCCCCTTTTCAGATCTTAGGTTAAGCGATTCAATATCTTCCATTAAATGAGATATTTTGTAGCCATCAAGTTTTACATTTTCACTTGCAATTCCATAGTACATAAAAGCATCATCTGAGTCTGGGCTATGTCCAAAAATTACTTCTTTTTCCATTATGTTGCTTTACTCATTTCTTCTATAAGATCATATTCTGTTGTTCTTTGAGTTGCTTCAAAGCCTGCATCATTGATTAATTTTTTTATTCCTTCAACAGATGTCCTGTTATAAAAACCCGCAGATAACATAACGTTTTCATCAAATAGTGTTCCTCCGAAATCATCCGCCCCAAAGGAAAGTGCAATTTGCCCAGTTTTATATCCCTCAGAGAACCAAGAAGCCTGAATATGATTTATGTTATCTAAATAAAGTCGAGAAAGCGCTATTATTCTTAAATATTGATTTGGGCCTGCCTCTTTATCTATTTTTTTTCCTAGTGCAGTATTATCTTTTTTAAATGACCATGGAATGAAAGCTGTAAATCTTGCTGGCTTTGAATTAATTGCTTCATCTTGCACTGTCCTGATATGACTTAGAGTTTCAATAATATCTTGATCATTTTCCAAGTGACCATACATCATTGTTGCTGTTGTATAAATCCCTGTTTCATGAGCATTTCTATGAACATCAGTCCATTGATCAACAGAATTTTTTGGCTTAAACTTGCTGATTTTAGATTTAATTTCATTTGATAATATTTCAGAACCTCCTCCAGGCATTGTTCTTTGCCCTGCCTTTTTTAGTTCTTGGAAAACTTCTTTTATAGTGAGGCCTGATACTTCGGTCATTTTTATAATTTCTGGGGCAGAAAAAAAATGAGGTGTTATATCAGGAAATTCCTTAACTGTTCTAGAGACGATTTCGGTATAGAAATTAAAAGGTATCTCCCTGTTTAAGCCTCCTTGCATAAGAATTGTAGTGCAGCCTTTGTTGCGAGCTTTTCTTATTTTTTTTATCATCTCATCAACACTATAAGTATATGAGGATGGGTCGTCGGGGTCAGTTCTATAAAATGCACAAAAACTGCAATAAGCATCACAAATATTTGTGTAATTTAGGTTTGTGTCTATTACAAATGAAACTGACTTATTGGGCACTAGTCTGTGCCTTCTTTGTTGCGCTAACTGACCTAAGGTTAATAAATCTAAGTCTCTATATAAGAAAATAGCTTCTTCTTCATTAATTCTTTTGTCATTTAAAACTTTGGTTGTTATTTTTTCTAGCATTTATTTATGAATTATTTGAATAAATATTGTTTAATTTATTATACATCTCTTTGAAGGTTGTTATTGCATTATTTTCTGGTTTTGTTAATTCATAATTAAAACCTTTGATGTAATTGGTAATAATTTCAGAGGAAAAAAAATCTGATCCTCTTTTCTCAATGATTAATTTAATAGAATTATCATAATTATTAAGACCATAATCAATGCATTCCTTGAGATTATTAATTTGAGTGGTGTCTAAATTATTGTGAGCCCATAATGCAAACACAAATGGCAAGGAAGTAAATTTATACCATTCAAAACCTAAATCAATTATATGATCATATTGGTTATCATTGGATAATTTCATAATTAAGGCTCTATCTCCAATTAATAATTGAGAGTCAGCATTATTTACTTCTTTAGAGATCTCGAAGATATCATTCTTCCAGTAGAAATGATTTAAGACTTTCATTAGCATGACAGATGTGGATGTTTCATCTGTTATGTATATATTTTTTATTTCACCAAGTTTCTTTTTTGAAAAAATAAATACACTGTTCGCATATTTTTTCGTTGAAACACAATAATTCATCAGAGGTTGTAATGATTTGGTGTTAATAAAATCGATCAGCGAAATTGGCCCTGCATCTATATACCCATTTTGAATTGATTTACCCATTTCTTTTGGAGTTAAATAAATATAATTAAAATTATCTTCCTTTTTTAGGTAAAAGATTTCAGAATTTAAATATGGCATTTTGCCAATATTAGTCATCATAAACTTTTATTTCGTTATATAAAGCATCCCTTTCAACAGGGATTTTTCTAGCTTCCTTAATTAGATAAATCATTTTCTCCATAGCCAATCCTCCTGGTGAGTTAGCTTTTGCAGCATGCATTATATTTTCTTTCACTATTGTTCCATCTAAATCATCAGCTCCAAAATTAAGTCCAATTGATGCAGTTTGTTCTCCGATCGTTACCCAGTAAGATTTAATATGACTAATGTTATCCAGCATAAGCCTAGATAAAGATATCATTTTTAAATCATCTAACGGTGTTGCTGGATTGTCTGTTAGTTGTGTTGTGCCTGTTTGATATTGGAGAGGGATAAATGCTAAGAAACCATTTGTTTCATCCTGCAAATCTCTAAGTTGTATAAAATGATCCACTCTTTCCTCAATTGTTTCTATGTGGCCATATAGCATAGTGCAGTTCGATTTTATTCCTTGTTTATGAGCTATTTTATGAATCTCTTGCCATCTAGAAGCTTTAGATTTGCCTGGCAACAACATTTTATGAACCCTTGGAGAAAAAACTTCTGCGCCTCCTCCAGGCATTGAGGTTAGCCCTGCTTCTTTCAGTCTTGCAAGCGATTCTTCTGGGTCAATCTTCCATCTTTTATGAAAATAATCAATTTCAGCTGCAGTAAATCCTTTTATGTGCAAATTAGGATGCTTACCTCTTATAGACCTAACTATTTCTTCATAGTATTCGAACTTCCAAGTTGGATGATGGCCCCCAACCATGTGAACTTCGCGCATTTCATCGTTTATGCTTCCTAGAATTTCTTCTACAGTCATTTCGTAAGCATCATCATCACCTTTCTTTTTGGCAAAATCGCAAAAACTGCAACTCAAAACACATATATTAGTAGGGTTTACGTGTCTATTTAAAACAAAGAAAACTTTATCGCCTGAAACTTCCCTTTTTTTAATATCTGCGAGTTTACCTAAAGTATGGATATCTTCAGTTTCAAATAGATTAACCCCATCTTCAAAGTTTAATCTCTGCTTACTTATAATTTTTTCAGCAATCTTATTTAACTTTTTGTCTGATGAAATAATATTTTCTATTTCCAATAAGTTTCCCATTTTTCTTCTACCTTTTTTACTATTTTAGCATCCATTTCTAGAGTCTTTTGGTAACCACCTTTCCACGTAGCATCTATGCCCAAAATTCCTTCATATTTTGGAATAGCACCAACAAATTCCTGTTTATTAAAATAAATATCATCTCCTGGGTCAAATCTTGTGAATATTCCCCACATTATTTCCACGTCATTATTTAGGTTTATGTCAGTCGAGACTGCAGCGATAATTTTTATGTTAGATATTAAGGGGCTTTTTAATATATTTTTTATCACTTCTGCCCCATTATTTTTTACTTTAATAACAAGCAGAGTGTTCTTAATTAGTCTCCAATCCTCAATTCTGGAATCTATAACTGATAAATCTTTTGGAAGGACAGGAGGTAAATTTTGTATTTTTGTATTTTTTGATGTTGCATTAATAATAAGTTTATTCCCATGATGAGTTTTTTTTGACGTGAAATCTAATGTATCTGAAGGAGCTTGAGAAATAAGCATAATAGAGTCTGTGGGATCAAAATTTTTTCTAATTTCTTCTAAAACATCCCCTTTGTTTTTCACGTTAACATGTTTATCCACTAGAACCATTACTTTGGTAAGCGAAAGCTGCCCAAGCCCTAGTATTGATAAACCGGTTTTATAAGCTTCTCGTGCATACCTATTTTCAGTAGAAACTACAAGGAAGCTGTGAAATCCAGCTTCAAAATATGCCCATAGATCATGTATTTCTGGATGTATAACCTTAATCAAAGGCTTGAGAATATTTTGGGTACAATCTCCTAAGTATTTATCTTCTTGAGGTGGCTTGCCAACAACTGTAGCTGGATAAATTGCATCTTCTCTATAGAAGACATTATTTATATGAAACACTGGATAGTTGCCTGCTTCAGAATAATGACCAAAATGATCTCCAAAAGGGCCCTCAAGCCTTCTTTCATCTGGTTTTAAGTATCCTTCAATTAGAAATTCCCCAGTTGATGGAGTGCGCATATCTATTGTTTTAGATTTTGAAAGCTTTGTCCTTTTTCCTCTCACTAATCCTGCGAATTCTAATTCTCCAATCCCTTCTGGAAGCGCCATTATTGATGCTATTGTAAGAACAGGGTCTCCTCCTAGAGTTACAGCTAGAGGTAGATCCTTTCCAAGCTTCTCTGCTTCTTTATAGTGATATCCTCCGCCTTTACCAATTTGCATATGCATTCCAGTAGAGAAATTATCGTAAACATGCATCCTGTACATTCCTAAATTTGAGGCTTTGCTTATAGGATCCGTAGTTTGAACTAATGGAAGAGTAATAAACTTCCCTCCATCTTCTGGCCAACATTTCAATATGGGTAAGTCTTCAAGTCCATTTTTTAAAATCAAATTAGGGAGCCTATTGCTATTTTTTTTTGGAGGGAACGCTAAAATTCTTTTTATTGTTTTTCTTTGCGCGAAAATCTTTTTAAGGTTAGGGGGCCTCATTGCATCAACAAAATTAAGTAGTTCTATGCCAATTTCTTCAGGATTCTGCCCTAATGCAACATCAATCCTTTTTTCGCTAGCAAATGTATTTATTGCTAGAGGAAACTTAGAGCCTTTTACATTTTCAAATAAAATTGCAGGTTTATTTTCTATTTGAGCTTTAATTGCAATTTCAGTAATTTCTAAGCTTGGGTCAACTTCTTCTGAAACTCTATGCAGCTCACCTTCTTTTTCAAGTTTTTCAACAAAAGTTCTGAAATCTGAAACCAACTAAGTCCCTTCCCACTCTTTTAAGTTTGATGAAACTATTTCCAGCTTTTCTAAAATTCTTGAGGAAACCATATTTACTAAATCATCAATATTTTTTGGAAGATTGTAAAAGCCTGGGGAAGCTGGAAGCACTATTGCACCTGCTTTTGTTAATTTAGTCATATTCTCAAGGTGAATTAAACTATAAGGAGTTTCTCTTGGGACTACTATTAGTGTTCTCCTTTCTTTTAGGCATACATCTGCTGCTCTTTCTATTAAACCTCTAGAAATCCCATTAGCTATACTTCCTAGTGTTCCTGTAGAGCAAGGAACAATGGCCATCCCTTTTGTTCTAAATGAACCACTAGCAATATTAGCTCCAACATCATTTTCATCAATAACTTCTAATTTTTCATCATCAATACTTAAATTATCTTGAAGAATTTTTTTGTCTGAAGCAGGTTTGCCAACAAGATTTAAACCTGTCTCTAAAGATAATACTCTTCTGCCCGGCTTAGATGTGACTAAATAGCAAATATTTCCTGAATCACAAATACCTTTTAAGACAGCTAAGCTATATAAGGCCCCACTTCCTCCTGAAATACCTAAAATATACTTATTCATTGAATCAATGTGCTTAAAGCAAACATTATAAGAAGCACTATAGATATTTGTGCATTCATATTAAAAAAAGCTTTGTTTATATTATTTTTATCTATTTTTAGAATCAAAAAATGCTCCCTAATAAATAATCCAAACAATATTGTACAACCAATCCAATAAATTAGCCCCAGATTTTCAACAAAACCGATTGAACATATAAGAATTATTGTTATTAAATGTGAGACCCATGAGATAATCTTTGATTGCTTAATACCCAATTTTGAAGGCATTGAGAAAATATTATTCTTTTTATCAAATTCTATATCTAGAATCGCGTAAATTATATCAAATCCCGACACCCAAAAAAAACCTGATAAGCCTAGGAGAAATATAGATAAAGAAAAACTTCCGGTTAATGCTATTTCTACAGCTGGAGGAGCAATTAGATATACCAATCCAAGAAAATGATGACACATATAGGTAAATCTTTTTGTGAATGGATAGATAGTAAAAACAGCAATAACAATGGGAGACAGTAAAAAAACAATGCTATTGAAGCTCATTAAAGATATATAAAAGATGATTAAGGCTACGAAAGAGACTAGATATGCATCTCTTGCGCTTATCTTTTTAGTTATAAGCTCTCTATGCATAGTTCTAGGATTTTTAGAGTCAATATTCCTATCTATAATTCTATTAATAGCCATTCCATACGTTCTGGCAGATATTAACGCAATCATAATTAATAATAGATTTAGAAGACTAAATTGATTATGTTTGACCACTAAAAGGTATGCACTAAGTGCAAATGGCAATGCAAAGAGTGAGTGTTCAAACTTAATAAAATTTGAAATTATTTTTATTTTTTCTAAAGTCATTATTTTATTTTTCTGAAAGAATCAGATATAAGCACCAAAATTAATAGAATGCTAATTAGCGCTATACCATCAAATATTAATGTATTTATAGCGCCAATTTTATCAATTCCGTATCCAATTGGTAATGCTCCAATTGGAATAGACGCAAAATTTAACATGAAAAACCCCATCATTCTTGCTCGATACTTACTGTCTGTATATTCCATAGTAAGTATGTTGCTTAAAGCCATTCTTATTTGCTCAAATGCACCAAAGAAAACCATAACAACTAAGCCTATGGAGTATTCAGGAGCTAAGCCAAATGTCAAAGTACAAAAACCTAACCCAAAAGCCGATAATAGAAAAATAGTAAATCTTAACCTACCCTTTTTTAAAGTTGAGATTAATAGGGTTCCAATTACTGCACCAACACCAGCCATGGTTAGCATCAATCCTATTTCTTGAGGAGACACCATATATAATCTTCTGGCAATTATAGGCAGTTGTAATCTTATTGGCATAGCTATCATACTTACAATTAGGGAAGAAATTAAAATAGCCAACACCATCTTATTACCAATTAGATATTCAAAAGATTTTTTCATCTCAGAAACATAACTTCCTGAAATCAAGTCACTTTTTTCTGTTTTAGGTAGACGTAATGCCAAAATAAAAGCGCAAAACTGAATAGCTGATATGATTAAAAATACATTTCCAGGTCCGTATTTTCCGTATAGATATCCCACTGCTGAGCCAGAAAAAATAGTTACTAAAGCCATCCCAGATGATAATAAAGCTATGCCATTACTCACACTTTCTTCGGGCACAATTTTTGGTATGAAAGAATATCTTGCTGGAAGTTGAAATGAAAAAAGTGCACCTTGAATTAAAGAAACAAAAAATAAGAAATGCCAATTTATGAGGCCTAATTCAATTAAAATCCAAGTAGACAATGAGGAAAGAAAAAAGCCGACCTGAACAATTTGCATAATTCGTCTGTTCTCAAATTTATCACCTATTATCCCTCCTATTATTGAAAACAGGAGCAATGCTGGAGCAAAACCCATACTCACAATTCCAGAAATAAATGCACTATTGGTTAAATCGTCTGTAAGCAATGCCCTAGAAGGCATTGCCATTTGGATGGCTAGAATAAGAGTAACACTTGTTATCCATAGAATTCTATACCCAGGATATTGAAATGATGATAAGAAAGATTTCATATGACAAAATGAATTTAATGTTTTTATTATAAAATTGCAATTAGTATGATTTTAGATCTGAGTTATAAATATTTAATAAAGAAGATATTATTTCTTTTTCCGCCTGAAATGGCACATATTATTGTAGAAAATTTTCTTTATTTTGCTCCAAATTTTTTGTTTAAGAATAAATTCAGTAAATCAACAGAAATAACGTTATTTGAAAAAAAAATCCCTAGTCCAATTGGAATAGCAGCTGGCCTAGATAAGAATTGTAAATCTACTAATAAATATTTAAATATGGGCTATGGATTCTCAGTTGTAGGCACTGTTATGAAAAACCCAAGAAAAGGCAATCCTAAACCTAGGCTAATTCGATTAATTAATGAGAAATCTTTATTGAACTCACTTTCCTTCCCTAGTGATGGATCAAAAGTTATTTTAAAAAGACTAAAAAGATTAAAAAATGTTAAAGACAGGATAATCGTGTCAGTTTCAGGGCTAAATGAAGATGAAATTATACAAAATATTTTAGTTTTTAAAGGTCATTGCTTTGGATTTGAAATAAATATTTCTAGTCCTAACACTAAGGACCTAAGGAAATTTATAAACCCTGAATCAGTCCATTCAATAATTACTAAAGCACGCAATATTACTGATGCTCCAGTTTTAATCAAATTGCCAAGAGTTAAAAACTTAGAAATTTATGAAAATATTTTAAAAGCCATCTCAAAATTTAATAAAACAGGGATTGTTATTGCTAACACAAAGCCAATAAGTGATTCTAGATTAAAAGTTGGGAATGGAGGTAAAAGTGGCGCCCCTCTATTTAACGAAACTTTAAAAATTTTGGACTACCTAAGACCCAAATTTAAAGATGCCGTAATTATTTGCTCAGGAGGAGTATCAAATTTTAAAGATGCCAAGAAATTATTAGAATCTGGCGCTAATGCTATTCAAGTATATTCAGCTTTAATTTACGAAGGCCCAGGAATAGCAAAAAAAATAAATAAGCAATTAAAAAATTCTAGATTATTGAATTGATGTAGTTGACAAATCCTAGTCTATTAGGAGCTTCTATTGAATTTACTTCAGGTATCATTTGGGAGGCAAAGCTGCCTTTTACAGTAAATCCATATTTAGCATATTTGATAAGATTTAAATCTGCAGAGCCATCTCCAAAATAGAATAGGTCGTCTTTGGATAAGTTTAATAATTTCAAGAGGTCCATAGCAGCATTTATTTTACTTCCTCTTTCAGATGAAATCTCGCACATATTAGGGAAAACCTTATTTATTTCTAAGTTACTATAATCTTTTTTTAAATTTTTATGAGTACTGTCGATTTCTTCTTCATTACTTACTAAAAGAATTACAATTTTATTTGGTATTTTTATTAAATTATTAACCTGATTAAGCATTATTTTTTGTCTTTTGCAGTAATCTTCAATCCATTTAAATTTTTTATGTATATATATTTGATCATTGCTATAAATAGCTATATTTATACTTGGGTTTAAGTTTTCAATAATTTGAATTGCAAGCCTTTCATTTATTTCATGCCTATATATGTCACTTCCAGTCTCAGTGTCTGTCATTATTGCCCCGCCTGAACAAATAATTGGTATATCTATATTTAACTGCCGAGCATATTTTAGTGCAGGAATTTTACTTCTTCCAGTTGCGAACGTAAAGTGAATCCCAATGTTTTTAAGTTTAGTGCTTAATTTTTCTAACTCTTCTGATATTGAGCCATTGTATAGGATAGTTCCATCTAAATCTGTTAATAATATTGGATTACTTGATAGTCTTTCTATAATACTCATGTTGTGTATAATATCTTTGTTCAATTAAACAGTGTAAAAAAATGAATATAATAGTTATTATACCCTCGCCTTTAAGAAATCTAACTAATGAGGAGAGAAAAGTTAATATAGAGCTTGATGACGAAAGTTCTTCTGTTCAAAATGTAATTCTAGCTTTGAATAATTTATATCCTGGAATTTTAAATAAAGTTCTAGATAATGATAATCAATTGCATAAATATGTGAACATTTTCATTGATGGTGAAGATATCAGATATCTTGATGGTATTAATACCCAAGTGAATGACAATGACGAATTAAGCATAGTACCTGCTGTTGCAGGTGGATCTATTGGCTAGATCTAAGGGAATCAGTAACAACTTGATCAGGAACGTCATTAACAATTTTTGATTCGCCTATTTCTTTTAGTAGTACCCAATTTATCTTCCCAGCCCTTACTTTTTTATCTGATTTAGCAATAGTGTAAAGATTATCTAAATTTATGTTTTTAGGGATTCTTGTTGGCAGATTATACGCCTCTAGAATATTTTTTATTTCGTCCACTAAATTTTCTTGGCAATAGGATAGTGCTGAGGATATGTTGGCTGCTACTACCATTCCTATACTAACAGCTTCTCCATGGAGTAAATTGCTGTATGATGTGGCTGACTCAAGTGCATGCCCAATGGTATGACCAAAATTTAACTTAATCCTATCTTTGCCTGTCTCATATTCATCTTTAGATACAATTTCAGCTTTAATTTCAACACTTCTTTTAATGGCGTCAGTAAAAAAAGGCTCATCTTTATTAAGCAATTTGCTATGATTGTTTTTAAATTTATTAAATAGGTCTTTATCAAATAAAAAAGAATGCTTTAAGGCCTCTGCCCACCCAGAATTCATTTCTCTTTGCTTTAAAGTAGAGAGACTTTTAGTGTCCATAATTATTAATTTTGGCTGATGGAAAGCTCCTACAAGATTTTTGCCTCGCTTTAAATTTACTGCGGTTTTACCTCCTATTGATGCATCAACCATTGAGGCTAAAGTAGTTGGAATATGGATTAATCTGATTCCTCTTAGCCATGTAGCTGCTGCATATCCTATAAGATCTGTTGCAACGCCTCCTCCAAGAGAAAAAATAATATCAGATCTTTCAGCGCCTTTTTCATGGAGCCACTCATAAATCTTGTCTACAGTGGATAAGTTTTTTTTGGTTTCATCTAATTCTACAGAAAGAGACTCGACCTTAATTGAGTTAGATTCAAAAGTTTTAATTATATTTGTTCCAAGACCTGAAAATACTTTTATATCAGATATTAGAAATACTCTTGAATTATTAATTTCATTTTTTGAAAGGCTATATATTTTATCCAATATACCTTCGCCAACATGAATACTATAGTCACCCTGTTGAGATTTAATTTGACCTGCAAGTGTAGAATTATTCATGTTTTATACAAATTATGTTTTTAATTTCTAGGGCAACATCTTCCATATTCTTATTATCTGTATCAATATGAAATGATGCCCTTGAATACAAAGAATATCTTTTTTTTGCTTGTTGTTCTAAATTTTCGATTAAGCTTAGATTATTATTAAATAGAAGAGGCCTGTGGCTCTTATTAGATTTCATTAGTCTGCTCTCTATTTCTGAGGGACTAGTTTGCAGCCAAAATGTTGCCCCAAAATGATTCATTAGCCCCATTATATTTTCAATCTCAGGCATCCCTCCTCCAGTTGAAATAACTATTTTGTCTTTTTTAATTAATTCTTTAGCAATCATTAATTCTTCAGACCTAAAAAATTTTTCTCCGCTTTCCTTAAAAATATCATCTATAGATTTTCCATGTTTTAATATTAATTCTTCATCTGTATCAATAAATTTCCAATTAATTAAATCCGATAATGCCTTGCCACAGGAAGTTTTCCCTGAGCCTGATTGTCCGACCAGAAAAATCCGATTATATTCGATATTATTTTCCACCAAACTCATTATGCGTGTTGGTGTAATTAGAAATATTGGATATTATTTCATCAATATGATCTCCTCCGAATTTTTCTAATATCACATCTGTAAGTGAGATAGCTAGCATAGCTTCGCCTATTACACATGCTGGAGGTACTTGGCATATGTCACTTCTATTGTACTGGGCGTCAACTACCTTTCCTGTGTTTATGTCAACTGAAGGAAGTGGATTAGTCATAGTTGCAATTGGCTTAATAGCAACATTAACTATTATTGGCTCTCCATTTGTTACTCCACCTTCGAGGCCGCCCGCATGGTTTGTGAGATGCTTAAAATTCCTTTTATCTTTTTTATCAGGAACAATGACATCCTGAACATCTTTTCCTGGTTTTTTTGTATTTTTAAATCCATTACCTATCTCTACACCTTTTACAGCGTTGATGCTCATCATGGCTTGAGCAATTTTTCCATCTAATTTTCTGTCCCATTGGGAAAAGCTTCCCAAACCAACAGGCAAGTTAAATGCAACTACTTGAAATACTCCTCCTATAGTAGTCCTCTCTTTTTTAGATTTTAAAATTGCACCAATAAATTTCTTTTCTAATTCTGGCGAAGTTGTTCTTACTTCTGAGGTTTCAGCATACTCCCAGTCTGTATTGTTAATGTCTTCTTCCGTGCCTGCATCTATTTCTCCAATTGATAGAACTTTACTTTTTATGTGAATCTCGAACTTTGATAAAAATATTTTACAAATTGCTCCTGCTGCCACTCTAGCTGTTGTTTCACGTGCACTTGCTCGTTCAAGAACATTTCTAAGGTCGTGTTGTTTGTATTTTAAGGCCCCAGCAAAATCGGCATGACCAGGAACGGTATTGGCAAACTCTTTTTTATCTACTGAATCATCCACTGGATATGGGGACATCGCCCCTTCCCAATTTTTATGATCAAGATTTTCAATCCATAGTGATATTGGGGAGCCCAAGGAAGTTCCATGCCTAATGCCTGATTTTATGACAGCATGATCTTTTTCTATTTTCATTCTGCCTCCTCTACCAAACCCTTTTTGCCTTCTTTGAAGATCAATTTTTATATCATCCTCTGATATATCTAATCCGGCTGGCATCCCGTCTAATAGAACAGATAATCCAGGTCCATGTGATTCGCCAGCTGTTAAAAATCTAAACATATTTTGCTCCTTATAAAGAGTTTATAGCTTTAACAGTAGTTATTACAATTCGCTAATGATTGATTTTTCCATTATTTCGTAAGGACAATTTTCCCCAGTAATAAGTTCTAATCCTTCTATAGCTTGATGGATTAGCATGGACACTCCTGTTATGGCCTCTCCGCCACAATTTTCTATTGTAGTTAAAAAGGGAGTTTTTATTGGGGAATAAACTAGATCAAAGCCAACTACATCTTTATTTAGTCTTATATCATTAACAACTGAGTTGCGAGAATCAGGCCCACTGCTCATGCCTAGTGATGTTGTATTAATTATTAGATTGGCCTCACTTATTAATTTTTCTGAATTCTTATCGTAAATTTCAGAAGTAATAATATTTGAGTTGGGATATTTAGAAGAAATATAATCTGCGTTCTTGATTGTTCTGTTTATTATGGATAATTTTTTAGAGCCTTTTGAAATAAGAGATTCAACCACAGCTTTTGATGATCCTCCGGCACCTATAACAACAATATTAATATTGCCTAGTGACTTTTTTATTTGTTCAGGCAATGAATTGTAAAAACCAATATGATCCGTATTGAACCCCTTTATTCCTCCTTCTTCTGCCTTGAACCAATTGATTGCGCCAATTCTCTTTACACTATCATGCAAATCTGAACAATAATTAAATAACTCTTCTTTAAAAGGGATAGTTACGCAACCTCCTATAATTTGATTTTTTTTCAAATTTGAGAAAAAATCTTCTAAAGAATTCAAGGGAATTTCCCATTTCTCAAATCCTAAATTTAATTTTAGATGTTTTATAGCTGCATTGTGCATAACCGGGGATAGAGAGTGAGACAAGGGATTTCCGAGTATTCCGATTTTTTTCATGTCTGTCTTGCCTTCTTTTCTAAAAAACTATTTAAAATTATTGTTGCAGAGGAGTCGTCTACATATTTATTCTTTGAATTTGGATCTATAGCTTTTTTTGCTTGCAAAGTAGATAGCCTTTCATCTTCTAAAATGACCTCTAAATTAGTCTCATCTTCTAAAATTTCTTTAAATTTAATTACCTCTTCAGCTTTGAATCCCTCTTTGTTTTTCATTGTAATTGGTAACCCTAAAACAATCATTTTAGCTTTGTATTCTAGAATGATTTTTTTTAATTGATCTAACGCATCTTCTGTTTTTTTATATGAGATAATCGAATGAGGGACAGCCATCTTTCCATTTAAGACAGAAATAGATACTCCAATTCTTCTCTCACCATAATCAAGACCAAGGATATTATTTGTGTTATTTGAGTCCATTTTTGATTAATGATCGTGTTAATTCCATTGCTTCACGAATTCCTTTTAAGTTTGACCCACCAGCTTGAGCCATATCTGGCTTACCACCACCACCACCTCCAATAATAGGGCCAATCTCTTTTATTATTTTTTCAGAATTAAGTTTGTTTGTCAGGCTTTTATTAATCGCAATAACAACTGTTACTTTATTGTCTGAAGTTGAAAATAATGCAGCGATACCATTAATTTTCTCTTTTAGTTGTTCTGCAGTATTTCTAATTTCTTTTGCATCAAAATTAACTTCCTGGATGATGCAGCTTGAATCACCAATCTTTTCTGCTTTTTCGGTTAAATCATTAATTATTTTTTTTGTATTATTATTCTCGCTTGAACTTATTTCTTTTTTTAAATCTTTTATCTGTTTATTAAATTGTAAAATTTTTGATGGAATTTCATCAGTTGATACATTTAAATCATTAGATATAGTTCTTAGCAGATCAAATTGTTTTTTTGCATAATTTTCTGCATTTATTCCAGTTACCGCTTCTATCCTTCTAACACCTGACGCAATACTAGACTCTGAAATAATATAAAACGATCCAATTTCTCCGGTATATTCACAATGCGTTCCGCCGCATAATTCATAACTAAACTTAGATCCATTCGATATTTCTACAGTCCTTACATCTTTGCCATATTTATCCCCAAAGAAGGCAATAGCTCCATTATTTATAGCCTCTGAATAAGAAGTCTCATGTTTTTTAACTGGTAAATTAGCCCGAATTTTTGAATTCATTAGCTTTTCAATTTTATTTAGTTCTTCTTTAGACATTTTATTTAGATGAGTAAAATCGAACCTCAGTCGATCTGGAGATACAAAAGATCCTTGCTGATGAACATGTTTTCCTAGTATCTCTCTAAGAGACGCATGTAATAAATGTGTTCCAGTATGGTTCCTTTTTGATCCATTTCTTAGATCTACATCAACTTTTGAGTTGAGAGATACACCAGTAGAAACAACTCCAAGAGTAACTTTGCATTTATGAAATATATAACCATCTACTTCTGATGTTGTGTCTAAAACTTCTAACTCGACTTTTTCGTTTGATAGTAGACCTTTGTCCCCAACTTGCCCCCCACCTTCAGGATAAAATGGAGTTTCATCTAATAATACATAAATTACATCACCCTTTTTTGCCTTGCCTATGCTTGCCGCAAGATGATTATCTAATAATGCAGAGACTTTTGATTCTGAGGTAGTTTTTATATAACCTTTAAAAGCAGTTTTATTAATTTTCATTTCCGATATCAAATTAACTAAACTCTTGTCTCCTCCAAAATCGCTAGTAGTTTTGGACAGCTTTTGGAGATTAGACATTAAATTATCGAACTTTTGCCTGTTAAGCATGAGGTTCTGTTGAGCGCAGTACTCAAATGTTACTTCGTAAGGAAAGCCAAGAGTATCATATAAATAGCAAGCTTCTAAATATGAAATTTCTTTGCTCCATGAAGTAGTCATTATATTTTTTCTTAAGGAAGAAAAATAATTTTTATTGGTAATGTTAAGTGATTCGCCTAATTTTAATTCTTTTTGTAATAAGTCACTGATTATGCCCTGCTTGCCTATTTCACTTTCTATAAATTTTAGTATAAATTCTTCATCGCCTTTATTGTCGGCATCAATCTTTTTAATATGCTTTTCTAAGTTCACTCTATTAGAAGAGAAGTCTTCTAAAATTTTTGAGCCCGTTTTTAATGTTTTGGAGAAACTAGTACATTCATTCTCAAGAACTTTTTTTATGAAGCTTAGGTTATCTTCTAGCTCAGGATAAAAATCAGACATATTTTTAGCAATTATTTCAGCCAGAACTATTAAAAAATCCTCTCTTAAGTTTAGTTCTAATCCATACCTCATCGCTTTTCTAATCAACCTTCTTAGTATGTAGCCTCTCCCTATATTTTCGGGTATTACTCCATCTGCAATCAAAAATGTTGCAGATCTAGAATGCTCTGCTAAAACTGCCATTGCTTTATTAGAATTTGTAGATCCAATTTTTTTGTTTTGTTGCCATTTATATCCTGAAGCATTTTCAATTTCTTTTATTACATCTCGGAACAAGTCAGTTTCATAGATAGAATTTTTTCCTTGTAAAATAGTAGCAACCCTTTCTAGTCCCATCCCGGTGTCTATATTCTTTTTGGGTAACTCTTTTCTTGTTCCATCTATATGGTGATAAAACTGTGTAAACACTAAGTTGTAGAGTTCAACAAAATCTTCATGAATATTAGGACCCCAAGATTTTGATTTTGAAAGTTTTTTAAAATCCTTTTCATTTTCATTTCCAATATAGTAATGAAGCTCACTGCAAGGACCGCAAGGACCTTCATCCCCTGCTGGCCCCCACCAGTTATCTTTGTCATCAAAAAAGTAAATTTTTTCTTTCGGTATACCTATATTTTCCCAGATTTTTGCACACTCTTTGTCATCATTGTGTACTGTAATAAAGATTTTTTCATATTTAAATCCTAAATGATCAGTCATTAATTCTAGCGCCCATTTACATGCATCTTCTTTAAAATAATTTCCAAATGAAAAATTTCCCAGCATTTCAAATAATGTTAGATGAGTTGTATCACCTACTTCGTCTATATCTGTTGTTCTGAAAGATTTTTGTGCTGTTGCTATTCTTTCATTGGGAGGTTCAGATTCTCCAGCAAAATATGATTTAAACTGAGCCATTCCAGAGTTAGTTAGGAGCAATGTTGGATCATTAGAAGGTATTAACGATGATGGCGGATGAATAAGATGGTCTTTTGAATTAAAAAAATCTAAAAATATTTTTCTTATTTCATTGGAACTTCTTGATATCATATTAATTTTTTAACTAAGTAATGCTGTCTTTGTCCCAAATTGTAGCAAATTCACCTTGCTGACCTGTAATTAAATCGTAAAGATCATTATTTTTTACTTTTTCAATTATACTTTTTTCTTCTAATGACAGACGAAATAACGTTTCAGCCATTTCTTCCAGCAACTCTTCACTAAACTTGTCTTTATATATAACTGATATTGCTGACATTAATTCTTTTTTATTGAAGCTCAGGACTTGCCCAGAAAAGAAAAAAATAGAAATTAGCTCATGAGATATTTCTTTAAAATACCCCAACTCCTCTCTAACTGAATCCATTATTCTTGCTATAGTTTCATCTCTTAGTATGGTTTCAATTTTTTCAGGAACTCCATTTGGGCTTAATATTGAAAACCCTCCAGATCTTATCTCTTTGCTGAATTTTGATTCAATAGAATCATAGAAGTCATCATTAAACATAATTTTAGAATTCAATGTAATAATATTTTTAGTGGAATCAATAGAATTTAACAATAATATTTTTTCCAAATGAGGGAAAACGCATAAAATTATGTTAGGCATTGTATTTTCTGATTCAAAGGACATATTAAATGTTGATAAATTAATAATTTAATTACTACTTGTATTGAGTATAAACTAGCAATAGGAAAAATAAAACAAATGGATGACAGGTCATACAGAGAAGGGCACCCCCCCTACTGCACATGTGTAGAATGCATAGAAAAAAATAATAAAAATCAAAAAAAAATGATTCAATTCAGTATTAGGCGCCCCATTGTTTTAACCCTTATATTTTTAGTTATGATTTCTTTAATCTTGATAATTTTTATATAAATTTATTTTCTGAAAGACTAGCCCATAATTCTGGAGGTATAGTTTCATTTGCTATATCTATATTATCTTTTACTTCATTTATTGAGCTCATGCCTGGAACAACAGAAAAAACTTGAGAGTTGTTCAAAACAAAATTTAAAGCAGCAGATTTTAATGAAATGTTAAATTTGTTTGTAGTTTTTTCGATATTTTTTGCCTTATTGATTAAATGAATAGGAGCAATTTCATAGTTATATGAAACTGGAGAATTAAGATCTCTTGCTAAAATCCCGCTATTATAAGGTCCTCCTATAATCACCCGAACACCTTTCTGGGCACACATTTTCATGAATTTAGTTGACTTAGTATTTTCTAAAAGAGTGTATCTTCCTGCTAAAAGTATTTTATCCAAGTCTATATTCTCCATAAAACGAATAGGCATTTCGCATTCATTCATTCCGCAGCCAATGTTTTTAATGATACCTTCTTCTTTCATCTTTAACATTTCTGGGAATGCAAATCGAACTGCTTCTCTTTCTAGGCCCCCTTGATCAGGATCATGGAGCAAAAGTGTATCTAAATAATCAGTTTTTAGTCTTAGCAAAGACTCTTCTGTAGACCTTCTAATTCCGTCTTTTGAGTAGTCAAATATGGGCTCTCCGTAACCCTTATCTATTTCCATTTCATTTATTTTAGAACTATTTTTATTTCTTGAATTTCTGATTAATCTTCCACATTTAGAAGTTAAATTTATATTCTCTCTCTTTATTCCTTTTAAAGCTCTTCCATACCATAGTTCGCTTCTTCCGAATCCATACAAAGGGGCAGTATCAAATATTTTTATTCCTGATTCGTATGCATAATTTATTATTTCAATTGTTTTTTCTTGATTTGCACCACCAAAAATGCCATCAGCTAGAACATTCCCAAAAGTTGCTCCTCCCAGACCTAATTTACTTAAATTATTATTCATCTAATTTTAATATTACTTCTTCAGCGCATTCAGTTGTTGTAGCATTCCCGCCAAGGTCTGCAGTAATGCTATTGCCAGTCTTTAAAACAATTTTTACTGCCTCTCTAATCGAATTTGCGGCATTATTTTCTCCTAAATAAGACAGCATCATTGCCCCTGTTAATATCTGTGCCATCGGATTTGCAATATCTTGCCCTTCTATATCAGGAGCACTTCCATGAGTAGGCTCAAACATAGAGGGGTTATCTTTATTTTCTGATATATTTCCGCTTGATGCTAAACCAAGCCCTCCAGTTATCATGGCAGCAATATCTGTGAGAATATCACCAAATAAATTACTAGCAACAACTACATCGAATTCAGAAGGTTTTCTTATGAAATCCATACAAGCAGCATCGATCAATAATGAATTAGTTTTAACATCTGGGTAATCTTTTGATACCTCTTTAAAAACCTTATCCCACAAGACCATAGAATATCCTTGAGCGTTAGATTTGGTGATTGATGTTAACTTTTTATTTCTGTCCATTGACAGATCAAAGGCGTACCTTATAACCCTTTCTGTTCCTTTTCTTGTAAAAACAGATGATTGAATCGCAATTTCATCATCAAAATTTTCGTATTGAAAGCCTCCAACATTAGCATACTCTCCTTCTGTATTTTCTCTAACAACAACTAGGTCTATTTCTCCTGCATTAATACCTTTTAATGGAGACTCAACGCCTTCAAACAAAGCAGATGGTCTTAGGCATACAAATTGATCAAATCTTCTCCTTATAGGTAAAAGTAACCCATTTAAAGTTATGTGATCTTGAATTTTTGGGTCACCAACTGCTCCTAAAAAAATTGCATCAAAGTTACTTAGAATTTCTAAGCCATCTTCAGGCATCATTTTTTTGTTTTTAAAATAAAAATCTGAACCCCAATCAAAAGAATCATAGTTGAGCTTAAAGTTATTTATAGTTGCGACGCTATCTAGTACTCTGCAAGCTTCTCTGACCACTTCTTTTCCTATTCCGTCGCCTGGAATTACTGCTATTTTATATTCATTCATTTTAAACCTCTTTGTCTTTTGATAATTTATTTATATAGATAGCAACACTAGCTATATCAGGCTCATCAATATCTAATTTATCCGTTTCCTCGAATAAATTTAATGATAAGCTAGTTAATGGCAGATCCAAGTTCATTTGGTTACTCATTTCAGATATAATTTTTAAGTCTTTTACTATGTTTCTTATTGGGGCTGAAGAGTTTTCATAGTCCTTTTTCATATATATTGGCATATTTCTTTCAACCATTCTGCTGCCCCCAAAGCTTTTTGAAAGAATTTTTATTACTGAATTTAAGTCTATTCCGTATTTGTCTGCAAGAATCGCTGCTTCCATTGCAGCAACAGTATTAACTGAAGTCAGAAGCTGATTGACTATCTTCATGGATGTGCCAGTTCCTGGTCCTCCCATATGAACAACAGTTGTGCCCATTTTATTGAAAATTGGTTTAGCTTTTTCAAACGCTATACTGTCCCCACCACACATTATCGTTAAGGTCCCTTCATTTGCACCTACTGGCCCCCCACTAATAGGAGCATCAATAAAATATACATTTTTATCTAAAGATTTTTCCCATATCAACTTTGAAGTTTCAACATCTACAGTGCTATGATCAACTATTATCGTGCCAGGCTTTGCTTCACTTAGAATTCCATTTTTTCCTAAAAAAACTTCAATCGAAGTTTCAACATTAGGTAGGCACGCAAGTATAAGCTCAGAATCATTAGTCAGTGACTTAATGCTTTTATGAGAAAACGCACCTTTTTCAACAAATGGCACCATTTTAGATTTTGATCTTGTAAATACGTTTAGATAAATTCCTTTTTCTACAAGATTGTGTGCCATTCCGCTACCCATGTTCCCTAGACCTATAAATCCAACTTTACTCATATACCTCCAATAAATTATTTTTATTGAAATTATGATATTTTAATTACTGGCCCTAAAACAAATTTGTTATGAAAAAATTTTCTATAGAAATATTACCTAAGCAAAAATCAAAAATTGTTGAGCTAAATCCTCAATTTTTTGAGGATGTTTATATAACACATATCCCAGGCTCCTCTTTGGAAGATTTAATAGATACTGCCAAGGAAGTAATTATTCACGGCTTTAACCCAGTGCCTCATATACCTGCAAGATCAATTACTGATGAATCTTTATTGAATAAAACTTTAAAAAATTTAAAAGAAATAGGGGTCAAGGATTTGTTGACGATAGGGGGAAGTGTAAAGAATATAGTTGGTGAATTCGACTCAACAATAGATATGTTTAAAACTGGAGTATTAAATAACATTGTTTTTAGAAGTGTAAGAATCGCTGGCCACCCAGAGGGAAATCCTGATGATAAGAATTCAAAGGAATCTCTAAAAAATAAACTAATTTGGCTGAAAAAAAACAAATATTCAACATCGATAGTTACTCAATTTTGCCTATCACCAGAAATAACAAATACCTGGATAAACGAAACCAAAGATTTGATACAAGAATTTGGAAGAGATGATACTAAAATTATTATTGGGGTGGCAGGACCTTCAAAAATTACTACTCTTATTAAATATGCTAAGGTGTGTGGTGTAAGTTCATCTGCAAATTTTCTAATCAAGCAGGGCTTGGACATTACAAAGTTGATAAAGCATTCCCCTACTGAATTGATAAAAAAATTAGATGGTTTTGACTCTCTACATTTCTTCCCTTTTGGAGGGATAAAAGAATTAGATAATTGGTTATTAAATCAAGTATAATCAAAGGAAAAAAATGAAAAGATTTACAGTAATTGGTGAAAATATACATGCGACTAGAGTGCTGAGACTTAATGGAAAAAGAGTTGGGGATAATGATGAAGGAGTTCAATCAGTCAAGTACTATTCTGAAGGGGAGACAAAATTTATGACAATTCCTGATGAAATGAAAAAAACTCAACCATATCAGCAAGGCCAAGCTAAACACTTTATGATTGCTGTATGGAAAGGCTTGTTTGGTGACTCTAGAGATCAAGAAGAGTCTGCTGATTACATTAAAAATGAAATAAAACGTCAAGAAGTGGCAGGCGCAAACTTCTTAGATCTAAATGTTGACGAGATGTCTCATAAGCTTGATATTCAGATTAAAGCAATGAAATGGTTGGTCTCAATTGTAGAGAAATTTTCTTCAGCTCCACCAAGTATAGATTCCTCTAATTCAGAAATAATTCAGGCAGGCTTAGCTCAATATACAGGAAAACAAGGTAGTCCAATGATAAATTCTATTGCACTAGAAAGAGTGGAAACTTTTGATTTAGTACAAGAATTTAATGCTAGTGCAATCTTGACTGGTGCTAGCGAAGATGGGATGCCTAGTAATTCTGATGAAAGAGTCACCAATATAAATAAGATTGTGGAAATCTCAAAAAAACATAATATTAATTTTTCAGATATACACCTCGATCCGCTTGTATTCCCTATTTCTGTAGCTCCAGAATATGGAGTTCATTTTTTTGATGCCGTAGAAAAGATCAGGGAATTATTTGGTGATGAAATAAATATAAGCGGAGGGCTTAGTAATGTTTCTTTTGGTCTTCCTAGAAGAAAATTAGTAAATGATGTTTTTATATATATTTGCCTTCAGAGAGGCCTAGATAGTGGAATAATAGATCCCTTACAGTTAAAAATTGATGATATTTTGGCGCTCGATGAAAATTCTGAAGACTTCAAAATAGCAGAAAATATGCTTATGGGAAGAGATGATTTTTGTATGAATTATATAAAATATTGCAGAGAAGGATAGATTGATTAAAATCAGAATAATGTATTGGAAAGAGATACCTGTGCAAATTGAATTTTCTACTTCTTCAATAAAAAAGTCTGTTAAATTAGATGAAAGGTTTCAATTTGCAGTTGACTCTTTGTCAATGAAGGATGGTAGTTATGGATCTGATGATTATTTAGATGGGTGGCAATGGAAAGATAAAGAAGAGATTGAGGAAGAATTTACGGAAAAATTACTCAATGAATATTTAGATAGATATAAATATCCTCAAGATTTAATAAAAAAAACTACTGAACTGTTAAAATCTGGTAAAAGAGACGAGTCTCCAGGCGCAATAGATGACTGGATTATAGGTAATTAACTTGAGTTTTATAGACAGAATAAATTCTCCAGGTACTTTGCTCTCAGATGGAGCAACAGGTACTTTTTTACAAACAAGAGGGCTTGAGCCAGGTGGTTGTCCAGAATTAATGAATGTAGAAAAAGAAGATGCCGTTATTGAAATGGCTCAGGGTTATTTCGATTCTGGATCAGATTTCGTATTAACAAATACTTTTGGGGGAAGTCCGTTCATGTTAAAGAAATACGGTTACGAGAAAAAAACCCATGAATTTAATAAAGCTGGAGCTGAATTAGCAAAGTCAGTGTGCCCTAAAGACAAATTTGTATTCGGCTCTATAGGGCCTACTGGAGAATTTATAAAACCTTTAGGTAATGTATCTGAAGATGAAATGTCAGATGGTTTTAAAAGACAGATTAATGGTCTTTTAGAAGGAGGAGTTGATGGAATAATTTTTGAAACACAAATGGCGATAGAAGAGTTAGTCTTAGGTATAAAAACAACTAAATCGATAACAAATTTGCCGATTATAGGCAGTATGGTTTTTGACAAAGGCCCAAGAGGTTTTTTTACAATGATGGGGGTAACTCCAGAGCAGGCATCAGCTGAAATTTATAATGCTGGAGCTGATATAGTGGCTACAAATTGTGGTAATGGATCAGAAATTATGTCAGAACTTTCTAAGGAGTTAATTAGTCATAGCAAGCTGCCTGTTATGATTCAGTCAAATGCTGGCATTCCTAAAATAGTTAAAGGAAAGGTAATTTATGATGAAAAACCTGATTTTATGACTAAAAATTATAAAAAAATTATAGATTACGGGGCAAGCATTATTGGTGGATGTTGTGGAACTACATTTGAACATATAAAAAGATTTAGAAAATTTTTAAATGAAAATGATTGAATATTTTATTATAATTTAAATTATGAATATTAGACCTATAGAAGTAATTGAAAAGTATGGAAGGTGCATAGAGTTAATTTCTATGGATCCTTTTTTTAATGAAATAACTATCGGCTTATTTTTTAAAGAACCTAACATAACAGTATTTTCTTATAGTAAGCTTGATGGCGTTTCAGGAAGGTTAAATCAAATTAGAGATCGGATTGTTGATGTATCTGGGGCTCTTCCTAATGAAGCCAACCCACATCAGGCAACATTTAAATGTGGTATGGAAGGAGGCTGCTGCTCTGCCCCACTTAGGTTTGCTTTAAAGGAAGCGGTAACTAAAGATAGAGAATTAGATCTTTCTCAAGGCATTATCTGTAAGGACTTAAGATCAAACATGATGATAAAAGTTAATTATGAAGAAAATTCAAATGGAAAAATCTATACTGTTTCAGGTGATGATAATGCCGAAAAACCAATTATAAGATATAGGGCAATTACTAATGGGCTTATTAAGTACGGAGGGTTTGAAAGAATTGATAATTTTTCATTCAGATTAAGTTGCAATGAAAGAAATGATAAAATTGTAAACCTTCTCCTTCCTTTAGCAAGAAATATCAGTGCGACAGAAGAATCATTAGCATCAGAAGATGCTGCCGGGCAAATGACAACACAATCTCTAGGTTTTTCAGCAAATTAAAATGATAGATATTAACTTGAAATTAACAAAAAAACAGCGAGTTCTTAATGCGCTAGCTGGCGAAGACGTAGATAAGCCACCGGTATCAAATCCTACAAATGTTGCGACAGTAGAACTAATGGATTATGTTGACGCTCCATTTCCAGATGCGTGCAGAAATCCTGAACTTAATGCTAAATTAGCCTTGACAGGTCACACTGAACTTGGATTTGATTCTATTGCTCCTTATTTTTCTATTATTCAAGAATCTTCGGCTCTAGGTTGTGAAATGCAATGGGAACAGAAAGATAATTGGCCAACTGTAAGAATGGGAAACCCAATTTGGAAATCTATTTCTGATATTAAAATTCCATCTGGATTTCTTGAGCACCAAGATAATGTTGCAATTACTAGATCTATTAATATTTTAAAAGAAGAAGTAAAAGGCGAGGTTGCAATATTAGGCAAAACCATGGGGCCATGGACTTTAGCATATCATGTTTTTGGGGTTGAGCCGTTTCTTTTATTGTCAATTGATGACCCAGAAGAAACAAAAAAAATACTAAGAAAATTAAAAGAAATTACTATTCTTTTTGGTCAAGCTCAAATCGATTCAGGAGCAGATGTTTTAGTAATCCCAGATCATGCAACTGGAGATCTTGTGAGTGGTAAATATTATGACGATTTTTTATTAGAAATTCATCAGGAATTAGTTGAGGATTTAAAAGTTCCACTGATCCTGCATATTTGCGGTAGAACTGTAGATAGAATGCCTTCTATAGCAAAAACTGGTATGGCAGCTTTTCATTTTGACTCAAAGAATCTGCCATCTGAAGCTATGGAAGCTGTTGGAGAAGGTATTAGGCTTGTTGGCAACATCAATAATCCTGAAACTCTTTACTCTAAAACCCCTGAAGATGTCAGACAGGAAGTTTATAGGGCACTTGATTCAGGTGTCCAGCTTATTGCTCCTGAGTGTGCTATTCCTCTTAAAACAAAAATAGAAAATCTGCTTGCAATACCAGATGCTGTAAATCAGTGGGTTTCTAATAAATTTCAATCTTAGTCAATATATGATATAAATTCGCTTTAGTAACATTCTATAATTATGATAAAACACGAAGGACTTAAAGAAGAATTTAATTATGTGACTAAACCCGATGAGCAAGAACATATTGAGGGGTTATTTGCGAGCGGCGATATGCTGATGCAAGAAATTGCTTACAACCTTATCACAGGTCAGAATGATCAAGTTGGAATTTTAGTAAAAAAAGCACTAGATGAAGATTACGCAGCAAATATTGTCCTTGATGATGGCTTGATAGCAGGAATGGCTATTGTAGGTGTTAAATTTAGAGATAATATTATTTTTGTTCCTGAAGTATTAATTTCTGCTAGAGCTATGAAGGCAGGAATGGAGCATATAGAACCTATTTTATCTGCCTCAGGGATTGAGCCTGTTGGCACTGTGATTATGGGAACCGTCAAGGGCGACCTTCATGATATAGGAAAAAATCTTTGCATAATGATGCTAAGGGGCGGCGGTTTTTCAGTTCATGATTTAGGAGTAGATACTAAACCTGATGACTTTATCGATGCTGTAATGGAACATGGTGCCGCAATTGTTGGGATGTCAGCTCTTTTGACTACCACAATGCCAAATATGGGAACAACAATTGAAGCTTTTGAGGATGCAGGTATGCGAGAAGAAGTAAAAATAATGGTTGGAGGAGCTCCTGTAACACAAGAATTTGCTGATGAAATGGGTGCAGATGCATATGGCGCAAATGCTATAGATTGTGTTCAAAAAGCTAAAGATTTTTCAACTACTAAAAATGGCACCTAAAAAAAAATTAACGGATAAAAAACGTGCAAAAGAAAGCCTAGAGACTCTATTTGATATTTTTAAGGAAATTTCAAATCATGCAGACGAATTAACAAAAAAAAGATGCCCTTATAAAAATGCTAAATCAAGATGTACCGCTAAGTTTGAGTGTAAGAACCAACACTATATAAAAAAATTTGGAGAAGGGCCTGTGTGTACTGGATCAGATCTTCTTGATTATAGACCTGCGTGGAGAACAGATAAAAAAATTAGCTCCTGATAGAATATATCATTATGGGTGATATTAAATCTGATAGTAATAGAACGCCTTCTTTAATAGGCAAAACACTTTTTGACTTTGCAGACACATTAAGTATTAGAGTTCCTACAAGTTGCGGAAGGACTGGAGAGTGTCATGAGTGCATTATTCAAGTTACTGAAGGATTAGAAAACTTGTCAGAAAAAAAAGAGCTTGAGAGTTTTCTGGGTCCGGAATTTAGATTAGCCTGCCAAGCCATTATAAATAATGATAGTAATAATGTTAGTTTTAATGTTTTAAGAAGGCAGCCTAAAATACTAGACAAAGGAAATAAAACTGACTTTTCATTAAATCCATCTGTTATTTTAAATGAAAGTAAAGTTATTTATAAATATGATAATCGTGTTTTAAATGAGAAAATTACTCCAATTTATGGCGTTGCTGTTGATTTAGGAACCACTACAGTAGTGTGCAGTATTATAGATTTAATTAGTGGTAAAAAAATTGGAACTTCTTCATTTGAAAACCCTCAAAGATTTGGAGGTAGCGACACATTAAATAGAATTTCATATGAAACAACTAAATTCCCCGGAGAGTTAAAATCAGTGATTATTTCTGGAATAAATTTTGAAATTGGTGAATTGTGCAAAAAAAATAAAATTAGAAGGTCTCATATTTATGAAATGGTAATAGTCGGTAATACTACTATGCGAGATATTTTTTTTGGGATAGATGTTTCTTCAGTTGGCCAAAAACCTTATAAATCAATAACTCAACTCGAACTTGAAAATGGAAAAAGAGATTCAACAGCACTTTTATTTAATTCTTCAGAACTTGGGATAAGGATTAACAAAAAAGGCTTAATTGTTAGCCCACCATTAATTTCATCTCATATAGGTTCTGATATTACTGCTGATTTAGTTTCTATATCTGCTGATACTCATGAAGAAAATTTTATTTTATTAGACGTTGGGACAAATACTGAAATTGTTATAGGAAATAAAGATAATTTAGTAGCCGCTTCTTGCCCTGCAGGACCAGCATTTGAAGGTGGGGAGGTAAGGTATGCTATGCCAGGCTATGATGGTGCTATTGAGAAATTTGAAATAAATAATGGAATAGAAACCTTTTCTACAATTAATAATAATCCTCCGCAAGGTATCTGTGGGTCTGGATTAATAGATTTGCTTGCTGCCCTCAAATCAAATTCAATAATTAATGAATTAGGCGTTTTATCAAATGGAAGCGACCATTATGAAATTAATAATAGTAACGGAATAAATATTTCTAGATCTGATATGAGTGCATTAGCTCAAGCAAAAGCAGCAAATTATTGTGGCCAGTCAATAGCTTTAAAGAATTCATCAATAGATATAAATAATTTTGATAAACTTTATTTAAGTGGTGGATTTGCAAATTATATTAATGTAGATAATGCAATTAAAATTGGATTTATAATAGATACTCCAAATGCTGAAATAATAAAAATTGGCAACTCAGCACTTCAAGGGGCAATTATGTTATTACTTGATGTTAATTTAAGAAGTAAATTTGATAATCTTGTTAAATCTATTAAGCACATAGAATTGGAAACTGATGAGAGTTTTTTTGAACATTTTGTTGAAGGTTGTCAATTTAAAGAATTATCTATTATGTAAGGAAAAATATGAAGATTGTAATTTCAGATTATGCTTGGCCTAACATAGATATTGAAAAAGAATATTTTATGAGTAAGTCAGTAGATATAAATATTGCCACTGGAAAAGATGACTTACTAAATAAAATCGAAGATGCAGATGGACTACTTTTTTGTTTTGAGGATATTAATGAAGATGTTTTAAGATCCGGCAAAAAACTTAAAGCTGCGCAAAGATATGGTATAGGAGTAGACAATATTAACATTAAGGTAGCTACAGAGTTGGGTATAGTAGTTTCAAATATTCCAGATTACTGTATCAATGAAGTTTCAGATCATGCGCTATCTATGATACTCGCTATAAACAGAATGATTATACCTGATAGCAAAATGGTAAAACTGGGCAAATGGAATGATGTTAAAAAAGGCAGTAGAGTGTACAGACTTAAAGATGCAACATTAGGAATTATAGGTTTTGGTCGCATTGGTAGACGCCTTGCATTTAAGGCAAAAGCATTAGGATTAAATGTTATTGCATATGACCCATATATTAATGAAAAGATTTATGATGACGTAAACATTTTATCTTTTGATGAAGTCATTTCAAATAGTGACATATTATCGCTTCACGTACCTCTTACGGAGGAAACTAATCATTTGATTAGTAATAAAGAGCTTGAAAAAATGAAAAAAGATGCAATTTTAATTAATGTTTCGAGAGGTGGCTTGATTGATGAAGCAGCCCTTTCAAAATATTTAGATAATGGAAAAATTAGAGGCGTGGGTTTAGATGTCATGGAAGATGATAATCCATCTCCTTCTAATCCTTTATTTAAATATGAAAATGTAATTGTTACACCTCACACTGCATTTTTCTCTCAAGAATCTAGCCAGGAGCTACAAATCAGATCTTGTAAGCAGTTATATGATGTATTAAATGGGAAAATACCAGAGTTTTTAATTAATCCTGATGTACTAGATCATTCAGACGTTAATCTTATTTGATGAATATTAAAAATTTTATCAGAGAAATTGATGACTACCCAGAAAAAGGAGTCTCATTCAAAGACATCACCACTTTAATTTTTGATGTTAAAGCATTCAAGTTTACTCTTGACGTCATGACTGGATTTATTTCAAGCGATATTGATTATATTGCATCAATTGATTCAAGAGGATTTATATTTGGATCGGCAATATCTGACAGATTAGATATCCCTAACATTTTATTAAGGAAAAAAGGTAAGCTGCCACCACCAGTAATCTCTAAAGAATATAAACTTGAATATGGCCAAGATACTATAGAAGTAGGAAAAATTACTGTTCCCGAAAATAAAAAAATAATGATTATAGATGATCTAATTGCATCTGGAGGAACAGCGAAAGCTTCGCTGGATTTATTAGAAATGTGTGGCAATTCAGTTTTAGGAATAATAGTTGCAGTAAAATTACAATATTTAAATCCTAGAAAATTATTTACTAAACCTATTTATTCAGTATGCGAATATAATTAATTTGAGGATTTATCAATAAAGTCTTCAATCAATCTTTTGTATTCAGAAAGTATAAATTCTAGATTTTTTATACTCTCATCAAGCATAGATTTTCCCTCAATATCCATTGATTTTATTTTTTTTAGGTTTTCTAAAGTTTCTGTGATTATCTCTCTCATCAGTCCCCTATTGTTCCTCCAAAATTATCTTGATATATCTTTGGGTCTATTCTTGCATCTATTACAGTCGCTACTTCGCTTTTAAAAGCATTGATTAAAGCTTTTCTAAAATCTTCTGGATTATCGGCAGTTTCACCCTTCAATCCGCAAGATTTGGCAACTCCAGCAAAATCAACCATTTTTAGGTCTAACCCATAATCATCATAACCCCTAAACCCTTGCCTATATTTCATTGTTCCTAATGCGGCATCATTGATTATGACTATTGGCCATTTTAAATTACTTCTTTTAATTGTTTCAAACTCACCTAATCTCATAAGCGTACTTCCGTCTGCGCCTATTCCCATTAAAGGGGTTTCATTATTTGTAGCTAAAGCTCCTCCTATATACGAAGGAATCATTAACCCCATGCTCCTGCCTCCAGAAGTTCCAAAATATTTTAATGGCTTGTCGAATTTCCAAGTATTTTCTAATAAAGCAATGAAAGCTCCAGTCTCAGTGAACAGTAAGCCATCTTTAGGAAGTATTTCCTTTGATATTTCTATAACATCTTGTGCTGCAAATATAGCACTTTTAGGCCTTGAAAATCTAGGATCTATATCCTTGTATATTTGATGTATTTCATCTGTTTTCCATCCAGTTTTTTCATTTGAATCCATTAACATTTTGATTAAATCTTTTATATTGCCGCTACAAATTGTCTTTGGGCTGCTAGATAATGTCTTAGATTTTCTATTTGATACTATTTCAACTGTATCAACTACTCCTTCAGGCCAAGGAGCATGCGTCATCATTTGGTCTGCTCCAATTAATATTATTAAATCTGAACCTGATGTTAGTATATTCGGCCTACTATTGTCTCCTTGTCCAAATGCTGTTGAAACACCTACCCATCTTTTATGGGTTTCAGGGAAAACTCCTCTTGCCTTCATTGTAGACAAGACTCCAGCCCCAATTTTTTCTGATAATTTCACTACTTCTTCTATTGCATCATCTTTTCTTGCGCCATCACCAATTAATATCATTGGTTTTTTAGAATTATTTATTAAATTAATGATTTCTTTAATTTTATCAAATGAATTATTATGTCCTTTATCTTTTGGTCTTAATTTTTCATCTTCTGCTTCAATAAGCCCCATGTCAGATGGAAAGTCTATAAGAACAGGTCCAGGCAATCCGTCGATGGAAGTACTGAATGCATTTCTAATTGAATGGGCAGGATTATCACTTGATAGTGTAATCATAGATTTTGTAACTGACTTCATTAGCCCTTGGTGGTCAGTATGCTGAACCATTTCATTTTCATAAGAATAATTAGGAGTAGTTTCACATACGCATACCACTGGCATTCTTTCGAAATACGCATTCGCTACCCCACCAGCCAAATTCCCTGCCCCTACGCCTTTTACTCCTAAGCATAACCCTGCAGATTCTTTGATCAATCCATAAGTTCCTGCAGCGATAGCAGCAGTAGATTCATGAGCTACATTAATAAAATGAAGATCAATATTTTTACCACTATCCATTAAATCTAAAGGGACCCCGCTACCAGGTATTCCAAAGAAATGATCATTTTTCATTTCTTTTGCTATTTTCATAAAAAGTTCACTTAAATTCATGTTTTCCTCTTTGAATTAATAATTTTTAATATGATACATCAGTGTTATCTATATTTCTCCATAAATACCAGGAAGCAACTGTGCACCAAGGACTCCACATTTTTTTAAATTCGTTAAAATTAAAGTCTTTTTTACTATTTTTATTGTATGAAAATTTAATTGATCTAATTATTCCTGCATCACCGACTGGGAGTACGTCGGGTCTGTTTAGATGAAATATTAGATACATATGAGCTGTCCATAGACCGATACCCTTGATCTTAGTTAGCTTATCTATTATTTCTTCATCATTTAGTTGATTAATATTATTGAAATTCAATTCTCCGTTAACAAACATATAGGAAATTTCTTTGATATATTGTATTTTCATATTTGAAAGCCCGCATTCTCTAAGATTCATATTTGATTTTTTAAGTATTGAATTGGGGCTTAGATTGCATAAATCTTTTAATTTATTCTCTATACTATTTGCAGCCTTAATTGATAACTGTTGCCCTATTATAGAATGCAGTAATGTTAAAAAGGGGTCAGGTGACTTCGTAAGCATCCCAGTGAAATTCTTATTTATTATTTTAGCTAATATTGGATCTCTTAAAGATAATTCTTTTGTTGCTCTATCCCAATATGCAGGCTTCATACTTAACTATTTTCTGTAGGTCGGGCGCATTCCCACCTATCTCTAGCTTCCCAGGTGCATTGCATTTTTTTTGAATCGCTATAATAAATAAATAAAATTATTATTAATCCTGTAAAAACCAAAGGAAGTATCCATATAGATCTAAAAGGCTTAGTGTTTATCCAAAAATTGTATATCGTCTTTAGGTTCATTAATTTGCCTCCTTATCTTAACCAACTGTTTAATTTTTCTTTTTGATAATTAACAAAGTTAATATTTTGATACATTTTTTCTAAATTTTGATCAATAGTTTTTTGTCCTTGAGGGATAGGGTTATTTTTGAAAAATAAATTAATTCTATCTGCTAATTTTTCATTTGAAATTATTTTAATTCCTCCGAAAATTCTAGGCACTGCATTATCAGGGAATTTTTTAATTATATCTGCCCAGTTATTTTCAATAAAATTCCATGTTTTTTCCGAATGCCTATAATTCCTAAGTGCATAAGCGATTAAATATGGAGCATCTTGGTTTTTTATGTTGTCAGACAATGAAGCATCAAGTGTTTTTTCTAGTAATTTTGGATCTCTAAATTCTGCTAATGAATATAAAAATCTCATTTTTTCTTGCGGTGTCTCTCCATCTGTATATTTCAGAAAGTAATCTTTGTAAGTTTTTTCACTTCCATAATACGCAACAGATGCAATTGCAGATGCAATTATATTTGGATCTATAGAGCCTTTATTTGAATTGTGTTGTTTATATATTTCATTGAGCTTATTGATATATTTTTTATTTTCGCATGTTATTGAAAGAGTTTTATATATTATTGCCCTTAGTTCTTTGATTTTTAAGCTTTCTTCATTTTTTGAATCTTCATCTATTTTTCCTAAAAGATTTAAAGCATAATTTTCTATTATTGATATATATTTTGATTCAAGTTCTTCATGCGTATGTCTTTTTAAAGAGGATATTGTTGATAATATTAGGGATTGTAGTTCAGGATCCGTGTCTTGGTTAAAATATAGAGAATTATTTAAAAATTTATCAATTGGAATTCTACAAGATACAGAGCTTGCCCAAAGATCATCAATCAGTGAAAATTTCTCCGATTTATTTAAAAATTTTATATTATTTAAGAAATCTTTTGATATTTCATATTCGCTCCTATAAAAACCATTAGCATTTGAATTGCCTGAAATTAAATTAATTTCTGAATCAATCTTAATTTCACCTGACTCTTCTTCTAAAAGTATTTTTTTTGAATTAACTTTTCCATCTAATTCATATTTAATATTTATAGGGACTTTCCAAATAGTTTCATCATTAGAATTGTCATATCTAAATGTTGATTGGGTTATATTAAGGCTATTATTTTCATTTTTGATAGATATTCTAGGAAATCCTGGCTGAAGGATCCACGAATTCATAGTTTCTCTTACTGGTATTGAAGAAAATTCTTCAATGCTTTCCCATAAATCTTCAGTTTCAGTATTTGAAAATTCATGCTTATTTAGATAGCTTCTTATCCCATCTCTAAAAGGCTCTTCACCTACATATTGCTCTAGCATTCTTAATACTGCCCCACCCTTTTCGTATGTTAAAAGATCAAACATAGCAGTTGCATCATCAGGTGATACAACATCATATTCAATTGGTCTTGTTGATTTCAGCGAATCAACATCAAATGCTGCTGACTTTTCAATTCCAAACTCAACCCATCTCTCCCATTCAGGATTAAATTTATCTACTGCTTTTGTAGCCATGAATGTAGCAAAAGCTTCGTTTAGCCATATTCCATTCCACCATTTCATAGTAACTAGGTCACCAAACCACATATGAGCAATTTCATGCATAACAACATCAGCAATTCGTGTTAATTCTCCTTCTGTTGCTTCATCTTTATTTACAAGTAGCAATGCTTCTCTGTATGTAATACAACCTAAATTTTCCATTGCTCCAGACGCAAAATCTGGTATGGCTATCATGTCTAATTTATCTCCAGGATAAGGTCTTCCAAAGTAATTAGAAAAATATTTAAGAGCGAATTTTCCTGTTTCTATAGCAAAATCAGTTAAATGAGATTTTCCAATAGCATGCACTATTCTTAGCGGAATTCCATCTACCATGACCTCATCCGTAGCCTCAAATGGACCTATGACGAATGCAACTAAATAAGTCGACATTTTTATAGAATCTTCAAATTCATATATATCATGAGAATCAGTATTCACAATACTCTTAATTCCTGTATTAGAAACTGTGAATAAGCCTTTTGGAACTTTTAGCGTGATAGAAAATATTGATTTAAATTCTGGTTCGTCGAAACATGGAAAAGCACGCCTTGCATCAGTGCTTTCAAATTGCGTAGTTCCTATTTTATGATCTACTCCATTATCATCTTTATATCTAGATAGATAAAATCCTCTTAGAGAATTATCAAGATCCCCGAAAAATATCATCTTTAGTCTATACTCCCCAGGTTCTATATCTTGATCAAAATTAATCGATATAGTTTCATGCTCTTTGTCTTCTACAATATTTTTTGATTCTAACCCTACATCTATTATTTCAGCTTTATTTATAACTAGGCCAATTGAGTTTAATTTTATCGAATTTGTCTTTTCTTTTATTGTTACTGAAATTATTTCAGACCCATTAAATTTTTCATTATCTAGATCGGGTTCTATTGTTATCGAATAGTAGTTTGGTGTAACTGATTTTGGTAATCTATATTTGTTTTCCATATTCTCCTTATAGTTCTCTAAATCCTTCTATTCCTATGCTTATTGCTATTGCAATCATTGCAAAAGATAATAATTTCATCATTAATCTTCCTTTTAATCTTTTTGAAATTATAACTCCAAATTGAGACCCTATTATAGCTCCTACCCCCAAAGGCAATACTGCCTGTGTATTCACATTTCCATTTATATAGTGCGCCGCAGATCCAAAAATAGTATAAATTGACATAGTTGCAATAGATGTTGCTGTAGCAACTTTTACAGGAAAATTAAAAAAATAGACTAATGTTGGAGTCCTTACTGGGCAACCACCAATTCCAAAAAAACTAGAAATAAACCCAAACAAAGTATTAATAGCTGTTGCAGTTGGTTCTATAAAATTGTATTTGAAATATTCACCTGTAGTAGGAGTAATAGTTCTGTAAACTCTCCACCACCCTCTTTTATTTTTACTAATTATTTTCTTTTCTTTACTTGTTATTTTTTCTGACTTTGAAGGACTCCAGAAAACGTATAAACCAGTTAGAATTAGTATAATTGAAAACAATATATTAAAAAGGGCGCTATCTACTTTTTCAAGTCCAATAACTGCAAGAATAGCGCCAGGCATTGCTGCGATACTGAATAAAAGCGCACTTCTAATATCAACAATTTTTAATCTTAAGTATGATATGGCTCCAGATATTGATGCTACAGAAACACAGACTAAACTTGTGCCTACTGCTTCCTTATTTTCCCAGCCAAAAACTAGGATTAATATTGGGCCAATAATAAATCCGCCACCGGCACCTACAAGCACTCCATAAGATGTAGCTATTATTCCAACAGTAAGAAATGCTAGAAAAAGTAAAATTACACTAAACTCCATAATTACTAGCTCCATGTCCTATCATGTGAATCAAGATTAGTCCATTCATCTGTAGGCTCAAAAGCTCCAGCAGGATAAATTTCTAATTCAGTTGATGACCCACCCCACCCATCAGGATTTGTGTTTAAGTGTTCTTTTACTGCATCTTCATTAAGCTCTATTCCAAGACCAGGTGACTCAGGAACTTTAACAAAACCATTGTTAATAATTTTATCTGTTTCTCCTGTTACTAAATCATCCCACCAAGGATTATCAACAGAATGCATTTCAAGCCCAATAAATCCTTCAGTTGCTGCTGCACAATGAACATTTGCCATAGCAACTACTGGCGATCCAGCTTGATGCAATGCCATTGGGATCCCTTTTTGTTGTGCGTAGTCACCAATCCTTTTGGTTTCAAGAATTCCTCCAGAAGTTGCTAAGTCTGGGTGAACTACAGAAACTGCTTCATTATCAATTAAGTCCTTAAATCCTTCTAATAAATATATATCTTCACCTGTGCAGACTGGCGTTGCAACAGAATTTTTTAATTGTTTCCACTGGTTGGTATATTGCCAGGGAATCATATCCTCATACCATGCTAAAGAATATTGATCTAATTCTCTGCCAAGCCTAATACAGCTTTCTAATCCAATGTGACCAAAATGATCTGTGGCAATTGGTGTCTCATAACCAACAATGTCTCTTACAACTTTTACATATTCAGATATAGCTTTTATTCCAATATCAGTGAGCTGGATTCCTGTGAATGGATGCATTGTATTTTGAGCTTCTACCATCATGCTTTTTAATGACCCTCCGGTCGCACTTTCTTCAACAGTTCCTTTTTGGAAGTCATTTGGGAAAATTAATCCACCTTCAACTTTTTCTGCAATCCAGACCCCTATGTCCATTTTAAGATAGGTAAAACCTCTTTCTACTCGCTTTTTAAGTGCATTTCCCATTTCAACTGGATCATCCTTAGAAGGCGTATCTGAGTAAACCCTTATTTGATCTCTATATTTACCACCAGCTAACATATATGCAGGGACACCGTAAGCCTTGCCAGCTAAATCCATTAATGCCATCTCTATTCCGCATACTCCTCCGCCTAGTCTTCCATGGCCTCCAAATTGCGTAATTTTTCTAAATAATCTTTCCACATCACATGGGTTCTCGCCCATTAATCTACTTTTTAAAAGTAATGCATATCGAGCACTAGCACCATCCCTGACTTCTCCAAGTCCAACCAATCCCTGATTTGTATATAATTTAATAATTGGCCACCTCCAATTATTTTCTCCAACAACTGCAATTCTCATATCTGTTATTTTCAAATCACTTGGTTTTGAGTTGGTGTTGACTGAATTCATTGATTTTCCTTTCTAAATTAAATATAAAAACCTAAACGGATATTAAAGCTAATTTAGTATAAAATCAACGAATGGAATTTTGGATTATATTTTCACTAACCAGTTCTTTTTTATTCGCTATAGTAAGTGTTATAGACAAGTATGGGGTCTTTGACTCTACAAATTTATCCCCTAAATTCCTTAATATGTATGTTGGTTTTAGTAATGCGATAGTAGGAGCTATTGTGTTATTGTTTTTCGGCGTAACTGACTTCTTCTCCTCAATTACCTTATTAGCTTTGACTGTAGGAATGATTCAAGGTTTAAGCTTAATCATATTATTTTGGTCTCTGAAAAATAATGATGTGACGCGTGTCATGCCAATATGGAGCGCATACCCAATATGGGTCCTCTTAATTGCATTAACACTAACTAATGAAGTTCTAACTTTTAGTCAATTGCTATGCATCCTTTTATTAATTTCAGGCAGCATAATAGCGAATATAAAAATTGATAAATCAAGCCCATTAAAATTTTCAATTAAATCTTTTATTATTTTAATTTTTGGGACGTTGCTATTTGGGTTATCTCAAGTCATAAATAAAGAGGTTGTTCAGAATATCCCTGTAATTGAAGCATTTGGATTTCGAGGAATAGGAGTATGCTTAACTTTGGCAATTCCATTCTCAAAACGTGATAATTTAGTGTTTCTTGCTAAATATGTATCAAATTGGAAAAAGAGCAAGTATATTTTTACTGCAGAAACTTTTTTAGCAACTTTTGCTTATTTAACAATTTTATATTCTCTAGTTAATGGCCCAGTCTCTCTTGTTGCCGCTATTTCTGGTACAAGGCCAGTATTTATAGTAGTTATTTATACTGTTTTGGGAATTCTGAGAGTAAATATTTCTGAATCTTTTTCAAAAAATGAAGTTGTGGTAAAAATCATTTCTGCTATATTTGTTTCAATGGGGGTATTTGGAATTGCATTCTTTTAACAATAAGATTGGAGTAGCACAAATTGGTTCTAAACATGGGCATGCAACTTCAGTTTTATCCACGATTTTAAATAATCCAAAAGTAAATTTTTATGGTATTTTTGAGCCTGACATAGAAAAAAGAAATGAACTCAAAAAAAACAAATTCTTTCCATGGAATAAAGTTAATTTTATTGAGAATGAAGATGAGATTTATGCTCCAGAAATTATTGCGATTGCATCTGAAGGTTCAAATATAGAATCTTTAAAACAAACAAAAAAAAATTCTTATGAAGGGTAAAAATGTTTTTTATGATAAGCCCGCCGGAGATAACTTCAAAGAATTTCAGCAATGCATAAAAATAGCTAAAGATAATGATCTTCATATTCAGATGGGTTATATGTTTAGAAATCACAAAGGATTTCAAGCATTGATTGATATTTCTAAATCTGGACGTATAGGAGATATTTTTTCCCTAAGGGCACACATGTCTACTTCTATTCAAGAGCCAATGAGGAAGCAAATTTCTGACCATAGAGGAGGCATATTTTTTGATTTGGCGGGGCATATTTTAGACCAACTTGTTTATTTAATGGGGAGGCCAGATAAAATAACAAGTTTTATTAGGAAAGATATAACCAGAACAGCTAATTTTTATGATAATTGTGTGTGTGTTTATGAATTTAAAAATGCATTTGCTACTGTTGATATTTCATCAGCTGAAGCAACGCCAATGGCTAGAAGGTTTGAAATATATGGAACTAAAGGCAGTTTGATAATGGAGCCATTCGAGCCTGCACAAACTATAAGAGCAATAATACCTAATGAAAAACCCAATGAGTTTTATATATCAATAAAAGATTACATTGCGTCTTTTGGAGGTAATGATACTGCCAGATATATTGAAGGATTTGATAGGTTTATAGATATAATAAGTGGTAAATTAAAGCCAGATAGAACGCTTGAACATGAACTGCTTGTTCAGGAAACACTTCTCAGGTCAGTCAGTCTGTTGTAGTGTATTAATATGGCATCTGTTTTTAAAAGGAAAAACCCGTCTGCATTATCTGCATTATCTGCGATTGAAAAAAAAATTATAAGAGCTTGGTGCATGTATGACTGGGCAAATTCAGCTTTTTTTACAAGTGTTGTTTCTGCAATTATGCCGCTTTATTTTGTTGGTCTTTATAAAGAAGAGTTAGGATCAGGCGTTGTTATTTTTAATTTTCAGTTTTCAGCAACTGTAGTTTGGGCTCTAACAGGTGCGTTAGGAACATTTCTCGTAGCACTAAGCAGCCCTATATTTGGAATTATTGCTGATAGGGCAGGAATTAAAAAGAAATTAATGACTATTTTTTGTATTACTGGATGTCTGAGCACTTTGATGTTATTTTTCTCTGCATACTCATCTTCGCCTTGGCTATTTAGCTTAGCATTTTATTTTCTTGGTGCTATAGGCGCAGCCGGTTCAAATGTATTTTATAACTCGCTTTTACCACATATTGCTCCGGAAGATTTATTAGATGATGTAAGTAGCAGAGGCTATGCATATGGATACTTAGGTGGTGGTTTATTGCTTTTCGCCCATTTGGTATTTTTAATATTTTTTGAATATTCAGATTTGGCAATTAGATCATGTTTAGCTTCAGTTGGTGTCTGGTGGTTTGGATGGGCATTATGGACATTAATTGTTGTTCCTGAACCTAAGGTTGCCAAAGTAAAAAAAATAGGAGTTAAGAGATCAATTATAAGGGCATTTAATCAATTAAAATCTACTGCTAGAGAATTTAAACAATTTAAACAATTATTAATTTTTCTTATTGCATTTGTAATTTTTAATGATGCTATTGCTACTTGTTTAGGTATTGCTGGAGCATTTGGCTTGGATGTCCTTAGAATTTCACAGGAAACCACTATTCTTACTATTTTAATTGTTCAATTTGTTGCATTTCCAGGATCTATCTTTTTTAGTAATTTAGCAAAAAAAATAGGCACATTGAAAGCATTAAGTATTGCAGTAATTGGTTGGGGTATAATTTCAATATTGGCTGTTGGTTTTGCTCCACTTAGCTTAAATAAACATACAGACTATGATTACCAATTAAGTTATGTTTCTGATTTAAATATGTATTCTTTTGATGTTGATCCAACATTATCTGAAACTAATAAAGTGGAAATTAGATGGGCTGAAATAAATTCAGATTATTTAAGTTCAGCAACACTATCTATTTCTGATAGTAATAATTTTGCTGATAACTTTAGTGAACCAAATTGTAAATATAGTATTTCGTTTGATAATGGACCTCTTAATGAATTAACAAAAATATGTGACTCTCACCCTACATTTTTAAATGAAAATTTTGTGGATAATTGGCCAAAATTTTTAAGGTTTATACTTTGGTCACCTTTAAACATAAGTCAAGATGTTCAGTTCCTTTTAATGGGAGTATTGGTAGGTTTGGTAATGGGTGGTGCGCAAGCATTAGGTAGAAGTTTATTTGCATATATGTCACCAAAAAGTCGAAGTGGCGAATTTTTTGGATTTTTCTCTTTTTCATGGAGATCAGTATCTGTCATAGGTCCAGTTAGCTATGCACTTTTGGCTGGCTTCACAACGCCTAGAATTGGCATATTGTTTTTAGCATTTCAAATTTTCTTAGGATTATTTATTTTGAAATTCGTTAATGTTGATGAAGGCAGAAAAGTTGCTATTGAACACGATAAAGCTATTTATAAAATTAAATAAATTTTTTCGCTACATCTGGCCAATCTACTGTCATAGCTTTTGCGCCTAGCTTTTTCATTTTACTTACATCACTCTCTGACTTAGCTCCCCATGCGCACATTACTAGATTTTTTTTTGATATAAATTCAATAAACTCTTCATCGGTCCATATGTCATCATGCACATTAGGTATGATCATGCCTATATTATATTCAGATAAAATCTTAATTATTTTACTTTTTGTTACATTGTTTAATAGCCAACCGACTCTAAAATTAGGAGATATTTCTATGGCTTTTATAACATGGTTTAAGTTAAAAGAAGTGATGCTAAATCCTGGCACTTGATAAGGAGTATTATTTGATTTATCTGACCAGCCACACTTATTTATTAAATCAATAACTAATTGGGGTAAATCTGGATCATATGATTTTAGTTCAATTTGTAAGTGAGCATTATCTGCATACTTATCTAGAACATCTTTTAAAACTGGCACTCTCTCTTCTTTAAATGACTTACTGAACCATCTTCCTGCATCTAATTTTTTAATATCATTATAATTAAATTCTTTAACTAATCCCTTGCCGTTAGTAGTCCTGTCAATTTTATAATCATGCATTATAATAGGCACTTTATCTCTAGTTAAATGGACATCCAATTCAATAATATTAAATCCATTTTTAATAGCCATATCAAAACTCGCAAAAGTATTTTCAGGAGCTTTAGAAGAAAAACCTCTATGCGCAATTAAATTCATAAAAAGACCAACTGTATTAAAAAAAAATGTTATTATAAGTATCATTATTATAACTAATTTAATTATAGAGAATAAAGTTGTTCAAAAATTTAGAAAAAATATCTTGCGAAAGTTCTATATTTATAGTTGCATTTAAAGGCTGGTCTGATGCTGCAGAAGGGGCAACTAATGCTATAGAGACTTTAATTTCTCAATATGAAGCAGAAAAATTTGCTACTTTTGAAGAAGAGGATTTATTTGCTTTTGCTAGAGAAAGGCCAGTTATAAAAAATTCTAAAAATGGTAGGGAAATATTTTGGCCGAATAATGATATTTTTTATATAGAGAATGCTATAAATGAGTCTACATCATTAGTTGTTCTAAATGGAACAGAACCTCATTTTAAATGGAAAACATTTTCATCTGAAATTGTAAAACTTCTACTATCTATGAATGTTAAGGCTGTCGTTACTTTAGGCGCATTGTTAGATTCAATTCCTCACACAAGAGGGGTTAAAACCCAAATCACTGGGCAGCATACATATATGCCATCTGAATTTATGAAAAAGAAAATAGAGCCATCAAAGTACGAAGGTTCTACTGGAGTTTCTTCAGTAATTATTGAAGATTTCAAGAAAATGAATATACCTTCAATGAGTATTTGGGCACATGCTCCTCATTATTTGCAGAGCTCTCCTAATCCATTAGTTTCAAAAGCATTACTAGATGAACTTTCAAATTGGTTGCCTCTTAGTTTCGATACAAAAAAGCTTCAAAAAAAATCAGAAAAATATATTAGTGCACTTGACAGTGCTATAGCGCAAGATTCTGAGCTTAAATCATACATAGAGAAACTTGAAACGAAATACGATTCAGCAGTAGTTGATTTTCCTCCTGTTGATGATGACCTGCTACTTAAAGATTTAGAAAAATTTCTTGAAACCAATAATAAAGGCAATGATAGTAGTTCTGGCGAGTGAATAGGTTCTTAGAAAATATATCTAACCTCTTTAATTAATCTAATAAAGAAATTGGCTTTGGAAGTAAAGCTAAATCAATAAATTCTAGAAAAGCTTTACTTTTTCAAGAATTAAAATCTGAATCCTCTGCATATGAAGAATATATCGATGGAGTTATTTATAAAGATTTAGAATTCGATAAATTAAAAAAATTAAGTAATAAAAATGTTCTTAATGGATTAATTTTTCCTGATAAAATGATTAACCTAGAAAAACTAGAAAATTGTAATTTTGATTTTGTAATACTTCATGATTTAAATATTTCATCTGAATTTCTCTTATCTGAAAAGATAGCATCTGGCTTTTATATAAATAGCAATCTTGATGATAGTACTTACGATACTATAAATAATATCCCCTTCTCTTTTGTTGTTATTGATTTAATAAAAAAACCAAAATATGAAACTTTATCTGGTATATTCGACTTAACAAAGATAATTTCAAATATTGATAACAATATAATTTTAAAATTAGATTACATACCAACTGAGAAGACGTTAGAGCTTTTATATTTACTAGGTATAGTTGGGGTTATTATTGATTCTGAAGCACACAGAGAAGATAAATTTAAAATACTAGATAAATATTTGAAAGACTTAAAAGGGGATATAAAAAAGAAGCCTATTTTATATCCTAATATTTCAAATAACATGGATTTTATTCCATATGATGATGAGGAATAATATATGAAAATTTCAATTTTAGGCCTTAATGATGATGCCACTTTTTTTTTAAAAAGATCTGATATTTTAAAAAAAAATAGCCAGTTAGATTTTTTTGCATTTGATGATAGAAAAAAACAAAATTATTTCAAGAAAAAATTTCCAAATCTAAAAGCTCCATGGAATTTAAATGAGGTTTTTGAATCATCTGAACTTTTACTTAATTTTTCTGATTTAAAGAGTTTGCCTGATTCGTTGGCAATAATTCAAGATAACAAGCTTGATTGTCCAATAATTGATTTTTCACCAAATAAAAAATATTCAATAAAGTTATTCAATGATTCATCATTATCGCAAAATAATATAGTTCATGCTATGTCACCAGGAAGAGTTGGTATAAACAATAATCAGGAAATTATTAACTTGCCGGTGGTTCTTAATAATAATGTTCGGTCAGATTTCAACGAACAAACCAATTTATTTTTTAAAAGATTAAAAATTACATTCAAATTTATGGATGAAATTGAGCATGATGAAGTTCTTAGATCAAATTATTATTTGCCGAATATATTGTTATTTTCATTAGCTAAAATAATGGATCAAAAATCTAAAATTATTTCTAATACCTTGGGAACAGAATTCATCGAAAATATAAGAACATTGGTAAATGTTAATATTGATGATGATCTCATACAGAATTATATATACGATGATTTAAATGAATTAATAAATTCTTTGAACTATGAAATGAAAGAAATATTTACAAATACTAATAAATTAGATGATTCATATTTTATTAATTCAAAAAAAGCAGCAAATATATTAGACCCCAATGCATCAATTCCAAAATCTAAAGATACTATTATGAGTCTTTTTTTTGGAACTAGATTCACTAAATTAGTATCAGGCTGGTCTAAAATTGATAAATCAAATGATTAAATTAAATTCATCTTTATTATTTAGTGGTGAACTTAAAGTGCCTAGCGACAAAAGCATTTCACATCGTTCAGCATTATTAAATTCAATTTCAATCGGTAAATCAAAGATATTAAATTATAGTAATGGTGAAGATTGCCTTAGCACACTCTCTGTTCTAAAAGAACTTGGTGTTAATATAAATTTAATCCCTAAAGAAAATTCATATGACTTAGAGATTGAATCAAAAGGGTTAAATTCGCTTACTAAACCAAAAAATAATTTATATGCAGGAAACAGCGGCACAACAACAAGACTTTTGTCGGGAATCTTGTCATTTTCTAATTTCAATTCAATTCTTTTAGGTGATATCTCTTTGAATTCTAGGCCAATGAAAAGAATTATTGATCCTCTCATTATGATGGGAGCTAATATAAAAAGTAATGATAATTGTGCTCCACTTGAATTTAGCCAATCAAATTTAAGTGGCATTCACTATAATATGGATGTTGCTAGCGCCCAAGTTAAATCTTGCATTATCCTAGCAACTTTAGGAGCTAATTCAAAATCTGTAATTACTCAGCCAGCCTTATCTAGAGATCACACTGAAAGAATGCTTATTTCTATGGGCTCAGATATTAAAATTAATAAAAATGAAGTAACTATTTGCCCAGGAGAAATTAATTCTATAGATATTGAAGTTCCTGGAGATATTAGTTCTGCTGCATTTTGGATTGTTGCTGCCCTGATACACCCTAAAGGAAATATTGTTTTAAAAAATGTTGGTATAAATCCACTTAGAACAGGAATACTAGATGTCCTTATTAAGATGGGTGGAAGAATTGAAATATTCAATGAAAGAGAAGTTGCTAATGAGCCAGTAGCTGATATTAGAGTGATTCATTCAGAACTAAATGGCATTGAAATTAATGGGGATATTATTCCTAAACTTATTGATGAAATACCAATTATAATTATAGCTTCAGTTGTTGCAAAAGGGACAACTATTATAAAAGATGCTTCAGAATTAAGAGTTAAGGAAACTGACAGGCTTTTTGCAATGTCAGAATTTTTGAAAGGCTCAAATATTAAACATCATCTTTTTGATGATGGAATTGAAATTTCTGGCAATTCTAATTTTAGTGGAGGCAATTTTGATTCTTTTAATGATCATAGAATAGCTATGTCAATTGCTGTAAGCTCACTAATTTCTGACCAAGAAACTATAATAAATAATCATGAAGCTGCATCAGTTTCATATAAACAATTTTGGAATCACCTAGAATTATTAAAATTAGATAATTGATAGATAAAAATGAACAACAAAATATAATAGTGATATCAGGGCCTTCTGGGGTTGGCAAAGATACTCTTATGGAAACAATTGAAAAGAAATATCCAGAAAAAATTCATATAGTTATAACTGCTACTACCAGAAAGCCTAGATCTAATGAAGAGAATGGAGTTAATCACTTTTTTGTTGATAAAGATAAATTTAATCAAATGATCAATAATGATGAACTTATTGAATGGGCAAAAGTATATGAAAACTTATATGGTGTCCCTAAGTCAGAAATAACTAATAATATATCTAAAAATATTAAAGTATTAATTAGAGTTGATGTTCAAGGTGCTAGAAGACTAAAAGAGATTTTAAAATATTCAGTTTTTATTTTTATAAGTCCTGAATCAAAAGAAGATTTAAATAAAAGGTTAATATTAAGACATGAAAACTCTGAAAGTGACATAGAAAAAAGATTGATGGAGGTTGAGGCAGAAATTGTTGAGTCTGAATGGTTTGATTTCATTGTCATTAACTATCCTGGCCAAGCTGAAAAAGCAGTTTTAGAACTTTCAGATATTATAGGATTGAATTGATATGAAAATTGTAATAGCGCCTCAAGCATTTAAAGGGTCTTTAACAGCAAGTGAAGCAACTGACTGTATTTCAGAGGCTGTGCTTGATATTTTTCCGAATTCAGAAATAGTAAAACTTCCTATTGCAGATGGTGGAGATGGGACTTTAGAAACTTTAGTTGAAAGCCATAAAGGAAAATTCATTGAATCAGAAATTTTAGATCCTTTAGGTAATAATGTTATTGCAGAATGGGGACTAATTGGAGATATAGCTATTATTGAAATGGCGAGAAGCTCGGGACTTGCTTTAATTGATCCAAAAAAACTTGATCCAATGAATGCAACTTCGTTTGGTACAGGGCAGCTAATATTAGAATCCTTAAATCATAATGTAAGTAAAATTATATTAGGCATAGGTGGTAGCGCAACAAATGATTGTGGTGTTGGAGTTGCTAAAGCATTAGGAGTGAAATTTCTTAAAGAAGATGGTTCTGAAGTTTCAAATAATGTTGAAGACTTTATAAATATAAAAACTATAAACATGGAATCTGTTAACTCAAAAATCAGCCATATTGATATAGAAGTTGCATGTGACGTTACTAATACTTTATGCGGGAAAGAAGGCGCTTCATATATATATGGTCCTCAAAAAGGTGCTAGCAGCCAGCAAATCGAAATCCTTGATAATAATCTTATGCATCTATCCAATGTTATAAAAAATAATATTGGCAAAGATATTTTAAATTTAGAAGGAGGTGGAGCTGCTGGAGGAATGGGAGCTGGCATGGTTGCATTTTTTTCCGCTAAATTAAGGCCAGGTGTAGATATTGTTTTTGATACCTTAGATGTTAAAGAGAAAATTTCAGGTGCTAATTTAATTATTACAGGTGAAGGTCAATTTGATATTTCATCTACTTATAACAAGGCTCCAACTGCTATTGCAAAGCTCGGCATGAAGCATAATATACCTTCTATAGGTATTAGTGGCTCTTTTGGAGAAGGATTTGAAAAATTAGATGAATATGGAATTCTTTCTAAATCAACACTTATAAATAAAATTTCTGACTTAGAAACAAATATAAAAGAAGCAAAGTATCTACTTAAAATTGCCGCCAAAGAACAGTTGAAAGCTATAAAAATTGGAATGAATCTATGAGAAAATATGATATTGCAATTATTGGAGGCGGAATCATTGGATTTGGAACTGCCTTAGGTATACAGAGAAAAAACCCTAAATTAAAAATATGCATTATTGAAAAAGATGATGTAGTTTCAAACCATCAAACTGGTCATAATAGTGGCGTGATTCATTCAGGAATTTATTATAAACCTGGTTCTTTAAAAGCAAATTTTTGTGTTGAAGGAAGGGCTAGCATGGCTGAGTTTTGTCAAAAATATAACTTAAAATATATTAAATGCGGAAAAATTATTGTTGCATACACAGAAGATGAAATACCTAGACTCCAAAATTTATATGAAAGAGGAATTGCTAATAAGGTAAAAGGACTAGAAATTATCGGCCCAGAAAGAATTAAAGAGATAGAACCCCACGCAGTAGGCTTAAAAGCACTTTATGCTCCTAATACTGGGATAGTAGATTATAAAGAAATAACAGAAAAATATGCCCAAATTTCTATGGAAAATGGAGCTGATGTTTTACTTGGTACTAGTTTTGAAAGTTTTTCTGATTCTAGAGATTCAGGAGATCTTGTTCTTGAAACATCAAATGGTGAAATATGCTCTAAATTAACTATAAATTGTGCAGGATTACAATCTGATATTGTGGCAAAAAAAATGGGAATAAACCCAAAACTTCAAATAATACCTTTTAGAGGCGAATATTATAATTTAATTCCTGAAAAGAAAGATTTAGTTAAAGGCTTGATATACCCTGTTCCAGATCCTGCATTTCCTTTTTTAGGTGTCCACTTTACCAAAACGGTACATAATGGTCTTGTTGAAGCCGGCCCAAATGCTGTCCTTGCCTATTCAAGAGAAGGATACAAAAAAACTGATATCAATATAAGAGAATTGCTTTCCACTCTTTCATTTCCTGGCTTTATTAAATTCGGCCTTAAAAATTGGAAAACCGGAGTTAGTGAAATTAATAGATCTTATAGAAAAAGCGTTTTTGTGAAGGATTTACAAAAAATGATACCGGATGTTAAATCTGAAGATTTAGAAAGCGGAGGATCAGGGGTGAGAGCTCAAGCCATTGGTTCAGATGGAGCCATGATTGATGATTTTGCAATAGAAACTACAGATAAATCTATCCATGTTTTAAATGCGCCATCTCCTGGTGCTACATCCTCTTTAGTAATTGGAAATTATATTGCTGGGTTAGCATTAGAAAAAATATCTCTTGACTAATAAATTGGTTTAATATTTAATTTTTATATTAACAATAAAAATATCTCTAAGGATAAGAGAATCGGTTTAAATCCGAACGGTTTGCGCCACTGTTACGCGTGATGCATTGGTCACTGGATAATATCTGGGAAGGCTAATTTAAAATGTACGCATAAGTCAGGAGACCTCCTTAAAGAATAGTTAAAGGTTTTCGCAATAAAAAATCTGTATTTCAGAGATTTATTGTGTTCGAATTTTATATGTTGAACACTAATTTAAAATCTATAAGACACTTTTCTGTGTATCATAAATTTATTTTTATTGTTCCTGTAATTTCAATTTTAGGATTAATTTTAATAGTTATATCTTTATCAAATGGGGCTGTATCAACAAATTTCTCAGATTCTTTTAAATATTTATTTTCATATTTTATAGATTCTTCAACTGTTGACCCTATAAAAGATATGGTAATTTCAAACATAAGAATGCCAAGAATTATATTGTCACTGCTTGTGGGTTCAGCATTAGCTGTCTCTGGGGCTTCCCTTCAAGGTGTTTTTAAAAATCCAATGGCAGATCCAGGAATAATTGGAGTTTCTTCTGGGGCAGCTGTAGGAGCTGTAGTAATAATATCTTTAGGGATAGCAGGATCATCAATATTTATACTGCCAATCTTTTCATTCATTGGAGGGTTGTTCGCTGCACTTATAGTTTTTTTATTATCAAGAATTTCTACAAATACTTCTGGAACATCTTTTATTCTATCTGGTCTTGCTGTATCAGCATTTTTAAATTCAATAATTTCTTTAGTTTTGGTTTCTTCAAAAAAATTTGGTGAACTTAATGCAATTTTAAATTGGCTTGCTGGTGGATTCCAAGATACAAGATGGGAACATGTCTATATGGCCGCCCCTATTATAATTGTGCTTCTGCCGCTATTCTTTATTTTTTCAAATAGAATAAATATCTTATCTTTATCTGATGATTCAGCAAAAACATTGGGTTTAAATGTTGAATTAAATAGATTTATATTTTTAGTTTTAGCAACACTAATGACTTCTGTTTCTGTCGCCGTATGTGGAATACTAGCTTTTGTGGGAATAATGATTCCGCATATAACTAGATTAATTGTAGGCCCAGATAATAGGCTTGTAATTCCAATTTCAGCTTTAATTGGGGCTGTTTTTTTATTATCCGGCGATCTTATAGCAAGGACTATCTTAGTGCCTAGCGAAATCAGGTTAGGAATAATTACAAGTTTCATTGGAGCTCCTTACTTTATTTTTCTATTAATCAAACAAAGAAACAACTTTATTGAAAGGTAAAAAATGCATAAATTACTTCTAACTTTTCTACTTGTTTTCTCATTGGTTGCTTGTGACACCATTGATGAAATTCAGCAAGTAGAAAGTGAAAGTAACATTAATGATTCATTAATAGCAAATACTATCGAAGATAAGGATCATGAACACGACGAAGATAAGGATCATGAACTTAGTTTTTCTCATTATCTAGAAGAATTTGGAACTCAAGGATTATTAAGCATAGAAAAACTTGATGGCATTGATTTGAGTTGGCCTAGAGAAGTTGAAGCTATGAATGGAAAAATTACAATTGAAGAAAAACCTAATAGAATTCTAACAATATCTGTTGGTCACGATGAAATGCTTTTTGGTTTTGCTGACATTGATACTATTGTTGCGGTATCGTCTTTTTCTCAAAATGAAACTGGCAATATTTATGACCTAACTAAGGATCTGCCTACAATTTCTTCTGAAATAGAAACAATAATTGCTCAAGAGCCTGACTTAGTTTTTGCTGACCCTTACGCTAATCCAAGTTTGATAGAATCGTTAATAGATGTAGGTATTACTGTTGTTCAGACTCAATTAAATAATGATTATATTGGAAGAATAAATGACATACTGTTTACTTCGTATGTTATAGGGCAAACAGAGAATGTCTCTAATCTTATAAGCGTTATAGAGGAAAAAATTTCTATAATTGATGAATTTAAGGGTCAGTTTGATAGAAAGCCAAGCGTCCTATCAGTTACTTATTATGATGCTTACTGGGCTGCTGGGGCAGGCTCTGCTGAAGGAAGTATAATTGAGCTTGCTGGTGGATTAAATATTGCTTCAGAGAATGGTGTTGAATCAAATAACATGATTACCAAAGAAGCTTTAATTGATATGAATCCTGAGTATATTGTTATTCCTCAATCAATTGCATGGGGTGGTCAAGATTTCTATGATTCATTGTTTGCTGATGAGTCGTTTCAATCTATAGACGCAATTATAAATAAAAATGTTTACTTGGTTGATACAAGTTACTTCACAACGCTTTCCCATTGGAATATTATTGGAGCAGAAAAATTAATGGAAATAATCTGGGAGGATGAGTGGAATAAGGTAGTTGGTGATTTGCCAGAATTTTATTCTTGTATGAACTGCGATATCTACAATTAATTAAATATGAGCATAAAAATAAAAAAGTTAAGTTATTCCCCTAATAACATAAATGTATTAGATAACATTTCATTAGATATTAATGGAGGAACAACTACCTTTTTAGGCCAGAATGGATCTGGTAAAACAACTTTAATGAAATTGATTTCAAAATTGATTGATCCAACTAATGGGGAAGTTTTAATTAATGATATAAATGTTAAAGATATAAAAAAATATGATTTATCAAAATTAATAACTTATATCTCGCAAGACAGAGAAAATATTCAAGGCTTTACTGTATTTGAATATGCAGAAATGGGCAGATTTCCATACCAAAACTTTTATGGAAAATATGACAATAAAAGCCTAGAAGCAATAGAAAATTCTTTAAGAATAGTTAACTTATACAAAAGAAGAGATGATCTTGTTAATAATCTATCTGGGGGCGAAATGCAGATTCTTAGGATTGCAAGAGCTTTAACTCAAGATACAGAAATAATATTATTTGATGAGCCTACATCCAATTTAGACATTAAAAACACGAAGAGAGTAAAAGATTTGATTTTAAAACTAAAAGATTTGGGTAAAAAGATACTGATTTCTACTCATGATATAAATTTTGCTGAATCAATTTCAGATTTTATTTTTATGATTAAAGAGGGAAAATTGATTTATTCAGATATAAAAGAGAAAGCGCTAACTAAAGAAAATATTATAGATTGTTATGACTTAGATATTTATGAGGGCACTGAAATTAAACTTTTTTAACTGCTTCATCGTTTTTTGCTAATAATTCTAATAGCTCGTATGTAAATATTCCTGTCGTAGAGCACGGATCAGCATTTGACCAAAGAAATTGATATGCATAATTACCTATAATTAAGAAATCAACTATAAATATATCATCAGGTATTGAATTAACGTTGAGTAAGTTCCTGCCTGTCATCTCTTCTATGCAATTTGCACAAGGACACTGCATTCTAAGATATTTGTAGGGGAATAAATATTTATTATTTTCGAATTCAAGCAAAAGGCCATTGTCTTCAAGTTGAATTAATGTTGGAATGTTCATATTCTTATTTTAACTTATAATGAAAATAATTAAGAGGAGTGTAATGAGCAAAAAATTTACCGTAGCTGTTATTGGTGCTGGCTCTATATCTCAAGCACATATGAATGGCTATAACATCAATGAAAAAGATATCTCTGTAGAAGCAGTGGTAGATCCTGTTGAAAACGCCAGAAAAATTTTTATGGATCAATATGATGTAAAAAAATCTTACTCATCTATGAAAGATCTATTTGAGCACTTCATTCCTGACATTGTAAGCATATGCACTTGGCATGCATTACACCATGAACAAACAGTAGAAGCAGCGAAAGCAGGAGTAAAAGCAATAATATGCGAAAAACCTATGGCTATTGGCTCAGGACCAGCTAAAGCTATGATTGATGCATGTGCTGAAAATAATGTAAAACTTGTTATTTCACATCAAAGAAGATTTACCCCTGGATGGGAAAAAGCCAAAGAACTGGTAGAAAGTGGATTAATTGGCAATCCATTGTTTGTTGAATTGAAAGCATTAGAGGGGTTACTAAATTGGGCTACACATAATATTGACGGATCCAGGTATATTATAGGAGACCCTGACACAGAATGGGTTTTTGGCTCAGTTGAAAGAACTACTAATAAGTTTGAGAGAGACACAAGAATAGAAGATTCTTGTATGGGTCTTATTCAATATAAAAATGGCATTCAATCTTTTGTTCAATCAGATTTAGCTCAATATGATTATGAATCTCAATGGAAAACCAACCATCCTATATTTATAAGAGGCGAAATTGGTGCCCTTGATATCACTGAATATGAAGTTAAGTATTTAGGAGGAAGGTATTCTGGATGGGAAACAATACCTGCTGATATTCCTAAAGAAAAAATTGATCCTATTGGTGGAGATACTAACGGGAAGTTAGTTAAAGAATTGGTTAATTGGCTTAACGGTGGTAATGACCATAGGTGCTCTGGAGATAAAGCAAAACAAACTTTAGATATAATGATGTCCATTTACCAGTCAGCAAGAATTAATGAGAAAGTGTATTTTCCTGTTAATGAGAATACTTACCCTCTTGATTTAATGTTTGATGAAGGGAAAATACCTCTTAAAAACCCCGAAAGGTATGACATCAGAGGCTTCCTTGATAGATCGGATATAGATGAGGAAGATTATAATATGTTAAAAAAACAAGGTATACCTCATCATCAAATAATGCAAAAAGTTAAAAGATTATAATTTATCTATACTCTGAAATTGCGTTCCACATATCTGGATTATCTCCGATATGGGCTTTTATAGGATCTGTAATCTCATTAAATAACCCAGAAATTTCATCAGAAATTTCATTTTCAAAGGAAGTTTTATTTAAAAGAACTTCCTTTTTATTTCTTGCGCCTACCAACATAGAAATTACACCTTTTTGTTTTTTTAACCAACATAAGGACATAACTGCAGGATTGATATTATAACTATTTGATAAACTTATTATTTTATTAATACAATCAAATAGTAAATCCTCGCATCCTTCATCATTATGCCTGCAAAGCTTAGAAGTACTTTTTGAAAAAAGTCTGCTTCTTGAAACTCCATATGGAACATCTTCAACTTTTTTATATCTTCCTGTCAGTAGTCCTTGCGATAAAGGGCTATAGCATATTATTCCACTTCCTTTTGAAATACATTCAGGCTTAATTTCAAACTCAATTGCTCTCCAAAAACCATTATATGGCAATTGATTTGTTACTACTTCAGTTAATTCTGATATTTCTGAAAAATCATTTTTACCAAAGTTGCTTACTCCTATGGTTAATATTTTTCCTTCTTTTTTTAATTTTTTTAACTCATCAACAGAATCTTGAATTGGTAAATTGTGATTAGGCCAATGAATTTGATAAAGGTCTATATAATCTGTTTTTAATCTTTTGAGGCTTTCCTCACACGCTTTTCTTATATTTTTTGGTGATAAATCACTTGGAGGGACTTTCGTTCCTATTATGCTTGATTGCCTTTTTTTTATAAGAGCTTTTCCTAATACCTCTTCTGATCGCCCTTCTCCATACCCTGGGGCTGTATCAAAGAAATTTATTCCGTTTTCAATTGATTCATTTACTGCATCTATAGAATCTGAATCATTCTGATCGCCCCATAACTCTCCTCCAGCAAAAGGCCAGCAACCTAAAGCAAATTGAGAGATTTTGATTTTACTTTGTCCCAGTTGTGTATATTTCATATTAAATTCTTTTTATTTACATAAATAAACTATAATTAAATTTCTATTTAAACAAATTATTAGACAATTTTATGAAAATATATGCTCAAGCATTAGATCTAAAAGATAACAAAGATCTAATAATGAAATATGAAAATTACCATAAGAATGTTTGGCCTGAAACGCTTGAAGGGCTTAAATATGTTGGCGTATTGAGAATGCGTATTTGGAGGGTTAATAATAGGTTATTTATGCTTATGGAGACATCAGATGATTTTTATATTGAGAAATTTCAAGACTACACATCTAACAATCCAAAAGCTAAAGAATGGAATGATTTAATGATAAATTTTCAACAACAAATACCATCTCCAACTGGAGAATGGTGGAGCCCAATGAGCTTAGCATTTGATTCTGAATGGTTTGATTAGAAAAGGTTGCTACTCTGTCCAGCATCTATATTTATGCACGTTCCAGTAATTGTAAATGCTTGAATTGATGAAAGAAATGCCACCATTTCACCTACTGGCTCTGGCTTCCCGAAATCACCCATAGGAAGGTTCTGTTTTATAAAATCATCAACCTCTTCTTTTGGTGAATTATTGACAAATTTTTCCCATGAACCTCCATGATGTTTAATAGATCCTGGGGCTATTGAATTTACAGTAATACCCGATTTGGCTGTTTCTATAGCCATATGCTTAGTTGCAGCAATTAAGCTAGCCTTAGAAGACATGTAGCTTGAACTTTTGCCTCCATATTCACGCCCAAATATAGACGAAATATTTATTATCCTTCCCCACTTATTAGTTAGCATTTTCTTTGATACTATTTTCATCAATTTTAGAGAAGCCCAAAAATTTAAGTTAAAAACTTTTTCATAATTTTCAAGATCATCTTTTAATAATGAATCTGAACCTAGTGACCCACCAACATTATTTACTAGAATATCAATATCTCCAATATTCCTTTCTGCTTTATTTACTAATTCGCTTAAAGAATCTAGATCGTTATTAATCTCGTGCTTAATACCAATATATTTAATATTTTTTTTATCTAATAGATCAATTGTTTCTTTTATTCCTTCGTCTGATCTAGAGCAAAATGCAATATTAACTCCTTCATTTGACAATGATTTTAAAGATGCTAAGCCGAGACCCCTTGTTCCTCCAGTAATCAGAGCATTTTTGCCTTTTATTCCTAGATCCATATTTCTACTACTCCTTTTATTAATCCAACCATAAATAATTGAAATATCATTGTACTTGGAATATACGTAAATATGACAATCAAGAATGATTTTAGATATCTTAAATACAAAGATTGATTAATTTCTAAATTGAATCCGTATAAAACAAATATTGATCTTATAATTAATGTATATAGCCATATTGTTGATATGAATATAATAATATCTGATAGAATTTTTTGCTCACGAATAATTGGCGCAACTGAAATCATACCAATCAAAACTGGAATTTGAATCAACGATAGTAAATTTATATGCTTTTTAAATGTTAGTATGTTTATTTCATCTGGACTTTCGCCATTAATATTTTTTAATCCTGCCCTAATTGGTGTAGCAAACAATGTAATTCCTAAAAAATATAATCCTGAAATAATAAATAAATTTTGGCTTAAAAGCCCTATAAACTTAATAATAAATTCTGATGTTGAAAAATTTAAACTTGAATCAAATTGTAAGAATGGGTAAATTGCCCCGCAAATACACGAAAGAATTAGAATAATTAATGAAATTATAATATTTTTATCTGAATAAAATAATCTTTCAAAAGGCTGATTTGTAAATGAAAGATTTAGTGTAGGACCTTTAATTTTAGTAATAAACCGCCAAATCATTAGATATGATTATCGACTTTAGATGCAATAACATTTTGTCCTACTGCACCAACAATTTGATCAACAGGAGCACCATTTTTAAAAATCAGTAGTGTAGGTATGGACCTTATGCCATATGTTGATGACACAGTAGGGTTAGAATCAACATCAAGCTTGCCTACTTTCAATTTACCTTCATATTCATTACTTATATTTTCTACTGATGGAGCGATCATTTTACATGGCCCACACCATTCAGCCCAAAAATCTACTAAAACTGGTTCACTGGATTTTATTACTTCTTCTTCAAAATTGTTATCATTTAATTCTATTACATTGCTCATTGTTGCCTCTTATTCTACTTTTATATTATCTATTATTTTGTAACTTAATTTTGGAATATTCATTGACCAGTCTTTATTTTTAGAGTTTTGCATTTCAGTTGCCATTTCTCCAAATAGATTTGTTATGGAGATTGAATTATATAAGCTATCTAAAATCTTAACTTTGCCTTTAATTTTATAACCTGATGAACCAAATAATGTTACTAATGCCCCTTCATTAATTCCATGCCTCTCTATGATGTCACTGCTTATTTCTAGAATTGTATCAACCTTAACTTCATTCATATCTTCATTTTTCACAATATGAATATCTTCAGAATCTTTGATTAACACTCTTCCTTCATATAATCGAATATCTTTTAAATTGTTTTCAGATAAATTTTCTTGAGTTATAAATGATGGGGTTAATTTATTATTAATAATGAATGATTCGCTTTTTAAATTATCATAGTCAATTAGTGCAAATCCATTTATATTTTTTGCAATATCTTTAAATATTTCTTTCTCATTTTGGAAGTTTATATTATTAATGTTTAATTTTTTAGAGAGGTCATTAATAATTTGCCAAACTTCTTTAGTATCACCTTTTGGGGTTACCGATGAGTTTGTATATTGAACCCTGTTTTCTAAATTAATATATGTTCCTGATCTCGTAGAAAAATCTGTAACTGGAAATATAAGATCAAAATTTTTATTTCTATATTCTTTTTTATTAGTAAAAAGAACTTTAACTTTAGCATTTTTAATTAAGTCATTATTTTCTATTGCCTCTGGTTCTGCGCCATCTTCAAAAATTAGGCAAACTTCTGGGTTAGTATTTTTATCTATATCGCTTACGCTGTTTAGATTTTCATTAATTCCCATATACAAAGCACCTATTTGATTTGCTCCATTAATAAGTGGAATTAATGAACTTTCTTCATTACTTACATTTCCAGTTAAATGGTACAGATTTAATAAACTAGATAGATATGAATTCTTATCTTGCTTTTCATTTAATAAATCAGTGCCAAATATAAAAGAACTTGTTCCCTTAGCTAATAGGGCTGCTAAATTTTTAATTTCTTCCTCTTTGATGCCTATATCTTTTGCAATTTTTAGTGAATCGTATGAAGAAAATTCTGCAATTGCAATATCTAAGTTGGGATAATTAATTGTCTCAGATGACTCTTTCGCCTGATCTATAATAATCTTAGATACAGCATTAATTAATTTGTAAATATTTTCAGGATGAATTCTTATCCAATTATTTGAGTATCTAGTCATTTCTGTTTCTCTTGGATCTATTACTATGAGGTTCTTTCCTGCCCTTGTAGCTTGCTTTGCATACATTGCGACTATATTTTGCATCTCTGAAGGATTACCTAAAGATAAAAAAATGTTGTCGCTATCTTTTATCTTTGCAAGTTCTCCTTTTCCAGTTGAATATCCAGTAGCTAAATAAAGTGATTCAAAAATTTCATTACTATTATTTGTCAGCAAGTTTAAATTTTTAATTCCCAAGTTATCTTTAAATAATATTTTTGATAAATATAGATCCTCATTGGTACTTCTTGGGCTACTATATATAGATATTGACTCATTGGGAGATTTTTTGATTAAAGAAGATAATTCTCTTAATCCATCTTCATAAGATATTTTTTCATTATTTTTATATACATAGTTTAGTTTTTTCTCATTAACATAATCATATGCAAATTTACCTCTCATACAGGTTTGTCCTTGATTTGCCTCTCCTGCTAAATCCCCAATAACTCTTATTATTTTATTAAATTTATTTGATTCTGAAATAATTTGGCAACCTGCTGGGCAATTTGAACAAATAGTTGTTGTCTTTTTTTCTTTTTTTTCCCATTTATAATCTCTTTCAACAAGTGCACCTGTTGGGCACATATCAATACATGCGCCACAAAATTCACACCCAGATTCTATAAGAGAACTTCCTGAGGCTGTGCCTACTATTGCTATTCCTGACCTTTGTTTCAATGTAAGTGCATTATCTACTCTTACTTCGTCACAGACTCTTACGCATCTTACACATACAATACATAAGTTATAATCTCTATCATAAAATGGGTCATCAGAATGAATTGGAAGGTCTCTTCTATTGTAATTTAATGGCGTTATCATATCTAATTCTGTACTTCTGATTGTGTCTTTTAACTCACATCTTTCATTTTTAGGACAAGTTGTACATCTGTCCGTTACAGATACGTGTCTTTGGCAGACATCTTGGGGGCCACATAATTCTATTCGGTGGCATGTTAGGCAGCCATGCGGATGCTCTGTAATAAGCAGGTCCATTATTCCTTGCCTCAAGTCTTTTATATCATCTTGTGTTGATGTGATAATCATGCCATCTGAAACTGGAGTTGTACATGAAGCTTGTATTGATTTTCTTCCATTAACTTCAGTCTCAACAACACACATTCTGCAGGCTCCATAAGGGTCAAGTCCTGGATGGTAGCATAGATACGGAATATAGACGCCATGATCCATTGCAGCTTGAATGATAGTTTGTCCAGGCTTAGCATTTACATATATTCCATTTAAATTAATTGTAGTTAATTTATTATTGTTATCTGTTGTGGTCATTAAGGTCTTGTCCTTGTAGGTAAAATCATTTCATCAATATTTGAATCTACTGGATGATTTGCAGATAAAGCAACATCAAATTCATCTTTAAAATATTTAATTGCAGAGGCAATTGGACTATATCCTAATTGCCCATGACCACATAAGGATCCAGTCTTCATGCTATTTCCAATTTTTTTAATTACATCCATATCACCATCTTTAGGTTTAGAATTACAAATCCTATTAAGTATATCAAGCATATGTGTATTTCCTAATCTGCAAGGAAAGCATTTTCCACAACTTTCAAATTGATTAAATGCAACTAAAGTTCTAATTAGATCTACAACATCAGTTGTGCTATCAGCAACTATAATCCCCCCAGAACCTAAGATTGCGCCTACTTTTGACATCTCGTCAAAATCTATTTTTACATCAAAATCTTCATTGCCTAAAACCCCACCTAAAGGACCTCCTGTTTGAAGCAACTTAATTTCATTTTTAGTTGAAGAGCCTCCGCCAATATTTTGAAGCAAATCTTTTATAGTCATCCCCATTTCTATTTCATACATTCCAGGCCTTTTTATGTGCCCTGAAAGACACACAATTGCTGTTCCTGAGCTACTTTCTGACCCAATCTTCTTATACTCTTCACTACCTTCTTTTATTATGTATGGCACATAAGAGAGAGTCTTGACATTATTTATGTTGCTTGGCTTACCCCATAATCCAAAAGCAGCAGGGAATGGAGGTTTAAATCTTGGCATTGATCTTTTGCCTTCAATAGCTTCCATTAGTGCTGTTTCTTCGCCAGCAACGTATGAATCTCCAGTTAAGGAAACTTCTACATCATAGCTAAAACCAGTTCCAAGAATATTTTCTCCTAGTAGATTATGTTCATAAGCTTGCTCTATAGCTTTTCTAGAATTTTCTATAGGAATTTCATGCCCATCTCTTATAAATATATGACCATTGCTTGCTCCGGTCGCATAACCAGCAAGAATCAATCCTTCTAGCAACATATGAGGATCATTTTCTAATATACCTTTATCATTAAATGCGCCTGGATCACCTTCTTCACAGTTACATAAAATATATTTAATATTACTATTGATTCCGGCTAAAAAGCTCCACTTTATGCCAGTAGAAAATGCTGCTCCTCCTCTACCTCTTAAGCCTGAATTTTTAACCCGATTAAGTGTTTTTTCAGGATCTAGTTCATTCAGAGCCGCACTTAAACCTTCGTAGCCACCATTTGCAATATAATGATTTATATTAGTTGGAGATATACTTCCAAAATTCTTTGTGGCTATCTGTTTTGTAAATTTTAGAGGCTCACTTTTATCAAGCTCAATAAATCCATCTATTGGCTTTTCTCCTTTTGGAACTACTTGCCCAAATACATATTCTGATAATGGTGCATCTTTTTCAATTAAGTAATTAAAAATTTCTTTTGTAATTTTAGGAGTGACATTATTATAAAAAATTCTTACTCCGCTATTATTTTTAATATCTATTAATGGTTCTGCATAACTTAGCCCCATAGATCCGACTAATGTAATGTTTATATTATCCATGTCAGAGGAAAGTTCTTTTAACAAATCAAAAATTTCTTGTGCTCCAGCTGCTTGCCCAGATGCACCATACCCAACCCTAATCCAAATAGTATCTTTTGAATTCAAGTTATCCCATTCTTGTAGCGATATATGTTTTATTTGATTAAATTCCATATTAGATACCAGATATTTTTTCTTTAATTTTACTTAAAGATGCTTTTCCAAATAATTTATGATCAATGGCAAACACTGGGCCTTGAGAGCAGGCTCCTAAGCAAGTACTATATCTTAATGTAATTTTTCCGTCCTTCGTTTCTCCTTCTTGATCTATTCCTAAAAGACCATGTACATCTTTTAATATTTTTTGGGAACCTAATATATGACATGTTGGTCCCCAACATATGTCTAGAGTCACTTCTCCAGGTGGCGTAAATCTAAAATTAGTATAAAAAGATGCAACACCCCAAACATCATTAATAGTTTTTCCAGTATATTTCGCAACTATTTCAACCGCATTTTTTGGTATGTAATGAAATTTATTGCTTACAGCTAATAGACTTGAAAGGACCGTAGTTTTAGATATTTTGGGCTGATTTTCAATAGCATCCCTTATGTCTTTATCTGTTGGTTTTTTACGATTGCCCATCTATCAAAATACTTTCTTGTTATTAATATGATTAATTTAGTCTGTCTTGTTCATTGCTGCATTAAGATCATCTGAAAGATCCCTTTTAATAGTCGGTTTCATTATAATTGTTTCAACAGTTGTCCTAATATCTAGGTTTGCTGTAGCAAAAATCATTTCGGCTAAATCTTCAGGTTGCATCATTGTTGATCTTGCATCTTTGTTAGGTATCAATGCCCTATTTTCTAGTATTGGAGTATCTACTTCAGCAGGCATTATTGCTGTTGCTCTTATTCCCATATTTGAAAATTCGGCATTTATATCTCCCATCAGATTAGTTACAGCTGCTTTTGCTGCACTATAAGCAGCGCCTCCTAATAATCCTGGGGTTAATGCTGCCATTGATGAGACAGTAATAATAGTTCCATTTTTTTTATCTAACATATTTTTTAAGAATTCTTGGCATATTCTGTATACAGATTTTAAATTAACATTAAGCACGTCATCCCATTGATCTTTTGGTATATGGGCAATACTTCTAACAGAACTGCTTGATCCAGCATTATTTATCAAAATTGTTACATTCCCAAAATTATCTTTAATTTCATTTTTCAATCTAACAATTTCAGAATCTTTTGAGATGTCGCATTTCATTAAATTTATATTTGTTCCATAACTACCAGCTAATGATATTGTTTCTTTAAGAGCTTCTTCTCTTCTTCCAATAATTACAGTCTTGATATCGTTCTGAGCAAATTTAATAGCAGTTGCTCTTCCTATACCACTTCCGCCACCTGTAATTAGACATAAATCAGTTGAATTCATAATTTCCTCACTTTTTCTTTTAATAAAGATACTATTTCTCCAGCAATTTTTATACTGTAATTTGTTCCTCTGTCTTCTGGATAAATTTGTGTTGTATTGCCAATCAACAAATTTTCTATTGGTGATTCTATTTCTGGAATTAAGGATGAATAGTTTTTTGGTATAACTGGTTGGGCTGCACTTACAGCGTTATAATGATAACTTAATAACCATTCTTTATTAAATTCAGGATTAATTTTTTTTAAATTCTTCATATAAATATCCAATAATTCTTTAGTATCTTTTTTAAAAATTTCATCAGTATGAGATAAATAATTTGTTATATATAAAATATGATTACCTCCATATCTATCCTTGCTAACTAAATTTGTATGTTCTATTAATCCTAAAAAAGGTATTTCATCATCAATAATGTTCATCCAGTAATAAGGAGAGAATTGTTTTCTAAGTTTTAGTATGAATACACTTGCACCAAGATATTTAGCAGCAGAAAGTTTATCTGTATATTTTTGGTTAAAATTTATTAATTTTTTGATTTCATATGAAGGCGCTGTGCAGATTACAATATCTGTTTTGACTTTTTTCTTTATTCCATCGCAGATGTATTCTATGTTATCTATTCTTCCTTTTTCCTGACCAATAGAAGTAACTTTATGATTAAGTTTTACTTTGCCACTATTTTCTTCAATATTATCAATTAGAGAATTTATTAATTCTTCAAATGAATATTTAAGGTATCCAAGGATCTCATCCCCTCTTTTATTTCTTGAGGCAAACCTTGTTTTCATCTTTGACCAAAACCATGGCATCGCAATCTCTTTATGGTATATACCAAATTTTGCTTTTAATAGTGGCCCCCAAACCCTATTGTAAATTTCTTTTCCAGCATATTTCAATATCCACTTATTAGCAGATATTGCTTCATAAGGCTTCCAATTTTTCTTTTTCTGAAGATAGAGACTTAGCAGGCCCAATCTTATCCTGTTAATTAAACTTATAGGTTTGTATTTTAATAGATCTATTGGAGTTGAGAATTTGTACAGAGAGCCATTTGCATACATTCCAACTGATGATTTATGCCATTCTAAAGATTGGTTTAGTCCTAATTCATCTATTAATTTTATTATTTCATAATCATTTTTAAATATGTGGTGGTAACCTCTTTCAATATTATATTCATCTATTTTTATGCTTGAAGCCTGACCCCCGAAGAAATAGGAAGATTCATATACTGTTACATCAAAACCATTTTTAGAAAGATAATATGCAACCGTAAGGCCTGTAATTCCACCCCCTATTATAGAAACTTTCATATCTTTGATTTCCTAAAATCAACTATAAATGTTCCTAGTCCTATTACAGAAATAGGAAGCCATAGTATTAAGTGGACCAATATTGTAAATGCAGCCGCTTCATTACTATTTGCCCCAAAAGAAGTAAGAACGACAGTTCCAATAACCTCAAATGGCCCCCACCCACCGGAAGTCGAAGGTATTATTCCCCCTAAATTAGAAAATACCCCAAAAAATAGTATTGCTATGAATAAGTTTTCTATATCAAAGTTAAATTGAGTGCTTATAAGATAAAACATTGAAAATTCTATTGCCCATAGAGAGGAAGCAATTAATATAATTTTAAACAATTTATTATTATCTATGGAAAACATGCCTTCAGCAAAGCTTTCTATATATTTATCTGGGTTAAGGCTTGATCTAAATTTATTTAAAAATTGTAATAGTTTATTGGTTATTAATCTCCATGTGCCAGTGATAATAATAAATACAAATATTATGGTTGCTGCAGATAAGATTAATATTGAAAAAAAGATTATTTCTATTGATATATTTAAATTACTTGAGAAATTTTCTATAAATTCTCTTGGCATGAATATGAGTCCCAGCAATAAAAAAAGCATTAAGGCTACGACATCTGTAACTCTTTCAGCCAAAATAGATCCTAGGGCAAATGATTTATTTATTTTTTTTAATAGATTAAGGTGATAAATTCTGGCGAATTCACCTAACCTGGCAGGAAGTAAATTATTAAACATATATCCAGAAATAACTACATTTAATAAAGATTTAAATTTTATAGTTCCTGCGTGTTTATTTAAAAGCATTTTCCATCTATATGTTCTTAGGAATAGAGAAAGGAAGTAAATTATGAACCCCAAGACAACATACCATATAGATATGCTTTTTATGGATTCTAATGTTTTTTCAAAACTATCTACTATCTTCAATAATAAGAATAAACACACCAAAGATATAAAGGTTCCTATTAAAACCTTATAAACATTATTTTTTATTAATAGAAACATTATTTTTTTCTTATTATTGTCATATCAACTGTGCCTATTTCTCCTATAAAATCTTTAAATCCAACATGCCTAATTAAATAATTAATATTATTAAAATCCCAAACATAATCAGTAAATTCTTGTAATGAAGTAAACCTATAATTTTCTGGAAACCACATACGAAAAGGAACCTGCTCAATATTTATATATAAATCACTATTTGTTACTTTAGAATTGAATTTCAAAAAATTCCTACTATTTAATATTAAGTAATCATATTTATAGAAATCTTTCTCATTAATTGTATCTTCATTTGTTGAATCAAAATATTTAACATCTGAATCTCTTAAATACCATGCCCATGGCCACTGGTATCCTCCCGAGGTATCAATAGCTATAAAAACTTCATTATTACTTAATTTATAGTTTTCAATTTCTTGAACTAAATTATGAACACTAGGAGATGTTTGAGTGTATACAATGATTTCATCAGGAACATCAGGATTATAAAAAGATGAGTCTATAGAAGTTTTTAGTGTGAATATTGCTAATGTTAATAAAATTAAACTAAATGCTACCTTTCCACAATTAATAATTTTCGATTTATTTATTTTTAAATCTTTGAAGCTAATAAATGCAATTAATATTAAAAACCAAACAGATATAAAAGAAATTATAAGAGTATTCAATGAAGTGCTATTAAAAAATAATATACATGAAAAAATAAACACAGAAATTAAGGATAAATATTTTAAATAATCTTTATTATTAATTTTAGTAATATTTTTTGATATTTCTGAGAGTGTTATTCCAGAGTATATAAATAAAGGAAGTATTATATTGACCGCTAACCAGGGCATTTTTTCACTTGCTATTCCATAAAATAGCATATTATATAAGAACCAAACTATAAGAAAAATTTCAAAAATTCTTATCTTTTTCCTTAAAAATAAAATTGATGTAATGCTAATAAATATAAGTAGAAATTCATAGTTAATTATTACTAAGAAAAAGTAATACCAGGGCTGAGATCCTCTAGCCACATCTTGCTGAGCTAGCCAGTAACTTAATGATTGCCAAATTCCAGTAAAAATTCCATCTGGATTAGATCCTAATGATGAAAAAAATACAATAAATATGACCCAAAATGCACTAAAAAGTACTATCCATTGTTTCTTAAACCAATAAATTCCAACTGAAAAGGATATTAGAAAAGTTATAAATATAGATACATAAGAAATTAATAACGATAAGTTATCAGAGGGATATCCAATCCTAGTTGACTCTGATGCGCCAGGAATCATATTTAAATTAAACAAATTGCCTATAATACCTATAATGGGTGAAGCTAAAGGAATTGTTAATGCAAAAACCAAAATAAATATATCCGAAAACCGTTCGTTGATTATTTTATTTTTTGAATTAATTAAAAAGTTTAATCGTGAAAAAGCTAATGAAAAAATACCAATAAAAAAAACAGTCAAGTAATGAGTTTCTTTAATGCAAAAACCTAAACTCAGAAAAATAGAAAATATATATAAATAATTATTTTTTTTAGAAGAATATATGTATGAAAATAATGAATAAACCAATAAAAGAGTAATGGTTGCGATAATAATGTCGTTTCTAGCAAACCTGCTGTAATAGAGAATTAGCGGAGAAAATAGAATAATTAAAGAAGAGAATATAGCAGCTCTTTTTCCAATTAGTTTTATAAATAAAATTGGAGCAAAAGTTAAAATACAACCAAAAATCGCTGGCACTATCCTTAAAATGTAATCAGAATCTCCAAATATAAAAAATAATAATGCATTTAAATGAAACAACAATGGTCCATGCATTAATGGATTGTGAGTAAATCCATTTCCATTCGCATATGCCCAAGAGTAGTACGCATGAAGAGATTCATCATGATGTATAGCTCTGCTATCTAGAAGTAAAAATCTAGTGACCAATGAAATAAGAAATATTGTTACCATTAAGTAGGCAACGCTATTATTGCTATTGAATAATGATTTAATTTTTAGATACATATATTTACTTTGTTATATATACACTGCATGATCCAGATGAATATATTTTATTGTATATATTAAATAAATAAGAACTACTATTCTTATAATTTATAATGTAAGAAATATCATATTTCTTTATAATCTCGTCAATTTCATTAATATTTTTAGAATCAAAAAGTTTTGTTAAATCTATTTTTCTTTCACTAATTTCTAATTTATTCCCTCTCCATTGGTTTTCATGGCCTGGCCATCCTATAGGAGTTTGCCTGCCTGTGTATATAGAAAAGAATGAACTTAATTGATAATCATCTCCAACACCTGAGAAAATTACATCATTGGGATTTGCATTAAGTTTTATCCATTCAATTGTCTTATTAGAACCGGGGTATCTTCTTTCTATTTCTACTGACGTATCTATAGAATATTCTTTTGATAAATTATTTGTATTATCTAAAAATGTAGATATATTTTGCACTGAGCTGATAGATATTAAGGGCAGTATTAAAAACAATAAGAATGTTTTATTAGGAAAGTATCTAGCTATAAAAACAGGAAATACTATTGAAGCTAAAACCCAAACCTGATAATAGGATTTAAATATAGTATTCATTCTATTGCCAAATAAATCTATGAGATGCACATGCTCTACTATCAATAAAATAGATAAAATAGTTAATACAATACTATAGAACATAAAATCTTTTACATAGAGCTTAGCTTTTAAAATAATATATATAGGCACAACTAAAATTAATGTAGATAAGAAACTTAATAAATAATTTATATAAATATCTTGATTCATTTCTGAAAGAGATAATATACTTCTTGCACTGAATATAAGTGTCGATACAATTAGCGAATAAATTATAATTTTTAATATATTAATATCTTTAAAGTTTATCTGGTTAAAAATACTTATATAAATAATTATTAGAGGAAGACCTAAGACAATTATTAAGTGAATTATGTTAGTTGAATATAAATTTGTTGCAATAAATGGCAATTCTGTCTGACCACCTAAAGTATTGAAATAATAATCATTTAATATCAGGATGCTAATAATAAATCCTAATAAAAACGAGCTTAGTTCATATATATAATTTTTATTTTTATTTTTTAAATAACTTAATAAGTAACAAATAAGAAATAGAAATATAAAAAATGGGAGATCCCAAATATTTATAAAGCCCATTATTGGTATTAGTAGTCCAATAATGAAAAATATCATTATTCTGGAACTTGGATAATAGTCTCTAATGCAAGATGTGATTGATATTATTAAATAAGTAGTAATTAAGAAAAAGGGTATGCTAATCATGTGAGGGTGCAAGTCACCTAATATAAATGAAAATGACGGATATTCCTGGATTGTATAATCTAGGCTCTGCCCTCTTACTAAATAATCAATCACTCTTGTAGATCTCCAACCGCTCCCAAAAAGAAAATTAGGATCGTAACTACCTAAGCCTTTAATATTAACCATGTTAGTTAATATTTTTCCGATTAATGGAATTCTAGATAATAATTCAACTAATATATAAAAATTTGTAAAAAATAATAAATATAGGGGCCCTAAAGTTGATATCAAATATAATTTATGTCTTGATAAATTAACTTTTTTTAATAATTTCAAAGAAATCGCCCAAGATACTATCAAAGAGAAAGAAAATGTAGTTGAAAGTGATAGGTTGTAGGCAAACATTAAATTTGTCCCAGTCAACCTTATTATTCCTCCATATATCCAATATCCAAAATAATAATAAGGGTTTTCATGTCCTGAAAACCAAAGATCTGGCACTATTCCATTATTAGAAAAATAAGTAGAAGAAAGCATCATTTGATCCATTAATTTTTCAGTCCCTATCAAATCTCCATTAAATCCCCTAATAGATATAAATAATAAATGAGAAATCATTAAGATTATTAAAAATATTAATAATTGATAATTGAATAAATATGAGAGCCTTTGCTTATTTTTATATAACCAAAAAATAAAAATAATAAAAATTATAGATACAGAGAACAGATAAGATAAATAAATATCATTTAATGCAAAAAATGATATCCATGATATTAAGCCTATCAAAATTAATGATATAGGAGCACCTAATGATAATTTAATAAAAATATTATCTTTATTAAAAAGAAATGAATGCACAGGTAGGCAGATTAAATTTATAAATCCAATAAATAAGATCCATAATAATATTTCTAAAAACATATTTTACCTAAAGCTACTCAACACTTTCTTAAAAAATGACTTTTTAGCTTTTATATTATTGAAATTATTCTCATCTATGTATTTAATTGCCGTTTCAGCTGCATTTTGCTCAGAAACAATTTTTTTATTCCCTTTTGCACTGCTTATCTTTTTATTATTTATATACACGTCAGTGATAAAAACTGGATTATGTGATGGACCAGATACCTTATTTAAGATATATTTTGGCGGCTCGAGTGACTCAGCCTGCACCATTTCTTGGAGCAAAGATTTTGAGTCTTTATAATTTTGTAAATTATTTATATTTTCCAAAGCATTTTTAAATAAATTAAGAATAAAATTTTTTACATATTCATAACCTTTATCTATGAATATTGCTCCAATTAGCGCTTCCATGCCGTCAGCTAATGCTGAATCCCTTAAGTTTCCTCCTCGGTTTAATTCTTCATTACTCATTCTGAGATATTCATTAAGTTTTAATTCTTTCGCTATAGCGGACAAGGATGCCTCATCAACTAATAATGATCTTTTGGATGTAAGAATGCCTTCGTTGTCATTTGGATATTCAAAAAAAAGATGCTCTGTAATAATTAAATCAAGAACCGAATCTCCTAAAAATTCTAATCTTTGATTATATTTTTGTATTTCTATTTTTGTATTCAAATAGAAAGATTTATGCGTAAGAGCACTTTCAAGCAAATTTATATCGATAAAATTAATATTAAGATCTGATTGGAGTTTTTCTAAATTCATCTTTATATATCCTAATTAATTTTTAAATATTAATATAAATAAATCATACACTATGGAAATAAATAAACTGATAGAAAAATACCTACCTAGAATTGAGAAAGAATTCATATCTTACTTAAGTACTTTTGATAATCATGAATACTCGATATATTTGGTAGGCGGCGCAATTAGAGACATTTTACTTGGCATATCACCAAATGAAATAGATATAGCCGTAAAAGGTGATTTTAATTCCTTTATTGAAGGGTTAAACAAAAATTCTAATATTAAAATTATTCAAATAACTAAATTTGGCACCTCTAAGATTAATTTCAAAGGCAAATTAATTGATATCGCCAATACTAGGACAGAAGCTTACATTCCAAAAGGTTCTTTGCCTAAAATAAATCAATTATCAGTTAGCATAGAAAAAGATTTATATAGAAGAGATTTTACTATAAATTCAATTGCATATAGTTTGAATAATTCTAAAAACATTCTTATAGATCCTAATAATGGATTATCTGATATTGAAAATAAATTAATCAGGAACATCCACAATGAAAGTTTTAGCGATGATCCAACAAGAATATTTAGAGCAATTAAGTACTCATCAAGGTTGAAGTTTAGGATAGAAACCGAAACTTTAAATGAACTTAAATCTAAATCAAAATTAATTAACGATTTATCAAAACCTAGAATTCTCAATGAGATAAAGAAGTCATTAGATGAAAATAATCCAGAAAAAATTATTAATAATTTAATTGAATTTAATATACTAAATTATTTTTTTGATATAAATATAATAAATATAAATTTTAGCCAAACTCCTAAAGATATCTCAAATTATGAATATCTCATTCTGTATTTTACTTACAAGAAAGAAGATAAAATATCTTACTATTTGAATGATTTTGATAATTCCAAAACTTTAGGTAAAAAAGTTGATCAAATTAAAGATATTAGCGCTGTTGTTAAATATATTATTAAAAATAACTTTAATGAATTGCCATATGACCAATATTTAAAAATAAGAAAGATACCTATGTCTATATTTGAAGTTTTTAAAACTTTTGATAAAAATGATCAAATATTATCTGATTTGATTAAAAGACTATCTAATTCAAAGCCCGAATTAGATTTTGATGATATTAAAAAATTAGGATTTTTAGACCCAAAAGAAATAGGCAGATTATTGTTAAAAGTTGAAATTGCTAAATTTAATAATAAATTGATCACAATGGATGATGAAAAAAGTTTTCTAAAAAAAATGATTAGCTAGTTTTTTCTCCATAAAAGATATATTGCTGTATATAAGCTGAATCATCTTTAAAATTTTCTTGGGCTAATATAGATAATTTATCATTAGATAATTTTGAACTATACCCTAAATTATTAATTAAACCTCTTCTTACCCACCTATCAACTGGGAATGTATCTCTTCTTCCGTAACCATATGTCATAATGCAGTCTGCTACCTTTTTCCCTACTCCTTTGATTTTTATTAATTCATCCAATTTAGTTTGGTAGCTATTAGAATTTTTATTGGTATTAATTTCATTATTAATACTTTTCTTGGCAGCATCAATTAAATATGGTGCTCTAAACCCAAAACCTATTTTTCTTAATTTATTTTCACCTATTTCAATTAGTTCTAAATCACTAGGAAATTTATAATCATATTTGCCATCTCCTATTTTTCCACCATTTAATATACATAGATCATTTATATTTTTTTTTATTTTTAAAATATTAGATACGCTTGATGTAATAAAGGAAACTATAGCTTCCCAAGGATCTTGTTTTAATATTCTTAATCCACTATTTAGCTTTATTAGTTTATATATATACTCATTATGTCTATATATATTCTTAAACTTATCTAGATCAAAATCTATGCCTAAATATTTTTTTATTTTTATAAAATCATTATTGTCTATCTTTGAATTAATAGATTCCACATTTATTGAGTTTTTTTCATTAGAAATAATGTAAACCTTGTCGCCTATTACACCTCTATATCTATCTCCATCTCCATGCCATCTAAAAGCCTGTCCACCATCTAAAGTTGCTTTTAAATTGATTATTTGAGAATTGCATATTGATATTTTATTCATGCCTATCAATCCAATTTTTTATATAGTCGCCGGAATCGATAATCAAGTCTTCATTATAACTATATCCAGGTAAGCAATTTAAAAAGTTTTCGCCATAGTTTTTTGTAATAATTCTGCTGTCTGCACATACAATTGATCCAAAATCTTTATTTGATCTTATTAGCCTTCCTATACCTTGCTTGAACCTTCTTACTGCATCTGGTACTAAATATTCATTAAATGGATCTATGTACTTCATACTTCTAGCGCTGATTAATGGATCATTAGGAACTGCAAATGGTAATTTTGATATTATCAAGACTTTAATTTCAATATTAAATCCAAAATCAATGCCCTGCCAAACAGGACCTGTAGCTAATAAAATAGAGCCTTCTCTTTTAAATTTACTTATTACTCTTGCCGCTCTTCCATCAACACCCTGAGAAATTATTTTATTATTAAATGAAGATTCTTTTAGCCTTTTTCTCACACTATTAAGAGATGAATAGGATGTAAATAGTACTAACATCTTGCCTACATTTTTTTCAGCAACATTTATAATTAAATCAGATAAGTTTTTTGTGTATAAATTATTATTTGGTTCTGGCATATCCTTAGGAACATAAAATAGCACATTATTTTCATAATCAAATTCAGAGTCAAATATTCTATATTCATCTAAATAATCCAAACCAATCTGATTGCAGAATTCATCAGGAGTATTAAATGATGTAAGTGTAGCCCCAGTTAAAATTATACTTTCTTGATCTTTAAATATCGTCTCTCTCAATTCATCTTTAACAGAAATAGGTGCACTAATTATTTCAAAATTTTCCTGATTTTGCATTTCAAACCAAGAAACCATATTCATATCTTCAAGAGATAAAATTGAGATTAATTTAAGAATTTCACCTTCAAATAATTTTATAGAGTTAACTATATTTTGAAATATAATATTTCCACTTTCTTCATATATTTTATACGCATTATTAAATAAATTTTCTGAAATTATTTCTTTTAAAAATTGATAAACATCAGTTATTTCTGATGTTGAATTAACTAAATTATCATCATATATATATTTGCCATAGCTTTTTGTGCTATCAATATTTTTCTTTATGAGCTCATTTAAATTATCAAGTTTTATAATCAAATTATTTATCTTGTCAGTAAAACTAACTAAAAAATTATCTTTAGTTAAATCTTGAGGATCAATTTTTACTGTATGGCTATTTATTGATTTATTTAAACTTAGAATTGAGTTTAAATTAACTCTTTTTGTGAAAGCATCTGTTGCTACATTTTGCAATTCATGAGCCTCATCTATTATTAAATGATTCGCATCTTTTAAGAGGCTCCTATCTGTAATTGATGTGGACATAGCAAGCGAATGATTTATAAGTAATATATTTGATTTTTCAGCCACTTTTCTAGCATGATCTATATAGCATTTATTACATTTTTTTACGCATGATTCGTTTGAAGAAGAAAATTTAGAAAATATATAATGATCATTCTTTAAATCAATTTCACTTACATCACCTGAAATAGTATATTCATCCCACTTCATTAACTTATATAAAACTCTAGCTTCTCTAAAATCACCAGGTTCAAACTCCTTTATTATTTCTTTACATAGATAATTTCTTCTTCCTTTAAGTATTGATATATTTACATCACTTAAATGCCCAGAATCTTCAAGGTAATCACTTATTATTTTCCAATCTTTATTAATTATTTGATCTTGAAGAGCAATTGTATTTGTGGCTATAACAGCTTTTGAATTATTTTTTAATATATCAATAACTATAGGCACTAGATAGCCAAGAGTTTTACCAGTACCAGGAGTTGCTTCAATTAGATTTACTTTAGATTTTAGTAAGTTATTTTCAATGAATTCTGCCATTTGAATTTGATTAGGCCTCTTTTCATAATTTTCTATATATTTGCCAACACCATCAGGACTAAAAAAAAATGTGCAATTACTTGGGAATTTAATATCTTTATTATCAAGATTTTTTATATTATTTTCCTCTGTATATTTTTTATTTAGGTTCGGTAATTTTGACTCTGAGATACAATTAGACACATATTTAGGAGCAAATTTTATTCCATTATCTTGATTTATATTTATATACTTGAATTTTTTATTTATTGAACCAAGTTTTGTCTGAATTTTCAACAACTCAATAAAAATACCTAAAGTTGCGCAAGAATCGTCTTTTGCACGATGAAAATTTTCTACTTCAATATCAAATCGACTTGATAATGCTTGAAGGTTATATTCACCCTTGTCCAACAATACAAAAGCTAAATCATAAGTATCTATAATTGAACCGTTAAATATGAACCCATTTTTCTTTAAGAATCCAATATCAAAATTAGCGTTATGCGCAATTACTAAGTGCTGCTCACCTTTTTCATTAGAATAAAAATTAGTAAATTCATTTTTTATTTCGTCTATTACTAAAGCATCTTCTACATCATCATTTTTTATACCTGTAAGGTCAGTAACAAATTCACCTATATCGATACCTGGATTTATTAATTCAGAAAAATATTCATAACTTTCTTCATCAATATTTAACTTTGTGGCGCCAATCTCAATAATCATATCTTTTTCATGGTTTAACCCAGTTGTTTCTATATCCAACGAAACTATTGAGCCTGATGGTGATAATAATTTTAAAATATCTTTAAGTTCTTTTTGAATCATTTGACTGAATTTATTCCTTTAGTTATCGTACCGTATCATAAACAAAAAATTAATAATGAAAGTTGCAAGATTAACAGCTAGAAAAAAAATAGAGTTTACCGAATCAGATGTTATTGAGCCTAGGGAAGGCGAATGTCTATTAAAGGTGAAAGTTGTTTCTATATGTGGAACAGATATTAGAAGAGAATATGACCAGGATCTTCCTGAAGATGCTTATCCATTAGAACTAGGAGTTCCATGCCATGAAGTAGTTGGTGAGATATACAGATCAAAGTCTAAGCTTTTCAACGAAGGCGACAGAGTATTGGCTGTTCCTACTGCAGATAACGGCTTGCAAGAATATTTAACATTAAATGAAAGTAGGTTCATTAAATTGCCTAACGAAGGCTCATTAGATGAATGGGTGATGTGCCAACATAGCGGAACTGTTTTATATGCTAGTAAAAAATGGGGTAACCCATCCGGCAAAAGTGTAGCAGTGTTAGGCCAAGGCGGTATTGGGATATCATTTTCAATGATCGCTTCTATGCAAGGTGCAAGCAAGATAATTGGAATAGATATAAATCAGTCAAGATTAGACATCTCATCAAACTTAGGAGCCACTCATACTGTAAATCCTGACACTTCTGATTTAATAGAAAGCGTTTCAACTATAACTAATGGAGAAATGCCTGATATAGTTGTTGAGGCTACTGGTAGACCCGAAGGATTAAATTCGTGTATTAATATAGTCAAAAAGGAAGGATTAGTCATTTGCTTCGGATTGACATCAGAAGATCTAATTCCTTTTAGTCAAAATAAATTTTTATCCAAAAATTGCACTATTATTTCAACGTTAATTGCAGGAACGCCTACACCTTTAAAAGAAATTAATGAGATGATTGAATTAAAAAAGAATGGGTTAATTGATCCAGGAAAACTAAAGACCCACAACATATCATGGCTTAATGTCCAAGAAGCTTTTGATATGTATACAAGCCATTCTGAAGGGCTAGTAAAAATAGCACTTGAAGTTAACTAATCGTTCTTTCAATTAGTTGAGGTAAAAGAAAACATGTTATTAAAGCGTAAAATAATAGATTACTAATTTTATGAATATTAACACTCGCTCCTCTAATTAATAGAAATATTAAAAAAATAAAAGGGAATGAAAGTGCCAAAAAAAGGTAATAAAAAAAACCATTAGTGTAATTTTGAATAAAATATAAATAACTAAAACCTAAAAAAATAAATAATAATAAAGAGGTTAAATTAATAACAAAAACAGCCAGTATATAAATTTTTAAAATTGATTGATTTTTATTAAGAAAGAAATTAAACAATTGGGATGAAGTTTTGGTCATAACAATTGCTGAATATGCAGTCAATATTGAGCTATAAAATGTTGATACTAAAAAAACACTAATTATCAATATCGAATCCTTTGTTAATAGTTGAATATTTTTGAAAATCATCAGATTTTATATTTTTATTGCTTATAGAAATCAAAGTCATTCCAGCTCCAGTAAGAAAACAATTACCAAATTTTTCTAACATTTGATGATATTTTTCATTTAACTTAGGAAATTTAGTTAAAGCTTTTTTCTGAAAACAATTAAAATAATCTTGAGAGACTAGAGACTCATTATTTTGAATTTTTTCCTTTACTTTTTCTGTTAATTTACCATCTGTATAATCATCAGGTTTTATTGAATTAAACATAAATTGAGTCTTATTATTTATAGTGATTTCAGAATCATATAAATAAACATAAGAATTCCTCAAGTCATTTAATTGATAAACTTTTTCACCAAATCCTTCAACTAAGCATGTTCCTCCTTTGAAGAAAAAAGGAAGATCTGAACCTAATTTTGATGAAAATAGCGACAATTCTTCTATTGGAATATTTAATTTAAGAATATTATTTATTGCCATTATCACCGAAGAGGCGTTACTAGATCCTCCTCCAAGACCAGAAGAAATTGGTATTTTTTTATTAATAATAATCTCAAACGAGTTATTTAGTTTATAAGTGCTCTTGAAGCATTTGATAGCTTTGAAAGCTATATTGTCCTCTTCTGGCACAAATCCATTCTTCAATATAATGGAATCATGATCAGATTCATTTATATTAATTTCATCTCTTAGATTAATATTTTGATATATGCCTTTAAGGTCATGATATCCATTTTCTAATTTGCTTAGTATTTCAATTACTAAATTTATTTTTGCGTAAGAATATATTTTCATAATTCAATTATTGTATTAAATATTTTTAACCAATCATTATTTTCTAAATTACCTGGTCTTAATTTTGGGTCAATATTGATTTTTATTAATTCATTACTCAGCAATCTCTTATCTATCTTCAAAGATAGTGACAATGAATTGACTAAGGTTTTTCTTGGAGCAGAAAAACCTTTCTTTATAAAACTTAATAATTTTTCTGGCTCACCTATAATTTCATTATCTTTTTTTGTTTCTAATAATATTATTGATGAAATTACATTAGGTTCTGGATTAAAAGCTTCTTTTGGAACATCAGTAATTTTTTCAACTTTTGAATATGTTTGAATTGAGTGGCCTAGAAATTTCATTTTAGGAACTGAAGATAAATAATTATCAGCAACTTCTTTTTGAATCATTATAATTAAATATTTTGGCTTAAAAGTAGCAGTAATAAAATTTCTAACTATCATATTTGCTGAATAATATGGCAAATTTCCAACTAATAAATATGGATCTTGAAAAAAATCATGGTCATCAATATTAAATAATCCAGCATCTAAATTTAGAAAATCTGTATTACCATCTCTATATTTATTAATTAAATCTAAATATAGCTTTTTATCTAACTCTATACCTAAAAAATTTGTTGAATATTTCACCAGATCCGATGTTATTGACCCAGTTCCAGGCCCAACTTCCAAAATATTCTTTATTCCAAGATTATGAACATAATCAATGATAATTTTTTTATATCTTAGATCTGTTAAAAAATGTTGCCCTAATTTCGGCTTTTTGTTGCTATTTCGCTTCATTTTTTAACACTGCCATAAAAGCTTCTTGAGGGACTTCTACAGAACCAAGTCTTTTCATTCTTTTTTTTCCTTCTGCCTGTTTTTGCAATAATTTTCTTTTTCTTGAGATATCGCCACCATAACATTTAGCAGTCACATTTTTTCTTAACGCCTTAACTGTTTCTCTTGATATAATCTTACTTCCCACTGCTGCCTGAATAGGTATATCAAACATTTGCCTAGGGATAAGTTCTTTTAATTTCGAAACTAATTGCCTGCCAATCGGCAAAGAATTTTCTGAATGTACTATTATAGAAAGAGCATCTACTTTCTCTTCATTTACAAGAATTTGTAATTTAACTAATTTCTCATCCTTTGGTTTAGTAAGTTGATAGTCCATTGATGCATATCCTTTGGTAGAAGATTTTAATTGGCTATGAAAATCAGTTAATATCTCAGCCAAAGGCATATTAAACTCTAATAAGACTCTTTGATTATCTGCGTCTGAGCTTTCTCCCCCACCTTGAAGCCATTCCATCTTTCTATATTCACCTCTTTTATTTACTACTATATCTATTACTGGCCCTATAAAATTTGATGGGCATACTATTGATAAATCAACAAATGGCTCCAGCACTCTTTGAATTTTTTCATCTTCTGGCCATTTAGAAGGATCATCAACGTCTATAACTTTTCCTGAAACTGTTTCTACTGTGTATTTAACAGTAGGGGCAGTGACAATCAAATCAAGCCCATATTCTCTTTCTAAGCGCTCTTGAATAATATCCATATGCAAAAGCCCTAAAAAACCACATCTGAACCCAAAGCCTAATGCACCAGAACTTTCTGGCTCAAAAATTAGTGAAGCATCATTTAATTGCAACTTACCTAAAGCATCTCTTAAATCAGAATAATCATCTCCATCTATAGGATAAAGACCGCTATATACCATTGGTTTTGATGACTCATAGCCCTTTAATGATTCTTTTGATGGGTTTTCTTTAGTAGTTAATGTTTCTCCTACCCTGCAATCAGAGACATTTTTTAACCCTGTCGCTACATATCCAACTTCACCTATAGTTAATTTATCTATTTCACTAAGATTTGGCTCAAAAATTCCCACTTCATTAGCTTCAGCAACTTTTTTTGTAGACATTAACATTAAATTTTCATTCTTATTAATCTCTCCATTAACTACTCTTACATAAGCTATTACTCCTTTAAATTGATCATATTTTGAATCAAAAACTAAAGCTTGTAATGAGTTAGTGATATCTCCGGAGGGAGGTGGAATTTTATTAATTATTTGCTCTATTAAATTTTCTACTCCCTCTCCCGTTTTTGCAGACACTTTTAATATTTCTTTTTCATCAAAACCAAGAGATGAATTAATTTCACTAATTACTCTATCTACTTGGGCATTAGATGAATCAATTTTATTAAGCACTGGAATAATTACCACATCTTGCTCAATGGCTAGATAAACATTAGCTAAAGTTTGCGCCTGTATTCCCTGAGTACAATCAATTAATAATAATGCCCCTTCACATGCAGCGAGAGATCTTGATACTTCGTAATTGAAATCAACATGACCTGGAGTGTCAATTAAATTTAACTGGAAGTTAGAGGATCCTGACATATAATTTAACCTCATTGCTTGAGCTTTTATTGTAATACCTCTTTCTTTTTCAAGGTCCATCGTATCAAGCAGTTGATCTTCAGAAGTACCCTTTTCTTTGCCCAATGAAATATCAATAAGCCTATCAGCTAAAGTTGACTTGCCATGATCAATATGAGCAATAATTGAAAAATTTCTTATATATTTCTTATCCATAAGTGGTGGGGGAGAAAGGAGTCGAACCTTCACGCCTTGCGGCACATGCTCCTAAGGCATGCGTGTCTGCCATTTCACCACTCCCCCGTATTATATTGTTTCTAAAAGAAATTATAACAGTACATATTTATAATTTTCATTAGGAAAGGAAATCAAGTATATACAAAGTTTCTCCATTAGCGTTAATAAATTTTATAGGTTCTTCACTTTGAATATGCATTTTTGCCTTATCAGATAAATAAAATAATGGATCTCTTTTAGCTACAATTTCTTTGTCAACAAATGAAATATCTAATTTAAGATATTCTAGATTGACTAATTTATTTGAAATTAATAAATCTAATGATTCTTCAAATATCTTATCCAATTGAATATCTAAATTTTTATTGTTAAGAATTTTATTATTAGGATCATATTTTTTATATGAATTTTTAATTCTTAGAATTAAACCCTCTTTTAAAATATTTAACCCAATAGGATCTTTTTGAAATACTAAGAACTGAAGTATAGGTCTAAATAGTTCATTAATTCTTAAAGGGTTTGAAAATTCAAAATTCAATCTTTTGAATAATTATTACTATAATCGATTATTTGTTGAAGATCTTCTCCCTCAATAGAATAAAGGTGCTTTTCTTCTGGGAAAAGATTCTTTTCAATATCATCTTTATAGTTTTTAAATGCTCCTTTAATTATTGACGATAAGTCTGCATATTTTTTCACAAATTTAGGGTCAACATCTCCTACAAATAATCCTAACATGTCATGTGATATTACTAATTGGCCATCCACATTTCTTCCAGAACCAATTCCATATAACGGGTTTTTAACATGCTTATAAAGCTCTGCAGTTACTTCTTCAGGAACACATTCAAGTAAATGAAATACTGCCCCTGCATCTTCAACAGCAATAAGGTCTCTTAATAATTTTTTAAATGAAGTTAAGCTTCTTCCTTGGATTCTATATCCACCTATTTGAGCCAGGCTCTGAGGAGTTAGCCCTAAATGTGAAACAACTGGTATTCCAGCATTTGTTATTGCTGTTATTCTTGGAGCCATTTCTTTTCCGCCTTCAAGCTTAACTGCATCACAACCTATAGCCATTAATTTCCCAGCATTTCTTACTGCTTCCTCGTCACTAATTTGATATGACATATAAGGAAGGTCGCCAACAATGAAGCAATGATCTGACCCTTTAACAACAGAAGTTGTAAACATAATCATGTCTTCCATAGTTACTGAAATTGTTGACTCCTTGCCCATCATCGTCATTCCACCAGAATCACCAACAAGAATCATGTCTATTCCAGCTTCATCTGCAAACCTAGCAGTTGCGAAATCATATGCAGTAAGCCAAGATATTTTTTTATTATTTCTTTTTCTATTTCTAAGAACTGGAAGGGTTATTTTCTTTCTTTCTGTCATCTTATTCTCCTATATATTTCAAGATAGCAATTTTAACTTATATTTTTATAATAAAACAACTTGGCTACTTTTATTGTCATTGATAGAATTGCATTATGAATAATGTTTCAAGAATTATTGACGAACAAGCCAACGTTGGCGAAGGTCCATTATGGGATGAAGAAAATCAAGTTCTATATTGGGCTGACATAAGATCTGGTAGGTTATTTAAATACAACCCTGAAACTAATATAAACCAAACTATTTATAATGGAATTTTTGTTGGCGGTTTTTCTAAAAATTCTTTTGGAGGGCTAACATTAGGAACATGGAATGGTGTTCTTCTATGGGAATCTGAAAGAAAAAAAAGGTGGATTCATCAAGGAATTTATAAAGGAGAAAAACTACAATTTAATGATTGCATTGCAGCGCCAGATGGTTCTTTTTTAGCTGGAACTTTTTATCCTTACCAAATTCATGGCTTTGAAAAATTAGGTAAATTATATCGTTTCTATCCTAATGGAAATATTGATATTGTATCTGAAAATCATGGTTGCTCGAACGGCATGGGATTTTCACCTGACTTAGAATATTTCTACCATTCTGACCCAAGTAAAAAATCTATTGTGAGGCACAAATATGATAGTTCTACCCATGAAATTGGTCCTGCTGAAGAGTGGTTTATTCACGATAGAGATGGCTCTCCGGATGGCATGACTGTTGATTCTGAAGGCTACGTTTGGTCCGCATTATGGGGAGGCTCTGGTGTTATAAAAATTGATCCTGATGCTAATGTTGTAGATAAAATCAACGTGGATGCTTACCAAACATCAAGTTGTATGTTTGGCGGTAAAGATTTAACTGACTTATATATTACTTCTGCAGGAACTCCTGATTCTTTAGCCAACGTTAAGTCTGGAACCTATTTAGGGGGATCTTTATTTAAGGCTGAAACTAACTCGGTTGGTAAAATTGAATTTGAAACAAATTTTGAATTTTAATTAGACTCATCTATCTGCTCTCTTCCGGCCCAATCAATATACCCTGGACTGCCTATTCCTCCGCCAATAATAAACTTCATTGCTTTATCTGCAGAAATGTCTAAATATCTTATTTTATCTGTAGGTATAATTACCATCCAGCCAGTATTTGGAACAGGAGTTGAAGGCATGTACACAATCCCGTGTTTTTTTTCATTTTCAAAATCAACAATCTTTGTTAAAAAACCAATGGTCCATACTCCATCTTTTGGGTACTCAATGGCCACTACAGTTCCAAAATTACCATCACCTGAACCTCTAAAAGCGCCCGCTATTTCTTTGGATGTAGTATATGTCGCACCAACTACAGGTATCTTTTTCAATATTGTTTCAATCCAGCCAAAACGCCTTCTCGCTGATGCATAATTTGCAAAAATACCTAGCACCAAAACTATTACAATTATTAAAATAAAGCTTATACCTGGAAGTGTCCTATTAAAAAATGTTTCAATATATGGCCTAAAAATCCCATCAATTAAATTGAAAGCGAATGTTAAAATAAAATATGTAACAGCTAGAGGGAAAAAAACAAAAATTCCTGTTACAAATCTTGTCCTAAACCAGTTTGCAATTTTCTTTCTTTTTCTTTCTTCAGAATTATTTTCTTGAGATGGGTCCGTAGTCATATAAATAATATAAAGTAAGTTTTTAAATTTTCATAGTCAAATTAGTAAGTTAGAAATAATATATGTACTATAATTATTTAAATAACAAATTTATTACCATGAGAACAATTAAATTTATATTATTAATTCTCTTATCAACTATGCTTTTCTTATTATTGGCTTGCGGATCGATGCAAGACGAACTTCCTGGAGCCAATATTGAAAAAATATCAAACTCTGAGAAAAATCTTGCTCTTGATGATGTTACGGCAATAGGATTCAAAAAAAATAAAACTTACAAAGTAAAAGATATCCCTGAAGCCAAATCAGCTTATTATGGCTTTTTGAAAATTCCAAAAGAAAAAATAACAATTGATTACGAACTCAGGTTTTATGAAAATCAAGAAAAGGCTAAATCTATAGGAGTTGAGTGGGTAACAGAAAGAATTGGAAAAGACGCAATTTTAACTAAGGGGGATGCGACTTGGAAAGAAGGTGTTAGGGAAGCTAGGACTTGCGGAGGTGATTCAGGCCACGGGAAAGGCTACTCTTTAGTTGTTGCCTCATCAACTTGCAATCTTGCTAAATATTTTGATTATTTTATTTATGGAAATATGATCATTCTCTGCCAAGGAAAGGATATTGAGCAGTCATCCAATAATTGCAGATTAATTTTAAGCAAACTTGAACCAGATGGGGAGTAAAAAATGACCTTAAATATAGTTAGTTCAAAGGTATCTGATATCAGGGTGCCTACATCTGATTCACTGCTAGGATCAGACCCATTTCATAAAAAACCAAATTATTCTTGTGTATACACAACCATTGAGCTTTCTAATGGGGTTTCTGGAAACTCAGTTTGTTTTACATCTGGAGCAGGTAATGATTGGATAGCTTATGGAGTTAAGGACGTATTAAAACTTCTAAAAAATTATGATTTCAATAAATTTATTGATAATCCAGGAAAATTATACAAAATGATCAACGATCATCATCAATTAAGATGGCTTGCAGATGGAGTAAATAGAATGGCCCTTGGATGTGTCATGAATTCTATGTGGGATTGTTGGGCAAAAATTGAGAAAAAACCACTATGGAAACTTTTAGTAGATTTAGAGCCTCAAACAATTATTAATTCTATAGATTGGCGATACTTAAAAGATGCAATCCTTCCTGAAGAAGCTATAGACATATTGAATGAAAATTTGGCAAATCATGGCAATCTTGAAAAAACTCTCTCTGAATCTGGTCCCAAAGCTTATTCAACTGCAGGCTGGCTTGGCCTTACTGATGAACAAATAAAAGACACTATAAATGAAATGAAGGTAGAAGGGTTTGATTGCTTTAAAATGAAAGTTGGGCAAGATATAAATCAGGACTTAGAGAGACTTTCTTTTATAAGAGATCAAATTGGGTATGATGCAAAATTAATGCTTGATTGCAACCAAGTATGGGGAGTCGATGAAGCAATTGAATGCATGAAGAAACTCGCAAAATTTAAACCTACATGGATAGAAGAGCCCACAGCTAGAGATGATGTTCAAGGGCATCTAAAAATTGCAAAAGCAATCGAGCCTCTAGGAATAAAAGTTGCTACTGGAGAACAAGTTCCATCTCCAGTAATTTTTAAACAGATGCTACAATCTGGAGCCATTGGTTTTTGCCAAATAGATGCAAGCAGGCTTGGAGGTGTAAATGATGTTATTGCGGTAATCTTGCTAGCAAAAAAATATAATGTGCCTGTATGTCCCCATGGGGGAGGAATAGGTTTATGCAACATGATTGTTCATTATTCTTTGTGGGATCAAATCAAAGTTTCAAGTAATTCAGACAATCAACTAGTAGAATACCTGAATTTTCTTCAAGATGATGTGTTCATATCTCCAGCTTTAGTGAAAAATGGGCGCTATGTTACACCTAAAACATATGGATGGGGACTTGAAATGAAAAAAGATTTCTTTGAATCTCATATCTATCCTAGCGGAAGTATTTGGAAAGATCGAGTCGAATCTGGAAGCATTACATTTACTGCTTAGAGTGCTATTTAAATCTAGAAATATTTTTTTTATTTTAGTAATGATTTTTGTTATTTCTTTTTTCATTTCTTCTATTTTTATAGATAATGATGGCCATGATAAAAAGGGCAAATCAAGTTTACCGGATTATGGAGAAGCCTACAGTGATCATGGATTCTAAAAATACCATAGCTCTTTTATCTGTTTTATTATTAATATCTTCATGCTCTACAAATAATGATTTGGAATATCAAACTAAACTAGAAAATTGTGTATCTGCTCTTACAACTATAATACTTAGTCATAATCATGATGTGACAGCTTTAACTCCTAGGTCTATTAAAACATTACCTCCAAGAAATTATTATCCCGAATTTCCAGATCCTATGATGGAAGCAGATGCATATTGGAATCCTGGCGCAAAAAGGACATTTAAAATTATTGAAGAAAATTGTCCTGCAAAATATTATAATGATAATGTCCTCCAAGAAAGTAAATCATTTATTAATTATGGAAACTAAAAAATTAAATCAAGAAATTCAAATACATATACTTAAAATGATTAATGATCAGTTTATGTATTCTGAAGAAATAATAGAAAAATGTTTTCATATATATAAAGGTAAAATATCAACCCCTAACCCAAAACTTACTATAAAAAATCAGATTAAAATTCTATCTGATGAAAAATTAGTTGCTTACTACCATGGTTATAAAATAACACCTAGAGGCAAGACTTTATTGCTAGAATCCTGATTCAAAATATTCGTCTGCTGAAACTTCTAAAAAAGAGTAATTTTTTCCTCTTATTCGTGCCAGATTAGTTTGTTTAGCTCTTTCCCTTAAGCCATTTTTTTTAGCCTCAGATGTTTTATTAAAACAATTTTTACATGAAACATCCTCTTCAAATAATTCTGACTCTCTGTCAATATCATTTATCGGGTTCCTGCACCCAGAACAAATTTTATATGTCCCTTCTTTAAGTCCCGTTTTAAGGGAAACTCTTCTGTCGAAAACAAAACATTCTCCATTCCATTTACTATTATCTTCATTAATTTTTTCTAGATAGCTTAAAATTCCACCGTTAAGTTGATATACGTTTTTCATTCCTTGTCCAACAAGATAAGAACTAGCTTTTTCACAACGTATGCCTCCTGTACAAAACATAGCTACTTTTGTGTCTTTATTTTTCAATAATTTTTCTTCTGCATATTTTTTAAAGTCAATAAAACTTTTCGTGTCAGGGTTTTCAGCATTTTCAAAGGAACCCATTTCAACCTCAAAATCATTTCTAACATCCACCAGTATTAATTCAGAGTCATCTATTAAATCATTCCAATCTCCTGCATCTATATATTTACCTCTATTTTTCATAAGATCTAAATCTTCTTTAAATGTAACTATCTCATTTTTAATTCTCACTTTTAATCTAGGGAAAGGTAAAAATTCAGCTGAAGATAATTTTTCATTTAAATTGTGATATCCAATTTCTTTAAAGTATAAAATCAACTTTGATATTGATTTTTCTGAGCCTGAAACAGTTCCATTAATACCTTCGCTAGACAAAAGTATGGTTCCTTTAATTTTTGAAAAAATGCATTTCTTTTTTAACAAGGACTCAACCTCGCATAAATCATTTCTTTCAATAAACTGGTAAAATGCTAACACTACAAATTTATTCAAATAATACATCCAATACTATGTCATTAATAACTAAAATATTGATATTTATAACTATATCTTCCATGATGATATCAATTTCTCGCATTTTCAGGAAAGCTGAATATGGGGGAATTAATCAAGAGAAATCAATAAACTCATCAATATTATCTATCTCTTTTGTATTAATATTAGGATTAATTATAATAATGTTATCTAATTTTTAGGAGGAAAAATGTCATCACATATAATAACTGGGTACTACAAATTATCTATAGATCAAATGGAGAATTATTATAAAGATTTGACCGATAATGATATAAAAAAAATATTCCCTCCACTAAATTGCATTGGTTGGTTAATGGGTCATTCGTCCGTTTATAATTATGAGATAGCAAACAAAATTAAAGAAATTAAAATCCCTGATGAGGCAAATAAATACAGAAATGGGCAACCACATTCAACCCCAGACTTAAAAGATATTGTTAGCTTATGGGAAAATTCAGTTGAAACAGTAAAAAATTCACTAAAATTACTAACTGATGAAGATCTTTCATCGAAAATTACTTGGATTAAAGATGATGAAAAAATCAACTTTGGAACTGACATCTCTAGGATGACTTTCCACTATTGGAATCATTTAGGAGAAATAGCGTCTGTGAGGCAATTAATAGGTAAGGATCCTGGAAATCCAGGCTACGGCTCATGGGATTGGAGATATTAATTTATTATAGATAAAAAATCTTCATTTTTTATCTTTATATTTTTCATTTAGTAAAATTATTAATTCTTTAAGCCTTTCAGCAGCTAAATCATTATCTTCAGATCTTAAGGGCTCAAACATGAATAAGGCGTTCCCATCTATTTGAAAGACTGTATACAAAGGCTCTCTTCTAGGACATTCGCCTCTAAAAAGGGCAGCTCCTGAAAAACCTCTACATCCTGTTCTTTCAACTTTTGGTCCATAAAATGAACCTGAGTCTCCACTATCAGAGTCAGTTTTAGATTGTTGAATAATTTCTGTCTGTTCTTGCCCAGCAATTTGTCCAAAATTATTAGCTAATTCAGATGTGCTATAAAGTATAATTGCTACTTCCCTGCCCTTTATATAACCCCATCTAGAAAAATCAGCTTCTGGAAAGTTTGTTTCAAATCCACCTTTATTTTTCCATCCAATTAAGCTCAAATCGCTCTGTTCATATTTAAAGTTAGAATCTTCGGTTGCACCACATGAAATAAATATAACCGCAAGAAGGAAAATATTACGATGACAAAAACTTTTAATTTGATTTGACATAAGTTAATATCATACTCGCATTTTTAGATTATGAATAACGACAATGAAAACCCAATAAGGCTAATTGCATCTAGGCATTCAGCTTTCTATACCCCTTTATTGCTAACAATAGATTTAGGTTCATCTGACGCCAATTTTATGAAATCCTTATCCCGTGGATTTAACTGTAATTATTCCGTTGCTGAAAATAACCAAAATGTTTATGAAATGATAATGAACGATGATATAGATATTGCTCAGTCATCAGTGTCTGGCAGTTGGAATAATAAATATTCTGAAAATATATTCCATTTTGCTGAAATAAATAAAACTGATGGTTTTTATTTAATAAGACGAGATGACGTGACAGATAAAGAATTCGAATGGAAAGATCTTATTGGGTCTACAGTGCTAGTTGATCACGCGAAACAGCCCAATTATATGTTTAAATATGCTTGCTATAAAAAAAATATTGAATATTCAGAAATAGATACTATTAATGCAGGATCTCCAGATGAAATGGTTAAAGCTTTTAGAGGTGGAGAGGGTGATTATATTCATCTACAATCTCCTGAGTCAATAGATCTTACTTATAATGTTTATGACGAAGAAGACAGTATAATTAGGCCAAAAGTGGGTGAAACGGTTGCCTCTATAGGCAAGGTTATAGGACCTCTTTCTTTTAGCACTTTAATATGCAAAAAGACATTTATGGAAACGCCTGCTTTTCATAAATTTATTGAAATATTCCACACAACTAAATTATATGCACAAACTGAAGATTCTTTAAAAATTGCTGAAATTACAAATGAATTCTTTCCTGACACAGAATTAGATTATCTTGATAAAACTATAAAAAATTATCAAAATTTAAATTGTTGGAATGGAGATTTTACTGTCTCTGAAAATCATTATGATAAAACATTAGAAATCTTTAGATTTAATGGCCTCGAAGGAATATTTCCATATTCTGATAATATTTTAAATTTTGGGTTAGAAAATAATTAGCCTTACGCACCTTATCAATTAACTAATTTAAGCAAGATTCCATATTTTGGATATTTATTTGACCACTCTTGTGTTTCTCTATCCCAAATCATAAAAAAGAAGTCAAAATCATAGTAGTTAGAATGCCTTTCAAAATCATAGTCAATTGCCAGAGTAAAGGTAGCTGTTTCTTTTAGCAGTATTCTCTTATTAAGCAAAAAGGTTTTAGAATCAGTTTCTCCAATTATTTCTTCCATCTTTATTGGAGCAGGATTAATATTAGCTGTAGTAACATCACTAACAATCTCAAACATTTGTTCTGGATTATCAATATAAAACTTTGTTCCAAATCTTATATCAGACTCAAGAACAGCATCGATATCTATAATCTGACCTTCGACTCCTGAAAATCTATATTTATGGACTTCTTTCTTTTCAGAAAAATTATTTAACTGATTTATACCAATCTCAATTCCTCCTTTATATTCAATAATTGGAGTATTTCTTGGAGAAAAACCAGCATAAACCCATAGTAATATAGATCCAGCGATTGCCAATCCTAAAGCAGAGAATAAAAATATCCACACAAAGAAAAATCATGGGGCATTCATTAATTCTTTTAAGGTTGTAAATCTTGCATTACTGAGCAAGGTAGCCTCCATCAATTACTAATTCAGAACCTGTAACCCATGAACTCTCATCCGAAGCTAAATACAATATTCCGTATGCAACATCAATTGGGTTACCAATTCTTCCTAATGGTGTAGATTTATTTCTTTGCTCCCTAACACCAGGCTTATTATGTAGTTTCTTAGTCATATTAGTTTCTAGGAACCCTGGATGAACAGAATTAACTCTTACATTACTTGATGCATACTGAATTGCTGCTGCTTTTGTGAGGGTAGTAACAGAACCTTTTGCCGCATGATAAACAGCTCCCATTTCACTACCAACTTTACCGAATATAGAGGATACATTTATAACCGATCCATCTTTATTTTTTATCATTTCTGGGATGATATTTTTCATTCCCAAAAAAACCCCAGTCGAATTTACACTCATCGCCAGTTCCCATATTTCTTCAGATGTGTTTATTAAATCCCATCTAGTTTCAGGATTAGATAATGCCGCATTATTAACTAACACATTAATGTTTTTTTTATCTGACTTAAGAATCACTAGAAATTCCTGCCAAGCTAATTTACTAGAAATATCTAGGGATATTTCTTTAAATTGATCTTTATACCCATTTTCTATTAACTCATTAGTATCAATAGGGTTAATATCAGACATATATACAAAAGATCCCTCTGAAAGGAAAAGTTTGCTAGTTTCATAACCTAAACCAGATCCAGCTCCAGTAATTAATGCAATCTTATTTTTCAATCTTTTATTACTCATTAGCAACCTTATTATATTTTCAAATAGATAAATTTATAAATCAACTAAATTAAAAACTAATTAGAAATTCTCTTCAGGGCATTAAAATCTTTATCTAATTCTGTGAATTTGGGAAATGATTCACATGCCCCTAACTTAAGAGTGCTAATTGAAGCAGCATATTGTGCGTAATCTAATGAACTTCTAATGCTTGATTTTTCATTAATTTTTATAGCAAATGCACCATTAAAACAATCTCCGCTACCTACCGGATCAATAGAATTTACTTTATATGCTGGAAGTTTCCCGTTCTCTTCTCCAGCAAAAACAATTCCATCTTTCCCAAGTGTAATAATTACATTTTTTGGACCCATATTTTTAATCTCTTTAGCAGCCTTTAATTCATTTCCAGTTATTTTTTCACCTAGAATAAATTCAGCTTCGTGCTTATTAGGTGTAAGAAAATCAACAAATTTTAGATACTTAGGAAAATTTTTAAAATCATTATTTGGTGGGCCCGGATCCAGAATGGTTGTAATATTTTTTGATTTAGCAATTTCCAATATCTTGTAATTTGTTTCTATTGGTATTTCTTGCTGAAGCATAACTATAGATATTGATTCTGAAATTTCTGTGAAAATTTTCACTTCTGAAGATCCATTTCTTGAATTTGCTCCAGGATACACACTAATTTGGTTATTATTTTCTGAGTCTATATAAATAATTGCATTTCCAGTCATATCATCATTAATTGTTTTTAAATCTGATAAGTCTATACTTTCATTCAATAAGTCATTTTTGATTTTATCTCCAAATCCATCATTCCCTATAGAGCCAATAAACTTTACATTTTTTTCTTTATTTAGTCTTGATGCCGCTACAGACTGATTTAATCCTTTTCCTCCTAATGATATATATGAATTATCACTAGATAGTGTTTCTCCGCGATTGGGAAATCTTTCACCCTTGTGAGTAATATCAATATTTGCTGATCCAATAATTACTATTTGATTCATTTTTTCTTGTTAGAATTGAAAATATCTGTATTATACATTTTTAATGAGTACTCAAGAAAAAAAACTTATAGATTATATATTGTTATATTCGGTGATTATTTCTCATCACCTATATATTGTTCTATTTATTGCATCCCTTCCAGTAATGATTATTAAAGCTCCTTGGTATATAAGCATCCCTTTAATAAGTTGGTTTTTAAACGCTTCAATTGGGCAAGGCTGGATTTGCCCAATGACTGCCATTGAAAATAGGTTTCGTAAAAAGGTTGGGTACCCACAAATAAACACATTCGTTAAGCACTATTACATAAAACCCTATATAAGATATAAAATTAAATCTAAGATACGATCTGCTAAAAAAGATACGATTTAGCCTATATCAAATTTTTCAAATTATGAATTTATTAACTGCTCAAGAAGCTTTATATACTCATTTGGCTTTTCAAATCTAACATTATGCCCAGTATCAAATCTATAAATTTCACATTCATCAATATTATCTGAGACTTTATTTGCTATAACATCTAGCATTATTCCACCTTTTTGATTATTGCCTCCTATTAAATATGTTTTGGCTTCAACATTTTTTGCAATGTTTGGAGCATCATGCCAAGCCCAATCATTATTATCTCCTGCATTCTGCCAGATCTTTATGTCATGATGGAATGCTAGCGAAGCTCTAACAGCTCCCCAAAAAGGATTTGTTTCAAATATTTCAGGATCAAAAATTTGATAAGAATATATTGCATCAAGCACTGTTCTCCATTTGGGTTTATGTTCATTGAAAAAATTACTGCCATTTTTATACTTAACAACCTGATTATTTATTAATTCATCTGATATTTTTTCATTTATTATCTTGCCTTTTTCTTCTGAGAACCATGGGGGGTCTTCTAATAATTGATGTGTGATTTTCGATCCTAGCTTTGAAGAAATTTGAAGTCCTATGGATGCTCCTAAAGAATGGCCAACAATTATTAATTCTTGATTTAATGATTCCACAAATTCAAGTATAGGCGCAGAATAAGTATTAATATCATAATTATCTAAGTGCCCACTTTTATTATGACCCGGAAGATCTACAGCATAAATTTTATACGAACCAAATTTATCAATTAGGTGTTTCCACACTTCCCATCCACCTTGCCACCCATGTATAAAAAGTATAGCTTTTTTATTTTCAACACCGTTGAAAAAGTAGTTTAAATCTACATTTGATGCTTTAAAAGTATTCTCAATCATTATCTCCTTTTCAAAAAAGTATTGTAACATTTATTTATTACCAAATTATAATGATAATTATGAAACCAGTAATAAAAAATATTAGCAATTTTAAAAATCCTATACTAGGCTCTAAAGATGGCGTGCCTACCGTAGTCTCTCTATATCATGATCATGCTCCTGGAGAATCTAGCAAGCACCATTCTCACAACTGGGAGCATCAAGTTTTTATAACACGAGGCGTAGGTATTATCTGGGTTGATGATATAGAATATCCAATTAAGCAAGGTGATTTTGTACTTGTTCCACCAAATTGCACCCATCACTTTAAAAATACCGGCAATTCAATATTAAGTAGAGTTACATTTAACCCTAAAGCTAGTGAGGAATACTTATGAGCGGGTTAATTTTTAACATGATTATTTCTTTCATAATTATTTGGGCTGGAATAGAAGTTTTTCTTAATTTTGCAAATAGGGTATCTGTATATGAATCTGGTATCTCTCATAAGAATTTTATGATCAGCTTAAGAATGCTTTCCTTTATTTTATTTGCAGCAACGTTACTTTTTATTCAAGTTAATTTAGAAATTTTTGATACAAAAATTAAATTTATTTGTTATTTATAAATGACAAAGCTATCTCAATATACATTATTAATTTCAGCGGCCTCATGCGTGTTTATCACTTTAGGACTAAATCATACCCAAGGTTTATTTCTTCTTCCAATGAGCGAAAAATTAAATGCGGGACGTGAATTATTCAGTTTGGCTGGTGGGCTTGGGGTATTATTTTCTGGTTTATTTGCTCCAATTTTTGGTGGCTTAGCTGATAAATATGGTGCTGGCAAAGCTCTATTCATTTTATGCTCACTTCAGGTATTAAGTTGGATTTGGCTTGGTAATATTGAGAATAATTTTGATTTAATAGGTGCCAGGATACTACTAGGAATAGGAGCTTCAGCAATACTTGGTATTGCTTTATCAGTAACAGGAAAATCAGTTTCTACTAATAATAAATCCCTATTTCTTGGGCTTATTATGGCCTCAGGATCTTTAGGTCAATTTGTCATTGTTCCAATTATTAATATAATTATTCAAAATTATGATTGGCAAATTGCCACAGTGATATCCGCATTTATTGTTTCCTCTATTTTTTTATTCTCTTTTTTAATAAGCAAAAATACATCGTCAAAAAAAACTGATTTACCTGAATTAGAGAATGCTGGAAAAAATGAGATTTCAAAACCCTCTCAATCATTAATAGATTCACTTAAAGAAGCTTCAAAAAATAAAAGCTACATTCTACTAACCACTGGATTCTTTGTGTGTGGCTTCCATGTCACTTTTGTAGCGACGCACTTACCTGCCTTTTTAAATGACAATAATCTTCAAGAATGGGTAGGCGCATCGGCTCTATCCTTAATTGGGTTATTTAACATCATAGGGACATTATCTTTCGGGTATTTAGGTTCAAAACTATCTAAGAAAAACTTATTGTCATCATTATATAGCATGAGATCACTGCTATTTTTAATATTTATAATTTCTCCGAAAAGCGAACTAACTGTTTTAATTTTTGCTTCTATCCTAGGAATTTTATGGCTTTCAACAGTCCCATTAACAAATGGAATAATATCTGACATATTTGGTCAAGGATATGTAACTATGCTTTTTGGCATAACAATACTTTCTCATAACATAGGGTCATTCTTAGGTTCATGGATAGGAGGCAGGGTATACGATATATATGGCTCGTATGATCCTGTATGGTGGATATGCGTACTATTAGGCTTTACTTCTGCTGCAATCAATTACCCTATTATAATTAAACCTGTAAAAAGATTACAGCAGGCATAGTCTTATTTTTTTGCTAGATTTATAGCGTTAGTTTTTCCGTTATTTTCTTCAATTTCGTAGGTAACTTCATCACCTTCGTCTAAACTTTCAATTCCAGCAGATTTCATTGCAGAAATGTGAACGAACACATCTTTGCTGTTATCATCGTCAACGATGAAACCAAATCCCTTTGTGGAATTAAACCATTTAATTTTTCCTGAACTCATAACATCCTCCTTAGTAACCAAAATAAATTGGGAGTGAGTATAGGCGAGACGCCTGTTTATTTAATTAACAGGAAGCAGTATATATCGCTCCCGCAAAAAATAATAGTGTTTTTTATAACAATTCAATTTACTTCCAATTATTTGGTTTTGTATTATAATTTTTTTTAATTTAGTGAAACCTAGGAATATTATTAAGTGAGATATAAATATTACTTCGCATATGGCAGTAATCTCAATTTAGGACAAATGAAAACTAGATGCCCAGATTATAAACTTGCAATGAGCTTTACATTGCACGGCTATAGATTAATGTTTAGATCTGTGGCGGACATAGAAAAATATCAAAATTCAAAAGTTGAAGGTGTAATTTTTTTGATCTCGCCACAAGATGAAAGAAGTCTAGATAAATATGAAGGTGTTCCAAATATATATAGAAAAGAATACTTTAATTGCAAAATAAACAATAATGAAGAAAGCGTTTTGTATTATAAAATGAATTCAGAAGGAGTGGGGAAGCCTACTAATAGATACTACAATGCAATTCATGAAGGGTATTTGCAAAATAATTTAAATGTCTCATTATTAAAAGATACGCTTAAATATTCTTTAAGTAACGAGAAAGAGCCAATATTTTTTTCTGAAAGATGGAAAGATTGAATTATGAAAATCACTAATATAAAAACATACTCAATTGAAGGTAAATTGAAAGAGCCTTTCTGGTGGGGAAATGGAGGAAATGATAAAAGATCTGCAACACTTGTAAAAATTGAAACAGATGAAGGCATCCATGGATGGGGTGAAGGATGGGGTGGAGTAGGCCTATTTAAAGATATGTTTAATAAGGCAGTTATAGGTAATAATCCACTTGAAAGAGAAAAAATTTGGGCTAATATGTTTGATGAGCTCAATAATCCAATAATCTATCCTGGAATTGGTGGTAGCGCTATGAGCGCTATTGATATCGCATTATGGGACATAACAGGCAAAAAGCTAGGGGTACCTATTTCAGTTCTTTTGGGTGGCAAAGTTAAAGATAAAGTTCACGTTTATGCAACAGGACTTTACTACACCAGAAAAAATTTCAAAGAAGAAATTAATGAAAGAATAAAAGAAGCAACAAAGTACGAGAGAGAAGGCTTTAATGCAATGAAAATTAAAGTTGGGGCTTTAACAGTTGATGAAGATTTAGAAAGAGTTAGAAAAGTAAAATCTTCACTTAAAAAAGACACAATGCTATCTGTTGATGCTAATCAATCATATGACCTAAGAACTGCCAAGTATGTGTCAGATAAATTGCAAGAAATGAATATCTTTTTCTTTGAAGAACCTATTATGGGGCTAGACGTTGAAGGTTATAAAGAACTAGCAAGATATTCAAAAATCAGAATAAGTGGTGGAGAAAGTTTAAGAACTAGATATCAATTTAAAGATTTTATAAACAATAAGGCATTTGACATTGCTCAGCCTGATGTTGGAAATGTTGGAGGAATAACTGAATTTAAACATGTTCAATCACTTGCATATGCAAATGGAATTCACGTTTATCCTCATGTATGGGGCACATCAATAATGATTGCTGCTTCCTTGCACCTTGCTTCTACTTTCACAAACTTACCAATTTCAACATCTCCAAGCCAATTTTCACAAGAACCTATTATGGAATTTGATCAATCCGAAAATCCAATTAGATACTCTATTGAGAGCAAACAATCAGATTCATTTAAATTTGAGAATGGTTATTTATATGTTCCTGAAAAGCCTGGCTTAGGAGTTGATATAGACGAAAATAAAGTTGAAAAGTTTTCTATAGATGAGTAATTTTTCAAACTTTGATCTATCAAAGGAATCTCAGAAAGCTTTAGATGGGCTAGGTTTTAAACAACCTACTCCAATTCAGTCAAAAGCAATACCTATAGGCTTAACGGGGCAGGACATATTAGCAAATGCACAAACTGGCTCAGGCAAAACGTTGGCTTTTGCGCTACCTTTAATTGAAAAAATTAAGAGCAATAATAAGTCGTCTGGCTTAATACTTACTCCAACAAGAGAATTAGCCAAACAAATATATTCAGTAGTAAATATTATTCTTAGTTATCATGAGAAAATTAGTAGTATATTGTTGATCGGCGGAGAAGGAATATACTCACAAACAAATAGTCTTAAAAAAAGTCCTCAAATAATTATTGGGACTCCAGGTAGAATTAATGACCATTTAGATAGAGGATCGCTAAATATTAACAATTGTAATTTAGTGGTTTTAGATGAGACTGACAAAATGCTGGAGATGGGATTTGAATTCCAGGTCAGAGACATTCTTAAATCTATTAGTAGTAAAAAACAAATGTTAATGTTTTCTGCAACTCTCCCTAATCAAATAATAAAATTATCATCTAAATATTCAAATAACCCTCAAAGAATTTCTATCCAACAAAATGAAGTATTGAATCATAACATCAAGCAAGATGTTATTAAGGTTCCCCCAAAAGATAAATTCAAAGAGCTTTCAAATCAAATTCAAAAACGAAATGGGTCGATTTTAGTTTTTGTAAAAACAAAGTATGGAACTGAAAAATTATCTAAAAGATTAAAAAATGAGGGCATTAAATCTACTGCCCTTCATGGTGGGCTAAGACAAAATAAGAGAAGCAGAATTATGGATAATTTTAGAGATCAAAAGTTTAGAATTATGATTGCTACTGATATTGCCTCTAGAGGAATTGATGTTCCTCATATTGAGCACGTAATAAATTATGATTTGCCTCAAGCACCTGAAGATTTTGTTCATAGAATTGGCAGAACTGCAAGAGCAGGTTCTGTCGGAGAAGCTTTAAGTTTTGTAACGCCCAATGATTCGAAAATTTGGAAATCGATCGAGATGACAATTCAAAGAATATCTAACAAAGGAAACATTCAAAAATCATTTAAAAAAAAGAAGCGAAGATAATTTAATCAAAAAAATCTTTATCCCCCTCTTTAAGATATTTTTTTGCGCCATCATTAAATGTGATTCCCAAACCTGGCGTATCCCATACATCAATATAACTATTTTTTACTATAGGGTTCGGGAGACCATCAATAATGTCATACCACCATTGATGACAAGGAACGCAATACTCAAAAGCAATATAATTTTTTGGCAACGTAGCCGCCAATTGAACATGAGCTGCCAATCCAATTAACCCGTCAATAGTTCCGTGAGGAGCAATCATGATTCCATTCATATCTGCGTACTCTGCAATCCATTTTGTTTCAGCTATTCCACCAACATCTAACGGATCAGGACCTACAACATTAACAGCTCTTTTATCAATTAAATCTTTAAAATTATGCCTTAGATAAATTTGCTCCCCTGTATGAATTGGAGTTGATGTATTCATAGTTACATCTCTATATAAATCTGCTAATACGTATGGGGTATAGTCACCTGTAATCATATCCTCAAGCCACATTATATTCAGGTCTTCTACAGCCTTAGCTATTTTTAGTGCATCATTTGGGAAGATACCTGGCCCAAGATCTAGAGCTAGGCCAACTTCATCTCCTAAAACTTCTTTCATTGCTCTTATACAATCAATAGTATAGTTAAATCCTTTTTCAGTAATTTGGGCTCCATTGGGAATATATTGACTCAGCGCCCAAGGTTCTGTTGAATCATCATCAGGAATAATACTATTATTATCATCCCAAACTACATCGCCATAAAAATAATCTTTAAAGTTTGATGCAAATTCTCCATGCACAGCAATGCCCTGTTTTATGATTGAAAATCCTTCATCCAGTTCTTTCATTCTTAATGTATTTTTTGCAAAATTTTCAGGACTATCTTCGCCATCTAAAGGAAATCTTATCCCTCCGTTATAAACCAAAACTCTATCCCTAACTTTTCCGCCAAGTAATTTATGTATAGGTAAATTAGCAGCTTTTCCAGCTATATCCCATAAAGCGACTTCAATAGCACTCACAGCTGCTCCGTAGGGCTTAAAAGAACCTAATCTTCTAATTTTTCTCATTACTCTTTCAACATTCGTAGGGTCTTCGCCGATTATTAGTGGCTTATAAAATAATACAAATGGCTTTAAATATGGTTTTGCCCACTCAGCTTGTCCATACCCATAAATTCCCTCATCAGTATTAATTCTGACAACGGGTGTCTTTCCAATTATTGCACACTTTAAATCTGTTATTTTCATATGGTTACTATATTATAAAACTAAACAACTTATAACTATGAAAAAAAATTTTATACCAACAATCTTGTTACTATTGTCATGTTCTTCAGGGGAGGAATTGCCTGAACCAATAGAAAAAATTACAGATTCAGGAATTATATTTTCTATACAAGAAATAAAAGAAATGGGCTTCAAGAAAAATCACGAATATAAAGTTGATGATTTGCCAGGTGCAGTTTCTGCATATTTTGGATTTATAAAAAATGATTTAGGAGATCCTGAAGATTATGAAATCAGGTTTTATAATAATCACTCTGACGCCATCGAGTTAGGTATAAAATATACTGATAATGTTACAGGCGAAAATGGATGTATATCAAAAGATTGTGCTTTATGGGCAGAAGGATTAAAACACAGAATAAGAATGTCTGATTTAGGAACCTTGCACCCTAAATATATGAGCTACCTTGTTTACAACAACTTTATTTTAATGTGCCCTGGATACGATGAAGGTGAAGCATTGGGCAAGTGCACTTCGATTATTAATAAGTTAACAAAATAATATCTATATATTTTAACTTGTTCTTATCTCAAAGTTTTTTTCTTCATCAAGTCTTTTTCTAATTATATCCTTTGTTAGTGGATTTTTTGGCCAAGAACCTGGAGATATTAAAGATAGCCTGATCAGCAGCCTTGAAAATGAAGAAATATAATACTTAAGATCTTTTATATTTAATTTATCAAATGTATCTGGAGCTTCATGATGATATTCACAATCAGGATATCTTCCAAAAAACCTCCACCTCCAAGGATGGGAAGCATCAATCCCAGCTTCTAAAAATGGGAAGTGATCTGAATGTCCATCTAATTGTGCCATAACATGCACTTTCAGATTCTCATTAAGTGTATCTAATTGATTCTGCAGAAAGTTTCTTAAATGCGAAAATCCTAAGACTATTCCTTTAAGGTTACCCGTAGATAATTCATCACAATTAAGTACAAATCTTGGTTTTATATTACCTGAATTATAATTATTATTTACATGAAAAAATGATCCTTGAAGTCTTTGCTCTTCTGCGCTCAATGTAATAAATTTCAAGCCTATTCTGGGTTTAATATTAAATTTATCTAATGCCATCTTTATTGATCTTGCAGTTTCTATCACGGCAATCGCTCCTGAGGTATTATCATTTCCACCAGGAGTATCAAATACAGTGTCATGATGTCCGCACATAACAATATATTCATCTTTTATTTCTCCAGGTATATCAGCAATAACGTTTGATGTTTCAGCATTATAAAATTCTGTAGACACAATCAGTTTTGCTTTTAGGCTTTTCTGAGCATATCTCTTTAGTAATAATAAGTGCTCGCTTGATGTATTAACTATTGGTAATGGAGGGTATACAGATTCAGGATCCCTAGTATCCCATACCGAAGAGTACTCCATTCTTCTTCCTGATTTAGGGTCACCGATTATTATTGCAGAAGCACCCATTTCTGAAATAAAGTTAACTCTATTGCTTATTGGCTCCTGCTCAGTAAAAGGTTCATGCTTTCTATTAACTAGCGCAATCTTACCTTTTATATCTTTTAGTTTTTCATTAACTTCTCTTTTAGTCCCAAAACCTAAATCAATTAAATTTAAATTTAGATCAACAGACGGACATCTGTGATAGGGCCTAACATCAAGCTGCTTCTTATCTACTTCTAAAATACTTTTATGAAATTTATAAGTTTCAATATTGAAACTTTCATGATAGGTTTCAAGGCCTTCATTTTTCCAGAAATCATGTATATATTCTGTAGCATTTCTTTCATTGTCAGATGTTGCCCATCTTGACCCAATATCAATAGCTAGCTTTTCATTAAGGTTCTCAATTTTAGAATTTATCCAGGAGTTACCTATAATCCACTGGTCAATATCTGAAAAATTATAATCATTCATAGTTAAATTTTTGATTAATTCTATTAATTGGTCAATTTTTTATTAGCCAGTATTTTTTAATCCAGCAGAAAGTCCATTTATAGTTAGCAATAGACCTCTTGTTAAAAGCTGAGTGTCGCTATTATTTTTTCTAATCTTCTTCAGGAAAATAATTTGAAACATGTTTAGCGGAAGCAAATATGCCTCTCTAACATCTAAGGTTTTTTTGAGTGTAGGATTATTTTCTAATAATGATTTCTGTGAAGTAATTTTTTTTATTAAACTTTCTGATCTATTAAATTCTTTTTTGATTTCATTAAAAATTTCATACTGACCATCATGCAACTCATCTACATAAGATTCTGAAATTGCCATGTCTGTCTTAGCTAAATTCATTTCTACGCTAGATACTAAAGTCCTAAAGAATTTCAGCTCTTCGTACATTTTCTTTATTTCTTGTTCTTTTCCTTCTTCTATAGCTCTCTCAATTGCATAACCAAAGCCATACCATCCTGTAATAATTTGTCTAGATTGAGACCAAGAAAAGACCCAAGGTATCGCTCTAAGATCCTTTAATGTATTACTACCTGAATTTCTTTTAGAGGGTCTAGAGCCAATATTCATTTTTGAAAATTCCTCAAGAGGAGTACTTTTTTTTACGTAATCAACAAAATTTTCTTCATTAATCAATTTGCGATAATAATCATAACTTTCATTAGAAAGGAAGTTCATCAGTCCATTCCATTTTTCTGAATCATTTTTCTTTTTATCTAAAGATGCCTCAATTACAGAAGACAATATTATCTTAAGATTTATTTGAGATAGATCGGAGTTTGCAAAATTATCTGAAATTACCTCTCCCTGCTGAGTAACTTTAATTTTTCCATTTATAGTACCTTGAGGTTGCGCAAGAATTGCTTCTCCGGATGGACCTCCTCCCCTACTTGATGATCCGCCTCTTCCATGAAATATAGTTAAACTCAAACTAAATTTATCCGCTAAAGATGATATTAAAGATTGAGACTTATAAAGATCCCATTGAGACTTGAGTATCCCTCCATCTTTATTGGAATCTGAATACCCGATCATAACTTCTACTGAATCTCCAGATTCATAAATATTACTCCAAAAGTCCTCTAAGATTTTTATACTATTTTCAAGGTCTTCAATTGTCTCAAGCAAAGGTACTATATTAAATTTACTAAATTCCTTTTTGTCTTTAATAAGACCAGTAGCAATCGCTAAGTAAGCAATTGAAAGCAAGTCTTCCGAATTACCAGCCATAGCTACTATCCAAGTATTAATGGCATCATCTCCATATTTCTTTTTTGAATCTGTAATAGTTTCAAAAGTCCTAATAACTTCAAGTGTAGGTTCAGATAGATTTAATTCATCAAGTTTAATAGCTGATGATTTCGCAATTCCATTTAATAATTCTTTCTTAAAATCACCTTCTTCTGAATTCAATATTTCTTTTGCGGCATAAGTTGTGATAGATGCATCTTCCCTAATGTCCATTTCTGCAATTGTCAGTCCTCCTGTTTTTAAAGACTCAATGAGCTTCTTTAAAGTTTTTATATCGGTTGGGGCACCTCTATTATTATTTAGCGAATCTAGCACTAGTTCTAAATCGCAAATGAGCTCCACAGAGGTATACAGGTTTAATTTAAATTTCTCTAGTATTATTGAAATGGAGAGCCTGTAAGGTTCTTCAGAAAATTTCTCATAATCCAATTTATTTCTTTCTAGAATAAATTCTGTATTGGTTTTAATGTAATCACTTAAATCACCAGAAATAGTAACTATATGAACAGACTGGCTTAATCTGTTAATCAAATTATATAAAACATTATTAATCCTTTTGCAGTTCCTTTTATACTGCATTTCTAATATTTCACTTGTTAAATTATGGGTCACATTAGGATTTCCATCCCTATCGCCTCCTACCCAAGTTCCTATTTTTATAGGAGTTATTTTTTTATCTATCCCAAGATCTTTAATTAGGTTATTTACTTCTAAATTAAGTTCTGGAATCTCATCACTAACTACGTTTTCAATAAAAAAGAGATTGTTATCTGCTTCATCATAAGGAGATGGCTTAAGTTGTCTGAGCTCATCTGTCTGTATTATCACCTTTGCAACTTCTTTTAATTCTTCTTGTCCAGACAGTTCTGAAAATGCCATTCCAGACGATCTTTCTAAATATCTCTCTTTTATAATTTCATGGAGCACATTTATCTGATTAAGAATTTCTGGACGTGCAGCTTCTGTTGGATGAGCAGTAAAAACAAGTTTTATGTCTAGATTTTCAAGAAATTCACTTATAACTGATTCGGAGTGCGATTTAAATATTTCTTCAATTCTATTCGAAAAGCGTTTATCATCATGATTTTGGGCGGAAAGATCTTCAACTCTATAAATGTGCTCTACAACATTTGCTACATGGAAATATAGAGTATAAGCCCTTATTAGCCGGATTGCCCAGTATGGCTCATACTCTTTAAGCACAGATATTAAATTGTTTAATTTATCTTTTGAACTCTCTTTTTTATAAGCTCTTGACTGATAATCATCAATTAGGTCTCTTACTTCATTAACCTTAATTAAAAATTCTTCCCCAAATTCTTCTTCAAGTATATCCGCAACCAGATTGCCAATGACTTTTATTTCAAAGTTCATCTCAGATAAAAGTTTATTATTTTCTTTGTAGGACATATATAATTATTAATATATCCTTTTACTGAATATATTTCCTATGAAAAATTATAAAACATTATTCTTATCAATAATTTTATTAGTCTCTTCTGTTGGCATCATCAGTGCCGATGAAAATAAACATGTTCCTCCTCCTCAATCTTTATTTATAGCACCTAGCATAGATCAGATATGGAATCCATATGCGAGATCATGGAACAGCCCCAAAAAAGCATTCCAAGTTAATACGGTACATGAAATAGAATCAGAAATGGATTTGAAATCTAGTGGTCAAAAACCTATTCAAAATATATTTTCAGGTGATCATGGATTTATGACTCTGGAAGAAGGTGCATTCGAACTTGGAGGTATGCCTATGGAATGGTCAATAAGGGGAACAGAAGACCAAACTGCATATTTTTATGCGGATGATTATGGGTTGAGAGTTCGCGGACATTTCAGACCAGGCTATAAAAATGACATAGAACATCCTTGTCAAACAGGGCCAAAAGATAGTCACACTTCTTACCTTAGCCCCTTTCATCCTGTAAATTTAAGCGGCCAACACATTACTGGCCCAGGTACTGACTTAAATTATGAAACAGGGATTTCACTTGCGTATGACAATGGCAAAATAGAATTAGGATTAACTGGTGATCAGAGAACTGTCATGCTATTTGGGACTCAAAAATCCGATTGCTACACAGGGCCTATGTTCGTTACAGAAGACGATGGCATAATTGTTGCATTAGATTTTAAAAATGTTTTTACTGATAAATATAAACCTGGAATAAATTTCATTCAATTTGAATACTGGGTATATTATGACCCTGCACATTTTCAGAATTTAGCACAAGATATTGATCATCAAATTGCTAACTCACCAATATATTGCGATCCTAGGTATGCACATACACATGGCTCTGGTCACTGGTCTGGATCTGCTGGGCAAATGGCTAGCAAGCAAATTACTGCGGGTTACGCCAATGAATGCTTGGGGATATCTTTTGAATTTTTTCCTCCTGAAAATGCAAATTCAACAAATATATTTAATGTAAGGCCTTCAGGGCCTGGCGATGAAAATGTATTTATGTCAATAGGGCTAGGGTCAGATGACTGGATAGAACTAGAATTTGAACCTTTAAAATGCGGAAATGAGATGCGTGATAGCACCAGGATTATAGGAAATAATCGAAGATATTTAGAGGATAATGAGAGTGAAAGTTATTTAATAGATTTTAAATATAATCCCATTACAACTTATCCTTACAGGTTAGCTTCTGCCAATTCTGGTGCGACTGGAGGGCCAAACGAATATGAAATGCTTTGGCGTGTCGGAAACATGATAAGTAATTCAGGAAATACTACTGATAATGGCAAACCTATAAATTATTGTTTCCTAAGAGATTACATACACAATGAAAAAGGCAGCGACCCTTGGCAAAGATTAATTGACCCTGATATGGATGGTGAATTTTCTTCGCTTTACGATAACGAATTTGTACCATATGGGACGGATATTTCTCCTATGAGCATCACTTGGGAAACTTCACAGTTAGCTGTTATGGGGAGAAATGGGAGGAAAACGGCAAATACTTCAATGGGATGTGATGGGCCTGATGCAGGATGTACATTTTCAAGTCTTCAAGTAAATTTATCGAACGAATTTGGAAATAAAATTAGGGGTGAAATAAATAATACATTAAGGCATATCATATATGTTGATGGAACAGAAGCATCTTTTCCTATAGAAAACGCAGCACGAAAAGCTTGGTTTTACACAAACACCCATAAAGTAAGAATTAAGTTCAGGATGGATGCGCAACCAGGTGTAAATTTATCTTTAAAAGAGAGAGAGAACAAATGGGACGCAATTTTAAATACCATGATGGTTATTCCTGTGCAGCCAGAAAGTGAATTCATGAATGAAAAATTAAGTTTTAAGAGCTCCTATAGAAATGGAGAATATCTAGGAATTCCTACTAATCAACAAAATGGATTTTTTTATAATAATAAAGATTATGAATGGGTAACTACCCTTAAAAATAAGATAAATGAAGAAAATGCGCCTGTCGTAAAAGTGCTTGAAAATATAATAGAAGCTCCAATTATTGATAAGCCATTGGATATAGCTTCAAAAGCAACAAGCTTATTTTCTGGAAATAAGGAAGAGAAAATTGACACTTCTTTATTTGATGCTTCTGAACAAGCAGTTAGAGACAGAGAAAGGCAACTACAAGAATTAGAAGAACAACGCAGAAAATTAGACCAAGAAAGTGCTAATAGACAAGATGACCTAGAATTTCAAAGAGAAATGCAAAGATTAGAATTAGAATCAATGAGGGCTGAACTTGAACTTGAAAGAGAAAGAATGGAGCTAGAAATGGAAAGACAAAATTTAGAAGATCAAGAAAATATGAGAGTAAATAATAAGGAATATTTTTCAGAAGATGACAGAGGTTTCTTTTCTAAGCCAAAAGCAGGTACTGAAAAAACAGGGGGAGGTTTTCAAGATATCACTTCAGACCCAACAAAGCTGGCAATGCTAGGATTAGCAGTAACCTTGGGAACAACATTGCTACAAATGTTCAGAGGCAATTAGTCCTAACCTTTAATTAAATTGAGTTTTTTTGTAACCTAATTTTCATGATGATGACACCTGAAAGAGAAAAAATTGAGATAATCATTAGAGAAATATCTTCAATAAATGTAAACGATTCTTATTCAAGAGAGAAGAATTTAGGGAATATTGAAAGGCTTATAAATTTAAAACAAGATCTTGAAAGAATTAAGCCAGATTCCAGATTAATTTTCAACCCTTCTATTAAAGAATTAAGTTCTAAAATGAAAAAACTCTTAGTACAAAAAGATTTTCATGACATGGAATGGCAAAACCCTAATAAATTACTTATGGCAATAACACCTGGATTTATATTTGTTTGCTTGATTGCTCCGCCAGCTGTTTTTGCTTTATTAACCTTAATCTATGTTTTAAAATGAAGCCAGAAATTTTTGCAGAAAATCTAATCTTTCCTGAAGGCTCAAGATGGAAAAATAACAAGTTAATTTTTTCGGATATTTTTTCTAATGAAGTTATAAGTTTCACTGAAGAAGGAAATAAAGAAACTATTGTAAAAATAGACGGACTTCCGGTGGGATTAGGCTGGAATCAAAATAACGACCTTCTCATAAACTCGTTGCAAGAAAAAAAAGTTTTGGTATTTGACGGCAAAACAACTAAAGAATATGCAGATATTGGAGCCCATGAAAATAATTTTATTAACGACATGACCACTGACGCATCAGGTAGAGCATATGTGGGGACAGTTGCTCTAGAATCATTCAATGAGAATATCCCAATTGCTCCAGACAATATGCCTACATTCAGCTCAATAATGCTTGTTGATATAGATGGCTTAGTTAGAAGAGTTGCAGATAGAATGACATTTACTAACGGAATGGCAATAAGTCCTGATGGTAAAAAATTAGTTGTCGCTGAAACATTTGCATATAGATTATCAATATTTGATATAAAACCTAATGGCGACTTAGATAATCGAAGGATATTTGCTGATTTAGGTGCACCTACAGACGGAATTACAATGGATGCAAAGGGAAGAGTATGGGTTGCAATACCTTATTATACCTTTGGCGGTCCAGGTGGTTGGGTAAGAGTTGAAGACGGAGGTAAAGTGTCTGGAAAAATCGATTCTGATACTCATGGGGCTTTTGATTGTGTTCTTGGAGGAAAGAATATGGATAATCTTTACCTGCTTGAAGGTGCAATTTTAGGAAATGAAAGAATAAAGGGTGGCGGCCGTATTAGAGTTTGTAAAGTTGATTGCCCTGGATTTATTCAAAATTAAGTCAAAAGAAACCAAATAACAAATAACACAGTCACTCCAAAAATTGCTCTTTTAACCCAAATATTATCATTGAACACTTTTCCTAAAATTTTTCCAAATATACCCCATGATGAATGAAATATAATTTGGCCTAATGTAAAAATTATCCATATAATTAGAGACCTTTCAAATTGAGATAATGCAAGATCAGAAATTTGAGATTGAGCTAGCAATATCATACTCCAGGACTTTGGGCTCAAAGGGTGAACTAATAGCCCATTTTTAAATCTAAATTTTGATAAATTTGGGGTTCCTGAAATATTTTTTAACGATGAAAATGCCAAATATATAATATATATGGACGAAATATATTTAAGAAATTCAAAAATTATTTTATTTTCAACAATAAATACTCCCAGCCCTACCCCAATTATTATATGAACAAATAATTTACCTATTAACAAACCAAATAAAAACTTAACAGATCTATAAAAGCTTAAAGAAGAACTGCCTGCCATCATCATTAATAAATTAGCAGGGCCAGGGCTCCCAGTCATAAATATTGCAAAAATTATTAAGCTAATTATTGAGATTGACATTAAAATATTTTAGGAAATAATAAGCCAACATTTTTTTTATAGTTGATATATTTTTCATCACTACCCCATCTCTCATTAGCTATTAATTCAAGTTGAGGGGCACCAGAAATATATCTTAACAATATGAATACAAATATTGGGCTAATTAATGCTATGTATCCTGTTCCAATAATATATCTAATTGAGATGATGGCAATACCAGTCCAAATTAATATTTCTCCTAAATAATTCGGATGCCTTGAGTAAGCCCAAAGCCCCGTATTAATAAATCCAGAAGGATTAGTTATTTTAAAGTTTCTTTTCTGGTTATCGGCTAAAATCTCAATAATAAAACCAATCAGCCAAACTAAAAAACCACCCCATTCAATCAAGCCAAAAGCGTGAGTAGATTCGGATGTTAAAACAATAATAATGGGAAGTGAAGATAAAATTATCCAAATTGCTTGCATGTTCCATAATACAAATAGTTTTGAGGGAGTTTTTAAATATTCTTGCAATCTTATATCCTTCTTTGCCTTAATTCTTCTAAACAATAAAAATAAGCCTAGCCTGGAAGTCCATAAAAACAGCAAGATAGAAATTAAAAACTTATTAAAATCAGAACTACCCATGAAAATTAAGCCTATAGCCAACAAAGATATAAAGCTTAAACTCCCAATGAAATCAAATAACAATTCGGTTTTAAATATAAGTGAGTGAAAATACGAAATGATTTGAATTAATACAACTGCCAAAGTCATAATGTATACCACCGGCAATCCTTGGTATTCAATGGATGTAAAACTTAGAATATATGAAACAAATATTAAGATACTCCACATCAATAAAACACTAATTATATTTTTAATAGTTTTAGTCATAAATTAACCATACCTTTTGTGTATTATTTTTACTAAACATTTAAATTAATTTTTCCTAATATACAATAAGAATTTGGAATTAATTGTGAGTTAGGAGAATAGTAATAAAAAGCTTCAAGTGGAAAAATATACCCGTCAATATACCGGAAACAAAAAATGAATGGATTTTTTTGGTAATTCTTCCATTAACTACACCCTTGTTTATTTTCCTATTTGTTTGGATTTATAACTAGAAATCTTAAATAACTTCACCTATTACAAATTCTCCGTCATTCCACGAAGGTTCTTCTTCTAGGAACTCCATCATCTTAATAAAATTTTGATGAGTTTCTGGTTTTTCTGCATTTGATTTATATGCCTCTTTATCTTTAAAAACAGCAATACCAATCAAGTCTCCATTATCATCAGGATTCATAACATACCAAGATATCATGCCCTCTGGAACTGAATTATCTCTGAAAGAGTTTATTAGGCTATCTTTCATCCCTTGCTTTGGTTTTAAACTAAATATACTTCCGTACATAAATACCTCCTTATCTTTATATTTATATCACAAAAATATTTCCAAGCTGTTATCATATTTTTGGGAGATACAATGAAGATTTTATTTTATTTATCAATTTTTTCAATTATTATTGGATGCTCGCCTGAGCCATCTTACGAAGGATCGAACAAAGTCTATTCTATGGATGATGTTGCCTCAGCTGGCCTCAAAGTTAAAAAGGATTTTGCTACAGAATTCCCAGATGCAACTCACGCAAAATGGGGTTTCTATAAAGGAAGAGATGTGGCTGTAATAAGATATGATTCAGTAGAGCTTGCTAATGCATCAGGCCAAATAGCTGGCAGCGAGCAAACTCAAAAAATTGAAGTTGTAGAAAAAAATATAGCTCATGGCCCAAAAGTAGAAAGAACTGAATGCAGAGGGCACAAAGCAAATAAACCTAACTCATCGAGCGTATATTTTAAATCAGACAGAAGTCAATTAGGTTTTGAGGATACTATACTTTTAAACAAGCTCATCTTTATAGAAGAATCAAATAAATCACAACAAATGAAACCTAGCTGGATGGCTTGCGTAAGGCGAGAACCCATGTACACAGAGTTTCTTGTTCATGGGAACCTAGTAATAATGATAGAGCCCTTAGCAACAGAAGATAAAAATGACACTGTTAAATTTTTAGAAAAAACTGCTAGTAGCCTGCCTTAGACTTAGATTATTTAGTAATTGCTGGCATTGCACTTGGCACAACTTCGTACAAAGTTTTAGAACATCTTAACTGGGAATCTTCCACATTATAACCAGGGCACATCATTATCATATTTCCATAAATGACATATGTAAGATACTTTGGTTTTGGTTGGCCATTTCCTGCGTGTGTATTTCCCAGCCTCTCTGCTAAAAACTGACGATGTTTTATATCCGGAGTCCATAAAGCACAATCTTTTGTAATGCATCCCTCTTCTCCGGTTGCATTTTCAACATATTCAGTTCCAATTTGAACAGCATCAGAGTGATTAGCATAAAACCTAATTTCATAATCAATTTTTTGATCATCAGGATCTAATTTATTTTTTATAAATCCATAATATGCCGAAGTAGCTCCTGGAAGATCATCAACCTTATATTCTTTACTCTTTTTAAAACTAACGGTTTTAAAATCATCTATAGAAAAAATTTGATCTACATTCGTAACTTGATCAACGATAGGAATAGCATTAGACTCTTCGCTTGAGCCACAACCTACCAATAAAAATATACTTATCAAACTTAAAATTATCTTTTTCATATTTATATACTACCGTAAAAATTAAAGAATGTGGAAGATTATTTTGGCATATCTACTAAGATTCAATCAAGAAATTATTGATTAATAGTAAATTATTCCTCTAATAATACGCCTATATTTTTTATAACTAATTAAAATTCTGATAATATTTTTCTATGAAAGTATTTAAAAAAATTATTCTTTATTCAATTTTATTAATTTCTATTGTTGCTTGTTCATCTGAGCCAGAAGAAATATTAATCGATAAGATTACTCCTTCAGATATTATTTTTTCCTACGAATCTCTTAGCGCTGTTGGCTTTAAAAAATCAAGAGAATATAAAGTTGAGGGACTAACAAACGCTGTTAGTGCATATTATGGATTCGTTAAAGAAAATCCTGAGGTTGATTATGAAATTCGTTTTTATAAGTCTCATAGTGATGCTATTGAATTCGGAACTAGTTTTGCTGAAGAAAGAACTGGTGAAGATGCTGTACTAAAAAAAGATGCTGCTACATGGAAGGAAGGGGTTAAAGATGCAAGAAGTTGTGCAGGTAATCCTCACGGTACAGTAAGTAAAGGTGGTACTGCGAATATAGCTCACGATATCCAAAATTGCATGCATGTTAAATATGCTGATTACATAATATACGGAAATATGGTTATGCTTTGCGCTGGATGGGAATCTGAAGGTTCTTTTAGAAATTGCCAAATCATAATTAATAAATTGAATGAATAATCTGTACTAAATCAATATGTTTGCTTAATTTTATGGATAAGAAAAAAACAGAAGAAGGTATTGTTATTACTGAAAAGAATAAAGATATTCTTAAAGCAGTAGATGAGCATAAGAAATATCTTAAAGAAAAAGAAACAGCTGAAAGAATTGCAAAAAAATTTGGTCTAAAGAAATAGATATTTAGGTTTAACTCTAGTTGGTGACCCGCCTCGGGCTCGAACCGAGAACCTATTGATTAAGAGTCAATTGCTCTACCATTGAGCTAGCGGGCCACGCTGAAGAATTATATCTAGAAATTTATATTATGTAGAGTATTTAACAATCATTCTATTTGTATTACTTAACATTAAAACCAATATAGCTCCCCAAAGACTTGATATGGCAGAGACCCAAATTGCAAAAACATAGCCTCCAGTTATATCAAATACCACTCCAGGTATTACTCCACCAATAGCCATTCCTATTCCTGCTCCAAAAAGTTGCCAACCATAAGTTGTGCCCATGGGAAATCGGCCATAATATTGTTTATTTATAACAGGAACCACTGTGCCCTCGCCCCCATAAGGAAGCCCAAACAGAATAGCAAATAAATAAAAATCAAAAACTGTGGTTGCATTTAAAAGAAGTAAAACTGATAATCCTTGTCCTAAAAATGAAAGAAAAATTATCGGTTTGCTGCCATATTTATCGCCAATTATAGGAGCCGCGAACCGGGAAAAAATGCTTGCAATAGCAATAATACTAAGTATACCAGAAGCGGTTACTAAGCTTATGCCTTGATTAACTGCCATTGGTATCGCTGCAACCAAAATTACAGAATGGCCAACACAACCCCAAAAATGAATATTTATTAGGTGCCAAAAGCTATCAGTTTTATAAATCAATTTCTGATGCTTAGAATTCCACAAAATCCCTTTCATTTCTGATTTATCATCGGTACTTAGCCAGCCATAAGGAAGAGTAGATTTCTTTTCCGGAGAATCATAAAAGAACAAAAGGCATATTGCGATTACCAAAGAACCCAATATTCCAAATATTAGAAAAGTATTTTGCCATCCAAAATATTCAAAACATATAGCCAAGGCTTGAATAGAAAGTGCTGGCCCTATGCTCCATGCGACCATCATGGCTCCTGTACCTATTCCTGTCCCTCTTTTAAACCAACTAATAACTGCTGGAACTATTGGAACTAGATATATTGACTGAGCGACCCCTAATACAATTCCATATGAAATATAAAATTCAATTATTGAAGAAGCAGAAGCGGTCCAAGTCATGCCTATAAGGAAAAGTACTGTTCCAATAGCCATGGCTTTTCTAGCCCCCATTAAATCTCCCATTATTCCTGCAATAGGACTAAATAGAGCTGTGCATAAAGCTGCAATTGCGTATCCTAGGCCTATTTGTCCTTGAGACCACCCGAAAGTTTGAGACATAGGATCTACCATCACTCCAAATACATTTCTGATAGTACTTCCCACCATTTGAATGATAGATGCGATTATTACTACTACCCATGCAAAATGACGCAATTGATATTTTTCATCTATTCTCTTAATTAATGAAGTGGACATACTAATATAAAACTCCTTTCCCACCACACATCAGCCAAATTATTCTGGTTAGCTCTGTTTTTAATTCTATTTTCTGAATAATCAGCTCCTATATAAATTAGCAGAGCCAATGAAACAAAAATTGTCATAACGATCATACTGAGGCCTTTATGTGGAGTTTCGTTCATTATTTAGATTCTGATACTAATTTTCCTGACTGAGCCCAATCAGATTTCTTAATATCGTGATAAATAATATGTGTTGCATCTGGTGTTGTTTCTCCGATCTCAACTACTGCATTAGTTATAGCTTTAGCTAGCTTTGCTTTTTGTTCTGCAGATCTACCCTCAAACCATTTAACTTCAATTGTAGGCATTTTTGTCTCCTATTTAAGTATAATTAAATTAAATTAAATATATAACTCATAGTTTAATAAATGAATAAAGAAAAAGAATTCATAAAAATAATAAAAGAAACACTTAATCTTAAAGAAGATAATAACATTAAAATTGGAATAGGTGACGATGCAGCAATAGTTTCAGGATCAGCTAATCAAATCGTTTGCTCAGACTCTATTATTGAAGGGGTTCATTTCGACTTAAATTATTTTTCCCTTGAAGATGTTGGATGGAAAAGCATAGCAATAAATCAAAGCGATATTGCTTCTATGGGTGGTGAACCAAAGTTTTTTACTGTTTCTTGTGGATTCCCAAAAAATTTTACAAATAATGATGTAAAAAAAATCATAAAAGGAATAAAATCTGCTTGTGATAATAATGGCGGAAAGGTTGTAGGAGGAGATATTATACTTTCTGAAAAAATATTTATTTCAATATCATCAATAGGTGAAATTTATGGTACTAATTTTATGACTAGATCATCAGCAAAACCAGGAGAAAAAATTGCTGTGACAGGAACATTGGGAAATTCAGCTGCTGGATTGAAATTGATTAAAGATGGTATTAAAGAAAATATTTTTTCAAACTTCCATTTAAGACCTATTCCAAAAATTAAAACAGGAATTTTATTATCAAAGAATGGGGTAAATTGCTGTATGGATATAAGTGATGGGCTGCACAATGATTTAATAAATCTTTGTGATTCTAGTAAAGTCTCTGCATCAATAAAAATTGAAAATATACCTGTTTCTAGTGAATTAAAAAATATGTTTCCTGATAATTATCATGATATAGCTATTAATGGCGGAGAAGATTTTGAACTCTTATTTACATTTAATGATTTACCAAAAGGCTTATTAGATGAAATAATTATTATAGGAGAAATTAAGGAAATTAATTCTAATCAAATTGAATATAATTTGAAAGGCAATAAATATACGCCAAATTTTAATCCATGGAGGCATTTTGAATAATTTTACAGCAGAAATAGTAACTAATGCTCCAGAAGAAACTTTAGAGGTAGGAGTTAAGCTAGCTCCATTTATTGGCGTTGGTAAAATTGCATATTTAAAAGGGCCGCTAGGTGCTGGAAAGACAACTTTAGTTAAAGGGATAACAAGTTATTATAATTGCACACAACCAGCTAAAAGCCCTACTTTCATACTTGTAACATCTTATTTTGGAGATATATCCATAAATCATTGCGATTTTTTTAGGCTTAATAATTCTGAAGAAATATTTGACCTAGCTCTTGAAGAATATTTAGAGGATGGAAACTTAATTATTGAATGGCCAGAAATAGGAGAAAAGTATCTACCTGATCCAGATGTAGAAATTATTCTTGAGCATACAGATGACGAGAATAAAAGAAAGATATCTATAAATTCTTACAATAAACAGGTTCTGAGCAGCATTAAAAAATGAAAAATATCTTAGCAATAGACACATCTACAAAAAATGTATCCGTATCCATATTTTCAGAAGATAACATAATGTATGAAAAATGTTGGGTTTCAAAAAATAATCACAGTATTGAATTAATAGATTCAATTAATAAAGGATTTTCTAAGACCCATTTGTCTCACCATGACCTTGATTGTATTGCGGTTGCTATAGGTCCGGGCGGCTTTAGCTCTATAAGAGTAGGGGTAAGTATGTCGCTAGGACTTGCAAAAGCCAATAAGATTAAAACTTTAGGGATACCTACATTTGAAATTGAGTTAGAAAATTATAGAGATTCAAATTACAAAGATAACTTAGTATCTCTAGTGCCAGCCGGATTTGATGCTTACTGCTGGAAAGATATCAAGAACATAGAGAATAAAAATCCAGATGGAATCGTAAATGTAAATGATATCGATAAAACTTTTGATAAGAATACATTTTTTTGCGGAGAAAATTTATCAACAATTTTTGAAAAAATTTCTAGTTTCAAATATGCTGATCGAAGTCACAGGGAGCCTAAAGATATTTTAAAATTAATAAAAAGGTTAAAGTCAGAAAATGATTTAAAAAAATATTCTGATTTAACTCCAATTTATTCAAGGTCACCAAATATAACAAAGAAAAAGTAGGAGAAATAATGGGAACTGAATCAACTTTAGTTTTAGTAAAGCCTGATGGAGTCAATCGAGGTGTAGTAGGAGATGTAATTTCTAGGCTTGAATCAACTGGTCTAAAAATTTCTGGCCTAAAGCTCATTCAAATAGACAATGATCTGGCAGGGAAACATTACCAAGAACACAAAGAAAAGCCTTTTTTTGGTAGCCTAATAGAATTCATTACCTCATCTCCAGTAGTAGCAATGGTAATCTCTGGGCCAGATGCAATTCAAAAAACAAGAACTATAATGGGATCCACAAACCCATTAGAATCTGCACCAGGAACAATAAGAGGTGATTTTGGCCTGACCGTTGAAAAAAATATTATTCATGGGTCTGCAAATAGTGAAGATGCCGAAAGAGAAATAGCGCTTTATTTTAATGATGATGAAATAATTAGATACACAAGATCTATAGATAATTGGATTGAATAATTTTATTGGAGCCTAATAATTTCTTTTGCGCTAGACCATAAATCTTCTAAGTCGTAATTTTCTCTACTTCTTTTTGAGAGAATATGAACGCTAAGCCCAAAAAAATCAAGTAATATCCATCCTGTTTTTCCAGTACCTTCTTTATGATGAATTTTTTTGCCGTCTTTTTTCATAGCTCTCATTATTTTTTGAGCTAAATTTTCAAGGTGTCTATCTGTTTGGCCTGTTACCAAAATAGAATAGTCAGAAAAAATTGAAATCTCGCTAGTATCTAGCAAAATTATCTCTTCTCCTAAGTTTTCTGAAGCTATATCTGCAATTTTTCTTGCATTATTTTCTAATAAGATTGACTTACCCATATATATAAATTATAAACCTTTCGTGTATATTAATTAAGATTGTATAAAATGTCTGACTCAAATAATAATAAAACTGTTGTTGTAGCAATGAGCGGAGGAGTTGACTCTTCTGTTGCTGCTGTATTACTCCATAAGCAAGGATTTAATGTTATTGGTGTAACTATGCGCCTATTTCCATATGAAGACAATACGGCTTCTAAGCTGAATAAAAGCTGCTGCTCCCTAGATGATGTAGAAGATGCGAGATCTGTTTGTAGGCAAATAGGAGCAAAACATTACTTCCTAAACTTTGAAAAGGAATTTAACGAACACGTAATTAATTATTTTGTATCTGAATATCAAAAGGGAAGGACTCCTTTTCCATGCTTAGCTTGTAATGACAGACTTAAATTCGATTTCCTCCTTAAAAGAGCTGAATTTCTCAAAGCTGACTATATTGCAACCGGTCATTACGCAACTATTTTAAAAAATAATGATAAATTTGAGCTCATAAAAGGCGAGGATGAAACTAAAGATCAAAGCTACGTTCTCTTTAATTTAAATCAAAAAATTCTAAAAAAACTAAAACTTCCAATTGGAATTTATCCGAAAACAAAAATAAGAGAAATAGCGACAGAATTTGGATTAATTAATGCTGATAAGCCTGACTCTCAAGATATATGCTTTATCCCAGATAGAGATTATAAAAAATATATCGATAAAAAAGTTAAGAAAACAGAAGGAAGTATTATAAATTCTTCTGGAAAGATACTTGGTAAACATGATGGAATTCACAACTTTACTATAGGGCAAAGAAAGGGCTTAGGGATTGAAAGTGATGGAAAACCACTTTTTGTAACTAACATATATTCTGATAATAACAATGTTGAAGTAGGCCCCTCTAAAGAACTTATGAAAAACAATGTGCTGATGTCTTCAGTTAATTTTATTTCTGGAGAAAAACCATCAGATGATATTAAATTGGAAGCCAAAATTAGGTATAAAAGCTTCCCTGCTTCAGGCAGCCTAGTTCACTTAGAAAATGGGGATGCAAAATTTATTTTTGATGAGCCTCAAAGAGCAATAACACCTGGGCAAGCCCTAGTCTTCTATAAAGAAAATATGGTGCTGGGGGGAGGATTTATAGAATTTGATAAATCTTCTAATCAAAGTATATCAACCCAAGCTGTTAAATTATCATCATAGAGAATATTAAAAAATATATTTCAACTCTAGAAATTCCTGATTTTCCAAATTCTATTATCGAAGAAAAAATTTTAGACAGAGGAATAAATAATATTATCGGGATTGATGAAGTGGGGAGGGGCACAATTGCAGGCCCAGTGGTTTCAGCATCTGTAAAACTTGATAAAAATTTATTATTGGGTAATCCTGAAAAGTTTAACGACAGCAAAAAATTATCTGGAAAAGAAAGATTAAATAAATTTCAAAAAATTATTTATTCAGATTCTATTTTTTCAATTGGAATAGCAACTCATAAAGAAATAGATATTCATGGAATTGTGGAGGCCACAAAGCTATCCATGAAAAGATCAGTAAATAAATTAAAAACAAAAATAGATATTATTTTAATAGATGCTATAAATTTAGATATTAAAGAATATAATATTGGCTTTAATAAAGCTGACGCAATATCAGTTTCAGTTGCTGCCGCATCAATTATTGCAAAAGTTGCCAGAGACCATATGATGTCTAGAATTTATGCTAATTTGTATCCGGATTATTATTTTCAAGATAATAAAGGGTATGGATCTAAGGCTCATATTGAATCTATTAATTCTAACGGTATTAGTAAAATACATAGAAAATCTTTTAGTCCTATAAGCAACATGATGCTATGAAAAATTTAGGTTTATATATAATTATTGATCCTAACAATATAGGAAAATCTGATCTATATCGCCTTACAAAAGATATTATAGATGCAGGCGTAGATACCATTCAATTAAGGAATAAGACTTCTGATAACAAGGAAGTAATTGGCCAGGCAAATTTAATTAAAAAATTGTGCGACTCTAGCAATAAAACTTTTATAATAAATGACAGGGTTGATGTGGCTATTCAAACTAAACCAGATGGCATTCATTTAGGCAGGGATGATATGGATGTAAATAAATGCAGAGAAATATTTGGAAGTAATTTTATAATAGGCAACTCAAATGCAACAACAGAAGAAGCATTAATATCTAGTAAGCTTCATCTTGATTATGTAGCCATAGGAAGTTTGTTTGAAACAATCACTAAAAAAGATACAATACCTTCGTCAATAAATGTTATAAAAGATCTTAAGGACTCTAAATTTAAATTGCCTATCGTCGGGATAGGTGGAATAAACAAAGAAAGAGCATATAGCGTACTTGAGTCAGGAGCTGATTCACTATGCATATCGAGTGCTGTAACTTTGGCAAATAACCCTAAAAAGGAAGTGCTAGATCTAAAAAAAATAATGGAAAAATATGGAAAATAAATCATTAGCCTCAATAAAAAAAGTTACTAAATCAAGTAATTTAATGTTCAAAAAAATTCATGAATCTAGAGAAATAGGATTAAAAATATCTAGAGAGATAATTGGTATTTCATCTAGGTCTATAAGAGCAGCTCACAGAGGGGAATATAAAGAGTCACAAAAATTAATTGATGAAGGCATGAAAAAATTAAAATCTGTAAAACCAAAAATAATTAAACATGCTTCAGATATGAATTCCACTTTTATGTTAGATGGGGAGAAGGAACTATGCGAGGCTATATTTTTCATATCTTTTACATCAAATAAATCTATACCTTCTAAATATATTGATAGCTTTTCTCCTAGCTCTTTACTGAAAGGTATGGCTGAAGCAGCAAGTGAATTGAGAAGGTCAGCTTTAGATAGGATAAGAGACAATGAAGTTTTAGAATCAGAAAAATATTTAGAACTAATGAATGAAGTTGTGGATGTTTTAGAATCAGTTGATTTTCCTGAAGGTGTAACAGCAGGTTTAAGAAGAACAACAGATCAATTAAGAAGTGTGGTGGAAAGAACACGGGGAGACATTACAATTGCTTTAGAAAGAAAAGAACTAGAAAGAAGTATTAATTCTTTGAAGGAAGAATTAAATAAATAAAAGCGAGGAAAAATCATGGATAATTTAGTTTTAATTGTATTAATATCAGCTGGAATCGCATTGCTGTCAGCTGTTTATTTTTTCTGGAGTGTTGTTAAAAGAAAAGTAGAAAATAAAGAACTTTCTGAAATAGCTGGCCTTATTCAAGAAGGCTCTTATGCTTTTCTTAAGAAGGAGTATACAATTCTTTCATTTTTTGTAGTCATTATGTTTGTAATTCTTTGGCTTGTAGTTGACCTTGATCTATTTAATAAATTCGATACAAACCGTGCTCTATGGCAGCCATGGACAGCTATCTCTTATTTAGCTGGCGCAATAGGCTCTTCAATAGCAGGATTAGTAGGCATGAATGTTGCTGTGAGAGGAAATTCTAGAACCGCTGAAGCTGCTGAAAGTGGTCTTAATCAAGCTTTAAGAGTTGCATTTAATACCGGGAGCGTAATGGGTCTTACAGTAGTAGGAGTTGGTCTGTTAGGAGTAACCTTATTATGGGTCATTTTTGACCAGATTGCTGGAACCGCATCTGCCACAAGTATAATTGCTGGTTTTGGTTTTGGTGCCTCGTCTATAGCATTATTTGCAAGAGTTGGGGGAGGAATATACACAAAAGCTGCTGACGTAGGTGCTGACCTAGTTGGAAAAGTGGAAGCAGGAATTCCTGAAGACGACCCTAGAAACCCGGCTACTATAGCAGATAATGTTGGTGATAATGTTGGTGATGTGGCAGGTATGGGTGCTGATTTATTTGAATCGTATGCTGGATCATTAATTGCAACAATATCTTTAGCTATATTAGTTGGCGTGGATAATGTATCTACTGCCTCTCTAGTAATGCTACCTTTAGTTATTAGCGCAATTGGAATTATAGCTTCAATTATTGGTACATTTTTAGTTAGAACCAAACCTGATGCATCAATGAATTCATTATTGTGGTCATTTAGAATAGGTATTTTTGGGGCCGCTATTCTTGCTTTGGTAGGAATTTATTTTGCAAACTCCTTCTTGTTTGATACAGCGCTACCAATTGAATTATTTTTTGTTGTCTTAACTGGACTTGCTGTAGGACAAGTTATAGGAACAGCAACGGAGTATTTTACTTCTTATGAATACTTTCCTGTTAAGTGGATATCAAAACAATCCCTAACAGGTCATCCATCAAATATTATTGCAGGAATCTCTGTAGGGCTATACAGCACAGCTATACCAGCCTTATCTATTGTAGTCGGAATATTGATTGCATTTAATCTTGCTGGACTCTATGGAGTTGGATTAGCAGCAGTAGGAATGCTCTCCACATTAGGAATAACTTTATCTACTGATGCCTATGGACCAGTTGCTGATAACGCAGGAGGGCTAGCAGAACAAGCTGGCTTAAAACCTGAAGTAAGGGAAAGAACTGACGCACTTGATGCTTTAGGGAACACAACTGCTGCTACAGGAAAAGGGTTTGCAATTGGGTCTGCAATTTTGACCGCATTAGCACTTTTAGCTGCATACGGACAAGTAACAGGCTTAACCGATGCTGCAGGCGTTACCACTATAAATATTATGGACCCAAAAGTTTTAAGTGGGGTTCTTATAGGCGCATTACTACCTTTCTTATTTTCTGGAATGACAATGCAGGCAGTAGGAACTGCAGCTGGAGCAATGATTGAAGAAGTCAGGAGGCAATTCAGAGAAATAAAAGGCCTAAAAGAAGGCAAAAAGGGAGTAAAACCTGATGCAGCGAGAGCAGTTGCAATTAGTACTGCCGGATCTCTAAAAGCTATGGTATTGCCTAGTATTTTGGCAATTATTTCTCCTATACTTGTTGGGCTTATCTTAAAGGCTGAGGCTCTTGGAGGAATGTTAGCCGGATCAATAGTCTCAGGATTCCTTCTAGCTATTTTTATGGCAAATTCTGGAGGTGCTTGGGATAATGCAAAAAAATATGTTGAATTAGGAAATCATGGAGGAAAAGGTTCAGGCGCCCATAAAGCAGCTGTAACAGGAGATACAGTTGGAGATCCTTTCAAGGACACCTCTGGACCATCTATAAATATATTACTTAAATTAATGACGATAGTGGCTTTAGTGTTTGGACCACTCTTTATAGGATAATATTTTTTAATCGAAAGAAATTAGGACTCTGTCTGATGCAATCCAAGCAAATTTATCTGGCTTAAATGTATCTTTGACTATAAATAATAAGAAGCCTTCTGCTCTTTCCATGTTATTTAAAGTAAAAGAACCCCAAATAGGATAAGACGAATCTTTATTATTTTTCATGTTATCTTTGCTAATTGAAGATGGATCTATAGGCATATAAGTAAATCCATCTTTTGATATAAACTCACTAGAATTTTCATCAGAAACTATTCTTATTTCAGATGAGGCTGCATTTGTTATTTCAATATTTAGTATTGCTAAACTTTTTCCTTCTGGAGCACTCAATAGTTTTTGTGAATTATCTAAATCTAAATACCTGTACTCATCAACAATTAAAGGTTCGTATGATTTGATATATAAAGTTCTTCCAGATACATATAACGGATCATAATCTTCAAATGGGTTAAATATTAACAATGAAGTAATTACAACAGAGAACAATACTGAAATAATTGCTATTAGCGCTAACGATCTATTTGAAAATGAACTCATGGCTATGTTTGAGCTAATATAGATAGTTCAGATAAAACACTTTCTAATGAATTAATTAAAAATTCTACTTCTTCAGAAGTATTTTCATAAGAAAAGCTAAATCTTATAGATCCAATAGCTAGCTTAGGGTCAATCCCCATGCTAACCAAGACATGAGAAGGTTCTAAAGAAGCGGAGCTACATGCACTACCACTTGAAGCAAAAATTCCTGCCATATCTAAACCAATAAGTATGGGTTCACCCTCAAAACCTTTGAAACAAACGTTTAAAATATTAGATAGAGCATTTTCATTTGGAGTAATAATAGTATGTTCGTATTTTAAATTTTTTAATTTCAACTTTAGTTCTTCAGTTAATTTTTTACAGTGAACATTAAAATTATTTTTTTCTTCGTTGGCAAGATTAAGAGCTTTAGAAAAACCAACAATCCCAGGAACATTTTCAGTTCCCGATCTTCTCTGGCGTTCTTGACCTCCTCCAAGAATTATTGGAGTAATAGGTATTCCTCTTTTTATATATAAACAACCAACACCTTTAGGGCCTTTAATTTTGTGGCCCGAAAGACTCATTAAGTCTACCCCTAATTCGCTTACATCTAAATCCAATTTTCCAGCAGCCTGAACTGCATCAGTATGGATATAAATTTCTTTTTGGAAAGATTTAGATTTATTTCTAACAATTTCACTTATTTTAGATAAATTTTGAATTGATCCTGTTTCATTATTAGCTAACATAATTGAAACTAGAGAAGTATTGCTATTTATTTTGGACTCTAGTTCTTCTAAATTAATAAATCCATCTTTATCAACATTTAAATAAGAAACTTCAAAACCAGTCGACTCAAGCTCTTCCATAGCGTGAATTACAGCATGGTGCTCAATCTTAGTTGTTATCAAGTGATTACCAGTATCTATTAACGCTTTTGCAACTCCTATAATAGCCATATTATCCGATTCAGTTCCACCACTAGTAAATATTATTTCGCTAGGTTTGCAATTTAGTATCTTTGCCACATTTTCTCTAGATTCGTCTACAGCATCTCTTGCAACCTGTGCAATACTATAAAGACTAGAAGGATTGCCATAATTTTCAGAAAAATATGGAATCATTTCATCTAAAACCTCTTTGCTCATAGAAGTGGTTGCAGCGTTATCTATATATATCTCTTTTGGTGAATCTAATGTCATAATTAAGGTTATTTTATCAAAACAATACAACTATTGTTGAATATAACAATTTAATTGGCTATCATTTCCATTTAGTAGTTCAGCACACACAATATTAATTAAAATGATAAAGATTTCAAATATGTCTAAATATTACGGAGATTATCCTGCTGTATTAGACGTTTCATTTTCTATAGAAAAAGGTGAAACAGTTGGATTACTTGGACCAAATGGTGCAGGCAAATCTACTACCATGAAGGTTATGACAGGATACACTCCTCCAACAAGTGGAAAAGTATCTATTGGAGGCTATGATATTGTTGATAAATCCTTTGAGGCAAGAAAACAAATTGGATATCTGCCAGAAAATGTCCCCTTATATCTAGATATGACGGTAAAGGAATATTTACATTTTATGGCTTCCATAAGAGGAATGAAGGACGGAATCTCAAAAAGAGCTGATGAAGTAATTGATATAACAGGCCTAGAAACTTATAGGGATGTCATAATTGGAAAACTTTCAAAAGGATACAGGCAAAGGACTGGAATAGCTCAATCTATAATTCATAAACCTAAAATTTTAATCATGGATGAGCCAACAATTGGAATAGATCCAGTGCAGGTTGTAGAAACAAGAAAGTTGATTCAAAGCCTTGGAGGAGAGCACACACTGATACTTAGTTCCCATATTCTTCCAGAAGTAACAACTATATGTAAAAGGGTATTAGTTATTCATGATGGAAAAATTGTTGCTGATGACACCCCAAATAATCTATCTAAGAGGCTTCAATCTACTCAGGTATGCGAAGTTTCTATCACAGAAAATAATGATGTTAATTTTATTAAACTACTTAGAGGAGAGAGTTATGTTGTAGATGTAAGAAGTAAATTTGATAATAATAGCGAATATAAAGATTATATTATCGAAACATCTTCAAATGCTGGAGTAGAAGAAAAGATTGCAAAGTTAATAGTAGACAATGGTATTGGGCTCCATAAATTAAATTCTTTACCTTTAACTCTTGAAGAAATATTTTTACAACTAACATCAGAATAAATGAATAATATATATACAATATTCAAAAAAGAGCTTCTAAGTTACATCAAATCACCTATGGCATATATTGTGGCGGCATCTTTTTTTACTGTGACAGGCTTCTTCTTTATAGCTTCTGTATCTGATGCTTTTTCTGAAGCAAGCATTAGAGGGTTTTTGGCTGGAGCTGTCTTCTTTTTAATTTTCTTATCCCCTGCCCTAACCATGAGGCTTATTGCAGAAGAGCAAAAGCTAGGCACCATGGAACTTTTAATGACTTCCCCATTAAAGGAGCATGAAATAGTTATCGGGAAATTCTTTGCTTCTTTGGCAATAGTGCTCTTTATGCTTGCCGGCACACTTTTTTATCCAATAATATTATTCATTTTTGGGGTGCCTGATTTAGGTCCAATTTTTACAGGTTATCTAGGCCTAATTTTATATAGCTGCTCAACACTATCAATAGGAATTTTCGCATCATCCTTGAGTTCAAACCAACTAGTTTCATTAGTAGTTGGATCTGGAATATTAACTCTTCTTACATTTATTGACTTCGTTTCAGAAAGAGTCTCAGGAGTTTTAGGAACCATTTTAAACGAACTGCAACTAGGCGGCTCTTTCTCTGTATTCGATACAAGCAGTTTTGGGATAGCAGAAAAAGGGCATTTTGCCGATTTTGCAAGAGGAATAATTTCTATCTATGACATTGCATTTTATATATCAATATCAATTATATTTTTATTATTCACAATTCTTATATTGGAGACTAGGAGGTGGAAATGAAAAATGACAGAGGAGAAATTAATAGCGAATCAAGAAAAATTATTAATCTAATAAAAGATTATTCATATTCAATTCAATATATATCTTTGGCATTTGGTGTCCTTGCAACAATTTTAGGATTAATAATAATTATCTTTTTGAGAGGGATTCAATTTTCAGGATTCATAGTTTTATCTATAGGTATACTTGCATTTATATTATCACTGGTAATTAACATAAGTAGCGTAAAAAGGGCTGTTTTTTCTTCAAAAGGCGCTTATGGAGCCAACACAATATTTATTCTAATATCTACTATTTTTATTCTAATAGCTACAAATTCAGTCATTTACATACTCAATGATAGAGGATCTTCTCCTTCATGGTTTAGGTCTGATCTTACAGCTTCAAAAGAATATCAATTATCAAGTCAAGCAATAAATGCAATAGAAAACCTAAAAGAGGATTTAGAGATTTTTATTTTCCTAAGATCTGATTCTAGCCAAGACAAACTATCAGTAAATCGAACTGAAGATTTACTCAGCGAATTTTCAAAAAATTCGAATAAATACAACTTAACATACAAACATGTGGATCCTGACTTAGACCCTAATTTGGCAAGCAGTTTAAACGTTGATAGATATCTTGCAGGGCGCGATCTTCCAGTATTAATTTTAAAACTCAAAGAAAGCCAGAGAATTTCATATGTAGTAGGAAAAGACCCTAACGAAATGATTGATGTCTTTAATGAAAAAGATCTTATATCGGCATTATTAATTGTAAACCAAATTAAGCAAAAAATTGTCTTATTTTTATCTGGGCATGAAGAAAGAGATATAACAAGTATTGATAAAGCATCAGAATCTTTCGGACAGGCTAAAATTTCTCTGGAAAGAGACAATTACATTGTTAGTTCTGTAACATCAGATGAACTATCAAGGGTATTGCTCTCTGGAAACAAAGAGTCATTCCCGGCAGCTCTTATAATAGCGGATGCAGCCGATGAAATTTTAACTTCAGAACAAAATTTAATTCAAGAGTATGTGAGACTTGGAGGGAACTTAATGCTTTTATTAGAGCCTGACTCACCCTCGGGTTTATCAAATTTAGTTGCTCCATGGGGAGTAGTAGCTGGAAAGGGAACCTTAGTGGATACAGCAAGTTATGTTGCTCCAAATATTCAGTTTTTACAGATTAAAGACTCCAATCTACAAATTCCTGAACACCCAATTACTCATAACTTTGATGTAATGTATTTTCCTGGATCTAAATTTATAGGCCTTTCACTTAAGCCAGATGAAATATCGTTAACTGAAACCGGGAAACCTCATATTAATGCAGAACCAATAGCTTACACCACATTAAATAGTTGGGAAGAAACTTCAAATGAATCAATAAATTTTGATAGTGAATCTGAGCTTGCCGGACCATTACCAATAATACTTGCTATCGAATCTATAGCAGCTATAAATGAATCTCCAGTAAAAAATGAAAGAGGAGATTATATAACTTCAAAATTAATAATTTCAGGTGATACTGATTTTGCAAGTAATAAATTTTTATTCTCAGCAAAAAATGAAGATCTTTTTGCCAATTCTATAAACTGGCTAACCAGTGATGTGGAGTTGATTTCGATAAGACCTAAAATCAAAGTATTTAGAGAGTTAGTATTAACTCAAGATGAAAGAAATTTTGTTAGATGGAGCGGCTGGATATTCTTGCCTGGAATTTCTATATTTTTAGCTCTATGGTCTTGGTGGCGAAGAAGATAATGAATTTTAAGTTCTCTCTAATTCTTATTATAATTATTTCTATCTCTATTCCTTTAGGAGTATTTTTCTTAAAAGATTCAAACATCAATAATGATGCCCAAGGGTCTGAAAAAGTGTTTAAATCATTTTTATATACTGCACCAGAAGATCAAATAATTTCCATAGATTTTATTGGAGAAAAAAATGAAATCAGGTTTGAAAAATCTGATAATTCATGGAATATAATTGAGAACGACAGAACTTTTCCTGTTAATCCTGTGCGCTGGTCTGGAATTACATATCTCTTAAAGGGCCCACTAATACAACGAACTTTAGATGAGGAAAAATCAAAAAATTTAAATCAATTTGGTTTAAAAGATCCTTCTTTAAAAGTTAAATTAGAATTCAAAGGCTCTGATCCAATAATAATTGATTTTGGGATTTTAAGTTCAGATAAATCATATCAATTTGTTAAACTAGAAAATCAGCAATCTGTTCACACATTAAACGCGTCATATGGCAATGCTTTAAAAAATTTGCTTATAGACCCTCCTAAGCCAGAATGGATATATGATTTTGATCCAAAAAATATTGATGAAATTTTAATATATAAATCAGGCATACTTTATTCTGCTTACGGAAGAAATATTTTTAATAGTGATAGTAGTGAATGGAAAATATGCAATTTAATAATAGATGAAGTTTCTGGAAATCCTATTATAGAAAAAGAGCCTTGCGAAGGCGATAAAGACGCTGATTTAATGATAGTAAATAAAATAATCGAACTACTAAAAAAACCCACCATATTAAGTGTTTTAGGTTTAGGCTTGGAAACTGAAGAAGAATTTTCTAGATATGGCATAACAAAAAATAGCATATATATATATTTGAGAAATAATACTTATACAGAAAAAGGCACATTACTGATTAAGCCTATTACTGCAAGCTTCAGCAACCTAGAAGAAAATGAAATTAATGCTGTTTTTCAAGATTCTAACGATGTAGTATTAGTTGAAAAAAAATGGGCAGAAGATATTAAACAAGTAATCAAGTAGAGGTTAAATTTCTATATAGCTGAGGTATTCTTAGTGGCAAAGAGGCTATATCATCCAAAACCTCATAGCTTAAATCTTCCATCATACCTTTCATATAATCATGGCCTTCTTTATCAACAGTTAAGCAAAAGGTTGTAATGCCTTGATTTTTAGCTTCCAGCAAAGCTTTCTTAGTGTCGTTAACCGCATACTCTTTTTCAACCCCTTCCCTGCTGTATCCTCTATCTTGAGGCCTACCATCACTAATTAAAAATATAAATTTGGATTTTTCTTCAGTTTTTAATAATTTTTGAGTGCAATGCCTAACTGCTGGACCCATTCTAGTTGCATGTAATGGGCTTATACGGTCAATTCTTTTTGGAATAGTTGGTGAAAATTTTTCATCAAGATCTTTAATTGTAAAATATTCTACATTCTCTCTTCCGTATCCAGAAAATCCAAATATGCCATATGTATCACCCAAATCCTCTAAGGCATCTAAAAGTAAAATTAAACCTTCCTTTTCTAGATCCACTATTCTCTTATAAGACCTTCTAAAACCTTGCGATCTTCTTTTCCTGAGCCATTCCATATATTTCTCAGGGTTATCAGGCGCAGACCATTCATCTCTAGAGCTATCTGTATCATCAATAGCTTCAGCAGTAGAGGCACTCATATCAAGCAAAAAAGCTACAGATATACTTCGTTCTACCTTATTCCTTCTCCAATAAAGTTTTTCTGAAGGGCTTATTCCAGCTCTTAAATCAACCATGGCCTCTACAGTTAAATCTAAATCTTGCTCTTCTCCGTCTTCAAGTCTTTTAATTTTTCTATATGTTTCAGGATTCATTAATTCAAATTGTTTCTTAATATCGGCAACTATATCTGCATATTTTTCTAATGTTTCTTCGTAATACTGAAGATCCCCTTCTCCAATCTTCTTTTCATTAACTAAGCACCAATTTTTTTTGTAGGTTTCATCTCTAAAATCCCATTCGTCATATAAAAATTGATTTTCTTAAACAGCCTCAAGCGCCTTTCCGTCTTCATTAAAATGATCAAATTTATCAGCAAATTTTGATTGATCATCTTGGATTTTTTCAGTTTGCATTTCGTTTAATGCTTCCTCTAAATTTTGAGTTATTTCGGACTCAACAGCATCATCTGAATTTTCATCTGAATTTTCATCGACCGAATCTTTTAACATTTCTTCAAGTTGTTCTGCTGAAATATCTGATAAATCCCCATCTTCTGAGAATTCAGCCTCACCTAAGCTCATTTCAAGTAGCAGTTGTGATAACTCAGGTTTAAATTCTCCCCAATGCTCTACTTCCTGTGGGGATGAATAATTGTCTATTTCTTCTTCATTATTATTTTCTTCACTGCTATTATTTATTTCATTTTCAAGCAAGTTTTCTGCTGGGAAAGAATAGAACTCCAACAGATCATTATAAGGATCTTCAAATTTTTCAAAGCTCTCTTCTTCGAAATCATACTCCTCAAAATCTTCTTGAGATTCATTTTTAATACCTATTAAAATCTTGTACGCCCTTAGAGTAGCTTCAGATGTATCTTCTATTTTAGAATCAGGCTTACCTAAAATTACTAAAAGATTTAAAAGTTTTTTTAGAGGATATTCAAGTTTTTTAGGTGCTTTAAGTTTTTGTGGGCTTAAGCTATACCTTATAATTAACTCAATTAGCAGTTCTCTGCCAGGCAAGTTTTCAATTTTAGGCCTAGATTCTAATGCATTTTTTTTAACATCTTTATATGCGCTTGAAATACCTTTATATTTGTGGAGTACTTTTTCATCAACTCTATATGCTTCAAATACTGAAAAAACATCTTGGGCCAACTTTGAATCTTCAAATAATTTAAAGAATTTTGTCATATCAGTTATTTCTGTTGTATTTTTTGGTGCATTTTCTTCAAATTTTTTGATCAAGGAAGTTCTTAGATCTTTAAAATATGAAGACGGAGAGTCTAGTTTAAGCTTAAATGTCCCAAATTCAACATGACCTACTTGATGAGTAGCAATAACTTTTAACCACGAAAAATTCTTATCTTTCTCAGGAAATTTTTTAATAGACTCTGGAAGATAAATTGTAGATCCTTCAGTAGTAGCTAAATTAGAATTAAACCACCCAATCTCTTTATCAACCATTACATTTGAGCTCTGTACTCCTAATTCTTGGCCACTTAAAGCACAACAATAGAGCTTTAATATATCTTTTTCTATATCTAAATCTACAGAAAATGTTAGTTCATTAAATAGTGATTTTGACTCAGGGCTATCCAAAGAAAAATAACCTTCTACATTATCACCTGAATTAATAATATCTATCCCATGACCAAACCAAATATTAAATTTTTCTTTTGATAATCCTCGCCTTAAACTTTGAAAGTTTAAAGAGTACCCTTTTAATTCATCAGTTTTATTAGCAGAAAGAGTGATAAACATTTTTTCATACTCATCAGAATAACCTGAAGAAATATCTGAAAAAATTTCTATTGATTTTTTTGTCGCTAGATAGAAATCTTGAGGGTTGGAATCTATAATTTTAATTAAAGATTTCATAAATTCTTTTCTTTGGTTTATTAAATCAGCATTTTCTGCTAGCAATTGAAATATTTCCTCAAAATCTTTAATAAGTATTTTTGAAACTTTGTTAATAATTTCATTCCAAGATTTAAGATCATTAGGGCTAAATTGCGAGATTTTATAAACCCAATCCATAGTCTTAGAAGAATAATCAATGTTTCTAGCAGAAATTCTTTTGCAAGTATCCACTATCTTCTCAAGATCATCATAAGAAGATGCTATATTTATTGCCGGAGATAACTTATAAAATTTTTTTGCTAAAAATGAAGAATTTTTTGATGATTTAAATAAACTTAAACCTAAGTTGCCCCAATCAAGCAAATGCCTAGGCCTCAAATTCTTTAGCATATCTACAGAACTATCAACATAAGTTTTCCCCAAATCACCATTTGCAGTAGCGATTCTATTAGACTGCTTTGCCCATTCAATAAATTGAGTTTGAGGAAGGGATCTAAAAACATTGGAAGATTCTCTTATAAAGCTTAATAGATATTCTTGCTGATTAGATATGCCAGAATCATTTTCAATAGAAGAATAAATTATATTGGCCCATTCATTGAGGCTTGGCTCATTTAAGCCTTCAGACAAAACATTTAAAGTCTCATTCAACTCTTTAGTATTTATCCAATTATATTTTTTAAGTCTATTATTTATTTCTTTCATCTTCTGAAGTAATTATACTTAAAAATTCTTCAAGTATACTTGCTGTGGCTCCCCATATTAACTGATTATTTATTATATATGCTGGCTTACTAATTAATAATTTATTAGATAAAAAATAATAATCTCTTCTATTTTTTTTAGATATTAATTCTGAAATAGATATGAACATATAATCAACAATTTCTTCCTCATCTACTTTTATTTTTACTTCATCTTTTATTAAGACTATAAAAGGCTGAATAATATATCCTGTTCTAGTTTTTTCCTTGCTCAGAGGAGAAATTAATTTAACACTCTCCTGGCCTACACCTATTTCTTCCTTCATTTCTCTATATGCTGTATTCAATAAATTCATATCATCATTTTCAAATGTTCCTCCAGGAAAACATATCTCATCACTATGAGCAGATAAATTCTTAGATCTTTTAAGAAATAGAATTGAATAGTCCTCGTTATTAAAAAAAACCGGCAAGAAGACTGAAGCATTTTTATGCCCTCTTTTGTCAGTTATACTTTCATGTTGATATATGGAATTTTTAGATAATAATTCCTTTAATTTATCCATGATTTACGGGAATATTGCGCTTATAATTTCTTCAATACTTCTATAAAGTTTCTTGTCATCAGTTATTCCCCACGTAACAGCTACCTGACAAGCTCTTCTAGGGGCTATTCCGTCTTTAATTAATTTTCCAGCATATATAAGCACTCTTGTGCTTGCAGCCTCAGATAGTCCATGATCAGTTAAATTTCTTATCTTCTCTCCTAATGATGATAATGAGTCTGCAGTTGAATCATCTATTCCTGCCTCTTCTTTTAAAATCTTTGCTTCCAAGTCAGGTGTTGGAAAATCAAATTCAATAGCAACAAATCTTTGCCTTGTGCTTTGTTTTAAATCTTTCAGCGCATTCTGGTAACCAGGATTATATGAAACAACCATTAAGAATTCGTCTGCTGCTTCTACAACTTCTCCTAATTTATCAATTGTTAATATTCTTCTATGATCTGTTAAAGGATGAACAATTACTGTCGTATCTTTTCTCGCTTCAACAATTTCATCAAGATAGCAAATACCTCCACTTTTTACAGCTCTTGTGAGAGGGCCATCTATCCATTTGGTGCCAGATGAATCAATCAAATATCTTCCTACAAGATCACTTGCAGTTAAATCTTCATGACATGCCACAGTAATCAGCGGGACAGATTTTTTCATATTATTTGATATATGCCATGACATATATTCAACGAATCTTGTTTTACCAGTTCCCGTAGGACCTTTCAGTAAAATAGGAACTTTTTGGTTATATGCTGATTCAAATACTTGAATCTCATCACTAACAGGCACATAAAATGGCTCGTTTTCAATTAAATAATCTTCGATCTTATAATTTTTAGAATTTGAGGACTTAGTTGCCATTAGAATTCCTTTCTTATTCTTTCCAATAGAAATTGTACATTATTATTAAGTTCTTGTTTCGTTGAATCGTTATATATAAATTCATCAATATTATTTAATTGGGCATAATCCTCAATTTGTATCTTTAATCTATCTAGAAAATCTGGGTAATTATTGCTTTCTACTCTAGATTTAATATTTTCAATAGAAGAAACAATGCACCATAATTTATCACAATATTTATTAAAGCCACTTTTTACTATTTGTGCACCTTCAATAAATATTATTTCTTCCTTATTTAATTTATTTAGGGTACTTTTCAACAATTCTTCTAACTTAGGCCAAACAATTAACTGAAGTCTCTCCAAATACGAATTTTCATCCTTAAAAACTATTCTTGATAGTTCAGATCTATTGACCTCTAAATTTTTATCCAAAACCTCATTGCCCCAAATTGCGATGATTTCGTCATATTGTTTTGAGCCCTTTTCATAAACTTTATGACCTAATACATCTAAATCTATAACTGAAAAACCTTTGGTCCTTAAATATCTTCCAGCAGTTGATTTACCTGAACTCATAAGTCCAATTAGACCTATGATCACTTAAAGCTCTTTAATTGATTTTGATACAGCTCTTAGAACAACTCCAACATCGTTAGACGAAACCTCACGATGGGTAACCATTCGAACCGTATTTCCAGATGGAGATATCATGACTCCATTGTCCAAAAGGACACTTTTAAATTTATCCATATCAGATGATTTATCCTTCAAAGAAAATCGAATAATATTTGTCTTAATATAATCAACGTCAATCTCAATTCCATTAATATCTGCTAAGCCATTTCCAATTTTTGTAGCATTTTCATGATCTTCAGATAATCTATCTACCATATTATTTAATGCAACAATACCAGCTGCTGCAAAAACTCCGGCCTGCCTCATACCTCCTCCTATAGCCTTTCTCCATCTTTTTGCTTCTAATATTATGTCTTCTGATCCGCAAATTACACTTCCAATTGGACATGATAAGCCTTTGGAAAGGCAAAATGTTGTTGTGTCTACATGTTTAGTTAAACTGGAAACATCAGTATTTAGTGAAATTGCAGCATTAAAAAGCCTGGCCCCATCCATATGAATTTTTAACTTTTTTAAATCACATAGGCTCCTTAAGTCTTTAATATAACTTTCATTAACAGGGTAGCCTCCACATTGATTATGAGTATTCTCTATGCTTACTACAGAAGTAGTAGGTTTATGGTCATCTACAGGATTTACAGATTTTTCAATTTCATCTAAATTTATAGTCCCGTCCTCTTCATTCTTAATAACGTTTAGGCTTACCCCTCCAAAAATAGGTACACCCGCACCTTCCCATGCATAAACATGGCATTGATCACCCAAAATAATTTCCTCTCCTCTATTAGTAAGAGTGAGTAATGAAACTAAATTACCCATAGTTCCGGAAGATACTATCAAAGCACTCTCTTTTCCTGTAATTTCTGCAGCAAGGCTTTGAAGTTTATTAACTGTTGGGTCCTCCCCTTGGACATCATCACCTACCTCCGCATCATACATAGCTTTTCTCATATCTTCAGTAGGCCTTGTGACTGTATCGCTTCTTAAATCAATCAAAATATTTTCCCCTTAATTATTTTTGCTTAAAAATATAAAATTACTTTTAGAAGTTTTTTTTAGTTTACCAAAATAAGCCATACGATGAAAAAAATATTATTAAAATATAAAAAAATTTATATCCCTCTCATAATTATTGTATTTTTCTTATTGGATCAAATTTCAAAAGAGATAGTTATAAGAACTCTTAAAGTCGGTTCTTCTATTCCTGATGATGGTTTTTTTAGATTTACGCATGTCAGAAATTTCGGAAGTGCCTTCAGCATAATTCAGGATGCCAATCTATTTTTAATGATTGTTGGCATATTTGCGATTATCCTAATAATGTATTTTCTAATTTTTGTCGCAAAAGATTCAATTATTTTAGAAATATCTATCTCTCTGCAACTCAGCGGAGCTTTTGGGAATATAATTGACAGAATAAGGCTTGGTTCAGTTACTGACTTTATAGATGTGGGTGCATGGCCTGTTTTCAATATTGCCGACTCCTGCATAAGCGTTGGGATGGCAATGCTTGCTTTTTATCTCTATATAAACTGGAAGGAAGAAAGAAAAGCAAATGAAAAAGATAATTTATAAAAATGATAAAGATATCAGAATTGATTTATTTATAAGCAATAGTACTTCTTATTCTAGAAGCCAAGTTTCAAAATTAATAAGCAAAGGAATGATTAAGAAAAATGGATTTCCTGTATTAAAAGCCTCTACAAAAATTACTAATGATGACGAAATAAAAATTACTGAATTAATATTTGATTCTGAAGTACGCCCAGCAAAATTAAATTTAGATATTAGATATGAAGACAAGGATCTTATTGTTGTATCTAAAGATGAAGGCATAATTGTTCATCCCTCAGATACTTATAAAGGAACAACTCTTGTTTCAGGGATAATAGAAAAATATCCTGAAATTGCAAATGTAGGCGAGAGCCAAAGGCCTGGCATAGTACACAGACTAGATAAAGAAACTTCAGGGTTAATGGTAATAGCAAAAACAAATAAATCATATGAGAACTTAAAGTCAAAATTTAGAAGCAGAGAGATTGAAAAGGAATACGTCGCAATTGTAAACGGACCAATCAAAAACAAAGGCATAATAGAAGCTCCTATAGGCAGGCACCCTACAAATAAAATTAAAAGAGCCTTAATTGAATCTGGAAAAAATGCTTACACTTCTTATGAAAAAATTGATGAAAATAATAATATTTCAATGCTCAAGGTAAATATTTTAACAGGCAGAACTCATCAAATTAGAGTTCATTTAAGCTCAATAGGATGTCCAATAGTTGGTGATAATCTATATTCAAATAATAAAAATAATGCATCAAGATTGTATTTGCACTCAATTAGAATAAAATTCAATCATCCTTCGAATAACAAAGAAATAGAAATTCAAGATAATATTCCAAAAGAATTTATTGAGATAATAGAATCAAATAATAATGAATAATAAATCTTCAGAAGAAATAAGGGTTAGGTTTGCCCCAAGCCCTACCGGAGATCCTCATCTAGGTGCAATGAGGACAGCCCTATTTAATTGGGCATTTGCCAAAAAAAATGGTGGGAAATTTATACTAAGAATTGAAGATACTGATAAAAAAAGGCAAGTAGAAGGGTCTGTAGAAAATATAATAGAAGGTTTAAATTGGTTAGGGCTAAATTATGACGAAGGCCCAGAAATCGGTGGTGATTACGGGCCATATATACAATCTCAAAGAAAGAAATTATATATAAATGCTGTTAATAACCTTCTTGATGATGGAAATGCATATATGTGCGACCTGTCAACAAATGAGCTAGAGAAAATGAAAGAAGAACAAAAACTGCAAGGCAAACCACCTGGTTACAACGGGTACTCTAGAAATCGACCTAGAAAAGAACTAGAAAAATCAAAAAAGAATGGGCTTCCTATAGTAGTGCGACTTAAAGTGCCTCTTTCAGGAAACATTGAATTCGCAGATCTTAGAAGAGGGCCTATGAAATTTGATCTGTCTAAAATAGATGATTTTGTTATTTTAAAAGCTGACGAGATGCCTACTTACCATTTAGCAAGCGTAGTTGATGATTCAAGTATGAATATCAGTCATGTTCTAAGAGGAGAAGAATGGATTTCGAGCACTCCTAAACACCTACTGTTATATAAATTTCTTGGATTAGAACCGCCATCATTTGTCCATCTGCCTCTTATTTTTGGAAAAGATAAAGCTAAGCTGAGCAAAAGACATGGAGCCAATTCTATAATTGAATATAAGGAAAGCGGCCTATTACCAGAAGCTTTAGTAAATTATATATCTCTTTTAGGATGGTCCCCAAGAAATAATAAAGAGGTATTAAAATATAGAGATATAATTGAACTTTTTGATTTCAAAGGATTAAGTGTAAGTCCTTCAATATTTGATCCTGAAAAACTTAACTGGCTTAACGGAGTTCATATCAGGTCTTTAGATGACAAAACTCTAATACAAATAACTAGCGAAAAATTATCTGAAGAATTAAAAGATAGCACAGATTTAGTTGATAAAAACAAACTGTCGGAAATTATTCCTTTAATTAAAGAAAGGGTAAAATCTATTGACGAAATTTACCCATCAATTAAATTTTTCTTTGTCTATATAAAGCCTGAAGATAGCATCATCAAATGTGGACCTTTAAATAAAAATGAGATTAAAAATAATTTAAAAGAACTTGTAGATAATTTCAGCACACTACTAGAAAAAAATAAAACAAATCATAAAGATATAGAAATATTACTAAGAAGCAATTGTGAAAAGTTAGATTTAAAGCTTAGAGATTATCTTGGATTAGTTAGAAATTGCATTACTGGCTCTGAAATTTCCCCTCCTTTATTTGAATCAATTGAAATACTTGGATTAGAAGAATCCATTTCAAGAATTCAAGATTGTATAAATATTCTTTAATATATTGTTGAACCTTAGGTAAACACCATGTATACTTTCACATTGATTTAGCTAGGAGAAAAATGACAGAAGTAAAACAAAGAGATGGCGAAGCTTTTGATAGCATGCTTAGACGCTTTAATAGAAGAGTGCAGCAAAATGGCATTCTTTCTGAGACCAGAAAAAGGCAGGCTTTTGAGCCACCAAGTGCTTTAAAAAAGAAAAAAATGGCCAATAAAAAAAGAAAAAGTAAAGAGACTTAATTTTTTCCCTTTCCCTTTCCCTGAAATTATCCTTAATATTCTAAAATAAACTTATCATTTACTCCTTTCAGATATAACATTCTTATATGAATGTTGGAATAATAGTTTTTCCTGGTACCTGGAGCGACAGGGACTGTGAATTTGCCTTATCTTCTTTTAAAAACGTTAAATCTTTTTTTATTTGGCACAAAGATTCAATACCGAAGAACATAGATGCAATTGTTCTGCCTGGAGGTTTTTCGCATGGAGACCATTTAAGAGCAGGGGCAATTGCTCAATTCTCTCCAGTAATGAAAGATGTATCAAAATTTAATCAGGAAGGCAGGCCAATAATTGGCATATGCAATGGATTTCAAATTTTGTGTGAATCAGGAATTTTACCTGGCGCATTGATTAGGAATAAGAATTTAAAATTTAATTGTAGCTTTGTTAACCTTAAATCTAGTAGATCTAGAAAATTTACTTCTCTCATACCTGAAAATAAAATCTTAAAAATTCCTATTTCTCATGGAGAAGGTAATTACCAGGCAGATAATAATACCTTAAATACGCTTTTAGAAAATAACCAAATTGCTTTTCAATACTGCACTGAATCAGGACTGATCAATAATCATTCAAACCCTAATGGGTCCTTAAACAATATAGCCGGGATTGTTAATAAAAATGGAAATGTCTTAGGTATGATGCCTCATCCAGAAAGATCATGCTCTTTAGATTTGGGTAGCGAAGATGGGAATTTAATATTTAAATCAATGATTAAATCCTTTTAAATTATGATAGATAAAAAATTATTAAAAGAAATAGCTCTTTCAGAGCCTGAGTATTTGAAAATATGCGAACTATTAAATCGGGAGCCTTCTCCATTAGAGCTAGGTCTTTTTGGTGCTTTATGGAGTGAACACTGCGGATATAAACACACAAAACTCTTACTAAAAGAGTTACCTAATGAAAGTGATAAAGTTCTATCCGAGATGGGCAAAGAAAATGCAGGTGTACTTGATATGGGAGATGGATTGAAGATAGTAATGAAGGTGGAGTCTCATAATCATCCATCAGCTATTGAACCAAAGGAAGGTGCTGCTACAGGTGTAGGCGGAATTGTCAGGGACATATTTGCAATGGGTGCTTATCCTATCGCTATATTGAATTCTCTTAGATTTGGTCCTCAAGATATTCCAAGGAACAAATATCTCCTAAACGGGGTTATAGAGGGAATATCGACATACGGAAACTGTTTAGGCATACCTGATGTGGGTGGAGAGATAGAATTTGAAGAATGCTACACAACTAACCCTTTAGTCAACGCAATGTGTGTTGGAATTATAGATAGCAAATCCCCTGTACTAAATGCTAAAGCGGATAAAGAAGGTGACTTAGCAATATTAGTAGGGGCAGATACTGGCAGAGATGGAATTCATGGTGCATCCGGACTAGCTTCGCAATCATTAGAAGAAGGCTCAGACTCTCGATCAGCAGTTCAAGTAGGAAACCCTTTCCTAGAAAAAGTTCTGCTAGAATCTTGCCTCATATCAGGAAAAATGAAAGGGATAGTTGGGATGCAAGATCTTGGGGCTGCAGGCCTTACTAGTTCAGCAATAGAAGTTGCTGAAAAAAGCAATCTCGGTATTGACCTAAATCTAGACAAAGTTCACACAAAAGAAGAAGGAATGACTCCATATGAAATAATGCTCTCTGAATCACAAGAAAGAATGTTGGTCATAATCGATCAAAAAAGCGAAAATACATTTTTAAAATTTTTTAAAGATCGTGATCTTAAAGCCAACACTATTGGAAAATTTAATAAATCAGGAAATGTAAAAATAATGCATATGGGCAACGAAATACTTAATACTCCTGTAAAAATTCTCACTGACGCTCCGGCATATGTTTTGTCAGATAAAAAGCCAGAATGGATCAATAATATTCAAAAATATATCCCGTCTAGCAATAAAATTAATGATATGGGTAAAATTTTAGAAATGATTCTAAAGTCACCCAATATATCATCAAAAAAAGAAATATATAGCCAATTTGATCATCAAGTTCAATTAAATACTATTGTCCTGCCTGGAGAGGCAGATGCTGCAGTTTTAAGCCTAAAAAAAGGCAAACAGGCAATTTCAATCAGCATAGATTGTGACTCCAAAAAATGCTATTTAGACCCTGAGGTAGGAGCATCTATGGCTGTTGCAGAAGCATGCAGAAATGTAATATGTACTGGAGCAACACCTATTGGATTAACAGATGGACTCAATCTAGGAAATCCAGAAAAAACCGACGTTCAATATCAAATAACTAAAACAATAGAAGGGCTAAAGAAAGCTTGTTTAGAATTTGGAATTCCTATAATTAGCGGAAACGTAAGCCTATACAATGAATCAAATGAAAAGCCAATCTTCCCTACGCCAATAATAGGTGCAATTGGACATATTAACGATTATTCAAAAGCCGTTACTGCATCTTTTAAAAATATTGGAGATAAAATTATTATTATTGGAGAAAAAATTATTAAAGATGATGATAATTTGCTATCCGGATCAGAATATCAAAAAATTATTGAGGGGAAGCTTTCTGGCTCACCTCATATTGATTTAAAAAAAGAATTATACTTACAAAATTCATTGTTAGAAATAATCGATAATAGGCTAATTAATTCTGCTCATGATATTTCTACTGGAGGACTTTCTTTAGCAATTGCTGAAAGTTGTATATTAGGTGGAGTTGGCTCTGATATATTACTAGATGCAACTAATAAAAAGTCTGTTTATTTTGGAGAAAATAGATCTGCAGTAATTGTGAGTTGCAGTCCAAAAAATACAAAAAAGGTATCTGAAATTGCAAATAAGCATAATATTGATTCAAAAGAGATTGGAGTTGTTACTGGAAACAACCTAATTATTAATCAAGATATTAATATAAAAGTTGAGAGATTAAAGTCAATTTTTTATAATCAGTCAGGTTAAATTTATTATTCAAGTAATATGCCAATATACGAATACAAGTGTTTAAATAAAAATTGTGATACTGAAATATTTGAAATAATTCAAAATTTCAGTGATATACCTATTGCTAAATGCCAAGACTGTAATAAGAATGGCGAAAGGATAATTAGTGCATTTTCTGTACATTTCAAAGGCTCAGGATGGTATTCAACCTCAAATAGGACATCTAGTGCCCAATCTAAATCAAAGCCTTCTAAAGATACTACTAAGCAAGATAAAAAAAATACTAAAAAAAATAAATCTACTAAATCAAAAAAGACTGATTAATGATAGCGCTAATTCAGAGAGTCAAGTCAGCCTCTGTATCTATTAACTCCAAAGTTTACTCAAAAATTGATAAAGGAGTTTTGGTTTTATTAGGAATAATTAAATCCGATAAAAATGAAGATTCTGAATATATCATAAGAAAATTAATAAATTTACGCCTATTTCCTAGTGACTCTTCAAATTTAGATATGTCTGTACAAAATGAAAATGCATCAATTTTGGTTATCAGTAATTTCACTTTGTCTAGTATTACCAGATCCGGCAATAGACCTGATTTTAGTAATGCAATGAGCTCAGAAAAAGCTAAAATTATTTATGAAAAATTCTTAGTAAAATTAGAACAAGAGCACCCTCTAATAAAGACAGGGGTTTTTGGAGAAGAAATGGAGGTAGAATTAAACAATTGGGGTCCTTTAACTTTAAGTATTGATTCAAAAGATAGAAAGGCTCCTAGAAGTAGCTTTTAGGCTACTTCTAAACTAATGTCTAGTGCCTTTGCAGAATGTGTAACCGAACCTAAGGATATGATATCTGGCAAGCATAGAGCATAATTTCTTATTGTCTTTTTATTTATTCCGCCTGATATTTCAATGGTTATATCTTTATTTTTTAACCTTATTTTTTTTACTGCTTCAGAAGCTTTCTTTATCTCCCAATTATCCAACATTATTCTCTCTATAGGTAAAAAAAGTGCTTCATTTAATTGAGATTCATTTTCTACTTCTACCTCTATTTTAAGTTCGGGATATTCATGTTTTGACTTCTTAACTATTTCATCTAAATTACCTGAATTCAAATGATTATCTTTTAACATGATCATCTGGCCTAAATCAATTCTATGATTAGCGCCTCCACCTGCCAGAACAGAGTATTTATCCAAAATTCTCCAACCCGGAATTGTTTTTCTCGTATCAACTATATCTACATTAAGATCACTAATTAATTTTTTGTACTCATAAACTGAAGTTGCAACCCCACTCATCCTCTGAATGAAATTTAAAGCTGTTCTCTCCGCAGAAAGGATTGATTTGGCAGGGCCATCTATTTTCGCAAATACTCTTGACTCTGAATATCTATCATCAATCAGAGAATTGAAATTTATTTTAGGGTCGATTTTTTTGAATACAAATTCTGCTACATCTATTCCAGATAGAACCCCTGATTGCTTAAGTATTAATTCAAAATCTAAAACCAAAGATTCATCTATTGAAACTTCGGTGCTTGGATCTCCGTTAGAAAGATCTTCGCTAATTGCAATATCAACCAATTTTTCAATGGATTCAAAATTTGTAAATCTCATTATTAGAGCTCTAGCATCCTGTCTAAGGCTATCTTTGAATTCACTTTAGTTTCAAAATCTACTTCGACTTGATTTATTACTAAGCCAGCCGCAATTCCATCTAAAACCCAAAGCAGGTAAGCTGGATGAATTCTATACATTGTTGCACAAGGACATACAATTGGATCTAAGCAAAAAATCTCTTTATCTGGATTCTCCAATGATAGTCTTTTTACTAAATTAATCTCAGTGCCAATTCCCCAAACAGATCCTGGGCTTGAGTTGCTTACAACATCAATAATATATTCTGTAGAGCCAGTATAATCGGAGCTCTTTACGACCTCATTAGTGCATTCAGGGTGAACTATGACTTTTGCGTGCTTCTCATTTTTCGCTATCTCTACTTGGTCTACAGTAAATCTAGTATGAACAGAGCAATGACCTTGCCATACTAAAACTTTTGCTCTTTTTATTTCTTCATTTGAAAGGCCTCCATTTAATTTAAAAGGATTCCATACTTTAATTTCTTCTAAATTAACACCAAGAGAGAGCGCAGTGTTTCTGCCTAAATGCTGATCAGGAAAGAAAAATATTTTTTTACCTTTTTCTAGGTACTTGGCAAACGCCTTCTCTGCATTACTTGATGTGCAAACTAAACCTCCGTTCTCTCCGCATAATGATTTGATTGCAGCAGTAGAGTTCATATAAGTAATTGGCACATAATTGCCTGAAAAAGATGAGACAAAATTCCATGCGTCTTGCACATCTTCTGATGGCGCCATATCCGCCATAGAACATCCAGCTGCCATGTTTGGTAGAATCACTTTTTGATTTGCAGAAGTTAATATATCGGCTGTTTCTGCCATAAAATGAACTCCACAGAAAACTATAAATTCAGCATTTTTTTCCTTAGAAGCTTCTAGTGCCAATTTAAAGGAGTCTCCAGTTGTGTCTGCAAACTTTATTACTTCTTCTCTTTGATAGTGATGACCTAAAATATATAGTTTTGATCCTATAATTGATTTCATTCTTTTTACTTCTGAATCAATTTCTGCCGGACTCATTTTTAAATATCTATTGGGTACTTTTTGCCACTTAACGCCTGACCTGAATTCTTCTTCAAGAGTTTTGCTTCTTAAATTATCGTCCAGTTGGCAAAAAGAGGCTTGCTCCAGCTCAGTAACTGGTATAGATAATTTTCTTGGTTGGTAAGATTTAATGTTCAATTAATTGACTCTCAATTTCATTATTAATTTTTCTTTGGACTTGACCTGTTAGGGACCAAGTTCTGGCTTCAGTTATTTTTACCTCAACAAAATCTCCAATTTTTATATCATGCCCATCTATATAAACCAGTTTATCTAATCTTGATCGACCTGAATATATTCCTTCAGAATTATTCTCAACTAAAACTACTTGACTAGTCCCTTCGTGCTCAGAATTAAGTTCCAAGCTAATTTTTTTCTGAGCTTCTACTATTTCAGCCATTCTTTTCTTTTTTTCTTCTCTGCTCACATCATCTCCCATTTTTCTTGATGCAATAGTGCCTGGCCTGTCTGAATATATAGATGCATGAACTTTATCAAACCTCACTCTTTCTACTATATCTAAGCTTTCTCTAAACTGAGCCTTTGTTTCTCCAGGAAATCCAATTATAAGGTCAGTAGTAACTGAAACATTTGGGATAGTTTCTCTTATTTCTTGCACTTTCTCTAAATATTCTTCTCTTGTGTATCCTCGCCTCATGTTCTCTAAGACATCATTATTTCCTGCCTGGAAAGGTAAGTTAATAGTCTCACATACTTTTGGTAAATCTCTAATAGCCTTGATAATTTTTAATGACATATCATTAGGGTGAGAAGTTAAAAATCTTAATCTTTTTAATCCTTCAAGAGAGTCTATTTCTGCCAAAAGATCTGCTAAATCTGTTTTAGGGCTAAGATCGTGCCCATAAGAATCTACATTTTGACCTAGCAAAGTTACCTCTTTCACTCCCCTCCTTATAAGCTTGGACACTTCATCTTTAATCTCTAAAATAGTTTTGCTTATTTCTCTACCTCTCCTATATGGAATAATACAAAATGAGCAGAATTTATTGCACCCATGAATTATAGGCACAAAACTTGCAATTTTTGGCTGTATCGGAATTAAGTCAGGCATGCATCCGTCTAAATCAGTATTCAACTTTTCAGAAATAGGCTCTATAATTTTTTCAAATTTTTGTGGAGCAGCCCAAATATCTACTTGCGGAAATCTTTTTTCTAGATCAATAGTTTTAGGCCCAACCATACATCCCATTACACATATCATCATAGAAGGATTTTTTTTCTTTATATTTTTAAGCTTTCCTAATAAACCAGTAGCTGTATCTTCTGCAGTCTGTCTTACGACACATGTATTCAAAATAACTAAGTCAGAATAAACATTATCATTTTCTTTAAGGCCAAGCTCTTTCAATCCACTAGCCAATCTTTCAGAATCGGATACATTCATCTGGCAACCAACTGTTGAAACATGAAAATTTTTCATATTTTTATTTATTCCTTTTATGGCGGAGAGTATGGGATTCGAACCCATGGTCGGAAATAATTCCGACATCGGTTTAGCAAACCGACGCACTAGGCCTCTATGCGAACTCTCCGACTAGCCTATTTTAAGTTCAAATTCTACTATTTCTAGTATAAAGATGTCTATAACTTTAAATTTATGTGCGAATCGTGTGTGCGGAGGCTAGAAAAAAACAATAAATTTATTCGATGTTTACCTCGACAAATGGAAATTCCTCACCATTAATAACGATTACACCTTTTCTATAGAAATATTTCTGTGCTGTTAATTTTCAAGACTCAATCCACTTGGACCCATCTAGATAAATTTCTTTTTTCCATATTGGTATTTTCTTTTTAAAAATATCTAAAAACTCAATCATGCCTTCTAAAGATTCTTTTCTATGGACAGAGCTTATTATAACCAAGAGGCTTATATTTCCTGGACTAACTTCTCCGATTCTATGCACAACCCTAATATACCCAATACCAAACTTATCCTTAAACTGATCAATTAGCTTAAAAATTTCTTTTTTAGCCATCTCTTCATAGCATTCATAATAAAGTTTGTTAACTTTTTTACCATCATTAAAGTCTCGGGATATCCCAAGAAAAGTCAGTTCTGCTCCATAACATGATGATTTTGAAATTGAGTAAGTTTCAGGATTTATAGTCTTGTTTACAATTTCAACTAAATCATTAGATGAGCCTCCACTAACAGGAGGAATAAGAGAAATTTCATCATCATTACTTACAATAAAGTCATCTTCAGCGTACTCCATATTAACTGCAATCATGCAATTTTCAGCCTTAATGCTATATTCATGGATCAATAATTGCCTTAACTCATTCACATTCATATTTTTTGTGGATGCAATTTCGATAAAGCTTGACCCAAAATCATCTTTTAATGAGGCAAATAATCTAATTTTCATAGTACAAACATATTAACATTCTTAAAATTAGTTATAAATTAATTGACATTATCTGTTTTAGCGAAATAAAATCATCTAGTTCTAAATTATTAAACAAGTTTTGGGTACGAATTATTTATGGTACGAATTAGATTAAGAAAAATTGGTTCTAAAGGACGAGCAGTTTACAAAATAGTTGTTGCTGATCAAAGAAAACCGCAAAGCGGGAAATATCTTGAAGAGGTGGGTACTTATGACCCTCATACAAAACCAGCAACGGTAAATATAGTTGAAGATAGAGTTTCTGATTGGATAACTAAAGGTGCAAAACCATCAGAATCAGTATTAAAACTGTTTCACATTATTGGTTTTGATAATAATGGGAAAATAAAGCCGTTAGAATTAACAAAAAAGAAAAAGAAGAAATCTGCAGAGAAATCAGTAGCGACGCCTACCACTCCAGTTGCTGAAGAGACTAAAGAAGAAGCTCCAGTTGCTGAAGAGACTAAAGAAGAAGCTCCAGTTGCTGAAGAGACTAAAGAAGAAGCTCCAGTTGCTGAAGAGCCTA